>JAHLYQ010000035.1 GCA_025127975.1 Synechococcus sp. CS-1331 | reverse complement strand
GCCGCTGCTCAGGCAGCAACTGCCCCCTGGGGTGAGCTTGGTGTGCGAAGGGGGCATCGCCAGCCCCCAGCAGGTGCGTCAGGCCCTCGATCAGGGTGCAGACCTGGTGGTGGTGGGTACCGCCATCACCGGAGTTGACCTCCAGGTGGCGGCCTACGTGCAGGCCTGCTGCTAGGGCTCACATCATCCCGGGCATTCCCATCCCGCCCATGCCACCCATACCTCCCATTCCACCCATACCTCCCATGCCGCCCATTCCACCCATGTCGCCGGCGGCGGGGGGGGCTTCGGGTTCGGGCTTGTCGACGATCACCACTTCAGTGGTGATCAGCATCGAAGCGATTGACACCGCATCCTGGAGGGCTAAGCGCACCACCTTGGCGGCATCGAGGATGCCGGCGCTGAGCAGGTCTTCGTAGACGCCGGTGAGGGCGTTGTAGCCCTTGCCCAGGCGCAGGATCTCGTTGGCCACCACGGCCCCGTCGGCGCCGGCATTGTGGGCGATCTGGCGCACGGGTTCGGCCAGGGAGCGCTGCACGATGCCAACGCCGGTGCGCTCATCGCCCTGGCTGGAAGCGGCCAGGCTATCGAGGCCCTGGGCCAGCTCAAGCAGGGTGCAACCCCCGCCAGCAATGATGCCTTCCTCCACGGCGGCGCGGGTCGCATTGAGGGCATCCTCGATGCGCAGCTTGCGGTTCTTCAGCTCGGTTTCGGTGGGGGCGCCCACCTTGATCACGGCCACACCCCCGGCCAACTTGGCGATCCGCTCATTGAGCTTTTCGCGGTCGTATTCGGAATCGGTGTTGTCAAGTTCGCGCCGGATCGAGGCCACCCGGTCGGCAACGGCGGCCTGGTGGTCACCGTTGGCCACGATCGTGGTGCTGTCCTTGGTGATGGTGATGCGGCGCGCCTGGCCGAGTTCGGCCAGCCCGGTCTTATCCAGGGTCATGGCCTGGTCTTCGCTGACCACGGTGGCGCCAGTCAGGATGGCGATGTCACCCAACATGGCCTTGCGGCGATCACCGAAGCCCGGGGCCCGCACGGCGGCCACCTGAAGCACACCGCGGTTTTTGTTCACCACCAGGGTGGCCAGGGCTTCGCCTTCCACCTCCTCGGCCAGGATCAACAGGGGCCGCCCGCCCTTGGAAACGGCCTCGAGCACGGGCACCAGGTCGGCGATCGTGCTGATCTTGCGGTCCGTGATCAGGATCAGGGCGTTTTCGAAGACGCATTCGCGCCGCTCCTGGTCGGTGACGAAGTAGGGGGAGCTGTAGCCCCGGTCGAAGGCCATGCCTTCGGTGATCTCCAGCTCGGTGGCCAGGGAGGTGGATTCCTCCACTGTGATCACCCCGTCGGCACTGACTTTGTCCATGGCCTCGGCGATCATCCGGCCGATCTCTTCGTCGTTGCCGGAGCTCACGGTGGCCACCTGGCGGATCGCCTCACCGGCGACGGCCTGGGCGCGGGCGGCGATTCCCGTGACGATCTGGGCGCAGGCCATCTCCATTCCCTTGCGCAGGCCCACCGGGTTGGCGCCGGCGGCCACGTTCTTGAGGCCCTCGCGCACCATGGCCTGGGCCAGCAGGGTGGCGGTGGTGGTTCCGTCGCCGGCGGTGTCCTTGGTTTTGCTGGCCACCTGCTGCATCAGCTTGGCGCCCACGTTCTCGAAGGGATCCTCGAGCTCGATCTCCTTGGCGATGGTGACGCCGTCATTGACGATGTCGGGGGCGCCGAATTTTTTCTCGAGCACCACGTTGCGGCCGCGGGGGCCGATGGTCACCCTGACCGCATTGGCCAGGGCATTGACACCCCTCTCAAGGGAGCCGCGGGAAGCGTCCGAGAAGCTGATCAGCTTGGCCATGGAGAGGGGTCAATTCGGGTGATTTCAGGGTCCCACAGCAGCCCCGCTCCACGCAGGGGGGGTTGGGGTGGGGAAAGCCGAATCGATCCCCTCCTTGGGCTGCCGAATCCCGCCAGCCTCGATAGGGTCGGCCTTAGCAGAAAGCGGGGAGATGGAGGATCTGCTGCAAACGGCCCTGGAAAGCGCAAACGAGGCGGTTGCGCTGGCGCCTGCCACCAGTGCCAATGCGATGGTGTTTGTAATGGTGGCGGTGTTCGGGGTGTTGATGGCCCTGGTGTACGTGCCGGTGCGGCTGTTTCTCACGCTCACCGCCCGTAGCCGCCGTCTGCGCTTGCTGTTGAGAATTCGCCGGCTGCGCGAGGAGCTGGGTCAGCCGATCACCAATCCCTGAGGCCCTAGCGCATGACCATGCCGCCATCCACCTGCAATACCTGGCCGGTCATGTAGGCCGCGGCGGGATCGGCGGCCAGGAAGCGCACGGCGCTGGCCACTTCGGCCGGCTGGCCCATGCGCCCCAGGGGGATGGCCGCCAGGATCGGCTCCTTGTTGAGCTCGGCGGTCATGTCGCTCTCGATGAAGCCGGGGGCCACCGCGTTGACGGTGACGCCGCGGCTGGCGAATTCGGCGGCGCTGCTGCGGGTGAGGCCGATCAGGCCCGCCTTGGCGGCGCTGTAGTTGGCCTGGCCCGGATTGCCCATCAGGGCCACCACCGAGGTGATGTTGATGATCCGGCCGGAGCGGGCCTTCAGCATCGTGCGGCTGACGGCCCGGGTGCAGAGGAACACGCCGGTGAGGTTGAGGTCGATCACGCTCTGCCAGTCGGCGGTTTTCATGCGCATCAGCAGGCCATCGCGGGTGATGCCGGCGTTGTTGACCAGCACATCGAGCCGGCCCTCCTTGGCCAGCACCGCCTTCACCATCGCCTCCACCTGCTCCTCCTCGGCCACGTTGGCCTGGTGGGCCCAGGCCCGGCCCCCGGCCGCGGCGATCTCGGCCACCACCGCTTCGGCGGCCTCCGGTGAGCTGGCGTAATTCACCACCACCAGGGCCCCGGCGGCGGCCAGCTCCAGGGCTATGGCACGGCCAATACCCCTGCTGGCTCCGGTGACCAGGGCGACTTGGTCGGCCAGGGGAGCGGGGCTGGGCATCGCAGCTAGGGCTTCACTGGCGCTGATCGTATGGCGTGGGCTGACCGTATGGAGTGATCAGCCCAGGCCCAGGGCGGCTAGCACCTCGGCGCCCGTGAGCTGGCTGAGGGAGGTGGCGGAGCCCAGGCCCTGAACCCCGGCGCGCTTGGGCAGGCTGGTGGCCTCCCGGCCCAGGGCCACCAGCGGTATCCCCAGCAGCAGGGCCAGTTCAACCGTCAGCGGATCGCTGGCCAACACCACATCGACGCTGGCGATCTGGGCTGCCCGCTGACGCAGGGCCCCGGCCGTGGCGCCCCCCAGGGCCGCCTGGGTCCGCAGGTTGGGCAGTTTGGTGCGGATCGCTGCCGGCAGGTCTTGCCACTGGCCGGCGGGCCAGTCGCCAGCCGCGCCTGAGGGGGCGAGCAGCAGGGCCGGCCCATCCCCGGCAGGCAGGGCGGCGGCGGCGGCGAGATCTGTCTGGGCCAGGGTGAGGCGGAAGCTGTCGGCTTCAAGCCGCACCCCGACCGGTTGGAGGTAGGCGGCTAGGGCCTGGTTGGGCCAGCTGTCAGAGCTGGGTGTGATCTTTTCGGTGGCGGAGAAACCACTGGCCGCAATTCGGGTGGGGATGTGGCTGAGGGACAGCATCAGGTCCATCTGGCGGCTGGGCGCCAGGTTGAAACACAGCTGAAAATCCGGCTCGCGCACCGATCCCATCAGGTTGGCCCAGTCGGCCAGGGTGGCCTGGTCGTAGGCGAAGGGCAGGGCCCGGCCCACCGCCGGATGCAGGCCCCAGATGGGCATGGTTGCCATCGGGCAGACCACCTGCACCTCGGCCTTGAGTTGGTCGGCCACCGCGGCGGCGGCGGCGAAACTCTGCAGCTGCTCGCTGCTGCCACCCGGAATTAGAAACAGGGCGCGCATTGCAAGGGCATGGAGTCTGCGGCCTGATTGTATGGATTGGATCCGGTTTGACCCACTGAACGGGAGTTGCTTGTGCATTTGCTGATCGCCGCCGCCGGCAGCGGCCGCCGCATGGGGGCAGAGGGCAACAAGCTGTTGCTGCCAGTGGCGGGTCGGCCCGTGTTGGCCTGGACCCTGGAGGCCGCCCTGGCTTGCCCTGCCATCAGCTGGATCGGCATCGTCGGGCAGCCGCTGGATGGGGAGGCGATCGCCGCGATCGTGGCGGCGGCTTCTCCAGACCGGCCGGTCCGCTGGATCGTCGGCGGCGACACGCGCCAGGAGTCGGTGAGTCTGGGTCTGGCGGCGCTGCCACCCGAGGCGGAGGGGGTGCTGATTCACGATGGCGCCCGCTGCCTGGTGGAGCCCGAGTTGCTGCAGCGCTGTGCCGCCGCCGTATCCGGCGGGGCTGCCGTGATTGCCGCCACCCCGGTCACCGACACGATCAAGCAGGTGGACGGCGAGGGCACGATCACCGCCACCCCCGATCGCCGCTCTCTCTGGGCGGCCCAGACCCCCCAGGGCTTTCCCGTGCACCAGCTGCGGGCTGCCCACGCCAGCGCCAGGGAGCAGGGCTGGAGTGTCACCGACGACGCGGCCCTGTTTGAACTGCTTGGCCTGCCGGTGCAGGTGTTGGAGGGGCCGCCCTCCAACATCAAGCTCACCACCCCCTTCGATCTCAGCGTGGCGGCAGCGCTGCTCTCGACCAGGCCTGCTGCTCACCAGGGCTGAGTTGCAGCTGGCCCCATTCGCAGCTGACCGCTGTCGCCATCGAGCTCGGCCATGGCCCCCAGGGGCAAAGCCGCATTGCCGGCCACATGGCCCACGGGCAGCCCAGCCACCACCGGCATGCCTAGATCGGCGGTGCGCTCACGCAGCACCTGCTCAAGCGAGAAGCAATCTGAACTGGCCGCCTCCGAGTTCCCATCGCAGTCGCTGAACGCCCCCAGGCCGATGCCGCCCAGCTGCTGCAGTGCCCCGCACAGGCGCCAGTGGGTGAGCATCCGCTCGATCCGGTAGGGGGCCTCGCCCACGTCCTCCAGCACCAGGATGGCGCCGCGCAGATCGGGCAGGTGGGGGGTGCCCAGCAGGTGGGTGGCCACGGTGAGATTGGCCGCCAGCAGCGGCCCTTTGGCGCTGCCGCCAACCCAGCCCTCACCCTGCAGGGGGGCGAGGGGGTCGCCGAACAGCACGGCCCTCAACCGCTCCTGGCTCCAGGCGGGCTCGGCCCCCAGGGTGGTCAGCAGGGGGCCATGGATGGCGCCGCCCTGGCCCTGGGCCAGCTGGGCCCAGAGCAGGGAGGTGACGTCGGAGAAGCCAAGCAACCAGCGGCAGGGCAGGGCCAGGGGTTGCTCCAGCAGGCGAGCCGCGCCCCAGCCCCCGCGCACGCAGGCCAGCAGGTCGGCGCCCCGCCGGGCGGCGGCCTCCAGGTCGCCGCGCCGCTCCTGATCGCGGCCGGCCAGGTAGCCCCAGCTCCGCCCAACTAGAGGGGGGCGCTCCACCTCCAGTCCCCACCCCTCGAGCACCGAGATGCCGGCATCCAGGCGGGCCAGGGCAGCGTCCCCAATCAGGGCCGAACTGGCTGCCACCATCTGCACCCGGTCCCCGGGTTGGAGGGGCGCTGGCTGCTTCATGGCAGTTGGCCCAGCACCAGGGCGAGCAGCAGCAGACCACCGAGTTGCACCTGGCGGCCGAAATGGCGCCCGAAGGCCGAGCGGGGCAGATTCGGGCGCCTCAGCAGGGCCGCTTCCCACTGCATTCCCCCAGCTGCCACCAGGCCGAGGGGCCAGGTGATCCAGCCCGTGCCCTGGAGTCCTGCCGCCAGACCCAGGGCCAGACTGGCCAGGCCGTAGCTGAGGGCCACCGCCAGGGGTGCGCCCTCTCCCAGGCTGAGGGCGCTGCTGCGCACGCCGATGGCCCGGTCGTCGTCGCGGTCGGCCATGGCATACACCGTGTCGAAACCGAAGGTCCACAGCAGGGTGGCCAGCCACACCAGGGCCAGGGGCCAGCCGCCCGCCAGGGATCCCGTGCGGGCCGCCCAGGGGATCAGGACGGCAAAGCCCCAGCAGAGGGCAAGCACCAGCTGGGGATAGGCAAACCAGCGCTTGGCTGAGGGGTAGAGCAGCACCGGTGGCAGGGCGGCTATCGCCAGCACCAGGCAGGCCCCGCGGCTCTCCGGCGGCAGGCCCCAGACCACCACCCCCAGGGCTACCAGCAGGGAGAGCAGCAGCAACAGCAGCGCTTCGGCCACGCTGAGTCGGCCATCGGCCAGGGGGCGGGTGCGGGTGCGCTCCACCAGGGGGTCGATGCGCCTGTCCCAGAGGTCGTTGGCGATGCAGCCGGCCGCGCTCACGGCCAGGCCCCCGACCACGATCCAGCCCACCAGCTGGGCTGGCGGCGGGGCATGGGGGGCGAGCCAGAGGCTCCAGCCGGCTGGAATCAGCAGAATCAAACGGCCACTGGGCTTGTGCCAGCGCACCAGCTCCAGCCAGGCCCGCAGTTGGGAGGAGGCCATGCTCTTTTTCCGTTGCGCCGCACCCTAGGGGTGCCGGTGGGATAGCCCGCGGATGGCAAAGTGGCGCCCTAGCGGCAGCAGCCGAGCCCGATGGATCAGGTCCCCAACCTTCAGCCGGCCGGCCGGCGCCGGGTGGCGGCAATCGACATCGGCACCAATTCGATCCACCTGTTGGTGGCGGAGGTGGATCCCAAGCTCTGCAGCTTCAGCGTGGTGCTGGCCGAGAAGGCCACCACCCGGCTTGGTGATAGGGATCCCCACAGTGGCGAACTGAGCGCTGAGGCGATTGAGCGAGCCTTCCGCACCCTGCGCCACGACCGCGACCTGGCCCTCAGCCATGGCGTGGAGCAGATCGTCACCGCGGCCACCAGCGCCGTGCGGGAGGCCCCCAACGGTCGGGATTTCCTGGTGGCCCTCCAGGAGCAGCTGGGGCTGGATGTGGATCTGGTGAGTGGCCCGGAGGAGGCCCGGCTGATCTATCTGGGGGTGCTCTCGGGCATGGCCTTTGCCGACCGGCCCCACCTGATCATTGATATTGGTGGCGGCTCCACCGAACTGGTGCTGGCCGACGGTCAAGATGCCCGCTGCCTCAGCAGCACCCGTATCGGCGCGGTGCGGCTGCAGCGGGAGTTCTGCCAGCAGGACCCGCTCCCCGCCGATCGCCGGGGATTTCTGCAGGCCTATATCCAGGGGGCCCTGGATCCGGCCGTTGCCGAAGTGAAGGCGGCCCTGCGGCCCGGTGAGCAGCCGCTGATGGTGGCCACCAGCGGTACGGCGATGGCCCTGGCGGCCCTGGCGGCGGCCGAAGACCCCAAACCCCCGCTCAAGCTCCATGGTTACCGGCTCTGCCGGGAGCGCATCGACCAGCTCACCGCCCGGCTGCTGGCGATGACCCCGGAGCAGCGCCGGGCCCTGAGCGCCATCAATGAGCGGCGCTCCGAAATCATCGTGCCCGGGGCGCTGATCCTGCAGACCGCGATGGCCATGCTGCAGGTGCGGGAGCTGGTGGTGTGTGATCGGGCCCTGCGGGAGGGCTTGATTGTCGATTGGATGCTGCGCAATGGGCTACTGGACGATCGCTTCGCCTTCCAGAGCACGATCCGGGAGCGCACGGTTCTGCACCTGGCCCAGAGTTTTGGCGTTGACCCCTCCCGGGCCGATCGGGTCGCGGCCCACGCCCTGAGCCTCTACGACCAATCCCGCGGGCTGCTCCACGCTGACGACGGCCCAGGCCGGGAGTTGCTCTGGGCCGCCGCCCAGCTGCACACCTGTGGCAAGAGCATCAATATTTCGGCTTACCACAAGCACAGCTGGTATCTGATTCGCCATGGCGAGCTGTTGGGCTACTCCGAGCTGGAGCACCTGATGGTGGCGGCGATCGGCCGTTATCACCGGCGCAGCTTGCCGAAGAAACGGCATGAGTCATGGCAGCTGATCGAGGGCCGCGAGCAGCGGCGCACGGTGAGTTCGATGGCCCTGCTGCTGCGGTTGGCCGCCGCCCTAGACCGCCGGCCGGCCCCGGTAATCGCCGCTTTCCAGGTGCAACGGCAGGAAGGCGCCGTCGGCATCGTTCTGCAACCCGTGGCGGCTGCCCCGGGGCAGCCACAGGTGGATCTCAGCTTGGAGCGCTGGAGCCTGCAGGCCTGCGCTGCCGTGGTGCGGGAGGCCTGCGGCCTGGAGCTCAGGGTGCCGGAGCACTGAAACGCTGCCAGCGCACCTGATCGATCGGGCCGAGGGCCCGGCTAGGTGCGGTGCCCAGCTGGGCCTGCACCAGGTCGGGTCGCCCGGCGAGCACCTGTAGCCCGCCTCCTAGGGGGAAGTGGCGCTCGCCGCTGAAGGTGCCGCGGAAGAGGACCTTGCCTGCTTCGGCCTTCACCTCCAGCCAGCTGGGCTCCTGGCTGCGCAGCACAAGCTCCGGGCTGCTGGTGGCGACAGCCGCGGGTTGGGCTGCCGTTGGGACAGGGATGGGGCTGCCGGCAGGCCCAGGCTGGGCCCGCTGCTGCAACCATTGCTGGCGCAGTAATACCCCTCCCGTTGCCACCCCAGCCAGGATTGCTGCTGCCAGGGCCAGAGGCCCCAGGATCTGTGGGCGTGGGCTTGGGCGTGGGCTGGGGCCAGCTGGCCCTGGGGCGGGCGAGGTTTGAACCCTGGCGGCCTGGGGCTGGAATGGCCCGCTGGCGCGCAGCATCTGCAGGGGGCCACTGATATCGATTGCCAGGTTGGAAGCAACCCTGCGGGCCTGGGCGATCACGAATACGGCTTCGGGCAGGCGACTGGCATCAGCAGCCTCTAGGGCCTGGAGCTGCTCCAGGCCCATATTGAGCCGACCAGCCAGCTCGGCAATGCTGAGACCCTGGGCCTCGCGGCCATGGCGGAGGGCCTCCCCTAGGGCTGAAAGGCCGCCAGTCGCGTTATTGGGGGAGGGGGCCGGCAATTGGCTCAGGGCGGCGAATAGCTACAGCAATTCTGCCTGCTGGTTGGGGGTCTGGCATCGACCCTACTTAAATGGGCGATACTGGATTCGAACCAGTGACCCCTTCCGTGTGAAGGAAGTGCGCTACCGCTGTGCTAATCGCCCGCACTTCCTGAGCCTAAAACACCGCAGGCAGCCCATCGGCCACCATGGGGCAGAGCCAGCCGTATCGCGTGAGCGCCCAACCCCCTGGAACTGAGTCGCCCCTGGCCCCGTCTGGCGGCCCGGCCCCATTTGACGTTGACGTGCTGATCGTGGGTGGCGGCGTGTGCGGCACGGCCCTGCTGTTCGAGCTGGCCCGCTACACGGACCTCGATCGCCTCCTGTTGGTGGAGCGCTATGACGCCCTGGCCCGGGTGAACTCCAAGGCCTCCAACAACAGCCAGACGATCCATTGCGGCGACATCGAGACCAACTACACCTTGGAGAAGGCCCTGCTGGTCAAGCGCACGGCAGAGATGATCGTCCATTACGCCGATCTGCTCGATCCAGAGACCCGCAATCGCTGCGTGTTTCGCACCCCAAAGATGGTGCTCGGCGTGGGCGAGCGGGAGTGCGCCTTTCTGCGGGAGCGTTTTGAGCGCTTTTCGCCCCACTTCCCCGCCATGGAGCTGCTCGACAAGCAGCAGATAGCCAGCTGGGAGCCCCAGGTGGGCTTTGTCAATGGCCAAATGCGCCCAGAGGAGCTGGTGGCCATCGGCATTCGCAGCACCTACACCGCGGTGGATTATGAGGAGCTCTCGGCCTCCTTTGTGGCCCAGGCCCGGCAGGCACTGGTCGGCAGCGGCCGCCAGCTCAATCTCCAGCTCGGCACCAGTGTGGCCTCGATCAGTCCGGAGGGTGAGGGCTATCGGGTGGAGTTGGTTGCCACCGCTGGATGCACCAGCGCTGCAGGCCAGGCCCCGCGCAGTGTCCTGGCTCGCCATGTGGTGGTGAATGCAGGCGCCCATAGCCTGCTGATGGCCCAACGGATGGGTTTTGGCCTGGAGTATTCCTGCCTGCCGGTGGCCGGCAGCTTCTACTTCACCCCCGACCTGCTCCAGGGCAAGGTGTACACGGTTCAGAACGACAAGTTGCCCTTCGCTGCCATCCATGGCGACCCGGATGTGCGAGCCCCCGGCAAGACCCGCTTCGGCCCCACGGCCCTGCTGCTGCCCCTGCTGGAGCGCTATAAGCCGGGATCGTTCTGGGAGTTCCTGCAGGTGCTGCGGCTGGATTGGGCCGTGCTCGCGGTGTTCTGGCAGTTGCTGCGCACCGCTGACATCCGCAATTACATCTTCAAAAACCTGCTGTTTGAGGTGCCCTGGCTGCGGCGGCGCCTGTTTCTGGCCGATGCCCGCAAGATCGTGCCCAGCATGCAGCTGGGCGACCTCAGCTTCGCGGAGGGCTATGGGGGCGTTCGTCCCCAGCTGATTGACAAGGCAAATCGCAAGCTGATGCTGGGCGAGGCCAGCATCGCCGCCCGCCCGGGCCTGGTGTTCAACGTCACCCCCTCTCCAGGCGGCACCTGTTGCCTGGGCAATGGGGCCCGGGATGTGGCGGCCATCGCCGAGCGGCTGGGTTGCCGGTTTGATCGCGACCGGCTGGCCCGGGAGCTCTACGGCGAGAAGGTCTCAGATGCCGCCGCGGAAGAGGTGGTTGTGGCTGGCTGAATAGAGTTTGGAGCGGGCTTCGGCCGGCGCCGCCAGGGCAGGACTCACCACGTAGAGGGTGGTGCGAATCAGGCCCCGTTCGCGGCTCACCTGGGCCATCTGGGCCAGGGGCACCACGCTGAGCCATTGGTCGGGCCAGCTCACCCGGTAGCCAATCGCCACGGGGGTGTCGGCTGGGTAGTGGCGCAGCAGCTCGGCCTGCACCTCCTCGACATGGCGGGCGCTGAGATAGAGGCAGAGGGAGGCCCGCAGGGCCGCCAGGTGCTCCAGGGCCTCGCGCTCGGGCACGCCCGTGCGGCCACCGGTGCGGCTGAGCACGATCGTCTGCACCAGCCCGGGGATGGTGAGTTCGCTTTGCAGGGCCGAGGCGGCAGCCTGGTAGGCACTCAGGCCCGGCACCACCTCCACGGCGATACCGGCATCGGCCAGGCGGCAGATCTGCTCGGCGATGGCGCCGTAGAGGCAGGGGTCGCCGTCGTGGAGCCGCACCACGGTCTTGCCGGCGCTGGCCCGATCCAGCACCACCGCCAGCACCTGCTCGAGGGTGAGGCTGCTGGTGCGCACCTGTTCACAGCTCGCCGGAGCCAGGGCAGCGATCTGGGGATTGACCAGGGAATCGGTCCACACCAGCACCTCCGCCCGCTCCAGCAGCCTGGCCGCGCGCAGGGTGAGTAGGTCGGGGGCGCCGGGGCCCGCACCGACGATCCAAACGGTAGGGCTGGTCAAGCGGAAACTCCACTGGGGTCGGGTAGGGGGCGATGGCGGCCGTACAACCACCAGAGGCCAGCACCGCCCAGGCCGATCAGCAGCAAACTCACGAGCTGGGCCATGCGCAGGCCGCCTTCACAGAAGGGCGGGGCGGCGAGCAGGCAGAGAGGATCGGTCCTCAACCCCTCGATCCAAACCCTGCCGCTGCTGTAGGCAAGCAGATAGACGCAGCTGAGGGTCCCTGGCAACAGCTCGATGCGGCCCCTGCTGGCGGCGCGGAACAGGAGCAACAGCAGGATGCAAACCCCCAGATTCCAGATGGATTCGTAGAGGAAGGTGGGGTGAAAGTAGGCCTGGTCGAGAAATTCGCTGGGCCGGAAAGCCAGTGGAATGAACAGCTTCCAGGGCAGATTGGTGGGCAGCCCGAAGGCCTCTGAGTTGAAGAAGTTGCCCCAGCGGCCTATGGCCTGGCCCAGGGCGACCGCGGGCACCAGCACATCCAAAAGGGGCCAGAAGGGCTGCCTGCGCCAGCGGCAGAAGAGCACCGCAGCGAGGCTGCCACCGAGCAGGGCCCCGTGGATGGCGATGCCGCCGCGCCAGATGGCCAGCGCATCGAGCCAGTTGCCGCCGTATTGGCGCCATTCCAGCAGTACGTAATAGAGCCGGGCACCCAGCACCGCCCCCAGCACCAACAGGGGCAGCAGGTCTGCGATCAGGGAAGGTTCGATGCCGCGGGCCCGGCCCAGCCTGGTGGCCAGGCTGAGACCCAGCAGCACGGCGATGGCGATCAGCAGACCATACCAACGCAAGGCAATGGGACCCAGCTGGAAAACCAGGGGCCCCGGGGAGGTGAAGATGGCAAGCACGCTGCTCAGACGATGCCTTCTGCGGCCTGGACTTTCTCCACCTGACGCTTCTTGAGCACCAGCATGATCTGGGCCAGGGCGATGGCGGCGAAGAAGGCCAGCAGCCCGTAGATCCGCACCGGGTTCTGGAGCACCACCTCCGCATCGAGCTGGCCAAAGCCGCCGACGTTGGGATCATTGGTGATGGCCGCACCGGCCGTGACCGCATCGCCCACGGCGACCGTCAGGGATGGGCCGGCGGGCACGGTTTCGGTGGCCGTGCTGCCATCAGGGGCGGTGATCTCCACCAGGGAGGAGCCATTGTCTCCGGCGCTGATGGCCGAAACGCTGCCGCTCACGGGCGCATTGAACACACCGTTATTGCTCTTTTCACCGGTGGGGTACACCTGGCCCCGGCCCCGGTTGCCGCCCACGTGGATTTGGTATTTACCGAAGTGGATGCTGCTGTCGGTGGCGGGATCGGGGGAGAGGATCGGGAAGACGATCTCCTGGTGCTGATCGCCCGGGAGGGGACCAACCAGCAGGATGTTGGGCTGGTCGTCGGAGTATTGGGTGTAGTAGATGCCCGCTGTTTCCTCCTTCAATTCATCGCTGAGCCGGTCCTGGGGGGCCAGGGTGAAGCCATCGGGAAGCATCACAACAGCACCTACGTTCAGGCCTGCGGGGCTGCCGTCACCGGACACCTGCTGCACGCTGGTGTCGTAGGGGATCTCCACCACCGCCTTGAAGACGGTGTCGGGGAAGATGGCCTGGGGCACTTCGATTCGGGTGGCTTTCTTGGCCAGATGGCAGTTGGCGCAAACGATCTTGCCGGTGGCTTCCCGCGGGCTGGCGTAGTTCTGCTGGGCCCAGAAGGGGTAGGCCCAGCTGGGGCTGGCGCTACTCAAAAGCACGGCAAAGGCGATCAGGGAGCCGAACAGCAGGGAGAGGGAACGACGCATCACGGGATCAGGCGACAGACGGGAAGGGGAAACGGGGATCGGGGGATCAGGCCCACCAGGGCTTGTCGCCGGTGCGGAAGTCGGTTTCGCTCCACTGGCTCATGAAGACGGTGTCGTTTTCCACCGCAACGTGGGCCAGGGCCAGGGAGAGCGGGGCCGGGCCGCGCACCACCTTGCCGGTGGCGTCGTACTGGGAGCCGTGGCAGGGGCACATGAACTTATTGGCGCCACTGTTCCAGGGCACCACGCAGCCCAGGTGGGTGCAGATGGCGTTGATGCCGTAGCTGCCGATGGCATCGCTGCCCTCCACCAGCAGGTAAGTGGGGTCACCCTTGAGTCCCTGCACCAGGCTGCGGTCGCCTTCCTTGTGGGTGCTTAGCCAGCCGCTGGCCGTAACGGTGTTGCCCAGTTCATCCTTGGCGGTGGTGCCGCCGCCGCTGCCGGCTGCCTTGGGGGGGATGAAGTAGCGGGCCACCGGATAGAGGGCGCCCAGGGCCACGCCAGTGACCGACCCGAAGGTCAGCAGATTCATGAACTGCCGACGACCCATTCCGGGGACATCACCATTTGAGGCGCTGTTGGAAGCGCTCGCAGGCAGCTGGGTCATGTCGGCTTGCCGGGACAACGTGTTGCCCATTATGAACCTTGCCTGTGCGGCCACGAGCCCGCCTGGGGCCTCTCAGCGGTGGCTGCAACATGCTGTTGTGCAATCCCTTGCCGCCAGCGTCGCGTGAGCCCTGGTCTGCCCCTGCCTCCCAGCCCCATGCCGGTTCCCGGCGAAGGCGATGGAACTCTCTCGGGCCAGGAGGTTTGGGACCTGTTGCTGGCCCGCTGGCAGGTTTCCTACGACCTCCAGCTGGTGCAACGGCGGGGCCGCATCTATTTGCAGGTGATGTGGGCCTACCTGGAGCAGCAGTCCTTTCCGCTGAGCCAGGAGGGTTACCTCCTCAAGCTGGAGGAGCTCAGCGGGCTGCTCAATGGTCTGGGGGTGGCGGGCCAGGTGCGGCACTGGCTGCTCACTACCACCGACAAGCCCAGGCAGGGGCGGGCGATGGGACTGGCCTTAGAGATTCCTGCCGGACGGGCCAGCGAGTTTCTGCTCTAAGTCGGGATGCTCTGAATCGGGCTGCTCAGGCGGGGCGCAGCCTTTCACTCAGGGCCACCAGAGCGATGCCCACCAGGTAGAGGGCCGTGATGGCGCCGGAGAGCAGCAGCATGGTCACCGGATCGGTGGAGGGGGTGAGCACGGCCCCGGCCAGGGCGCTTGCCAGCACCACCCAGCGCCAGCCCGAGATCATGGCCTTGGCCTGCACCAGCCCCAGGGCACCCAGTAGCAGCTGCAGCACGGGCAGCTGGAAGGCCAGGCCCGTTGCCACCATCAGCAGCAGCACGAAATCCAGGTAGCGCTCAATCGACCAGCTCGGCTCCACCACGTCAGCGCCGTAGCTCACCAGGAAGTTCAGGGCCGCAGGCACCAGGGCCCACCAGGCGAAGGCCAGCCCGGCCGCAAACAGCACGGCTGAGCCCGCCACCGCCGGCGCCACCAGTCGCCGCTCCCTGCGGCTGAGACCGGGCAGCACAAAGGACAGCCCCTCGTAGAGCACATAGGGGAGGGCCAGGCTGAGCCCCGCGTAGCCAGCCACCTTCAGCGATACGAACAGAAATTCCCCTGGCGCCAGCTGCAGAAAGCGGATGCCATCGGCCGGCATTTCCAGCAGGCGCACCAGTGGCTTGACCACCAGCAGGCAGCCAGCGGCGCCCAGCAGCACCGCCAGCAGGCTGCGCAGTACCCGCCGGCGCAGCTCCTCGAGATGGTCTACCAGGCTCATCTCCACCTCCCCAGGAAACTCCTCGAGGTTCGGTTGGCTGGCCAGCCGGATGGGGGGCGGAGCTGGCTGGGGCAGATCCGCTCTCCCTGGTTTGGCTGGATCGGATTCGGCGCTCATGGTGACAGTTCCCCCAGCAGGCTAAGAGCGCGCTGGGGCTCGCCCCAGAGCACGGTGCCGCCGCGATGGCGCACCGTACCGGGCGCGGCCCCGGGGATGCGCTGTAGGTCTTCGGTGGGAACCATCACCACCGGGACCCGCAGGTTGCCCCGGCCGCGGCTGAAGTGGGCCGCCAGATCGGCGGCGGCCTGCAGATCGCCCTCGTTGGCCAGCCGCTGGGAACTCTTCAGCACCACATGGCTCCCCGGCACTTCCTGGGCATGGAACCAGAGATCTCCGCGGCGGGCCTGCCGCAGGCTGATCCAGTCGTTTTGGCGGTGGTTGCGCCCCACCTGCAGGGGGAGGCCGGAAGCGGTGTGCAGTTCCAGGGGCTGGGGCACGCCCTCAACCGCGGAGCCGGGCCGGGCCCGGCGGGGCACGCTACGGCCAGGCAAACCGCCCAGGGTCTCTAGGTCAGCGGCCAGGCCCAGCACCTGGTTGAGGCTTTCGGCCTGATCGAGATAGGTGAGGCTCGCCTCCAACCAGGCCAGCCGCTGGTGGTGCAGCTCCAGCCGCGGGGTGATCGCCGCCACGGAGCGGCGGCGTTTGCGGGCGGTTTTGTAGAGCTTCTGGGCTGCGTCGATGCACTGGCGGCTGGGTTGGATCTGGCTGAGGAGGGCGTCGGCCTGACCCTGCAGGACGTCGGCCTCGGCAACTGCCGCCAGCAGGGCCTCCTGTTCCCGGGCCTGACGGGTTTCCTTGGCGGCCACAGCCTCGAGCCGGTGGCGCAGTTGCTGGCGCTGGTGCAGCAGGGCGCTGGCCTCCAGCTGCTCGCTGAAATAGGCGGCCAGGCCCCGGTTGATCCCCAGGGGCTCCTGCGGGCAGGGTTTGCCCCAGCAGCGGTAGCCCTGCGGCTCGATTTGCCAGCAGAACTGCTCCCCTGCAACGGCGGTGAGCCACTGGTGCCAGAGCTGCCAAAGCTGCTGCCATTGGGCTGGGCTGAGCCCGCCCACCTCGAGCTCCCCCCAGCCCGGCGGCAGCAGCTGACGCAGCAAGGCCGGGCTCATTCCCTGGTAGGCGTCCCGCAGGGCCTGCTGCAGCGGCAGGGGCACCAGGCTCAGCCGTCGCTGCCAGCTCTGGAAGCTCTCCTCGAGCCGCGGGGGCTCGCCGTCCAGGGGCGGCGGGGGCTGGTAGGGATCGCCCGTGCCGATTGGCCGCAGGCGCGATTGCTTCGGTTTCACCTGGCGGGCCAGAGCCACCACCTGGCGCTCGCCATCCAGCAGCAGCAGGTTGCTGTGGCGCCCCATCAGTTCCACCACCAGCCAGCCCAGCACGGGCTCGCCAGGGCGCCGGGCGAAGCCAAGCTCCACCACCCGCTCCCAGCCCTGCTGGAGAATTTCAACCAGGGCCAGCCCCCGCAGCCCATGCTGCAGTTGCTGGGCCAGGGTGCTGCCATCGCCCTGGCGGGGCGGCGCTGGGATCGTGTGCAGACGGGCCGCTTCCGCCTGCCAGCTGAGTTCGAGCCAGTGGGGCCCGCTGAGGCTGCGCAGGCTGAGTTGCAGGGTGTGGGGGCTGGATTGTTGGGCCTTCTCGAAGCGGCTGGGCAGCAGCAGGAGCCTCCATTCAGCCAGCAGCGCCCGCAGGGTCGTCACGTCTACTGCCTGCAGGCGAGAGGGGGCCATGGGCAGGGCAGGAGCATCGAGGCTGGCTTCTACTCTGCAGGCCAGAGCTGATGTCTGCCATGAGCGCCCTGCCCGGTCGCCTCACCCTGATCACCGGCCCCAGTGGGGTTGGCAAGGGCACCCTGGTGAAGGGATTGCTGGAGCGGCACCCAGAGATCTGGCTCTCCATCTCGGCCACCACCCGGGCCCCCCGGGGCGGCGAGGTGGATGGTGAACACTATTTTTTCCTGAGTAGGGATGCCTTTGAGCGGCAAGTGGCCGGGGCGGGCTTCCTGGAGTGGGCTGAATTTGCCGGCAACCTCTACGGCACCCCCCGTCAGCCGGTGGAGGCCCAACTTGCAGCTGGCCGGCCCGTGCTGCTGGAAATTGAGCTGGAGGGGGCCCGGCAGGTGCGCAGGAGCTTTGCGGCCGGATTCCAGATTTTTGTGGAGCCGCCCAGCTTCGAGGAGCTCGAACGCCGCATCCGGGGCCGCGGCAGTGACAGTGAGGACTCAATCGCTCGCCGCCTGGCGCGGGCCAAGGTGGAGCTGGCTGCGGCGCCGGAATTTGACGCGGTGCTTGTCAACGGCGAACTGGAGCTGGCCCTAGCCGAGCTGGAGCAGCTGCTGGGCTAAGGGTGGCTAGGCACGGCCAAAAAAAGCGGCCCCGGAGGGCCGCCGCTGATCAGAGGTGGCTGATCAGAGGGGAAGGAACAGCAAGTCGGGGAAGAGATGGTTGAATTCGATCATTATCACGGCGGTAATCCCAAACCAGATGGCAGCAAATACCGGAGCGGTGGTGAGGAACTTTTTCATGGTGAAAAATTAGGGAGACTTCTAGGACTGGCAGGGCTAAGAACCCCTTAGCGGGGCGAGACTGCTCAGCGGGGCGAGACCGTGACCTTGTCGTCGGATTCCAGCAGCTTGCCGCTGGTGAGCTCGCCGAAGGCGGCCAGGGGCCAGGTGGCGGCCGCCAGGGTGCTCTTGAAGGCCAGGGGCAGATCGATCTGGATCTCCTTCATGGTGGCGTCCTTGTCGCCGCGGATGGCGCGCAGGTAGTTGCGCCCAGCCCAGCCAATGCAGCCAGCGATGTAAAGGAAGGCGATACCGGGGAGCATGAAATCACCGGCGTGGCTCCAGCGACCATCCACGATCAGGTGGGGAAGGCCATCGGTGCCACATACGGACTGGCTGTACATCGCGAAGCGCGCCTTGGCCTGCTCGGTTTTGGCGGTGGCTGCGCGCTGTTGGAAGCGGGCGCTCTCGGAGCAGGGGGTCAGACCCGCCACGTCCGCGTGGGCCATGGGAGCGAAGCCCACCAGCAGGAAGGCTGAGAGCAGGACTGCGAAGAGTCTGGGGGAGAGAAAACGGCGCATCAGACGCGGGGCCGCGGGGCAGGATGTCACCCACGGACAGTACGGGAGCTCCCCAGGTCAGATGCCCACGGTTCTTGCCCTCGAAACAAGTTGTGACGAGTCGGCGGCAGCGATTGTGCGCGACCGGACGCTGCTGGCCAGTGCCCTGGCTTCCCAGGTGGAAGAGCACGCCCGCTGGGGGGGGGTGGTGCCCGAAATCGCCTCCCGTCGCCATGTGGAGGCCCTGCCCCAGCTGATCGCCCAGGTGTGCCTTGAAAGCGATGTCGCCTTGGCCGACCTCGATGGCATTGCCGCCACCGTTGCCCCCGGCCTGGTGGGGGCCCTGCTTGTGGCGTCGGTGACAGGTCGCACCCTGGCTCGCCTCTATGCCAAGCCCTTTGTGGCCGTGCACCATCTGGAGGGTCACCTCTGCTCGGTGCAGCTGGGGGAGCCACTGCCGCCCGGCCCTTACCTGGTGCTGCTGGTCAGTGGTGGCCACACCGAACTGCTGCGGGTCGATGGACCCGGCCGCTATCTGCGCCTGGGCCGCAGCCATGACGATGCGGCCGGAGAGGCTTTTGACAAGGTGGCCCGGCTGCTGGGCCTGGCCTATCCGGGCGGTCCGGCGATCGAGGTCGCTGGCCGGGAGGGCGATCCCAGCCGCTTTGCCCTGCCCAAGGGCCGGGTGTCTCGCCCTGAAGGGGGCTACTACCCCTACGACTTCAGTTTCAGTGGCCTCAAAACGGCCATGTTGCGCCAGGTGCGGGCCCTGGAGCAGGCAATGCCCGCTGAGCCCCTGCCCCTGGCCGATCTGGCGGCCAGCTTCGAGCAGGTGGTGGCGGAGGTGTTGGTGGAGCGGAGTTGCCGCTGCGCCCGGGAGCAGGGACTTGAAACCCTGGTGTTGGTGGGGGGAGTGGCAGCCAACAGGCGGCTGCGAGCCCTGCTGGAGCAGCGCTGCCGGCGGGATGGCCTGGCCTGGCGGGTGGCGCCGCTGGCCTACTGCACCGACAACGCAGCCATGATTGGCCTGGCGGCTGCCCAGCGGCTGGCGGCCGGTCAGACCAGCTCCCTGGAGCTGGGGGTTGGGGCCCGAATGCCGCTGGAGCAGGCAGATCGGCTGTATGAACACCCTGGATGCTTTTAATCCAATGCCCGTAGGCTGGTACCCCAGCGGATTGGTGCGGCGCCATGACCCCCCTCGACGGCGAGAGCGATCCCCTGGAGCGTCCTGCTCCCACGTCCCACTCCCCTGTTCAAGTAGCTGGCGAGGCCAGTCATGTCGCTGGCGAAGAGGTGCCGCCAACCGAGCTGAACGCCTGGCGCCGCGGTTTCACTCCCCAGGCTGAAATCTGGAATGGTCGCCTGGCGATGGTTGGGCTTTCGGTGGGGCTGTCAGTTCTGGTGGTGGCCCGGCTGGCCAGCCGCTAAATATCAGTAGCGACCACGCAGGGCCTGGGCCAGCTCGTTGGCTTTGGGACTCTCGGCAATGGCGTCCACGGGGTTGACCCGGCCCTGCTCCACCAGGATCTGGAGCGATTGGTTGGCGGTCTGCATCCCGTCAAAGCCGCTGCGGCCCATTATTTGCTCGATGGCGTCGAGTTCGCCGCGCTGGATGTAGTCCTTGCAGGCATCGGTGTTGATCAGGATGTCGTGGTAGGCGGCCCGTTTGCCGTCATTGGTTTTTACGAGCCCCTGGGCTATGACGCCCAGCAAGGTCTCCGATACGGCCCGGCGCACGCTTTCCTGCTCGCTGGGCGGGTACATGCCCAGCATCCGTTCCACCGTCTTGATGGCGGAGTTGGTGTGGAGGGTGGCAAACAGCAGATGGCCGGTCTGGGAGGCCTCGATGGCGGTGGCCAAGGTTTCCCGGTCGCGAATCTCCCCGATCAGGATCACATCCGGATCCTCCCGCAGGGCTGCCCGCAGCGCTTTGGCAAACAACTTGGTGTGCTGGCCCACCTCCCGCTGGCGAATCAGGGAGCGACGACTGACGTGCACGAATTCAACCGGATCCTCAATCGTGAGAATGTGTCGGCTCTGGTTGCTGTTGATCCAATCGACCATGGCCGCCATGGTGGTGCTCTTGCCAGAGCCGGTGGCTCCGCTCACCAGGACCATTCCCTTGGGCCTGCGGCAGAGCTCCTGCAGCACCGGCGGCAGGTTGAGATCTTCGAGGCTGGCGATCTTCTGGGGGACCAGCCGCAGCACCATCGCGGGCCCCCGCAACGAATCCATCAGGTTGATGCGCACCCGCACGAAGGGAAAGGCGTGGGAGCCGTCGTAGTCCTTATCGCGCTGAAAGCCGTCGATGGCGGCGGGGCTGAGCATCTCCCGCATCCAGCCGTTGAAGCGGGCCGCATCGGTGCTCGGCCAGCCGGTGCCGGCCATCTCCCCCCTGGCCCGGAAGCGGGGTTCCTCACCCACGCCGAGGTGCACATCGGAGAAGCCCTGCTCGTGGGCGATCCGCACGATGCCCTCCAGGTTGTCTGGCTGGCTGACGCTTTCGAAGCTGGGGCGGCTGGCGGCCGGCGGTGAGGGGGGCGCGGCCGGGAAGGGCGAGGGGGGGAAGGGGGATTGGCTCATGGGCCCAGCGGCGTTGCCCCAGCTTCGCGGCTGCGATTCTGCCTGTCAGCCCCGGATCTCTTACCAGCGCCCTTCGTAGGATTAACCATTCGTAGGATCAGTAAGTCTGCAGAGCTTCGGTGTCTAAGCCCTTAGTCACGATCGTGCTGGGCACCCGTCCGGAGGCCATCAAGCTGGCACCGGTGATCCGGGCGTTCCAGCGGGCCGAGGATTTCCGCACCCGGGTGGTGCTCACCGGCCAGCACCGCGAAATGGTGAGCCAGGTTATGGCCCTGTTTGGCCTGACGGCCGACCACGACCTGGACCTGATGGTGCCCAAGCAGACCCTCACCCACATCACCTGCGGCGCCCTGCAGGGGCTGCAGCAGGAATTCGCCAGCCATCGTCCCGATCTGGTGCTGGTGCAGGGCGACACCACCACGGCCTTCGCCTCTGCCCTGGCGGCCTTCTATGAGCAAATCCCGGTGGGCCATGTGGAGGCCGGGCTGCGCACCGACAACCTGCTCGACCCCTTCCCCGAGGAGGCCAACCGCCGCCTGATCTCCCAGGTAACCCAGCTGCACTTTGCCCCCACCCCCCTCTCGGCGGCCAACTGCCGGGCTTCCGGCGTGGTGGGCACGGTGCTGATGACCGGCAATACGGTGATCGATGCCCTGCTGCTGATGGCCGAGCAGGCACCGCCTTACCAGTTGCCCGGCCTGGATTTCGAGCGGCAGCGGGTGATCCTGGCCACGGTGCACCGGCGCGAAAATTGGGGTGAGCGGCTGCAGGAGATTGGCCGCGGCTTCCGGGAGCTGCTGGACCGGTATCCGGACACCGCCCTGTTGCTGCCCCTGCACCGCAATCCAACCGTGCGCGAACCGCTGCAGGCCCTGCTGGGCGACCATCCGCGGGCCTTCCTGGTGGAGCCGCTCGACTACGACCAGCTGGTGGCGGCCATGCGCGGCGCCACCTTGGTGATGAGCGATTCGGGTGGTCTGCAGGAGGAGGCGCCATCGCTGGGCAAGCCGGTGCTGGTGCTGCGCCGCACCACCGAGCGGCCCGAGGCAGTGGAGGCGGGCACCGCCCGGCTGATTGGCACCGACAGCGCCGACATGGTGGCGGAGGCCAGTCGCCTGCTCGACAACCCAGAGGCCTACGAGGCCATGGCCCGGGCCCACAACCCCTTCGGCGATGGCCAGGCTTCGGGGCGGATTGTGGAGGCTGCCCGCAGCTTCCTGGTCTCAGCGCAACTGGCGACAAGCCCCTAGGGGCGTTTCTTGGCCCAGGGGGGCAGGTCGATGAACACCCGGGTGCCGCTCTTGAGCCCCGAGATGATCTGGGTGTCCTTGCCACTGCTGATGCCCAGCTCCACGGGCTGGAAGCTGGGCTGGTTGTTCTTGCCCACCAGCAGGACCCCCGGGCGGCCCGATTCGGTCACGATCGCCACGGTGGGCACCAGGGTTTCAGCCTGCACCTGGCCGGTTCGGAAGCCGATGTCGGCGGTCATGCCGATCCGCAGCTCGGGCGGCTCACCCACCAGGCGCAGCACCACATCGAAGGAGGTGACGTTGTTGATCTTGACGGCCCTTGGTGTGATCCGCAGCACCTTGGCCTCGAAGCGCTGGTCTGGAAAGGCATCCACCCGCACCGTGGCGCTTTGGCCCATATGCACCCTGCCGATGTCGCTCTCGGGCACCTTGGCAATCACTTCCAGGCCCTGGGAGAGTTCCACGATCGAGGAGCTGGTGGCGCCTGCGGTGGCTGAGGCGGTGGTGGTGGGGGTGACAAAGGAACCGGGATCGGCGAAGCGCTGGCTGATCACGCCAGTAAAGGGGGCCCGCACCACCAGCTCGGCCAGCTCCACCCGGCGGGCGGCTAGCCGTTGGCCAGCGGCGCGCACGCCAGCTTGATCCACCAGAAAGGTGCTGCGCACCCTGTTGAAGTCACTCAAGCTGATGGCGTTCTGGCGATAGAGCCGCTCGTTGCGCTCCAGTTCGCTGCGGCTGCGCACCAGTTCGGCCTGGGCTGAGTTCAACTGCGACTGGAGCTCCCCCAAGCGGTCGTCGAGGTCACCGCGATCCATGCGGGCCAGGGCCTGGCCGCGGCGCACCTGGTCGCCCTCCTCCACATAAAGATCTTCGATTACGCCCTGGCGTTTGGGGCTCACATTCACCCTTTTCTCAGCTGCCAGCTCGCCACTGACACTGACCACGCCCGGCAGGTTGCCGGAGGCGGCAAGCACGGTGTAAGAAGCCAAGCTGGCGCTGCTCGGGCCCCGCTGGCGCTGGATCACGGCGATGCCTGCCACCAGCACCACCGCCGCAGCGGCCGCTGCCCACAGGCGCCGTTGCTTATGCCAGGGCCGGCTTGGGCCTGGGCTGGGCCCGGAGATTGGCTTTGGCGCTGCCGATGGGCTGGACACTGCCGGTGGCGGAGTGAGGGTGGGGATCAGCCTGGGGGCGGAGACATCCATTTTCGCTGCTGGGAGGCCTCGCCTGCGGCCCGTAGATTTCAGCAATGCTCAAAGCCGGAATCGTCGGACTGCCCAACGTCGGTAAGTCGACCCTGTTCAACGCCCTGGTGGCCAATGCCCAGGCCGAAGCCGCCAACTATCCCTTCTGCACGATCGAGCCCAACTCGGGCATCGTTTCGGTGCCGGATCCCCGGCTCAACCAGCTGGCGGCCCTGAGCTCCAGCAAGGAGATCATCCCCACCAAGGTGGAGTTTGTGGATATCGCCGGCCTGGTCAAGGGGGCCAGCCAGGGGGAGGGGCTGGGCAACAAGTTTCTGGCCAATATCCGCGAGGTGGACGCGATCGTGCACGTGGTGCGCTGCTTCGAGAACGACGACGTGATCCATGTGAGCGGTTCGGTGGGCCCGGCCCGCGATGCCGAGGTGATCAATCTGGAGCTGGGCCTGGCCGACCTATCCCAGGTGGAGAAACGCCGCGAGCGGCTCAAGAAGCAGGCGCGCACCAGCAAGGAGGCCCAGGCTGAAGATGGGCTTCTCGAACGGGTCCAGGCCGAGCTGGAGGCCGGCGGTGCGGCCCGCAATGTGGCGCTCAGCGCCGAGGAGGCGCTGCTGCTCAAGCCCCTGGGGCTGCTTACCGCCAAGCCGATCATCTACGCCACCAATGTGAGCGAAGACGACCTGGCCGGCGGCAACGCCTACTGCCAGGAGCTGGCCGCCGTGGCCAAGCAGGAGGGGGCTGCCACCGTACGCATCAGCGCCCAGGTGGAGGCCGAGCTGATCGAGCTGCCCGAGGCGGACCGGGCCGAATTCCTGGCGGGCCTGGGGGTTGAGGAAGGCGGCCTGCAGAGCCTGATCCGGGCCACCTATGCCCTGCTCGGCCTGCGCACCTATTTCACCACCGGCGAAAAGGAAACCCGCGCCTGGACGATCCAGGCCGGTATGACCGCCCCCCAGGCCGCCGGAGTGATCCACACCGATTTCGAGCGGGGCTTCATCCGCGCCCAGACGATCGGCACCCAGCAGCTGCTGGAGGCGGGCTCCCTGCCCGCAGCCCGCAACAAGGGCTGGCTGCGGGCCGAGGGCAAGGAGTACATCGTGGCGGAAGGGGATGTGATGGAGTTTCTGTTTAACGTGTGAGGTTCCGCGTGGACTGCCGCGGCGTGAGCGCCACTTGGTCGTTCCCAGCCAGAATGAATACAAGTATCCAAGAGGTTGCGTGCCCACGTCCGTCCGGTTGGACCCAGCGGTCGAAGCGAGGCTGGATCAGCTAGCTCAGGCCACGGGCCGCTCGAAGGCCTACTACCTGCGGGAGCTGATCGAAGCCGGCATCGACGATCTGGAGGACGCCTACATGGGCGCTGCAGTCTTGGAGCGGATTCGCTCAGGTCAGGAGCAGACCCACAGCCTTAACGACGTGATGGCAGAGCTTGGCCTGGACGCTTCGGATCTCTGAGACCGCCAAGCGGCAGCTCAAGAAGCTCGACCGATCCACGGCGCAGAACCCCAGGCAGCGAGGCAAGGGGCTGACTGCAAATCTCACGGGGCTGTGGCGTTATCGCGTGGGCGACTACCGGCTGATCTGTGATATCCAGGATGGTGAAATGGTGGTGTTGGTGCTCCAGGTCGCCCATCGGAGCCAGGCCTACCGCTGAGCCTCCTGTTGTCGAGTGATCCACTGCGGTGCCAGGGCAAACCAGCGTGGAAGGGGATGTCGGTTCAATGTGTAATGGGCGGAATTGGATTAGTACTTCCAGGTGAGATTTAGGCCGGCTACTGGCGTCTCACTGGTTAGCAGCTGGCCGGCATCTTGCAGGCTCAGGCTGTTGGTTCCATAGAGGTCAACGCAAAGGCGCTGATTTGGGCAGGCCCGCAGGGCCAAGGTGTAGTTGCTTTGGGCGCCACCATAGGCCGCAATATTTACTTCTGGTATCAAGCTAAATATGTTTGAAAATTGCCAGTTTGCACTCATGCCAACCCCAAATAAGTTGTAAGCATTCAGGGGTCGGGACGCGCCGCCGCGCGAATGCGCGCCTCATCGCTCATCCCTGAGTGAGCAAAGATGCGGTGCCGCCCTTTCTTCTGCCCTCAGGGATCGCTCAGCAGTGACGGCATCACCCCACCGCGGT
>JAHLYQ010000034.1 GCA_025127975.1 Synechococcus sp. CS-1331 | reverse complement strand
GGAGATCCGCGCCGCTGAGGATCCTGAATTTGAAACCTTCTACACCAAGAACATCTTGCTGAATGAAGGTCTGCGTGCCTGGATGGCACCGGCTGACCAGCCGCATGAAAACTTCGTCTTCCCTGAAGAGGTTCTGCCCCGTGGAAACGCCCTTTAATTCCAACCTAGTTGTCGGGGGGAAAGACCTCGACTCCACAGGTTATGCCTGGTGGGCCGGTAACGCCCGCCTGATCAACCTCTCCGGCCGCCTGCTCGGCGCCCACGTGGCCCACGCTGGCCTGATGGTCTTCTGGGCCGGCGCCATGATGCTGTTCGAGGTGAGCCACTTCACCTTCGACAAGCCCATGTACGAGCAGGGTCTGATCCTGTTCCCCCACGTAGCCACCCTCGGCTACGGCGTCGGTCCTGGCGGTGAGGTCACAGACCTCTACCCCTTCTTCGTGGTGGGTGTGTTGCACCTGATCAGCTCTGCCGTGCTTGGTCTGGGCGGCCTCTATCACGCCCTGCGCGGCCCAGAAATCCTGGAGAACTACTCCTCGTTCTTCTCCCAGGACTGGCGCGACAAGAACCAGATGACCAACATCATTGGTTATCACCTGATCCTGCTTGGCGTCGGCGCCCTGTTGCTGGTCTTTAAGGCCATGTTCTTCGGCGGTGTCTACGACACCTGGGCTCCGGGCGGTGGCGACGTGCGCCTGATCACCAACCCGACCCTCAGCCCCGGTGTGATCTTCGGTTATCTCACCCGCGCCCCCTTTGGCGGCGAGGGCTGGATCATCGGGGTCAACTCGATGGAAGACATCATTGGCGGCCACATCTGGATTGGCCTGATCTGCATCTTCGGAGGCATCTGGCACACCATCACCAAGCCCTTCGGCTGGGTGCGCCGCGCCTTCATCTGGAATGGTGAGGCCTATCTGAGCTACAGCCTCGGCGCCCTGAGCTTCATGAGCTTCATCGCCTCGGCCTACATCTGGTTCAACAACACCGCCTATCCCTCGGAGTTTTACGGCCCCACCAACGCCGAATCCTCCCAGGCCCAGAGTTTCACCTTCCTGGTGCGCGACCAACGCCTCGGCGCCAATATCGGTTCGGCCATGGGCCCCACCGGTCTGGGTAAATACCTGATGCGCTCCCCCACCGGCGAGATCATCTTCGGCGGTGAAACCATGCGCTTCTGGGACTTCCGCGGCCCCTGGCTAGAGCCCCTGCGGGGCCCCAACGGCCTGAGCCTCGACAAGCTGCAGAACGACATTCAGCCCTGGCAGGTACGCCGGGCGGCTGAATACATGACCCACGCCCCCAACGCCTCCCTGAACTCGGTCGGCGGCATTATCACCGAGCCCAACTCGGTGAACTTCGTGAACATCCGCCAATGGCTGGCGTCCACGCAGTTTGTGCTCGCCTTCTTCTTCCTGGTGGGCCACCTCTGGCACGCAGGCCGCGCCCGCGCCGCAGCTGCCGGTTTTGAGAAGGGCATCGACCGTCAGGCCGAGCCCACCCTGGCCATGCCTGATCTCGACTGAGATCTGCGCTCCCGCCATCTCGATTTACAACAGCCCCCGGCCCAATCCGGGGGCTTTTTTGTGGTCTAACACCAAGGTGCCTGAATTTCTGTTAGGTATCGGAGTGAGGTATTCCTCCCCCTGAATGCAGTCCTTGCCCCCGGCCCTGATCAGGTTTCTCTCGGGAGGGTTGCTGAGCAGCAGCCTGCTGATCTCGGCCCAGAAGAGCCAGGCCCAGGCAGGCATCAGCGGACCGGCGCCCGGCGTGATCTGCGACCAGGCTGGCCCGACCTGCTACGGCCGCCAAGGCCCATCCATCGGCCTGACCCAGACCTATTTTGGCTTGATTGCTGCCAACCGCCTCACGGCCGAACTGCGTGAACGGCCGACGAGCAATGACTTCCGGCTCAGCAATGGCACCGTGTGCGAACTGGGGCGATCCGCATGCTGGAGCGATGGCTGGCAAAGGGCCCAACTCGATGCCAAGCTCACCCAGCAGCTGTTTGGCGCCCTACCTACTTCTGCTAGTGGATCTGGCAGTGGTCTGCAGGGCCTGCAGGTTCCCAAGGCAGGGGTGGTCTGTGACCCCGGCGGCCAGCTCTGCTACGACCAGGCTGGCCTCTCCTTAGGCCTCACCAGGGAATATTTCGGCGCCTTCGCCGAGCAGGCGGCCCTGCGCAATCTCGGCGGCCAGGCCCCACCGCGCCAATTTGCGCTGAGTAACGGCAGCGCCTGCGACCTCACGGCCCGCACCTGCTGGAGTGATGGCTGGGGCCGCCAACAACCCAATGCTGCCCTCTCCAGCCAGCTGTTCGGTCCCCCCCCAGGGGGCGAAAGTAGCAGCACCAGTGGAAGCAATAGTGGCGGCAATAACGTCACAACAAAGACAGCCCAATGCAGCCTCACCCGCTGGTTTAAGCCTCTCTATCGGGGCAGTTGCGAGCTGCGTGAGATCAGGGGCGGCCGCGGCAGCCGCCTTGAGGTGAGCCTCCAGGACGGGGTGGGCTACACCATCAGCAAGCCTCGCGGGGGTAGTTATCAGATCAGCGATTCAAAGGGCAGCATCTGGCCATTGCAGGTGCGCGACCAGGGTCGGATGATCACGTTCATCTGGTCAGATCGGGTGCTGAGTGTCACCCCTGAGAAGGCGCCCAGTAGCGGCTCTAGCCTGGGCCAACTGATTGACGGCCTATTGGGCCAGTGAGCCAGCGGCGCAGCAGCGGCAGGCTCAGGCCAATCACATTGCTGTAGCAGCCCTCGATCCTCTCCACCAAAAGTCCGCCCCGCCCCTCCAGAGCAAAGCCACCGGCGCACTGGAGGGGTTCACCACTGGCCACGTAGGCGTCAATCTCCTCGGCATTGATGGCCGCAAACTGCAGGCGGGTGGTAACAACGGCGATCTGGACGTTGCCATCCAGCAGCGGTGAGCTCCCAGACATGAGGCAATGGCCGGTAATCAACTCCCCCCAGCCACCCGCCATCCGCAACCAGCGCGAACGGGCTTGATCGGCGTCTGCGGGCTTGCCGAACACCTCCTCCTCAAACACGAGCAGCGAATCACAGCCGAGCACGGCGGTGCAGGCCGGCTCCCCCAAACCCACCTGCTGCATCCCCTGCCACACCGCCTGAGCCTTAGCCCGCGCCAGCAGCTGCACCAGCCGCGTGGGATCGGGATCTTGGATGACCTCTTCATCCACACCGCTCACCTGCACGCGGTGGGGGATGGCCGCCTGCTCCAGCAGACGCCGGCGGGCAGGAGAGGCGGAAGCGAGAACGAGCATGGACATCAGGGAGAATCCTTCTATGCAACACCGGGTAGAGCCCCCCAGCGGCCCACTCCTCAACGACCGACGCGCCCTGAAGCGGGCCGCTCTGGCCCTGCGCTGCCTTCCCTTCCGGCGGGCCTTCTACGACGAGGTCAGCGACCGGGCCCTTAGCAGCACCGCGCTCTGCAGCCGGAACGACGCCTCCAGCCTCTGCCGGAGAAATCTCACTCCTGATCGGGCTGAAGCCGATTGGATCTGGCTGATCCAGCTGGGGGTGCTGCGGAGGGAGGTGGATGGCCAGGGCCTCACCGAACGGGTGCGGCTCACTCCCATGGGCCGGGAGCTGCTGGCTAAGTGGCCCGGGGAGACCCCCCCCCCCAGCGGGCTTGATCGCCTGTTGCACGCTTTGCACCGGTGGCGCCCCAGACTGTGAACGGCAGCAGCGCGTAGCCTTGTTCTGCTACATCCCCTGCGGAACGATGTCTGGCTGCCGGTTGTGTGAGCGCCAAGATCCCCTCCGAGATGGCCCGCCGGTTTCACCTGGCTCCGAGCGAGCGCGTGCAGGCGATCGAAACAGAACACAGCATCCTGCTCTCCCCCTTCGATCCCGCCGTGCAGGAAGCGAATTGGCCCGTTGAGCGGCATCCACCCCTTCAGCGATGGAAACAAACGGGGTGGGTTTCTCGTGGCCGTTGTGTTCTTTTGACGATTCAACGGCTTGCGGCAGGCGACCTTCCCTGGTCGGAACTGGAACGCTGGTTTACTGACCAGAGCCGGGCCAACGGATGAGCCAGCTCCCTCCCCAGCCCCTGATGGTGCTGGGCACCAGTAGCGGTGCCGGCAAGTCGCTGATGACGGCCGCCCTCTGCCGGGTGCTGCGCCGCCGCGGCGAAACGCCCCTGCCGTTCAAGGGCCAAAACATGAGCAACAACGCCTGGGTGGACCAGGTGGGCGGCGAAATGGCCTACTCCCAGGCCCTCCAGGCCTGGGCGGCCGGGCTAGAGCCCCACCACAGCATGAATCCGGTGCTGCTAAAACCCCAGGGCGATTCCACCAGCGAGCTGATCCATCTGGGCCAGTCGGTGGGGCTAGCCCGCGCCGAGCACTACTACCGCGACTGGTTCCGGCCGGGCTGGGCTGCTATCCGCGCCGGCCTGAGCGAGCTGCAGGCGGCCCATCCGGGGGGCCGCCTGGTGCTGGAGGGGGCGGGCAGCCCGGTGGAGGTGAACCTCCAATCCCGCGATCTCACCAACCTGCGACTGGCGCAGTTTCTGAGGGCCCGCTGCCTGCTGGTTGCCGACATCGAGCGCGGTGGCGTGTTCGCCCAATTAGTGGGCACCCTGGGCCTGCTGCGCCAGGTGGAGCGGCCCTTAATCCGCGGCCTGCTGATCAACCGCTTCCGTGGCCGCCGCGAGCTATTTGACGAGGGGCGCCGCTGGTTAGAGGCCCACACCGGCATCCCCGTGCTGGGGGTGATGCCCTGGCTCGACGAGCTTTTTCCCCCGGAAGACTCCCTCGATCTGCTCGAGCGCCGCGGCCGCAAGCGGGACGCCGCGCTGGAGATCGTCGTGCTGAAGCTGCCGTCGCTGAGCAACTTCTCCGACCTCGATCCCCTGGAAGCCGAACCCAGCGTCCAGCTGCGCTGGCTGGCGCCGGGAGAGCCTCTGGGGGCCCCCGATGCGGTGATCGTGCCGGGCAGCAAACAGACCTTGCGCGACCTGGCGGCCCTGCAGCGCTCCGGCCTGGGGGAGGCGCTGCACGCCTACGCCGGCGATGGCGGCCAGGTGTTCGGCATCTGCGGCGGACTGCAACTGCTCGGGCGGGAACTGCGGGATCCCGAGGGCCTGGAGGGCGGCGACACCGGCACCCCAGCGGGTGGGGCCGTCCCGGGCCTTGACCTGCTGCCACTGCACACCTGCTTCGGCGGTGCCAAGGCCCTGCGCCAGCGCAGCAGCCAATCACTCTGGCCAGGCGAGGGCCTCAGCCTGGAGGGCTTCGAGCTGCACCGCGGCATCAGCACCCCTGTGGCGGCCAGCGGCCTGCAGCCCCTGGCGAGCGACCCTGACCTTGGCCATTGGCAGCCCTACGGCACCCAGGGCGGCGTGGTGGCAGGCACCTATCTGCACGGCATGTTTGAAAGCGGCCCCTGGCGTCGCCGCTGGCTCAACCAGCTGCGCCAGCGCCGCGGCCTGCCGCCGCTGCCGGAGGATCAACCCCACCACAGCCGCCAGCGGGATGCCCTGCTGGACCGGCTGGCCGATGCCTTTGAGGCCCATGTGAACCTCGAGCCCCTGCTGGGCCCCTAACCCACCCGCCGATGGCCGCCGCCCCCGTCACGATTCGCTGGCCCAACGGCCACACCAGCCAGTGCCTGGCCGGGTGCGACTGGCTGCTCGCCGCCCGGACGGCGGGGGTCACCATCCCCACCGGCTGCCTGGGGGGCAGCTGCGGCGCCTGCGAAATCGAGGTGAACGGCCAGGTGGTGCGGGCCTGCATCGCCACCGTTCCCGCCAGCCGCAGCGGTGCGCTCAACGTGGAGCTGGCCAGCGACCCCTACTGGTGAGGTCCCGTGGCTGGGGCGGGATCGGCCTGGATCAGGCCGCCGCCCAGCAGCACCTCACCGGCGTAAAACACCGCCGCCTGGGCGGGAGTGATCGAGAACTGCTCCTCGGCAAAGGTCAGCTGAACCCGGTGTGGCCGCTGGGCCGCCCGGTCGGCATCGGTGGCGGGCAGGGGGGTCAGCAGGGCTCGCTCGGGGGCGCTGCGGTAGCGCACCTGCACCTCCACCTCGATGCAACCCAGCGGGGGCTCAATCGAGACCCAATTCACCGCTCCCACCACCGCCCCCGACCGGGAAGCCTGAGCGCGGGGGGCCACCACCACCTGGTTCATGGCGCCATCGAGCTTCACCACATGCAGGGGCTCGCTCCAGGCCACCCCCAGCCCCTTGCGCTGGCCGATGGTGAAATGCTCAATCCCATCGTGCTGGCCAACCACCCTGCCATCGGTGAGCACGATCTGGCCGGCTCGAGGCGCCAGGTAGGTGTCCAGGAAGGCTTTCATTGAGCCGTGGTGATCCGCCAGGCAGAGGTCTTGGCTCTCGGCCTTCTGGGCGGTTCTCAGGCCATGGCGCGCGGCTTCGGCGCGGGTGTCGGCCTTGGTGAGCTCGCCCAGAGGAAACACCAACCGGCCCAGGGCCTCCTGGGGCAGGTCGTAGAGGAAGTAGCTCTGGTCCTTGTGGCTATCGCGACCCCGCAGCAGCTGGTGGCGGCCGTTGTCGCTCAGGTCGCCGTGGTGCACCCGGGCGTAGTGGCCGGTGGCGATGCGGCCGATGCCCCGCTCCTGCTCCGCCCAATGGAGCATCGGGCCGAATTTCACCTCCCGGTTGCAGCGGGAGCAGGGCAGGGGCGTGACGCCAGCCGCGTAGCCCTCCACCAGAAAATTGACGATCTGGGCCTGGAAGTGCTCGCGAAAGTCGACCACATGGTGGGGGATGGCGAGCTGTTCGCAGATCCCCGCCGCATCCACCAGCCCCTCAGCGCAGCAGGCACCCTTGCCACTCATCAACCAGAGGGTGAGCCCCTCCACCTGCCAACCCGCTTCCACCAGCAAGGCTGCCGTCAGGGAGCTGTCCACACCGCCGGAAAGACCCACCGCCACCCGCCGTTCACCCGGCCAGGCCCGCAGCCGCTCCAGGGCGGCACGACCCGCAGGGGTGCAGGCCAGAGCGGGGCTCCCAGAGTTGGCAACGGAGACAGACAACAGGGCAGACAGCCAGCGGTAGTGCTTCCATCATGAAACCCAGCTGCCCTGAGGAGTTGGTGCCAACACCCGCCACAGCCGCCTGGCCCCGCCGCGATGGCGACCATCTGCTGGTGACCAGTGCCGAGATGGCAGCCTTGGAGGAGCAGCTGTTCCACAGCGGCATGCCGGTGGCAGCCCTGATGGAAAAGGCGGCGCTGGCGCTGAGCCGCAGGCTTTTGCAAAGGCATGGCGACCATCTGGCCCGCCACGGTGCCCTGGTGCTGGTGGGTCCGGGGCACAACGGCGGCGATGGGCTGGTGATCGTTCGCGAACTGCACCTGGCCTCAGTGGCCACCGCAATCTGGAGCCCCTTCGCACGGCACAAGCCACTCACCGAGGCGCACCTGCGCCACTGCCTGTGGCTGGGCATCCAGCGGCTCAGCCAAGCGCCTGATCCAAGCGGCAGCGAACTCTGGATCGATGCCCTACTGGGCATCGGCCAACAACGCCCCCCCGGCGAAGGGATCCGGGTGCTGCTGGAGGCCCGCCAGCGGCAACGGCCTGGGGCCCTGGTGGCTGTGGATGTGCCCACGGGTCTCTGCGCCGACAGCGGCAGGGCCACCGGCCCGATGCGGCCCCAGGCAGTCACCACCTACACCATTGGCCTGATCAAGAGCGGGCTGGTGCAGGACCAGGCCCTGGCGGCGGTGGGGGAACTGGAGCGAATCGACCTGGGTTTGCCCGGGGCCCTGCTGCACGCCCTGCCAAGCCACACCCCGCTGGGGCTGGGCGAGCGGGATTTGGCCGAACGGCCCAGGCCAGCCCTGGATCCGGCCGCCAGCAAATATCAGCGGGGCCGACTGCTGCTGGTGACCGGCAGCGAGGCGTTCCGGGGAGCCGCCAGCCTGGCCCTGGCCGGGGCCAGCAGCAGCGGTTGCGGCAGCCTGCAGGCTGCCTTGCCCGCCTGCCTGGCAGCCGACCTCTGGCAGCAACACCCCCACGTGGTGCTGGATCAGAGCCTCCCCTGCGATGGCCAGGGCAACCTGCGCCTGGATCGGCCCATCGAGCTCAACCGCCAGCGGCTTGACGCCCTCCTGATCGGTCCCGGCATCGGTCCCGGCATCGGCCCTGGCGCCGAGTCGCAGGAAGGTGCCTTTTGGCGCAACTTGCTCGCCTGGCCGGGGCTGCTGGTACTCGATGCCGACGGCCTCAACCGGCTGAGTGGCCCGGCCATCCTGGGGCTGGGCCTCAATGCCTGCGCTTGGCTGCAGCAGCGCCAGGGGCCCACCTGGATCACGCCCCACCCCGGCGAATTCAGCAGGCTGTTTCCTGAGCTCAGCGGCAACCCAGCCCCTGTTTGCCTCGACGCTGCTGGCGAAGCGGCCAGGACCAGTGGCGCCTGTGTGCTGCTGAAGGGGGCCCGCAGCGTAGTAGCCGCCCCCGATGGCCGCCGCTGGCAGCTGCTGGAGGCCAGCCCCAGCAGCGCCCGGGCAGGTCTGGGGGACGTGCTCGCTGGCCATGTCGCCGGGGTGGGGGCCATGGCCATGGCGGCCACGGGCGCCGCCGATGCTGTTTGGCTGGCGGCCGCAACCCTGGCCCACGCCCAGGCAGGGCGCCAACTCAGCCCAGCCGGGCAGAACGGTGCCGCCCACCCCCTGGCAGTGGCCCTGCAGCTGGCCCGATTGTGCTGAATACAACACCAGGGGGCATGTGTTGTTTTGCGATTGAAAGCTAAAGGGTTACCGAAAATACACCGCTCCCGGCGAATTTGGTTAGATATTCATTGGCTCCCCCCTCTCAGCGCTCTAATGACCACATCGCTCCAGAGGGCCAGCGAAGGCACCCGGCGACGAAGTAGCGACCCCGTCACCTGGTATCTGGCGACCATCGGCCGCGAGCCGCTGTTGACCCCGGCCGAAGAAATAGAACTGGGCAATCAGGTGCAAACAATGATGCGCCTGCTAGAGGAAGCTGGAGAGATTGATAGAGAAATCACAGATCACGAAAATAAGCTGATTCGCATTGGCAAGCGAGCCAAGCAACGCATGATGAAAGCGAATTTGCGCTTAGTCGTCAGTGTGGCCAAAAAGTATCAAGGCAAGGGCCTTGAATTACTCGATCTGATCCAGGAAGGATCCCTCGGGCTCGAGCGGGCCGTGGAGAAGTTTGATCCCACCCGGGGCTATAAATTTTCCACCTATGCCTTCTGGTGGATCCGCCAGAGCATGACTCGGGCGATCGCCTGCCAGTCCCGAACGATCCGCCTGCCCGTACACCTGAGTGAAAGGCTCACAGCGATTCGCAAGGTCAGCCTGGATCTGGCCCACAAGCTGGGCGCCATGCCCAACCGCCAGGAAATTGCCGAGGCGATGGCCATGCCAATCGAGGAGCTCGACGGCCTGCTGCGCCAGTCCCTCACCACCTCCAGCCTGGATGCGCCGGTGAACGGCGATGAGGGCCGCAGCTTCCTGGGGGATCTGATTGCCGACTCCTCAGGGGAGGAGCCGCTGGATCGGGTAGAGCGGGGCATGCATCAGGAGCAGCTAGGGCGCTGGTTGAGCCAGCTCAGCGACCAGGAGCGCCAGGTGCTTCAGCTGCGCTTTGGGCTCGAGGGCCAAGAGCGCCAGACCCTGGCCGAAATCGGCCGTCAACTGGATGTGTCCCGTGAGCGGGTTCGCCAGGTGGAGCTGAAGGCGTTGCGCAAACTGCGCAACATGACCCGGCGCATTCCCGCCACACTTTGAGAAGCTGATCACAGAAGCTGATCGCAGAGCTTGATCAGTCTTCCGCCCAGATGTAGCGGGTGAGTTCTTCAGGCTTGGGCTCGGGAGCCGCCAGGGCGAACTCGACGCAGTCGGCCACTTCAGCATCGATCTCCTGCTCGATCGCCTTGAGTTCCTCAGCTGAGGCGAGGTTCTGCTCGATCAGGCGGGCAGCCAGGGCCTTGATCGGATCCCGTTTCGCCCAGAACTCCTTCTCCGCTTGGGCGCGCAGCTCGTCTGGATCGGCCAGGGAGTGGCCGCGGAAGCGGTAAGTGAGGCACTCGAGCAGGGTGGGGCCCTCGCCGGCCCGGGCCCGCTCGATGGCGCGCTGGGCGGCGGCGCGCACCGCCAATACATCCATGCCGTCCACCTCTTCGCCGGCCATGCCGAAGGCGGACGCCTTGCGCCAGATCTCCGGATCACTGGTGGCGCGGTTGTGGTCCATACCAATGGCCCACTTGTTGTTCTCCACCACAAACAGGATCGGCAACTTCCAGAGGGCCGCCATGTTCAGGCACTCATAGAACTGACCGATGTTGCAGGTGCCATCGCCGAAGAAGGCGGCGGTGACGGAGTCGCTGGAGGCATCCCCCATGGCGTCGCGCTTGTAGCGGCTGGTGAAGGCTGCGCCGAGGGCCACCGGAATGCCCTCGCCGATGAAGGCATAGCCCCCCAGCAGGTGGTGCTCCTTGGAAAAAAGGTGCATGGAGCCGCCGCGGCCCTTGCTGCAGCCGGTTTCCTTACCGAACAGCTCGCTCATCACCTCCCGGGCCGGCACGCCGCAGCTGAGGGCGTGCACGTGGTCGCGGTAGGTGCTGCAAAACCAGTCGTGCTGCAGCTTCATCGCCTTGATCACGCCCGTGCTTACTGCCTCCTGGCCGTTGTAGAGGTGCACGAAGCCAAACATCTTGCCGCGGTAGTACATCTCCGCGCACTTGTCCTCAAAGCGCCGGCCCAGGGTCATGTCGCGATAGAGCATCAGACCCTCGTCGCGCGTCACCGTGGCGGGCACCGATGGGTAGAGATTCTCCAGGCGCTCGGCATGGGCACCGACCAGACTGGTGTCGTCTGCAGAACAGGCGGGAGCGCCACTGGATGTAGCTCCAGGTGATGTGGCTCCAGGTACAGCAGCGATGTCGTTGCCCATGTGCGCCTGCGTCTTGCTGGCGACTCTAAGAGGTGCTGCTGCATCAGGTCTGACAATTGGTGTCATAAGCGCCTGCCCTGCCTAAAGTCACCCATCAGTGACGGGCCCGGATTGGAACTGCCGATCGATCATTTCCGGTTGCTCGGAGTCAGCCCGACCAGCGACCTGCAGTCGCTGCTGCTCACCCTGCAGCAGCGGATCGACCGCCCACCAGAGCATGGATTGACCCAGGACACCCTGAGGGCCAGGGAAGAGCTGCTCAGGGCCAGTGCCGACCTGCTCAGCGATGGGAGCAGGCGCCAGATCTACGAATCTGACCTGACGGCCCTTGCCAGTAGCGGCCAATCCGTGCTGCCGGCCCTCGATGTCTCGCCCGGCATGGAAGTGGCTGGTCTGCTGCTGCTGCTAGAGGCGGGCCAGGCCCTGGAGTGTTTCGAGCTGGTCTGCGCTGCCCTGGAGCCACCCCAGGCACCCATTCTTGGAAATAGCCGCGATGCCGACCTCACCATCCTGGCGGGACTGGCCTGCCTTGCCGCTGCCGCCGACCTGCACCGGCAACGTCGTTATGAAGGGGCTGCCCAGATCCTGCAAAAGGGCCTGCAGCTGCTGCAGCGCATGGGCCAGCAACCGGCCATTCGCCAGCAGCTGGAAGACAAGCTCGATGGACTGCGCCCCTACCGGGTACTTGACCTGCTCAGCCGCAACCTCACGGCCCAGGCCGAGCGGGCCGAGGGGCTTGCCCTGCTGGAGGAGCTGGTCAAGCGCCGCGGCGGCCTGGAGGGATTCGGAGACCCGAGCATGGGACTGGAGGAATTCCAGGCCTTTTTCAAGCAGATCCGCGCCTTCCTCACCGTTCAAGAGCAGATCGATATCTTCAGTCGCTGGGCGCCGAGCTCCGCCGCAGCTGATTTTCTGGCCAGCACAGCCCTGACCGCCTCCGGATTTGCCCAGCGCAAACCGGAGCGGATTGCGGCCGCCCGCCAACGGCTCGAAGCCAGCAGCCAGGAGGGGCTCCAGCCACTGATCGCCTGCCAGCTGCTGCTGCTGGGGGAAGTTGAAAGGGCCCAGGCCACCTTCAAGCAGGCAGCCCCACCGGAGCTCAAGCGCTGGGCCGAACTGCAGAGCCCCGATCCCCTGGCCCAGCTGTGTGCCTACTGCCGCGACTGGCTCAGCCGGGACGTACTGCCCGACTACCGCGATCTGGAGGCCGATCCGGATCTGGAGGCCTACTTCGCCGATCGCGATGTGCAGGCCTATGTGGAGCAGCAAGACCGGCCGGCCAGTCCTGCTACTACCCCCCCCGCCCTGACCTTCACCACCCGCCCCCACAGCTGGGACAAGCCCCTGATTGATCCACAGGCCTCCTTTGGCGGCATCGGCTCACCAGCCGCGGCCGGGTCACAGAGTTTTGACGAAGACGAGGACGATGACGGGGAAGGGGAAGAAGAGCCCTGGCTGGCTGGCTGGCGCTGGCCCCAACTGCAGCGACCATCGCGCCTATTCCTGGCGGTGTGCGTCGGCGTGGCACTTTTGACCCTCGCGGCGGTGATGCGGTTACGGCCCCAGGCACCCGGTGCCAACCGAACCCCAATCGCTGTCGAGCCTGCCCCGCCGCCCCTGCCCGCCCCGGTACCAGCCCCATCAGCCCCGCTGCCCGCCCCAGCTGCGGCCCCCGCTTCAGCAGAGCTCCCCCTGCGGGCCGACTCCCCGAGCGAAGCCCAGGTGCAGGCCCTGCTGGAAGCCTGGCTGGATGCCAAGGCGGCCACCCTGGCCGGCAAGGACAGCAGCATGCCCGTGGAGGGCCTGGCCCGCGCAAGCCTGGTGGGGCGGCTCGAAGCGGAGCGCGCCTCCGACCAGGCCCGCGGTGAAACCCAGACCATCAGCACCAGCATCACCGGACTGACGATTGAGGAGCGGGACACCAACAGAATCGCCGCCACGGTGATCCTGAGTTACTCGGACCAACGCCTCAATGCCAAGGGCGATCCGGAGGGAGAGCCCACCAAACTGCAGCTGCGCAACCGCTATGTGTTCGGCCGGGAGGGGGGCATCTGGCGCGTTGCCAGCTTCAGCAAGGCCCCCTGAGCCATCGCTGCCGGGGTCAGCCCGGTTTTTACGATCACCTGAATTCCGGGGCCTGGCCCCCACTTCTGGCCCCCGAGCGGCACCTAAATGTTTGAAGAGCTTTCCCAGCGATTTGAGGACGCGGTCAAGAGCCTGAAGGGGCAGGCCTCCATCACCGAAACCAACGTGCAGGGGGCGCTCAAGCAGGTACGCCGGGCCCTGCTGGAGGCCGACGTGAGCCTGCCGGTGGTGGAGGACTTCGTCGAGGAGGTGCGGCGCAAGGCTGTCGGGGCCGAGGTGGTGCGCGGCGTCAGCCCGGATCAGAAGTTCATCCAGCTGGTGCACGAGCAGCTGGTGGACACCATGGGCGGCGAGAACGCCCCCCTGGCCGCCGGCGGCCAGGCCGGAGCCCCCTCGGTGGTGCTGATGGCTGGCCTGCAGGGCGCTGGCAAGACCACCGCCACCGCCAAGCTCGGCCTGCACCTCAAGGAGCAGGGGCGCAAGGCCCTGCTGGTGGGAGCAGACGTCTACCGGCCGGCGGCCATCGAGCAGCTCAAAACCCTCGGCGCCCAGATCGGCGTGGAGGTGTTCAGCCTTGGCACCGAGGCCAAACCTGAAGACATCGCCGCGGCCGGCATTGACAAGGCCAGGGCCGAGGGCTTCGACACCGTGCTGGTGGACACCGCCGGGCGCCTCCAGATCGACCAGTCGATGATGGAGGAGATGGTGCGCATCCGCCAGGCCTGCCAGCCCGACGAGGTGCTGCTGGTGGTGGATTCGATGATCGGCCAGGAGGCGGCCGAGCTCACCAGGGCCTTCCACCAGCAGGTGGGCATCACCGGCGCCGTGCTCACCAAGCTGGATGGCGACTCCCGCGGTGGCGCCGCCCTCTCCATCCGCAAGGTGAGCGGCGCGCCGATCAAGTTCATCGGCACCGGCGAGAAGGTGGAGGCGCTGCAGCCCTTCCACCCCGAGCGGATGGCCAGCCGCATCCTGGGCATGGGCGATGTGCTCACCCTGGTGGAGAAGGCCACCAAGGAGGTGGAGCTGGCCGATGTGGCCAAGATGCAGCAGAAGCTGCAGGAGGCCAGCTTCGACTTCTCAGACTTCCTTCAGCAGATGCGCATGATCAGGCGCATGGGCTCGCTCGGAGGACTGATCAAGCTGATCCCCGGCATGAACAAGATTGACGACGGCATGCTCAAGCAGGGGGAGGAGCAGCTCAAGAAGATCGAAGCGATGATCGGCTCGATGACGGAGGTCGAACGCCAGCAGCCAGAACTGCTGGCCTCCCAGCCCTCACGCCGGCGCCGCATCGCCGCAGGCAGTGGCCACAAACCTGCCGATGTCGACAAGGTGCTGGCCGACTTCCAGAAGATGCGGGGCTTCATGCAACAGATGACCCGGGGTGGCGGCATGCCGGGGATGCCTGGAATGCCGGGGATGCCCGGCCCGATGGGTGGCATGCCCGCAGCAGGCTCCCCAGGGCGAGTGGCCACCAAACCAGCCAAGAAACGCAAGGGGTTCGGCCAGCTCTGAGCACTCGAGCGGGTACATTGGTTGTTTGGTCACCTAGCGGTAAAGCATCGATGATTAAGCTCCGCCTGAAGCGGTTTGGTAAAAAGCGGGAAGCGAGTTTCCGCCTCGTGGCCACCAACAGCACCTCCCGCCGCGATGGCCGTCCGCTGGAGGAGCTGGGCTTCTACAACCCACGCACCAAGGAAACCCGTCTCGACACCGAGGCGATCAGGGCCCGCCTGAGCCAGGGCGCCCAGCCCACCGACACCGTCCGTTCCCTGCTGGAGAAGGGCGGGCTGGTCGCTAAGACCGTGCGTGCCGCCGAAGTGGTCGGCAAGCTGAAACAGGCCGAAGCGCGCGAGGCCGCCACCAAAGCAGCAGCTGCCGCCAAGGCCGCTGAAGCTGCTGCTGCTGCCGCGGCTGAAGCTGCGGCTGCCGAAGCTGCTGCTGCCCCTGAAGAAGCTGCCCCTGAAGCCTGAGCATTTCTGAGACTGCTGGGCCGGGCACCAACTATGAACAGGGCTGAGCGCCTGCGCACCCCCGCCGAAATTGCCCTGGCCGCCCTAGTGGCCTTCTTGCTCGGCTCCTGGTTTACCAGTCTGTTCCCTGGCTATCTGCCCAAGATCGGCGGGCTCTGGTCGGCGATCTCCGCGATTGTGGTGACCCAGGCCACCAGCAAGGAGGCGCTTTCCTCAGCGTCACTGCGCATCCTGGGGTCGGCGATCGGCGCCGCCACCAGCGCGGTCTACCTAACCCTGCTGCCCTTCCACCCCGCTGGCATGGCCGTGGCGATCTTCGCCACGGTGCTGCTGTGCGCGGCGGTGAAAGTGCCGAGCCACGGCCGCCTGGCGGCGATCACGGTGATCGTGGTGATGGTCACCAGCAGCCTGGATCCAAAGCTGAGTCCGGGGCTGAATGCCCTGCTGCGGTTTGCCGAATCCTGCATCGGCACCGGTGTGGCGGTGCTCGCGGTGCTGATCTGGCCCGGCTCGCGGCGCCAGATCGAATAGCAATACCAGATTCAATAGGGAGATCCGCACCAACCTCAGCCCCCGGGGCCTCCCGTTGCCTGCAGGGCGCTGTCAGGATGATGGGAGTTTCCTCCCTCTGGTGCGCCATGCCGGCCAGCAGCAATTTCCAACAAGCCATCCGTGAGGCCCAGTCGAGCGCCCTGGTGGGGCCCAATGTGGTCAACAAGGCCCTGCCCTACGTGGGCGGGGGCATGGTGCTCACTGCCGCTGGCGTGTTGGGCGGCCTGACCTTGATGGCCAGCAGCCCTGCCAGCTTCATGCCCCTGTTCTGGGTGGCCCTGATCGGCAACTTCATCCTCTTCTTCGTGGCCCAAAACGTGGCCATGAAGGGCAACAACAGCACGGCCCTGCCGCTGTTGACGGCCTACAGCCTGATCACGGGCTTCACCCTGAGCGGAATTGTCGCCTACGCCATCAGCGCTGCTGGCGTAGGAGCAATCGGTACCGCCACCCTGGCCACCGGCATCACCTTTGTGGTGGCCTCAGTGGCCGGTCGGCGCATGAGCGACAACGTGGGGCAGGCCCTCAGCGGGGTGGTGGGCCTGGGGATTCTCGGCCTACTGATCGCGATGGTTGTGCAGATCGTAGGCAGCATTTTTGCGCCGGGAGTCTTCAGTGGGGGCACCTTTGAACTGCTGATCGCCGGCTTCGGCACCGTGCTGTTCGTCGGCGCCGCCTTCGTCGACTTCTACACCATGCCCCGCACCTACAGCGACGACCAGTACCTGGCCGGCGCCCTGGGCATGTATCTCACCTACATCAACCTGTTCATCTTCATCCTGCGGCTGATCATTGCCCTGCAGGGCGGTGGCCGGCGCGATTGAGCCAAGCTCCTTGCTTCCAGCAGCAAGCCCCCAGCGCCCCCAGAGGGCGCTTTTTTATGGCTGGTTGGCTGGCTCAGGCAGGTGCTTGGTCACATCCCGCAGGGGCATGGTGCTGCTCCCCCAGCCATCGGGGGGCAACTGGGGCGGGCTTCCTGCTGGGGCCTGGCTGGCCGCACTAAACCAAGCCAGGATCAAACCCCGCAAAGGCCCACCGCCATTAGCAAGGGAGGAACGCAGATTGAAATGGGTGCCCCCCTCCACCAGCACCAGGCGATGACCCTCACTGGTGGCACTGATGACCCTGGCCATCGGCTCGATCGCTTCCGGGCCCGGGGGTACAACCCAGTCGCTGCCGCCACTCACCACCAGCACGGCGGCCCCCATACCCCTGGCCGAATCAATATCGAACAACAGCCGCATCGGTGGACTCACCGCCACGGCAGCAACCACCCGGGGGTCGGCCAGGGCTGCACTGTCGGCCGAACCAACAAAGTTGCACTGCAACACCCAGCTGAGATTGCGCCAGGGGTGGCGCAGGTCTTCGCACAGCTGCTCCATCCTGCTGGCGGTGGGCCGGGCACCGGCCAACTGCAGGGCCGTCGTCGCCCCCCAGGAATGGCCAGCCACCAGCACCGCCTTGGTGTTCACCGGCCGGCGCAAGTTCAACTGACCCTGGGCCGCCGCATCGATCACCGCCGACACATCCTTGGGCCTCAGCGCCAATTCTGCCGGTTTCGGTGGCGGCTGCTTGCCTGAGAGCATCGCCCGCTGCTGGCTCTGATCGCTGCCGGGATGGCGCGGCAGCACCACCGTGTAGCCATGGCTGGCCAGGTGCCCAGCCCAGCCCTCGAAATTTCTGGGGTCATCCCAGAGGCCGTGGGAAATCACCACGAGGCGATCTGTGGCGGTCGTGGCGGCGGTGGGGGTCGTGGCGGTGGTGGCGGATGCACTGGACTCCCAGATCACCACCGCCAGGGGCTCGGGACGATGGGCCACGTCAATCTTGAGCTCCCGGCGCGCGCTGGTGAACCTGCCGGCCTCCAGCCAAGGCCCGTTGCTGCTCACCGCGGGCAACGCGGCAATCAACTGTTCGGCCTGACGGCGTTGGGCCCGGAATCTCTGCAGCGAATAGCCCAGCCGGCCCAGCTCCACCGTGACGCTCTCGCCAGGAAGATTCTCCAGCACATCCAGCAAGCTGATCCCCCCTTTGGCGGCCGCCAGCTCCAGGGCCCGGTGAAACTGGGCCGGCTCAATTGGCTCAGGCAGGTCGTCAATGTCACCGAGGGCTCCCACCAACAGCAACACCTGCTCCAGCAGGGGCGATCCGTTGGCATTGAGCAATACGGCCTTCAGCTCCAGGGGCAGGTTGGACTGCAGCACCGCTTTGAGCTTCTGACCAATCACCCCGTTGGTGGCCCGGTCGAGTTCGGCCAAATCGCTATCACCAGCAAGCAGGGCCGCCGGGCTGCGCAATTCGGAAACCCGGATGAGGAAGTCGGTCTCCAGCAGGGGCAACCGCAACCTGATGGTTTCAATCGATCTGGCCGCTGGAGGGGCCAACAGCGCAGCGGAGCAAAGCCCCGTGGCCAAAGCACGAACTAGCCGGGACGCGGCCATCGAGACAAGCCAAGGAGCAGCTATCCTGGCCCAGCTCAGGCCTCGGCCACCGCCTCGATCGCCGCCGCGATGGCCTGGCGCTGGTCGGCGTCGTACCCCCAGCGCTCCAGGAAGGCCACATCGTCGCCCTCCCCTGCCGTTGCAGCCAACAGGATCTCCAGCCTCTGCTTAACGGCCAGGGGCTCCAAGCCGCGCAGCAATTCGGTGCAGCGCGCCCGCACCCGCTCTGAAGCCGCCTGCTGCCCCCCATCCCCCGCCCGCTGGTGGTGCAGCGCCATGGCGGTGCTCATCGCCAGGTTGCGGACCGAGAGATCCACCACGCCCGCGCCAGCCAAGCGCAGTTGCAGCAACAGGGCTTCAGGCAGCCGGTCCATCAGGGGGCCGTCACCGGCCAGGCTCACCACGAAAAAGCCGCGGGCCCCATCCCGACTGGCCACCAACTCAGCCACCCTGTCGGCCAGCACCTCATCGCTGAGTTCGCCGTTCTCCCAGAGGGCCAGCCAATGGGCAGTGATCTCCATGGCCTGCTGGAAGCTGGGCTGGAGGGGGGCAGCGGAGTCATCTGATGGAGCTGGAGCCATCGCTGGGGAGATCTCTGGGCGGAGATGCAGCACGCAGCTCCAGCCTATGGGCGAGATCGCCAGCCAGGTGCTGCCGGCTGCGAGGCTGGAGCCATGGAGTTCCCCGCGACGATCCCGGCCCTGCCAACCAGCCCAGAGGGCTTCCGCTCTGGCTTCGTGGCCCTGATCGGCCGGCCGAACGTGGGCAAATCCACCCTGCTCAACCAGCTGGTGGGCGAAAAGGTGGCAATCACCTCACCGGTGGCCCAGACCACCCGCAACCGGCTGCGGGCGATCCTCACCACCGAGGCGGCCCAACTAGTGCTGCTCGACACCCCGGGCATCCACAAGCCCCACCACCTGCTGGGGGAACGCTTGGTGCAGAGCGCCCGCGGTGCCATCGGCGAGGTGGATGTGGTGCTGCTGCTGGTGGATGGCAGCGAGCCGGCGGGCCGGGGCGATGGCTTCATCGTGGAGCTGCTGAAGCACTGCCGCGCGCCGGTGCATGTGGCCCTCAACAAGAACGACCTGGTGGATCCGGAGCGGGCCGAGCAGCTGGCCGCCAGCTACCGGGAGCTGGCGGGCGACTGGCCCCTACACCCGGTGAGCGCCCTCAGCGGCGAAGGCACCGGGGCCCTGGTAGCGGCCCTGAGCGCCGAGCTGCCCGAGGGGCCCCATCTCTATCCGGCCGATGCGGTGAGCGACCAGCCCGAGCAGCTGCTGATGGCCGAGCTGATCCGGGAGCAGGTACTGCACCAAACCCGCGAGGAGGTGCCCCACTCCGTGGCGGTGAGCATCGAGCGGGTGGTCGACGACGGCCCCCGCACCGCCATCCTGGCCACGGTGCTGGTGGAGCGCTCCAGCCAGAAGGGGATCCTGATCGGCAAGGGGGGAAGCATGCTCAAAACCATCGGCCAGGGGGCGCGGCTGCAGATGGAGAAGATATTTGAAGGGCCGGTGTACCTGGAGCTGTTCGTCAAGGTGGTGCCGGGCTGGCGCCGCAGCGCCGCCCGGCTGAGCGAACTGGGCTACCGGGGGGACTGAACTTGCTAGCTGGCTTAGCTAACAGGCCGGCTTAGCTAATTGGGCGATCAAAACCTCCCTCGGCAAGCCCGGATTCCTCACTGCCTGGCTGTGCAGCATCTGCCCTGGATCCATCGCGACCCCTACCGCTGTGCGAAGACGGAATCTTCGATCGGCTGCTGGCGGCCCAGGCCATCCATAACGGCCTCACCCTGCTGACGGCGGATCGCACCCTCCGCAGCTACGGCCACCAGGTGATCTGGATAGGCGGCGACGGGCCAGGCAGCTGAGAGAATCGCAGCCATGAGCGAGCCCAGCACCAAGTCACTCACCGACACCGCCCCCTTCCCTCCCGAGGAGATCGGCGGCTTTCTACGCCACTGCGCCGGCGAGTGGATGGGCCTGCGCAGCCAGTTCGCCCTGGCGGCGGTGAGTGCCGCAGCTGAGCTCGACACGGAAGACGGCGACGCCTGGCACAGCAGCGAGCGCGGCGAACTGGTGGTGTCCTTTCTGGAGCCCGAGGCTCCGGGCGGCGCCGGCGGCCTGCGGGTCTGCCCCAAGGATGGCGTGGCCCAGCAGCTGCACTTCAGCGCTGACGGCGACTTCCGCAGCGGCGATCAGCAGGGCAGCTGGCAGCTCTGGCCCGACGGCAGCCTGGAGCTCACGATCCGCTCCAATGACACGGAGGTGCGGGAGCGCATCTGGTTCACCAAGCCCAACCTGCGGCTGCGCAGCACCGTGGAGAGCAGCGCCGACGGCAGCCCTGGCCGGGCCAGCTTCAGCTCCGAGATCCGCCGGGTGAGTCGACCCACCGCCCCGGTGAGCTGAGCCCCATGCGCCTGGATGTGGTGAGCCTGGCGCCGGAAGCCTTTGCGCCGCTGCTAGCCCTTGGGGTGATCGGCCGCGCCTTTACCGCCGGCATCGCGGCACTGCACACCCACAACCCGCGCGACTTCGCCCCCGACAAGTACCGCAAGGTCGACGATGAGCCCTACGGCGGCGGAGCGGGCATGGTGCTCAAGCCCGAGCCGGTATTTGCGGCGGTGGAGGCGATTCCGGTGTTGCCGCGGCGGCGGGTGCTGCTGATGAGCCCCCAGGGCAAACCCCTGGAGCAGGTCGACCTGCGCCGCTGGGCCATTGAATACGAGCAGCTGGTGCTGATCTGCGGCCACTACGAGGGCTTCGATGAGCGCATCCGTGCCCTGGCCGACGAGGAGGTGTCGATCGGCGATTTCGTGCTCACCGGCGGAGAATTGCCGGCGGCGGTGATCATCAACGGCGTGGTGCGGCTGCTGCCGGGCACCGTGGGAAGCCAGGCCAGCCTGGAGGAGGAAAGCCACAGCGCCCTGCTGCTGGAGCACCCCCACTACACCCGGCCGGCCAGCTTTCGGGAGCTGGAGGTGCCGGCAGTGCTGCGCAGCGGCGACCATGGCGCCATTGCCCGCTGGCGCTTCGAGCAGCAGCAGCAGCGCACCCGCGAGCGACGGCCGGATCTATTCGCGCGCTGGCAGGAGCAGCAGGCCCAGCAGTAGCCGACGCGCACTGGATGTCACCCAGTGCGCCGATTGCGTTGGTGCATGGCGAGACAATCCCTGGCGCCAACTTTGGCGCCACTGAGCAGCGACCCCATGTAAGGCAATCTGCCTTACTATTGAACGATGAGAACGATCACGCTCAGCTCAAAGGGTCAGCTGACGATCCCCCGGCAGCTGCGTGAGTCCCTGGGACTGACTCCTGGCAGTCACCTCCAGGTGAGTGTGGATCGGCATGGACGGCTGGTGTTGGTGCCTGCTCTGTACGAACCAGAAGAGCTCTTCCGCCATCGCCCCGCCGTCACCCGCTCCATGAGCCTGGACGACATGGACCGCGCCATTGCCGCTGCCGCTGGCTGTGCAGACGCTTGACACCAATTTGGTGGTTCGGGTGTTGGTGGGTGATGACCCCGTTCAGACGCCCCTTGCCGAGGAAGCTTTTTTAGGCGCGATCCAGGCGGGGGGAGCGTTCATCCCGGATGTGGTTCTCGCTGAAGTTGCCTGGGTGTTGCGGGGCTACGGACTAGATCGCGCGACGCGCCACAATCTCCTGCAACGTCTGATCCGCACCCGCGGGGTTGTGGTGGTCGATGTGGACGCGGTGATCGACGCCCTCGGCCGCTTCCAGCAGGGCGGTGACTTTGCCGATCAGCTCGTTCTGGCTCGCGCCGCCAGCCATGGCGCCATGCCAGTGCTGACCTTTGATCAGGGCTTTGCTAAGAACGAAGGCGTGAAACTGATCGGCCCCCTCAGCTCTGGCCCTGTTGCAGACCCCGCAACGCCGTGAGCAGGGCCGCCGGGCTCTGGGGATCCACCATCAGCACGCTGCCGCCGGGGGCATGGGCCATCTGCTCGCCCATGGCCATCCAGTCGCCGGCCAGCAGCAACCGCATCGCCTCAGCGGCTTGAGGGTTGGCCTGGATTGCCTCGGCCAGCCGGGTGGCGGCGTCGGCCCTGGCCTGGGCGAGCAGGGTCTGCTGCTGGGCTTGGGCCTGGGCCTCCAGCAGCAGCGCCTCCTGCTTGGCCCTGGCATCGAGCACCAGCGCCTCGGCGCGGCCGCGGGCTGCGTTGAGCTGGGATTCGCGCTCGCCCTCGGAGCGCAGGATCACTGCCCGCTTCTCCCGCTCGGCGGTCATCTGTTGCTCCATCGCCTGCTGCACCCCACGGGAGGGCTGGATATCGCGCAACTCCACCCGGGTCACCTTCACGCCCCAGGGATCGGTGGCCTGATCCAGCTCCTTGAGCAGCGCCTCATTCACCTCCTGGCGGGTGGTAAAGGTTTGATCCAGGTCGAGCTTGCCCATCTCGGCGCGGATCTGGGTGAGCACCAGGTTCACCATCGCCGCCTGCAGGTTGTCGACGGCGTAGTAGGCGCGGGCGTGCTCCAGCAGCTGCCAATACACAACCGCATCCACCTCGATCGCCACGTTGTCGCAGGTGATGCACTGCTGGGGCGGGATGTCGAGCACCCGCTCCTTGAGCGATTCGTGGCTCACCACCTTTTCGAGCACCGGCAACACCAGTGACAGGCCAGGCTGCAGCTGGCGGTCGTATTTGCCGAGGCGCTCCACCAGCCGCGACTGGCCGCCGCTGGTGACCTTGACGCTGTTGATCCCGAGCAGGGCCATCAGCACTAGGGCGGGTAGACCGAACAGGGCTTCCACGGAATTGGCCTCGCACTAGCTTCAGGCTAGGCACCATGGTCGGGCTGCCCCACCCGCCCCTGCCATGGCCGCGCTGACCTGGTTTCTACTGGCGCTGACCCTGCTGGGCGTCAGCTGGCTCGGGGCCGATTTCGACGGCCTGCTGCCCGCCGTTCTGGCTGCCCTGGGGCTGTCCTTACTGCTGGCCGCCGTACCGGCCCTGGGCCCGTTGGCCCAGCTGGGGGTGTTCGCAGGGCTGACCCTGGCCCTGCTGCCCTCTCTGCAGGGCTGGTCGAGGCAGCGCCGAACGCGGGCGATTCCACCAGGCGGCAGCAGCGACCGGGCCAGCGTGATCAGCGGCTTCAGCCCGGGGGAAGAGGCTGGGCGGGTGCGCTGGCAGGGGCAGAGCTGGGCGGCCATCAACCTTGAGCCGGAACGGCAACTGCAGACCGGCGAGGGCGTGCAGGTGATGGGCCGAGAAGGCAACCGCCTACAGGTTCTGGGCGATAGGGTTTGAAGCCGCTCCCACTGCGGCCCATGCAGCTGCGTATCGGCAACGGATACGACATCCACAGGCTGGTTCCGGGTCGGGCGCTGATCCTGGGCGGCCAGCGGCTGGAGCATCCCGCAGGCCTCGGCCTCGACGGCCACAGCGATGCAGATGTGCTGGTGCACGCAATCATGGATGCCCTGCTGGGGGCCCTTTCCCTAGGCGACATCGGCCTGTATTTCCCGCCAGAAGACCCCCAGTGGCAGGGGGCCGACAGCCTGGTGCTGCTGGAGCAGGTGGGGGCCCTGGTGGCAGAGCGGGGCTGGAGCGTGGTGAATATCGACAGCGTGATCGTCGCCGAGCGCCCCAGGCTCAAGCCCCACATCGGGGCCATGGGAGCCGCCATCGCCGCCCGCATGGGGCTGTCAGCCGACCAGGTGGGTGTCAAGGCCACCACCAACGAAAAACTGGGCGCTGAGGGACGCGAGGAGGGGATCTCATGCCACGCCGTGGCCCTGTTGCAGAAATGATTGGGGGGCTGGCGAGGTTGCTGGCCTTTGGGCTGTGCCTGGTCATGCTGCTGGCCGGCCATCCCGACAGGGCAATCGCCGGGCGGGATGGCCCCGACGGCGGTTTTGAGGTGGCCGTGGTCGAGCACCTGCGCGTGAAGGTGCCGGCTGAAGCGCGCCAGGAATGGATCGCCGCCGAAGCGAACAGCTGGGAGCCCTGGCTGGCCCAACAGAAAGGATTCCTCGATCGCCAGTTGCTGTGGGACCCCGTCACCGAGGAAGGCACGCTGCTGATTCGCTGGGCCAGCCGGGAGCAGTGGAAAGCAATCCCACCGGCTGAGTTGGATGCGGTGCAGGAGCGCTTCGAGCAGGCGGCCCGCCAGGCCACCGGTAGGCGCCAGGGCAATCCCTTCCCCCTGGTTTTTGAAGGGGAACTGCTACCGCCATGAGTAGCTCCAGGAGCAGCGAGCACCGCCTGGATCTGGGCCGCCGCCAGCGGCTGGGGATGGTGGAGGCGATCTGGGGCGAAAACAAGAGCGCCGAGCAGATCGCCCGGATCCTGATCGCCACCCACGCCGCCGCTGAACTGGCGCTCGCCACCCGCATCGAGCCCGCAAAAGCCCATGCCGTAGCCCTCGAGCTGGGGCCCAACCTGGCCGGGGAGCTCCAGTTGCAGCACCACCTTCAGGCCCGCTGCCTCACCGCCGGCAGCCTGCCGAACCCCGATCCCAGCCGGGGCCGGGTGGCGGTGCTGGGCGGCGGTACCAGCGACCTGCCGGTGGCGGCGGAGGCCCAGCTGGCCCTGGCCTGCCACGGCATCGCCACCGAGCTGGTGCTCGATGTGGGAGTCGCCGGCCTGCACCGCCTACTCGATCGGCTGGAAGAGCTGCGCAGGGCCCCTGTGCTGATTGCCTGCGCCGGCATGGAAGGAGCCCTGCCGACGGTGCTGGCCGGCCTGCTGCCCCAACCGGTGATCGGCGTGCCGGTGGCAGTGGGCTACGGAGTCAGCGCCGGCGGTATGGCGGCCCTCAACGGCATGCTGGCCAGCTGCGCCCCAGGGCTGCTGGTGGTGAACATCGACAACGGCTACGGCGCCGCGATGGCTGCCCTGCGCATCCTCAACAGCCAGGCCCCAATGGGGTAGCTGTTGGCTCATCAATCCCTGAAAGTTACCTGAAAGTTAAAGGTGTTGCAGCTGGGGGTAGGCGGTGAGCAGTTCTTCGGTGCTCAGCACCTCACCGGCACCCTCTGGTTGCCAGATCACCTCAATCGCAATGAGGTCGTCTGCGCCCACCGCGCCTAGTTGCTGGAGTGCATCCCGCAGTTGATCTGCGCTGCCGGCCCCCTTGATGTTGAGGCGGTTGCGACTGGCCACCAGCAGGGTGATGGCGATGAAATCGCTGCTGGCGTCGCTCTCGCCTGAAACAACGCTGGCATCGCTGAAGCGCTGGCCGGAGACATTGCTGGTCACCTCGCGCTGCAGCTTGCTGCGTTCGCCCATCGAGAGACGGTTGAAGGTGGCTTCGGCACTGGCGAAGGGCACCTGGCCAACTTCGGCGTTGGCATACACCCAGAGATCGGGGTGGCGCAACATGGCCAGGGTGGTCTCCTGCAGCAACGCCTGCAGGCCTGCCGCACGCCCGGTGTCGGCGCTACCTGCCAGCCGTCGCAGGTCCCGTTGGAGATCCCTGGCCGAGGCCAGCAGACCAACCTGGAGCTGACTGATCGTCACGGGGCCATCCGGCCTGCCATAGCCGAGCTCGGAGCCGCGGCCAGCGGGCAGGGGCCCAGCCTGGCCACCACCGCCCTTAAAGGCATTGAGCAGCAGACCCACCACGGCCATCAGCACTAGAAAGCCAAACAGGCCGCCGCCGCCGAAACCGAAGAGGGGAATCAGGAAGGGGAAGCCAATGCCGCCGCCGCCATAGCCGCCCCGGTAGCCCCCGTTAAGGCCACCGCCACCGCCATAGCCGCCGCCGTAGCCACCCCTGTAGCCGCCCCCGCCGTAACTGCGGGGCATGGAGGGTGCCGAGCGGAAGCTGCCGCCACCGATCCGGCCGCCGCTGGCCGCCCAACTGGGGCTGGGATGGGCCAGCAGGAGGGTGAGGGCTAACACGGGTACAACCAGCAGGCTGGCGCAGCGCCGCAGCAGGAGGGGGGTGGAACGCGCCAAGGCGCTTTAAGCAGATAGAAGGAATCTAGGAACCACCACCGACGATGGTGACCACTTCCAGTACGTCGGATTCCACCACCAGCTGCCCGGTCCAGGCCGAGCGGGGCAGGATCGTGCCGTTGAACTCCACCACCACAAGCCGGGGCTGGTAACCCAGCTGCCCGAGGGCCTGCTCCAGGTTGAGACCGGCGGCACAGCGGCGCGCTTCGCCATTCACCACCAGCGTGATCATCCCCTGGCCTCGAGCTCTGCCAACAGGCCGGCAGTGGCCGCCGCGGGATCGGCCGCCGCGGTGATCGCCCGCACCACCGCCACCCGGGTGCCGCCAGCGGCCCGCACGGCCGCCAGGTTGCTGGCATCCACCCCACCTATAGCGAAAAAGGGGATCGGGCTAGCCGCCGCGGCCTGGCGCACGTAGTCGAGGCCCACGGGCTCACGGCCCGGCTTGGTGGGAGTGGCGTACACGGGGCCCACCCCGACGTAGTCACAGCCCTCGCTCACCGCCTGCTGCAGCTGGGCCAGGGCATGGGTGCTACGGCCGATCAGGCGATCGGGGCCAAGCAGCTGGCGGGCAATGGCCGGTGGCAGGTCCCCCTGGCCCAGGTGCACACCGTCGGCCTCCACCGCCAGGGCGATGTCGATCCGGTCGTTGACCAGAAACAGGGCGCCGTGGGCGGTGCAGAGCTGGCGCAGGGCGCGGGCCTGGCGGAGCTTCTGCAGGTCGTCAAAGCCCGCGGCCTCCTTGGCCCGGTATTGCACCAGGCGCACTCCGGCCCCGAGGGCGGCGGCCACCACCCCCTCCAGATCGGCCACCGGGGAGGTGACTAGGTAGAGCCGGCAGCTGGCCAGCGCCTCGCGCCGCCCCACCCCGCCCGTGGCGGCGAGGCGACAGGCCTGCAGCAGATCGACTTCCAGGTCGTAGAGCAGGTAGCGCAGGGTGGCGGCCTCCTCGGCCAGCTCGGGATCGCTGCTGCGACCAAACTCCTCCAGCACCCGCAAAGCCTCCTGCACCCGGCCCGCATTGGCTCCCACCACGGCACTGGGGCTGCGGCGCTCCGCCTGGGCCGGGTGGCCCAGGCCGGCGGCCGGATCGGTGGCCGTATGGCGGGCAAATTTGTAGACATCCCGATGCAGCCGGCCCAGCCGCTGGCGCATGTCCTTGGTGCGGGCCACCAGATCGCCCCGGTCGAGGCCGAAACGGGCCCAGTCCTCCAGCACCCGCAGGCCCTCCCGGGCCCGGTCCAGGTTGGCGTCGAGCAGACGATCCCGGGCGGAACGGTCAAAGCTGTCTAGGGTGGGATCCATCGCGCAGGGGCCAATGGCAGGCGAGCCGGGCGGAGTGGACAAGGCCAATTCCGACAACCCGATGCTGGTGCTGATCTCAGGGATTCTGCTGCTCGGCGGGATTGCCACCTTCATCGGCTGGGGCCTCACCCACGCCTACCCCGCCCCATAGGGCGCGGGCCCGGTCGGCGTCGGCAGCGATCTGGCTGCTGAGGTCTTCGAAACTGGCAAAGGTCTGCTGGCGACGCAGCAGCTGCAGGGGCTGCACCTGCAGCTCCATGCCCACAAGCTCCAGGCGGCGATCGAGCAGGTGAACCTCCACCGCCGAGGGGGCCATCGGATCCACCGTTGGCTGGGGGCCGAGATTCATCACCGCCGGCAGCATCGCCCCCCCCGCCACTGACACCGCCGCGGCGTACACCCCCTCGAGGGGAAGAAATTTGCGCCCGTCCACCTGCAGATTGGCGGTGGGCCAACCGAGGGTTTTGCCCAGTCCCCGCCCTCGCACCACCAGGCCTCGGAAGCGGTAGGGCCGCTCGAGAAGCCGGTGGGCCTCCGCCACATCCCCCTCGGCCAGCGCCCGACGGATGCGGCTACTGCTCACCCGCTCCGGGCCATCCCAGAGCATGGGCAGCACCTTCACATCGATGCCATGGCGCTGGCCGATGGCCGCCAGGGTCTGGCTGTCGCCGCAGCGGCCGGCCCCGAAGCGGAAGTTATCCCCCACGGCAATCCGCCTGGCCCCCAGCTGGTCCAACAGCACCTGCTGAACAAACGCCTCCGGGCTGAGGGCGGCCAACTCCTGGGTAAAGGGCACCAGCACCAGCTGCTGAATGCCGAGCGGCTCGAGCAGATGCAGCTTCTCAGCGGGCAGATCCAGGGGCAGCCGCGCCTCCCCGTGCAGCACTTCGCGCGGATGGGGCCAGAAACTCACCACCGTTGGGACGGGAGTGGGCACGGGAGCAGGCATGGAAGCGGGCAGATCCGTGACCGAGGCAATCACCCTTCGGTGGCCCTGGTGCAGGCCATCAAAGCTGCCAAGGGCAATGGCCGTCGGCCGGCGGGCTTCCTGGGGGGATCGCAGGGGTATCAACGCTACGGAAACCAACGGCAACAGAAGCCAAATCGATCTTCCCATGGCACCTTTGGGGCAGAAACCGGCACTGGCTGCATGGCTGACCGCCTCGACCTACAGCTGATCGCTGCAGCCCTGCGGCGCATGGGCTGGGTACGCCTCTGGGCCCAGGTGGTGCTGGCCGTGGTGGTAGTGGGCGTCCTGCTGTTCAACAACATCGGCGGCCGCTTGGCAGCCAATTCCTCCCGGGCCCTGGGCCTGGGGCCTGGAATTTCGCTGACAACCCTGGCCTTTCTGCTGCTGCTCTGGTGCATCTGGCAGAGCGGGCTGATCGTGCGCTGCGGCCGGGCCCTGAATTCTCCGGTGCGGCCCAGCAAGGGCGAAACGGCCAAATTGATCAAACGGGGCCTGCTTGCCGATTTGGTCGGTCTCAGCCTGGCGGTGATTGGCTATCAGTCCCTGGCCGGCAGCTTGTTTGTGCAGGCCTCCCAGCAGGTGCCTGGGTTCTTCGGGGCCCAGATCCAGGCGACCCCCGGGACCGCGGGCCGGGTGATCGGACTGCCGATCACCTCGATCGAGATGCTGTCCGTACTGGGCAACACCCAGGTGCTGTTTGCCCATCTGATCGGGCTGTGGATCAGCCTCTGGCTGCTGCAGCGGGTTTACCGCTCCACCTGAGCCAGCAGACCACTCAGATCCGGCAGGTCGCGGGTCGCCCCACGCCAGAAGATGTCGGGCTGGAGCGGGGTCAGCGAAGGGGCACCGGTATTGATCTGGGCAACATCGGTGGGCCAGCTCTCTGGCCCGGAAACCTGGGCTTCGAGGTCATTGACCACCTCCCCTGCCAGCCAGTAGTAGGTGTGCCCGCGGGGGTCCACCCGCTGCTCGAACTGGTCGGTGTAGCGGCGCACCGCCGAGCGACACCAGCGCAACGGCCCGATCGACTCGGGGGGCCGGGCGGGCACGTTGAGGTTGAGCAACATGTTGTCGGGCCAACCCTCCGCCAGCATGCCCTCGGCCACATCCAGGGCCAGCCTGGCCGCTGCCGCAAACTGACGCCACTGGAAATCGGCGCTGCTCACCGCCAGGGCGGGCAGACCCTCGATCGTTCCCTCCATCGCCGCGCTGACGGTGCCTGAGTAGAGGATGTCGGTGCCCAGGTTGGGCCCGTGGTTGATGCCGGAGAGCACCAGATCCGGCCACTCATCAAGGAGGGAAAAGAGGGCCAGCTTGACGCAGTCGGAGGGGGTGCCACTGCAGGCCCAGGCCTGCACGCCGTCATCAAACAACTCATCGGCCCGCTCCGCCCGAATCGGGGTCTGCAGGGTGAGGCCATGGCCGGTGGCGGAGCGCTCCTGGTCTGGACACACCACGCTCACCTGGTGGCCGCGGGCCAGGGCTGCATTGGCAAGGGTGCGGATCCCCTCGGCGAAAACGCCGTCGTCGTTGCTGATCAGGATCCTCAACGGTGCCATCGGTCGAAGGGCGATCTCGCCGCAACGTAACGGCCCAGCGCTGGGGCGCCTACTTAAAGTCTCGTCTCCCTCCGCACCCGCCGTGAGCGCCACCGTGTCCCTGCAGCAGCTCACCGACCAGCTTGTGGCGCTTGAGAGCGAGGCGGCAGCTGAGATCTCCACTGCCACAACCGCCGCCGAGCTGGAGGAGCTGCGGGTGGGCCTGCTGGGCAAGAAGGGGCGCCTCTCCGGCCTGCTGGGGGCCATGGGCAAGTTGCCCGGCGACGAACGGCCCCTGATCGGCCAGCGGGCCAACGTGCTCAAGGAGCAGGTGCAAAACCTGCTCGGCGAGCGGCTGAAAGCGGTGAAAACCGCTGCCATGGCAGAGCGCATCGCCCGGGAGAGCCTGGATGTCACGGCCCCCTGCAGCTACACCCCAGCGGGGCATCGCCACCCGCTGATCAGCACGATCGAAGAGATCGTCGACATCTTCAGTGGGCTGGGGTATCGGGTTTCAGAGGGGCCTGAGATCGAAACCGACCACTACAACTTCAGCGCCCTCAACATCCCGGAGCACCATCCGGCCCGGGATATGCAAGACACCTTCTACCTGGGGGAGGGCCGCCTGCTGCGCACCCACACTTCACCTGTGCAGATCCGCTACCTGGAACAGAACCCGCCGCCGGTGCGGGTGGTCGCCCCTGGCCGGGTGTATCGGCGCGACCCGGTGGATGCCACCCATTCGCCGGTGTTCCACCAGGTGGAGGTGCTGGCCATCGATGAGGGCCTGGATTTCAGCCACCTGCGCGGCACCGTGACGGCCTTCCTGCAGCAGTTTTTTGGCGACCTGCCCGTGCGCTTCCGGGCCAGCTACTTCCCCTTCACCGAGCCCAGCGCCGAGGTGGATGTGCAGTGGCGGGGCCGCTGGCTGGAGGTGATGGGCTGCGGCATGGTCGACCCCGCCGTGCTCACCGGCATGGGCCTCGATCCGGAACGCTGGAGCGGCTTTGCGGCGGGCCTAGGAGTGGAGCGGTTCTGCATGGTGCGCCACGGCATCGATGACATCCGCCGTCTGTACACCAGTGACCTGCGCTTTCTGGAGCAGTTTTAGGACAACAGGAGCCCTGGGGCGAGCTAGCTGAAACTGGGCCCATAAACTCAAGCAACTCCCCGCCCCCCGATCGGTGCCCCGCGTCGGACTGATCGTGAATGACGGCAAGGGCGTGGCCCTGGCCACTGCCGATGCCATCGAGGCCCGATTCAAGGCGGCCGGCTATGGCGTGGTGCGGGTCAGCAGCTCCGGCGGCATGGTGGGTTTCGCCAACCCAGACCAGCATCTGCGCAGCCGCGGCTACGCGGCCTGCGTGCCGGCAAACTTCGCCCCCGACCTCAGCCTGGCCGTGGTGCTCGGCGGCGACGGCACCGTGCTCTCGGCCGCCCGCCAAACCGCACCCATCGGCGTGCCGATCCTCACGGTCAACACAGGCCATCTGGGCTTTCTGGCGGAGGCCTACCTCAACGAACTGGAGGCGGCGCTGGACCAGGTGCTCAGCGGCGAGTGGACGGTGGAGGAGCGCACGATGCTGATCGTCAGCGTGATGCGCGGCGAGCAACGCCGCTGGGAAGTGCTCTGTCTCAACGAGATGGCCCTACACCGCGAGCCCCTCACCTCGATGTGCCACTTCGAGATCGCCATCGGCCGCCACGCCCCCGTGGACATCGCCGCAGACGGAGTGATCCTCGCCACCCCAACTGGCTCCACCGCCTATGCCCTCAGCGCCGGCGGCCCGGTGATCACGCCCGACTGTCCCGTGCTGCAGCTCACGCCGATCGCACCCCACTCGCTGGCATCGCGGGCCCTGGTCTTCAGCGACCGGGAACCGGTGACCGTCTTTCCAGCCACCCCCGAGCGGCTGATGATGGTGGTCGATGGCAGTGCCGGCAGTTACATCTGGCCGGAAGACCGCGTGCTGGTGCGGCGCAGCGAGCAACCGGCCCGCTTTGTGCGCCTGGCAGACCACGAGTTTTTTCAGGTGCTGCGCAACAAGCTCGGCTGGGGGTTGCCCCATGTGGCCAAACCCGGCAACGGCATGGCCCCATGAGTGAACCGCTGATCCTGCTGGTGGGAGAGGAGGCTGAAGCCCTGGCCGCGCGGCTGGAGGCCTCTGGATACACCTGCTGCAGCGCTGCCCGCGCTCCTGCAGCCCCGGCACCCGATGCGGTGCTGCTCTCCGCCGACCAGGCCGGCCGCATCCCGGCGTTGCGGGCCCAATGGGGCGACCTGCCGATACTGCTCGATGTGGGCGAGGACACGGTGGAGGCCAGGGTTCTCTGCCTCAGTTCTGGCGCCAACGACTTCTGGCTCTCCAGCATTGGCCCCAGCGATCTGCTGATGCGCTTGAGGTTGCACCTGGACCGCAGCCGCCGCACCAATATTCCAGTCCAGCTACTGCAGGTGGGCGACCTGGTGGTGAACCCCAGCACCCGTCAGGTCAAGCGGGGATCCCGGCCCGTGGGCCTGACGGCGCGCGAATACCAACTGCTAATGCTGCTGCTGGAGCGCAAGGGCACGGTGGTGGGCCGGGACCTGATCCTGCGCCAGGTGTGGAATGACGACCAGGGCACCACCAGCAACGTGATCGAGGTGTATGTGCGCTATTTGCGCCACAAGCTCGAAGAGGGAGGCGAGCAGCGGCTGATCCACACAATCCGGGGCCAGGGCTACTGCCTGAGCCAGGGCATGCCCCAGTTGGAGGGCAGCGCCTGATGGGAGGGCGGGGCTGGCAAGGGCTGGTGCCAGGCTTGGCCATGTATGGAGTGGCCCTGTCTGGGGTGGCGGCCCTGCTCTGCGGCTTCTCACCGCCGCCCCAGCAGCTGCCGATCGAGGCCCGCTGGTGCCTGGAGAACGGCCGTTGCCTCGAGCTGGAAGTGGCCGATGAATCCCACGAACAGAGCAGGGGCATGCAACTCCGGGGGCCCCTGCCGCCCCTGCGGGGCATGTGGTTCCCCTACAGCCCACCCTCCCTGGCCCGCTTCTGGATGCACCGCACCCCCGAGCCCCTCGACATGGTTTTTGTGCTGGGCGGCCGGGTGGTGGCCATTGAGGCCCATGCCCAACCCTGCATGAGCCTGCCCTGCCGCAGCTACGGCCCCGACCAGGCCGTGGACGGCGTGCTGGAGCTGGCAGGCGGCCAGGCCGAAGCACTCGGGATCAGGGTGGGCACCCCGGTGCGGATTGAGGCACTTGGGGGCCCGGCCACACCCTGAGCTGCAGCCGGGAGCCATCCGGTTGACCAGAATGGGAAACATCTGAGCTGGTGATCCCGTGCCATCTGCCGCGCCTCCCCCCCAGTGCCGTTGCCCCCAGCGGCTGCGGGAGTTTCAAGGGTGACGCTGCACCGCATCGAGACGGGCGCAGCATCGGTGTCGCTCGGGGCACTGATGAATGTGCTGGAGGCCCTCGATCTGTCCCTGGGCCAGCTGGAGAGCCCTGAGGACGGCGGAGCCGAAGCTGGAGCCGCACCGCAAGCAGAAACGATCGCGCTGGCCGCCTATCCCCTCCTGCGCCAGCTGGCCTGGCACGTGCAGGGCACTGGCACCCTGAGCGCGGCGGAAGCGGCCGCCCTCTACGCCCGCCGGCGCCAGCTGATCAGCACACTGCAGCAGCCAGCTGCGATGAGCGATGTTCCGGCTGGACAAGGCCCTCGAGCGGCTCCAGCAGCGTGAAGGCTGGCTGGAGCGCTGCCGTGAGGCGCTAGCGATCGAGGCCCCACCGGCGGCGCTGTGGCAGCGGCTTCTCAATCTGCAGCGGCTGGCAGCCGCCCCTTCAGCACTAACACCGGATTGAGCGGCGCTAGGCGGGTGCCGTCCGCCAAGGGCGCCCCCCGCCAGGCCTGGAGCTGGGCCAGCGCCAAGGCGCAGCCAGCCCGCTCCAGCAGGGGCCGCAACTCCGCCAGGGCCTCCAGTGTGGCCAGGGGGATCACCACCACGCCACCGGGCCGTAGCCGCTGCAGCACCTCCGCCAGCACGGCCGCCCGCTCGCGGCCGCCGCCCCCGATCAGCACCCGGTCGGGATCGGGGAGTTGCGCCAGGGCCTCGGGCGCCCGGCCTTCGCTGATCCCCGCCGGCCCCACCCCCAGCCGCTGGGCGTTGGCAGCGATCAGGGCTGCAGAGCCGCCCCGGGCCTCCAGGGCCCAGAGCTTGAGGCCAGGCCGCAGCCGCAGGGCCTCAAGCCCCACCGAGCCCACGCCCGCGCCCACGTCCCAGAGCACACCGGCCTCTGGCAGCTCCAGATCGGCCAGCAGCTGTATGCGCACCTCCCGCTTGGTCATCAGGCCGGGGCGGTCGTCGTGCTGCAGGAACAGGCCGTCTTCGAGGCCAAACAGGGGCAGGGAAGCGGGGGCGACGGGAGCGGGTGGCTCGGCGATCAGCAGCACAAGGTGCAGCGGATCGCAGTCCAGGGGCAAGGAGGCCCCGGGGGCCAGCCGCTGCACCCGCTCCGCCGGATGGCCCAGCCGCTCGCACAGCCAAAAGGTATAGGCCGCCTCCAGGCCTGAAGCCGCCAGGATCCGCCGCACTTCCTCAGCGCCGCCGCGGCTTGGGTCGGTGAGCACCGCCAGGGCACTGGGGCGCTTCTGCAGGGCGGTCGCCAGGGGTTCGGGGTCGCGGCCGTGCAGGCTGATCCAGCTGGCGTCCTGCCAGGGGCGGCCGAGGCGGGCAAACGCCAGCTGCAGCGAGCTGGGGGCGGGGTGAAAGCGCAGCTGTGCCGCCGGGAAGCGCTGCAGCAACAGGCGGCCGATGCCAAACCAGAGGGGGTCGCCGCTGGCGAGCAGCACGGCCGGGCGGCCCGCCGCCAGGGCCTGCTCCGCGGCCCCAAAGATCAACTCCGGCCGGTCGCTGGCCAGAAGCTGGGGGCAAGGGTTCCCCGCTGAGATGCGCCCGGCCGCCTGCTCGGCCCGCCACCAGGGCTCCAGCTCCGCCAGCAGCCGGGCCGGAGCCACCAGCAGCTCGGCAGCCCGCACCAGGGCCAGGCTGGGGGGCGCCAAGCCGGCCAAACCACCGGCATCGGTGCCGATCACCTCCAACACGGCCAATTCCGCCAGGGTGTCCTTGCCAATGGAGCCATGATGCCCAGCCGAGAGCACCCACGCCCGTCCATGAGCGACCGCCGCCAGCGCATCCACGACCTGGTGCTCGCCCTGCTGGCCCAACAACAAGACCTGGAGCTGCTGGCCGGGGATGGCACGGGCCTGCCCAGCGGTGATCCCGGCAACTGGATAGAGCGCAACCGCCGGGTGGTGCAGCGCTACCAGGCCCTGGTGCGCTCGGCCGTGACCCTCGATGCCCTGGTGGACCAGGAGGTGAATGGGGGTTTCCAGGCGCCAAAGCAGCCCGCTTCCTGATCTCGCAGAAAATGAACTTTTCGTCGCGGTTCAATAACACTGGTGGCGCTTACGGCACTCCTCACTGCGACCCGCTGCGCCTGGTGCTGGTGGGAGGCATGGGTCCATCGGCGACAGCCTCCTGGTGGAGGAGAGGATGCGTGCCCGGCAGGCGCCGGCGGGCATCTGGAGAACCTGCTGGAGCGGCTCCTTGTGGTGGAGCCCGAGCATCGCGACGCAATGGATGCGCACTAAAATGCTCAAATCCTTGACCCTGGAGCTGCCGGATCCGCTGTTCGCACGGCTGAAAGCCAGGACGGCTAATGAGGGTGTCACCCTCAAGCAATTGCTGCCCAGCTACGTGGAACAAGGGCTCGGCGCCGCAGCCACCCGCGCCGAGCTGAAGCGATCCGCAGCAACCCTGCCGCGCCTGGACGGGTCGCTGGCAATCAAGGGGCAGCAGCTCAGCAATGCCGGCCTGTTCGATCTGCTCGACCCGTGAGCACCACAGCCGATCTGCCGGATCTGAATGTCTGGTTGGAGTTGGTCTGGCCGGAACACAGCCATCACCAACACGCCCTTCACTACTGGGAAGTCCAGGCCTCTGATCAGGTGCTGTATGGCTGGCGCCTGGTGAGTTTCGATCGCGATTTCGAACGGTTTGCAGGCCTGCAGAGGCTGCCGCTGCCGTGAGGCCATTGGGGCTGCGGCGATCGAGCCCCTGCGCAAGCTCTCCTTCAGCGGCGGGCGTCCTGCAGCGGGCAGCCATAGGCATGAAACGCCCCATCGGCGCTCACCAGCAGCAGCGATTCGCTGATCGACTGGGCCACGAGCAGGCGGTCAAACGGATCGCGGTGATGGAGGGGCAACTGCTCGAGGGTCAGCAGATAGGGAAGATCAAGCGGCAGGAGCTCGAAGCCGCACTCCTGAGCCCATGGGATCGCCTGGGCGGCTGAGAGCGGCATGTCGCTGCGAGTCAGGGCGTGCTTGAGGCGATCTCCCAGAGCGACACATAGCTGATCAGCACGCTGCTGGCCTCGGTGGTGATCAGATTGCGGCTGCGCGGGCCCAGCCTGGGCTCATCACTGATCGCCCAGAGAAAGGCGTGGGTATCGAGCAGGATGCGAATCAGGGCTGCTTAAACAGCTCGGCGATCAGCGGATTGGCGGCATCGATCGAATCGGGAACCGTGAACTGACCGCGGGCCACCCCCAGACGCCGGGGCCGCGCAGGCTCCTGCAGGGTGGTGAGCCGCGCCACCGGCCTGCCGTTGCGGGCGATCACCACCTCGCTTGCCGCACCGGTTTCAATCGCCTCCACAAGGCGTGAGAGGTGGGCCTTGGCCTCCGGCATGTTGACCATGCGACGACCACCGCCGCCAGCGGCCGAAGGAGTTGCCATCTCGCCGAGAACGCAGCAGCGGTCACAATTTAGACCAGACCAGACCAGACCAGACGAGCGCAAGAAGGAGCCCGCCATCCGCCGTCTGTTCAAAGCAATCGCCTCGGTAAGTGATCTGCGACCGCAGCGCCGTGAACGTCCTAGGGCGGTCAAGCCGACGGGAGAGCTTTGACGATCGACTGCGCGCGCGTCAGGGATTGGAAGCCGAGCTCTGACATGGCAGCCATACCGTTGCCCGACCTTCCCCAGCCGCTCCAGGCGACCTCCGGATGCACGTCGTTGCACCAGTTGAAATAGATAGTGCCCGATCGGGCCTCTACAAGGATGCGTTCCTGAAGTGCAGGATTATGGGTGAAAACCGATGTCGTCAATCCGAACAGCGGGTGGTTGATTAGGCCAAGAGCTTCTTCATCATTGGCGACCACGGCCACCGGAAGAACCGGTCCGAATGGCTCCTCCTGCATGACACGCATCCGCGTGGTCACCCCGGTCATAAGGGTCGGACGCAGAAAAGTGAAGCCGTCCTTCTCAAAGGTGCTGCCGCCGGTCTCGATGCGGGCGCCCGAGGCGACAGCATCTTCCACAAGTTCCATAAGAGAATTTATGGCTGCGAGTCCGCCGTAGAGGGGTCCCAGCTCGGTCTGCGGGTCGTGCGGATTGCCGGAAACAGCGGCCTCCATCAATATTTTGGCCTCGGCCAAGAAGGGTTCAGCAATGGTGCGATGCAGAAAAAGGCGCTTGATAGCGCAGCATGATTGGCCTGAGTTATGCAACCGTCCCGTAGAGACAAGCATCCGAGCCGCGGCAATAGGATCTGCATCGGCCGCCACGTAGGCCGCGTCGCTGCCGCCAAGTTCGAGGGACACCTGAAGGAAGCCTTCACGCAGCAGCGGATTGGCAGCGCGTTGGGCGGCGACCCTCGAGATGGATGCGCCACCGGCAACAGAACCAGTGAAGACGATGTGGTCGATGGAGGATTCAAGAATGACGCGGTTTGACGTGGGGATGTCTATGGACAAAAGCTGGCACAAGCCGTTAATGCCGCCCATGGAATTGAAAATGCGTTGGAAAAGCTCCCCGACCGAGGGGGTATTTTCGTGCTTGAGAACAACCACATTGCCCGCCAGCAGTGCCGGACCGATGCTGTTAAGCGCGGTGAAGAAGGGGTAATTCCACGGCGCTATGGTGTAAATCACGCCCTTCGGGATACGCCGGATGCGGAAGTCGAAGTCTTTGCCTCCAGCGGAAATACTCCTTTCACGCAGCCCATCCTCCGCGAGGTCGCACAACCGCCGCAGCTTGGCCACTCCGCCAGCCAGTTCTTGACGCGCCTGGGTGACGGGTTTAAACATCTCGTCGGAGATACGGGATGCGTAGCGATCTAAGTCGGGTTCGATGGTGTCAAGCGCTTGTAAAAAAAGCTTTTGACGCATCTCGAGCTGAATTTTCGCCCATGACTGCTGCGCGGCGACGGCATTGATGACCTTGACATTGGCGGACTCGAACGTTTCGAGCGCCTGCTCAGTTATCGTATCCGTTCAGGGGGCGTGACAGCTTGCGGCGAGCATCGGCCCTGCTGAACCCTTGACGGCAGTTTGATTTCCGGTTGCATCCCAGGTAGAGACCGCCTGTGATGAGCGCACTTCCGACTGGAATTCAAGATGCGGACT
>JAHLYQ010000033.1 GCA_025127975.1 Synechococcus sp. CS-1331 | reverse complement strand
GGAGATCCGCGCCGCTGAGGATCCTGAATTTGAAACCTTCTACACCAAGAACATCTTGCTGAATGAAGGTCTGCGTGCCTGGATGGCACCGGCTGACCAGCCGCATGAAAACTTCGTCTTCCCTGAAGAGGTTCTGCCCCGCGGCAACGCTCTCTGAGCAAGGCCTGTCAGCTTTACCTGTTTCCCTAAGCGTCCCCTCCCGGGGGCGCTTTTTTTCTGGTTAGATTTGCCGAGTTCTGTCAGCAGTGATGTGGCATCCCGTTTCGGCGGGCGCCGAAGGCATCGCCGGCTGGCCCCAATCCCCCCAGGAGGAGGTGCCCGTGAGTTCCAGTTACTTAAACCAGGGTCTGCTGATCGCGGAGAATGCCCTCTAGTTGGTTTCGCGGCTGATTGCGGCCCGGCGAGAGCCCCCGGCGAGCCCTGTGCCCGCCGGGGGCATCGTTTTTGGAGCCAGCCATCACGGGCCAGGTGCCATTGCCCGAGTGTCATTGTGTGCACTGGCACATCTGGCGGTGCGGCAGGCGTGATAGCGGGTCAATATGAGTGCGGCGCATTGCGCCAATCTCGTGTGAGGAACACCCATGAAACTCTTCCAGCAACTGCTGGTTGCTCCTGCAGCTCTTGGTCTGTTGGCCCCCGTGGCCGCTACCGCAGCTGAGTTCAACCTGGACGGCGTCAACAAGTACGCCTCCGAGGAGCAAGTCACCAGCATCTCCCAGTTTTCCGACGTCAAGCCCACCGACTGGGCCTACCAGGCTCTGTCCAACCTGATCGAGCGCTACGGCTGCGTGGCTGGCTATCCCGATGGCACCTACAAGGGTGGCAAGGCGATGACCCGCTTTGAAGCCGCTGCCCTGCTCAACGCCTGTCTCGACCGCGTCACCGAAGTGACCGACGAGCTCAAGAAGCTGATGGCCGAGTTCGAGAAGGAACTCGCCATCCTCAAGGGTCGCGTGGATGGCCTCGAGGCCAAAGTGGGCGAACTGGAAGCTAACCAGTTCTCCACCACCACCAAACTGAAGGGCATCGCCACGATGACCATCGGTGGCGCTACCAACGGCACCGTGTCTCCGGTTGCCAACCAAGTCACTACTTCTGCAGCAACGGGTCCCAGAAGAGGCTTACCCTTTACTCTCAATTTCCCTACGGTTCAAGCCGAGCAGATTTCTTTTAACTACGACGTCAAGCTGATCCTTGACACCAGCTTTACCGGTAAAGACCTGCTGCGCACCACCCTGCGCTCTGGTAACGCCGCCAATTCCGTCTTCGGTGGTAGCGGTTCGGCCCTCTTGGAGAGCTACTTCCAGCAGGAAGCCAACGGTAACGACACCGTTTCGATCGATCGCCTCTTCTACCAGTTCCCGGTCGGCGCAAACTTCACCGGTACCTTCGGTGCCAAGGTGGGTCAGGCCGACATGCTGGCCATGTGGCCGAGCGTGTACGGCTCCGATACGATCCTGGATCGCTTCACCTTGGCCGGTGCCAACTCTGTTTACAGCTTGACCCTGGGCGCCGGTGGTGGTATCTGGTATGAGAAGGATGGCTTCAGCATCAGCGCCAGCTACATCTCCAACGAGTACACCGCTCCCTACAGCTACCGCACTGATAGCGAACTTGCTGGCGGTGGATTCGGTGAAGGCAGCACCACCACAGTTCAAGTCGGCTATGCCGGCAACAACTGGGGCGCAGCGTTTGCCTACAACTACACCGCGGCAAACACCACAATCGGCAACTTGCAGCTGATTCCAGTTTCGGTTAGTGCAATCAACGTCAACGGCTCCAACAACTATGGCTTCAGTGCCTACTGGCAGCCTGAGGAGGCTGGCTGGATTCCCTCGATCAGTGCTGGTTTCGGTGCTACTTCCTTTAACGGAACCGGTGGTACCACATCCGGCGACGTCTACTCCTGGATGGTGGGCTTCCAATGGGCCGATCTGTTCATGAAGGGCAATGCCTTAGGTATTGGCCTGGGTGAATCCAACTCTGGCTTGAGCAACTTCGGTCTTGAAGTTTGGTACAAGTTCCAGGTCACCGACAACATCAGCGTGACCCCCGCCATCTTCTGGATTCAGAATGGTGGTATCGACTACCCCGCTGCCACAACCGCCGACATGTACGGCGCTGTCCTCAAGACCACCTTCAAGTTCTGATCCCCAGAACACCTGGGGCCGGATCCCTCACACATCTCCGGTCCTTTTCCTCCACTTCTCAACACACCCCTCAACCAACCCCGGCTCACGCCGGGGTTTTTTATGGTGGTTGTTTCTGGGGGCCTGCCATCACTGCCGCCGATCCCTATCGCGTGCTCGGGGTTTCGCCTGCCGCCAGTGCGGCTGAAATCAAGGCGGCCTATCGCGCCCTGGTCAAGCAGCACCACCCCGATGCCGGCGGCGATCACCGCACGATCCTGGAGCTCAATGCGGCCTGGGAGGTGCTGCGCAACAGCGAGCGCCGCAGCCGCATCGAACACACCAGCGGCACCACCACGACCCGTCAAAGGGTCAAGGAGCCAGGCAAATCTGCAGCTGCCCCTACGGCAACGGCCACTGAGCAGGACCTGCTTGCTTGGCTGCAGCTGGTGGTTGCGCCGAGTGATCGGTTCCTCGCTCAGGTGATCAACGCCTTCCCGGCCCAACTCAAGGCGCTGGCGGCCGACCCCTACGACGACGCCTTGATGGAGGCGTTTTGCCGTTTCCTGGAGGCCAGTCAGGCCCGCCTCGCCAAGGTGGAAGCTCTATACCGCTCCCGCTCCTGTCCGGTGGGGGTTGAGAGCTTCAGCCTAGCCCTCTACCACTGCCTCAGCCTGGTGAAGGATGCTATCGCTGATCTCGAGCGTTACACACTCGGCTACGTGGATTCCTATCTGCGCGATGCCCGTGAGCTATTGCGCCAGGCCAAGGCTCGCCGCAGCCAGTTGCTGGTCGATTCCCGTCAGCTGCGGCGTTGAGGGCTGGTCTCAACTAGGCTTTCGCGCCAGCATGGGCTGGTTGGTCGCCTTCGCTGTTTTGGTTGCTGGTTTGGTTGATAGCCCCTGCAACCCCGTGCGCAAACAGGGCTGAGAGGTAGCCGCAGAGCACCATCAGAAAAATGGTGAAGTAGAAGGCCGCAAGTAGCACGGTGTGGGTGGTGAGCGGAAACAGCATCACAAACAACGTCGCCCCATAGGGCGCTGCCAGGGCTTGGCGTTCGGCAGACGCCAGTAGAAACCATCGCCAGCCCAGGCCAATGGCCACAAGCAATGCCGCCAGGCCGACTAGGCCTGTCTCGGCTGTGATTTCCAAATAGGTGTTGTGGGCGTGGGTGGGGCCTGACCTGTGCCCATGGGGCATGAGCTGGGCGTAGAGCGGATAGGCGGGGCGAAATGCGTTTAGGCCTACGCCTGTGATCGGGCGATCATGAATCATCTTCAGGCCAGCATCAATTAGGAAGGCTCGGTCGCTGGTGAAGAGGTTTAAGGCATCGAAAAGCTTTCTGCTGGCTTTACTGTCTTCAGGGTTCTCCTGTAGCCGCTGCAGGGATGTGACGATTTCCGCGCCGGAAGTACTCATCCAGCCCACCCTCTGTTGCAGTGTGGGCGCGAATTGATAGGTAATAACCAAGGCTGCCATAAAGGCCGCAATCCCAACCAGTCTTGTGCGTCTGCTCCAAAGGGTCGAGAGGGTCATTAATCCCAGCGCCAATAGGAGCAGATTGTTGCGCTGACCTGTAAGGATTACCGTCACAATCAAGCCAGCCAAGTAGGCCAGCGCCCAGCGGTAACGTTGTTTCAGGGGCTCCCACAGCACCAATGGGGTGAGCATCGCCACGATGATCCCAAAAATGCCATTGGTCTCGAAGGGGCCATTGATCATCCCCTCAGCCTTTGGCACATATCCGAATATGTCGGCGCCCGTGAAAGCCTGAAACAGCCCGTCGCCAATCCAGGCGGCGATCACCACCACCAGCCCCTTTTGTAGCCATTGGTGATCCTCCCGCCTGCGCAGCCCATAGAGCACGCACACCCCGGCCAGGCCCACCAAAGCAACCGACGCGATTGCAGACCAACTCTTGCCAGGGGCCAGCGAGGTGGGGATCGACAACAGGCCCGGAATCACCAGGCAGAGCAGCAGCACAGCCAGCCGCTTCGCTGGTGCCCCTATTTCAGGCAACTCTCCACGCCTGCAGATGGCCAGGCCAAGCAGCGCCGAGCCCACCAGCGGCACCCTGTGTTCCCCTGGAAAGGGCTGCCAAGCCACCATCAGCAAGGCAAACAGGCGACAGATGTTTGGCAGGGTGCACGCCTGACGCAGCTTGGCGATGTTCACCCGGCAAAAACCTCCAGCTGATCCAGCCTGAGCCACACATCGGGCACCGGTCGGCGCCAGCGCAGCTGGGCGTAGGCGCCCTTGATGGCCAGGATTTCGCCCGGGCCTGCCAATAAGTAGCCAGGTAGGGGTGCCTCGCTGGCGGCGGCCTCCAGGCTGCCCGCATAGGCCGCCCCGTTGACGCGCACCAGGTTGCCCTTCTTCAGCGGGGTCTGATCGGCCACGGCAGGTTATCCAGCTGGGGTCAGGTTAAGGCCTAGCCTCGGCCCATCTGGGCTGAATTGATGCGTCTGCTGTTGCTTGGCTGCTCGGGCTTTGTCGGCCGTGAGTTGGTGCCCCTGCTGCTGGAGCTGGGCCATGAGCTCACCCTGGTGAGCCGCCAGCTCCAGCCCTTTCCCGCCCTGGTGGGTGAGCGGCTCAACTGCATCCAGGGGGATCCGGCCGATCCCGCCAGCTGGGCCGGCAATGGCCTCGAGCTGGCCGTCGCCCAGGCCGATGGGGTGGTCAACCTCGCCGGCGAGCCGATTGCCGAGCGCCGCTGGACCCCGGCCCATTGCGAGCTGTTGCGCCGCAGCCGGGTGCGCAGCACCGAGCTCTTGGTGGCGGCGATGGCGCGCCAGCAGCGCCCCCCGGCGGTGCTTGTCAACGGCTCAGCGGTGGGCTACTACGGCGCCAGCCTCCAGGCCCAGTTCAGCGAATCCAGCCCAGCCGGCAGCGACTTTCTGGCCGAGATCTGCCAGCAGTGGGAAGCCGCCGCCGACCAGGTGCCCCCCGGCTGCCGCCTGGTGAAGCTGCGCATCGGCATCGTGCTGGCCGCCGATGGCGGCGCCCTCGGCAAGATGCTGCCCGTTTTTCGCATGGGTTTCGGTGGCCCCGTTGGCACGGGGCGCCAGTGGATGAGCTGGATTCACCGCCACGACCTCTGCCGCCTGATCGCCACCGCCCTCGAGGATGGCTCCTACAGCGGCGTCTACAACGCGGTCAGCCCCCAGCCCACCACCATGGGCGCCTTTGCCGCTGCCCTGGGCCAGGCCCTAGGCCGGCCCAGCCTGCTGCCGGTGCCCGCGCCGGTGCTGCAGCTGCTGCTCGGCGATGGGGCCCAGGTGGTGCTCGAGGGCCAGCAGGTGCGGCCCGAGCGGCTGCTGGCCCAGGGATTCAGCTTCTCCTACCCCGAACTCAACGCTGCCCTCGCCGCTGCCACCAGCCCAGCACTCCGCTGAGCAGGGCCGCGCCCATCAGCAGCCCGATCGCCGGAGTGAACACCGGCTCCCACAGTTTTTGGAACAGGGTCAAAGGCCCCTCCACGTGCTGGCTGTGCAACACCACGGCTGCGGCAAACCACAGCGCGCCGGCGATCACCACAAACACATCCACCACCAGCAGGGTGTCCATGGCGCCCTTGAGCTGCTGCAACCGGGTGGGGGGGGTGGTCATCGCGCCGAAGCCGCAAGCAGGTTCATGATCGCTCCGGCCATGGCCTGGCTGCCCCCAGGCCTGCCGATGCGCTCTTGGCCAATTGTCGCCAGCTGCCGGCGCAGGGCCGGCCCCCGGATCGGATCGAGCTGCTGCTCCAGCAGTTGGTGCGCCAGTTCGGCGGCGCTGGCGGGATCTGGGGCGCAGAACACCCCCGCACCCAGCAGGCGGCGCTGGGCCTCGGCGAATCCCGGCGTGAATTGGGGCCCCTGGCCAGGTAGCTGCAGCACCGGTATGGCCAGCCCCACCGCCTGCTCCGCGGCGGTGCCGGCACTGCAGAGCACCAGTTGGGCGCGGGGCAGCAGTTGCCCAAACCCACCCCAGCTCAGCTCCAGCTCCAGGGGGCCCCGCACCAGCCGGTCCTCTCCCTCCAGCTGCCAGCCCAGGGGAGCGGCCAGCTGGGCGATGCAGGCCCGCTCCAGGCCAGGCACCAGGGCGGCCCGCAGCCGCAGGCGCCGACCCCGAGGCAGCTGGGCCAGCAGCTCCAGCATCAGAGCCAGATTGCGGGCCGCCTCCGGCAGGCGGCTGCCTGGCACCAGGAGCAGTTCCGGATCCCCTGCCCCTGCTGGTGGGGCTTCGTTGCCGCTCACCGCATCGAGAAAGGGGTTGCCAAGGAAGCTGGCGGGCCGCCCAAGTTGCCCGCTGAGGTCGGCGGCGCTGAGCTCATCGCGGCTCCAGATCGCCCTGATGCCTGGCCGGCCCAGCAGCCAGCCGCAGGGCCAGGGCAGCCTCAGCCGGCCCTCGTAGTGGCTGGAGTAGGCCACCAGATACACGGCGGTGGGCAGGCCTGAAAACCAGCCCCCCACTACGGCCAGCAGATCGCCGACGGCCAGCACCAGCCCGTAGTGGCGCCGCCGCCGCCTCAACAGCAGCAGGCGGTTCAGCACGTAGAGCATCTGGCCCTCGAGCAGTTCGGCGATGCGCCCCGCCAGGCTGGTGTAGCCCAGGCCGCCGGTGCTGCAGTTGCGGGTGCGGCCCAGCACGGGGATGCCCAGCTGGCGATAGCTCGTGCCATGGCCCACCAGCGGCAGGGCCTCCACGGCAATGCCCCGCTGGATCAGTTGGGAAGCCACCAGGGCGCCACTGAGGTCTTCCCCATGGCCGTTGCTGAGCAGCAGAACCGGTTTCAAGCCGCGAGCCAGGCCTTCACCTTTTCCATCGCCTTCCAGCCCGGTTGGCGCACCAGGCCATCGGCGATCGAGGCGTTCAGCTCCGCCGCCATATCCGGGGCCATCGCCAACACCCGCTGCACAATCTCAATGTGTTCGCGCACTCCTTTGGCGCCGGTTTCCAGCATGGCCAGGCTCAGGTTGATGCGCGCCTGGGGGTCCTGGGGGTTGAGGCGCACGGCGGTCTTGGCGGAGCGCAGGGCGCTCTGGTGCTGGCCATCCAGCAGCTGCAGCCAGGCCAGGCAGGTCCATCCCGCCGCCTGGTTGGGGGATTGCTCCGTGATGGCAACGAAGCTGCCGATCAATTCGGCCGGCGCCGCCCCCTGTTGGTAGCGCTCCATGGCCTGCTCGAACAGGGAGGATGCTTCTGGGGAGGTCATGGGGAGGCGGCAGGCCTGGTCGTGACCTCAGATTGCCATCTGGTCGGACAACTGGGCGACCAAGCCATCGCTCGATTCGCTTGCGGAGCCTTTGGCCCGTGAGCCGAACAGCACCACCAGATCTAGATCGCTCGGCAGGGCGCTCTGGTTCACACCGCAAACGAGCTGCCGCAGCCGCAGGTCTGACTGGCGTTGGGGTTGGTGAAGTTGAAGCCGCCGCCGATCAGGGCCGAGGAAAAGTCCAGCTGCATCCCATAGATGTAGAGCAGGCTCTTGGGATCACACACCACCTGGAAGCTGGCGCCGCCGCTTGGTTCGTAGGTGTAGTGCTCGTCATCCCCCTGGATCGCACTGGCATCGACGAAATCCATCGTGTAGCTCATGCCGCTGCAGCCCCCGGAGCGCACCCCCACCCGCAGCACCTTGGCGGCGCCCTGCTGGTCCATCAGCGCCGCCAGCTGCTTCATGGCCGGTTCGGTGATCTGGATCCCCTTGCCGTCCTTGGCGGTGAAGGTTGCGGTGCTCATCGGGGCTCAATACCTGCTGAACCCACTGTATGGAGCCTGCCCAGCCGCTGCCTGGTGGGTTGTCTCCATAGAGTCGTTCCAACTTTGCGGGTGCAACGGGGTGCGGGTCGCCATTGTGGGAGCTGGATTGGCCGGGTTGGCTGCGGCTGTTGACCTGGTGGACGCTGGCCACCAGGTGGATCTCTATGAGGCTCGGCCCTTCCTCGGCGGCAAGGTGGGCAGCTGGGTGGATGGGGAAGGCAACCACATCGAGATGGGGTTGCATGTGTTCTTTTTCAATTACACCAACCTCTTTGCCCTGCTGCGCAAGGTGGGGGCGATCGACAACCTGCTGCCCAAGGACCACACCCACCTGTTTGTGAACACGGGCGGTGACCTGCGCGAGCTCGACTTCCGCTTTGCCCTCGGCGCCCCCTTCAACGGCCTCAAGGCCTTCTTCACCACCCCCCAGCTGGGCTGGATCGACAAGCTGCGCAATGCCCTGGCCCTCGGCACCAGCCCGATCGTGCGGGGTCTGGTGGATTACGAGGGGGCCATGAAGGTGATCCGCGACCTCGACCGGATCAGCTTCCAGCAGTGGTTCCTCGGCCATGGCGGCAGCCAGCAGAGCATCAAGCGGATGTGGAATCCAATCGCCTACGCGCTCGGCTTCATCGATTGCGAGGCCATTTCGGCCCGCTGCATGCTCACCATCTTCATGATGTTCGCCTCCAAAACCGAGGCCTCCAAGCTCAACCTGCTCAAGGGTTCGCCCCACCGCTGGCTCACCGGCCCGATCTTCGACTACATCGAGCAGCGCGGCGGCCGGCTGCACCTGCGCCACCGGGTCAGCCAGGTGCACTTCGAAGATTCAGCGGCCGGCGCCACCCAGGTAACCGGCCTCAGCCTCGGCACCCCCGAGGGCGAGATCAGCGTGGAGGCCGATGCCTATCTCGCCGCCTGTGACGTGCCCGGCATCCAGCGCCTGATCCCGCCGGCCTGGCGCCAGTGGCCCCTGTTTGACAACCTCTACAAGTTGGAGGCGGTGCCTGTGGCCACGGTGCAGTTGCGCTACGACGGCTGGGTGACCGAACTCGGAGATGGGGCCCCGCAGGAGGCGGCCCGCCGCGATCTGGCCCATCCCAGCGGCCTCAACAACCTGCTCTACACCGCCGACGCCGACTTCAGCTGCTTCGCCGACCTGGCCCTGGCCAGCCCCGTTGACTACCGCAGGGAGGGGCTGGGTTCCCTGCTCCAGTGCGTGCTCACCCCAGGCGATCGCTGGATTCCCAGCAAAACCGAGAAAATCGTGGCCCACACCGACGCCCAGGTGCGAGAGCTGTTCCCCTCCGCCGCCAACTTGAAGCTGGTATGGAGCAATGTGGTGAAGCTGGCCCAGTCCCTCTATCGAGAGGCGCCTGGCATGGAGCCCTACCGGCCCGACCAGCGCACGCCGGTTACCAATTTCTTTATGGCTGGGAGTTACACCAAGCAGGACTACATCGATTCGATGGAAGGCGCCACCATGAGTGGGCGTCTGGCCGCCACGGCGATCCTGGCCACCACCACCACGATCGCGTAGGACATTTCATGGGCAGATGGCTTGAGCACAGCGTCACCACCGAGATCCGCGCCCCGGTGGAGCAGGTGTGGGAGGTGTGGAGCGACCTGGAATCCATGCCCCAGTGGATGCGCTGGATTGAATCGGTGGTCACCGAACCCAACGATCCAGACCTCACCGACTGGACCCTGGCCGCCCAGGGGTTTCGCTTCCACTGGAAGGCCCGCATCAGTCACCGGGTCGAGGCCCAGCAGCTGCATTGGGAATCGGTCGGAGGTCTGCCCACCAAGGGGGCGGTGCGCTTTTACCCCCAGGATGACGGCTTTACGGCGGTCAAGCTGAGCGTCAGCTACGAGCTGCCCGGCATCCTGGCGCCCCTGATGGAGCCCAGCATCTTGGGGGGAATAGTCACCAAGGAGCTCCAGGCCAACCTCGACCGTTTCCGGGATCTGGTTCAAACCCGTTATCCCTAGGGCCCCGCTCCGAGGCAGCGGCCGCAGGCCTCCACCAGCCCCGCCAGGTCGTGGGGATCGGCTTCCCCATCCACCCGGCCCAGCAGGGCCCGGCAGCGTTCACTGGTTTGGGGCCCGATCGACACCACGGCCACCCCCTCCAGTTGGGCGGCCCAGCCGGGTCCATAGGCCGCCTCTAGCAGCTCGCAGGTGTGGCTGACGGTTTTGCCGCTGCTGAAGGTGATCCCATCCAGGCGCCCCTGCTCCAGGGCTGCCACCGCGGCGCTGGGCAGGCCAGCTGGGCAGCGGGTTTCGTAGGCCGCCACCTCCACCACCCGGGCGCCGGCCTCGGCGAAGGCCTCCGCCAGCAGGGTGCGGCCGCCGCTCTGCACCCGGGGCAGCAGCAGCCGCAGGCCCCAGCCCGGGGCGGGGAAGTGCTCCAGGAGGCTGTCGGCCACGAAGCTGGGCGGGATGAAGTCGGCAGGGGCGCCGAGGGCCTCGAGCTGCCGGGCAGTTTTGCGGCCCACTGCGGCAATCCTGAGGCCGCTGGGGCGGTGGGCCAGGCTGCGCCCCAGGCGGCGCAGCCGCTGCTCCACGGCCTCCACCCCGTTGCCACTGGAGAAAACCAGCCAGTGGAAGTCTTCGAGTTCGGCCAGGGCATCGTCGAGCGGCCCCCATTCATCGGGTGGTGTCACCACCAGGGCCGGCAGGTCGACCACCGAGGCTCCGGCCGCCTCAAACAGGCGCCGGGCCTCCCCCAGCTGGGTCTCGGCCCGGGTCACGGCGATAGTGCGGCCGCCCAGATCTGCCATTACGCCCCATCCAGCTTGACCATCGTGCCGGCCTGCCGCCGCAAAGCCTCAGCTTCGTCAGGGCGGTTTTGCTGCTGGAGCAGCTCGATGGCGCGGCGGAAGCCCGAGCGCGCACCGGCCAGGTCACCGCCTAGCAGCAGGGCCACCGCCAGATTCTGGTGGGCGCTGGCATGGTTTGGGTCCCGTTGCAGGGCTGTGCGGTAGGCCCCAATTGCCGCCCCAATCCTCCCCCGGCGCCGTTCCACCAGGCCCAGCTGCAGCCAGCCCAGGGCCAGTTCCGGAGCGGCCGCGGTGGCCTGCTGGCAGAGGGCGCAGGCCTCCTCCAGGGCGCCGGCTTCCTGAAGCAGCCCGGCCAGATTCAGCCGGGCCGCCAGGGTGAGCCGTGGCGGCAGCGGCAGGGCCAGGGCCTGGCGGTAGAGCTGCTCGGCGCGGGCCGGGTCGCTGCCGGCCACCGCGATGGCCAGGTGCAGCAGCAGCTCGTAGCGCACCGGCTGAGAGGAGCTTGGGCACCGGGCCAACCCCTGCTCCAGCAGGGCTATGCCGCGCTCGCGCTTGCCCTCGCTCACCTCCAGGCTGCCGAGCTTGGCGCAGGCGTAGGGATCGGCTGGATGGGCGGCTAGATCGGCCTCCATTGCCTGGCGCAGCCGCCGGGCCTTGTCGCCGCTGGCCAGCAACTCGCTCCGGTAGCCATCGTGGCCCAGGGCCGGCACGTCGCAATCGGCCAGGCGCCAGTGGGGCTCCTGCTCCAGCAGGGCCAGCACGCTGTCATCCACCATCGAGTGGTACGGCCGGCTCCAGTGGATGGCCCGATGGCGCCGAAACAGGCGGCTCACGTTGGAGTAGGGCGATTGGGTCGCCCCCAGCTCCTGGCGCAGCAGGTTGATCAGCAGCAGATCGCTCTGGCCCATCAGCTGCCGCAGTGGCCCCCGGGCCTCGCTCAGCAGCCACTCATCGGCGTCGAGCACCAGCACCCAGTCGCCCCGCACGTGTTGCAAAGCGGCATTGCGGGCTGGGGCGAAATCCCCCGGCCAGGGCAGCTGGTGCACGACGGCACCGCAGCCTTCGGCGATGGCGATGGTGGCATCACTGGAGCCGGTGTCCAGCACCACCATCTCGTCTACGAAGCCGGCCACCGAGGCCAGGCAGCGCTCCAGCCGCTCCGCTTCGTTGCGCACGATCATCGAGAGGCTGAGCATGGGATGTGGGATCAGCTCATCCATTCCAGACTGGCCGGCGTGAGGGGATTTGCAAAGGGGATCCCTTCACTTTGGCAGCGCTCCATTTCGCGTTTGATTCGTAAATACCACTTGGCTTGGGTGTCCGCACCCTCAACTAATGTCAATACAGGATTGTGGGCAATCCCCTCTTGTTGTTGTTCGACAATGACGCGATCTTGATCCAGAAATTTCTCTCCGAGTGCCTTTAGGATCGGCTTGAGTGGTAACAGCCAGGGTGAGCTCCAGTAAAGGCATTGATGCACCCGGGTTGTCTGCTGATCGATTGGGGCTAGCACCGTCAGGGAACAGGCAGCATGGCGCGTGCCTTGGATGATTTCTAGCCGGAGAGATGGCAGCTCAAAGCGTATTTCCGTTTTAACTGGTTCGCCGAGCAACTTGTAGGGTTTTGCCAAATTGGTGATGACGTGTTGCTTGAGGGTGAAGCCGCGCTGGCCGGGTTCAAAGTCTCTTTGCTCGATTTTGAAGTCTTGGGGATTTGTTTTATTCCACCAGCTGCTGGTGTGCACAAAAGGCACGTGCACGGGGTCGATGAGGCCAATTGTGGATTGATCGATGTCAGCTTTGAAAATCTTTTCGATGTATACGTCCGGATCCCGATCAAAGCTGGCCGGTAGCGATTCAAGACACGTGTAAGCCCTCTCTTTGCCGCAGGGGATATAGACCCAGGTCATTCCTCCACGCTCGACGCAAGCCAGGGACTGGGATTTTATTTTACCCTCAATGCCCAGCTTCTTCTGGGCTTCGGTGAGGCAGGGAATGGAGATGCAGTCCCCATTGATTGCATTGATCTTCCAGCCATGGTATTTGCATTGGATTTCATTTTCATCAATGGATCCATAGCTCAAGGGAAAGCCCCGATGGGGACAGCTATCAACCAGGGCGAAGGGTTTGCCCAGCCTGGTTAGCACAATTGGTATGCCGGCAACTTTCGACTTGAAAAGCACATTTTTCCTGATTGCCTTTGAGCGAGCAACTGGATACCAGGCGCCTTTTAAGTAGTTTGAATTGCCAGAAGATGGAACCATTTATTAGGTTGTAAAAATATTTTGCTCGCCATCTTCTCCCAAGCCGAGCCTTGCCAGTGCTTCGGCCTGGGCCAGGGGCATCTGGCCGGGGCTGTAGACCCCGGCTATGCCCGGCGGCAGCAGGGGCTGCAACTGGTCCCAGAGGTAGGGGCTGCCGTAGACCACCAGCCCCGCCAGGCGGCCGCAGGCGGCCAGTTGGCGCAGGGCTGCAGGCCAGGGCTCGGCGCTGTTGGCGCTGCCGCGAAAGGGATTGCCCCGCACAAACAGCTGCAGCAGCACCGGTCCAGGCCCCAGCCGCTCCAGGGCCAGCGGCGCCTCGCTCAGGCCGCTCCAGGGGCTGGGGCTGCGGCCCTCCACCAGCACGGTGCGCCAGCCCTGGGCCTCCGGTTTGGCTACGGCCGGAGCTGTGGCTGGCAGGAAGGGGGCGGCCAGGGCCGAATCCAGCCGGATCAGGTTCACCCCGGGCTGGGGCGGCCTTTTCCCTCCGGGGCTGGCCTCCAGGGTGGCCCTCACCAGCTCTAGGGCCAGGGCCTGGTCGGGCTCGGCGGCGGCTTCGGGGTCGGGCCGGCTCGCGCTTGGCACCCCAGCCCCGAGCCCCGCCAGGGCCCGCCGCCGCCGTTCGGCACTGGCCTCCAGTTGCTCCCGGTCCAGGCGCCCGCCCTGCAGCGCTGCCGCTATGGCCCCTATGGCGGCGCCGGCGTCGGCGGGCATCAGCACCAGGTCGGCGCCGGCCTCTAGGGCGAGCACCGCAGCCTCGCCGGCGCCGTAGCGGCCGGTGATGGCGTCCATCACCAGGGCATCGGTAACGATCAGGCCTTCGAAGCCCAACTCCCGGCGCAGCAGGCCCGTGAGCACAGGCTTGGACAGGGTGGCTGGCCGCTCGCCATCGAGGGCGGGCAGCATCAGGTGGGCTGTCATCACCGAGGCCACCCCGGCGGCGATCGCCTGTTGAAAGGGGGGCAGTTCGATCGCCGCCAGCCGCTCCCGGCTGTGGGCCAGCAGGGGCAGGGTGAGGTGGGAATCGCTGCTGGTGTCCCCGTGGCCGGGGAAGTGCTTGGCGCAGCTCAACACCCCTTCTGCCTGCACGCCCCGCAGGAAGGCCGTCGCCAGGGCGCCTGCCGTAGCCGGATCCTCTCCCCAGGCCCGCACGTTGATCACCGGGTTGGCGGGGTTGTTGTTGACGTCACACACCGGCCCCAGCACCCAGTTGAGCCCCAGGGCCCTGGCCTCCCGGCCGGTGCAGCGGCCGTAGCGCTCGGCCAGGGCCAGGGCCCGCTCGGGCTCCCGCCCGTAGAGCCGGCCCAGGGCCAGGGGCGGCACCAGCCAGGTGGCTCCGTCAAAGCGCTGGCCCACCCCCTCCTCCACGTCGGCGCAGAGCAGCAGGGGTTGGCCGGCCCAGCGGCCGAGCTGGGCGCAGCGCAGGGCCAGCTCGGCCGCACTGCCCCCCAGCAGGATCACGCCGCCCACGCCGGCTTCGAGCAAGCTGCGCAGTTCGGCATTGGCCAGCTCCCAGCGGGGATAGCCGCGCTGGTGATCCGCCAGTTTGCCGCTGGTGCGCACCACCAGCAGCTGGTGGATCAGCCGCAGCAGGGCCCCATCGGGCCTGGCGCCGGTGTCTGGCCCGGCCTCAGAACTCACTGGCTTCGGCTGGTTCGCCCTTGGTTTGCCGCTCCCCCTCGAGCCGGTTGAGCAAGCCCAGCACCGAGGTGCCCTTCTCGATGCCCCGATCCAGCACGAACACCACCTCGGGCGTGCGCCGCATCTTCAGCCTCCGGCCCAGCTCCCCTTTGACATAGGCGCTGGCCGAGCCCAGGCCCGCCATGGCCTGGGCCCGATCTTCTTCGCTGCCGTAAATACTGACAAAAATCTTGCAGTGCTGCAGATCGCCTGCCACCTCCACGCTGGTGACACTCACCATTCCCTGGTTGACCCGGTCGTCCTTGATCCCACCAATCATCAGTTCGCTGACTTCCCGGCGGATCAGGGAAGCCACCCGCTCCACCCTTCGGCTCTGTGCCATGGCTATGCCAGCGGTGTGGGATTCACCATCGCATGCAGGATCAGGGCGAGGCTGAGCAGGCCGCTGATGCTGGCACCAATCAGGGCCACGGCCGTGACCGGATTGCGGCCCCTGGCGGCCAGGGGCTCGAAGACCGAATTGGCCAAACCCAGGCCAAAGGCCACCAGGTAGCGCGGGTAGCGCGTCACATTGAGGAAAAAGTCCTTCATCGGGCGGGCTTGGTCGGTCGTTGCTGCGTGCTGGCTACTCTGCCGCCCAGAGGCTGGATTTGACCGATGGAGCTGTATCAGTTCAGGCATTCCGCCTTCTGCGAGAAGGTGCGGCTGGTCTTGGCGGTCAAAGGGCTCGACTACACCGTCGTGGAGGTGAGCCCTGGCCTGGGCCAGTTGGAGCTGTTCCGTCTCTCCGGCCAACGCCAGGTGCCCGTGCTGGTAGATGGCTCTGAGGTGATCGCCGATTCCACCGCCATTGCCCTCTATCTCGAGCGGCACCAGCCCGAGCCCCAACTGCTGCCCGAGGCCCCGGCGGAGCGGGCCAGGGTGCTGCTGGTTGAAGACTGGGCCGATACGGCCCTGGCGGCGGGCTGCCGGCTGGCCCTGGTGCAGGCCGCGGCCACAGACGCCCAGCTCCGCTCTGCCCTGCTGCCCGATTCCACCCCGGGCCCCTTGCGCCAACTGGTGAGCAGCCTGCCGGGCGGGGTGCTAGCCGGTGTGGGCGAGGCGCTGGCCAGCGTGATTGGCGTAGCCGAGCGCCAGCAACTGCAGACCAACCTCGAGCAGCTCGCCGTGCTGGTGGGCGACCAGCCCTATCTGGTGGGCGACCGCCTCTCCCTGGCCGATCTAGCCGTGGTGGCCCAGTTGGGGTTGTTGAAATTCCCCCCCAGCAGCGGCGTCCCCCTGGCGGGTTTGGGGGTGGGTGGAATTGTTGACCATCCCCTGCTCGAGCCCCTGTTCAGCTGGCGGGATCGGATTGCGGCGGAGGCCGGCAGGGGCTGAGTCGAGCCTCTGGTTTGGCTTGGGCACAGCGGTTGGCTTGGGCATCAGGGTTGACCGTGGTCAGCTCGAGGCTGAAGTGGTTGCTGCTGCTGGCCGCCGCGGCCAACCCCAGGGCGGGGGAGGGGTAGCTGGCCTGCCATTGCTCGGCGCCCACGCTGCCGTCGCTGTGGCGGCTGTAGTGGCTGAGGGTTTCCACCCGGCTCACCCGCGGATCGCCCGGCCCATGCAGCACCTGCAGGGCCAGTTCATCGGCCCAGAAGTGATCCCCATCCGGCGTTTCGCTGCGCCGCCCCACCACCGTGGATTCGAGCCGCTGGTTGTCGCGCAGCAAAGCGATCTGGCGGTTGGGGTTGGCGGGGTCGTCCGCCACCTCCAGCAGGGCTTCCCCCAGCAGCGCCCGCCCGATCGCCGCCGCGTTGCCGGCCCGATCGCCCACCACGGCACCGTTGGCGTCAGCGGCAAATTGCACTTCCACATCGAAGTTGTCGCTGTGTAGCTGCCAGCGGCCCTCCATCCAGGCGGGGTAGGTGAGATCCCGTTGCCCCGGCAGGTTTGAGGGGCGGGCCAGGGGCGCCGGCAGACGCCACTCGGGCCAGATGCTGGCCCGATCCGCCAGAGCGGTCGAGCTCACCGCCAGCAGCAGCGCCAGGATGGGTGCCAATAGGGCTGCTGCCATGTCCGATCCCCTCCTGCGGGAGCTTGATCATTACGTGGTGCTCGAACCCGCTGGGGCTGAGCAAATTCTCACTGCGGCCGAAACCCTGGCCTGGCTTGAGGGGAAGCTCGAGCAGCTCGAACCCATGCCGGCCGACCTGGCGGTCCTGGCCACCTCCAGCGAACGGGCCGAGCGGCTGCTGGCAACGGCCTGCGAACTCGAGCTTGCCCCTGGTCGGGCGATCCAGTGGTTCGCCGTGCGGATCGAGCCCCCGGGCTCAGTTGAGTGAGGCGGTGCTGTTGCCATCGGCGTTGCGCAGGCTGATCGGGGCCTGGGGCGCGGCAGCCGGTTGCTTGAGGATGGCCGGCAGCCCTGCCAGCACCTGGCCGGCCACCTGGCCGGGATCGGCCCCATCCTGCTGGATCCGCAGGTCGGCCTGCCCGTAGAGGGGCTGGCGCTGGCCCAGCAGCTCTCCGAGGCGGGCGGTGGGGTCGACGTCCTCCAGTAGGGGCCGCGGTGTGGGATCGCGGCGCAGCCGCTCCAGTAGCAGGGATTCGGGCGCATCCAGCCACACCACCACCCCCTGGCGCATGTGACCCCAGTTCTCCGGCCGGGTCACGACCCCTCCGCCGGTGGCCACCACCAGCGAGTGCCAGCCGGCGATCTGGCCCAGCACCGCCGTTTCCAGGTCGCGAAACCCGGCTTCCCCGTCGCTGGCGAAAATTTCCGGGATGGTGCGGCCGGCCACCTGTTCGATCGCGTCATCGGCATCGAGGAAGCGGTAGCCCAGGGATTGGGCCAGGGGGCGGCCCACCGCACTCTTGCCGGCCCCCATCATGCCGACCAGATAGATGTTGAGGCCCTTGAGCCTTTGGGCCAGGGCCTGACGGGTGGGATGGGGGGGGGAGGTCATGCCAGCGACGCCAGGGCCCAGGGCCCGTTTCTAGGATGGAGAGCCACCAACCCCGGGCGATGACGGCCACTTCAACCGCCCCAGTCACCGCCCCAGTCACCGGGCCAGCGGTAGGTCCCAGCCATGGCCGGGGTCGCCCTTGCGTGATCACCCGCCGGGCCAGCTTTAGTGCCAGCCATCTCTATTGGCTGCCCGAGCTCACTGCCGAGCAGAACCAAGCCCGCTTTGGGCCCTGCAGCCTGGCCCCTGGCCACGGTCACAATTACACCCTGATCGTGGCGATGGGTGGGGCCCTCGACGGCGACGGCATGGTGCTCAACCTCTCTGAGGTGAAGCACGCCATCCGGGCGGAGGTCACAGACCAGCTCGACTTCCGCTTCCTCAATGAAGCCTGGCCTGAGTTTGATCTGGGCCGGCCGGAGGGGCGGCTGCCCACCACCGAGGCCCTTTGCCAGGCCATCTGGACCCGCCTGGCCCCCCAGCTGCCCCTGGTGGGGCTGCGCCTGCACGAAACCGACACGCTCTGGGTCGACCTGCTCGCCCCCGGCCCCGACCCGACCCCCATGGAAGCCTTTCTCTCGATCCGCACCCACTTCGCCGCCGCCCATCGCCTGGCCCGGCCCGAGCTCTCCCAGGGCGAAAACGAGGCGATCTACGGCAAGTGCGCCCGGCCCCATGGCCATGGCCACAACTACCTGCTCGATATCACCGTCCGCGGCCCGATCGACGCCCGCACTGGCATGGTCTGTGATTTGGCGGCCCTGCAGCGGCTTGTCGACGAGCTGGTGGTGGAGCCCTTCGACCACACCTTCCTCAACAAGGACGTGGAGCACTTCGCCAGCACCGTGCCCACCGCCGAGAACATCGCCCTGCACATTGCCGATCTGCTTACCGCTCCGATCGCTGTCAGCGGTGCCCGGCTGCACAAAGTGCGCCTGCAGGAAAGCCCCAACAACGCCGCCGAGGTGTTCGCCGAAACCCCCCAGCTCGAGATGGTGCCTGCGGCCCTGGAAGCCCTGGTGGCCGGCTGAGGCCCATGCTGCGGCCAGTGCTGCGGCTGGTGCTGGCGGTGAGCCTGGATGGCCGGTTGGCGCCCCCCGAAGGGGGCGCTGCCCAGCTGGGTGGTCCAGGTGATCGCCGGGTGCTCGAGGAGGCCCTGGCCTGGGCCGATGGCTGCCTGATCGGCGCCGAAACCCTGCGCCGCCACGGCAGCACCTGCCTGATCCACGCCCAGGATCTGCGGGCCCAGCGCTCTGCCGCCGGCCGCTCTGACCAGCCGGTGGCGGTGGTGGTGAGCCGCACTGCCGCCATTCCGCTCGAGCTGCCGTTCTGGCGCCAGCCCCTCGAGCGCTGGTTGCTGGCTCCGTCCCAGGCGCCCCCTTTCCCGGCTTTCCAGGCCCGGCTGGATTGGGATGGCTGGGCCTCCGCCATCGATGCCCTGGCGGAGCGGGGTTTGATGCGGCTGGTGGTGCTGGGGGGCGCGGCCCTGGCCGGCAGCCTGCTGGCGGGGGATTGGATTGACGAGCTGCAGCTCAGCCTTTGTCCCCGGCTGCTGGGCGGGCCCCACGTCTGGCTGCCCCTGCAGGCGGCGATCGGGAGGGGCGACTGGCACCTGCAGGAGCACCGCCGGCTGGAGGGTGATGAGTTGCTGCTGAGCTACCGGCGGGGTTTGGCGAATCCCTGCACCAGCTCCTTGAGTGGGATGGGTTGAAGGCTTTTGGCCGGCAGTCCCAGCATGCGGGCCAGGCAGCGTTTCACCACCACCTCGCTGTCGGCGCCGAAATCACCGCGAACCATCTCGCCCAGCACCGCCAGGCTGCGGGGGCTCGCAGCGGTTTCCTCCACCAGGCACTTGCTGGTGGATCGGGCCAGTTGGGCGCAGGGCTCTTCCAGCTGGGCGGCCAGGTTGCCATTGCCCGCCGCCGCTGTTTCCACGCAGACGCTTTTGAGCCGCTGTTCGAGCTGGGGGCGCAGCAGCTGCAGCACCGGCAACAACAGGTTTGCCTGGAGCACGTTTGCGAGCAAGGCAGGGGCCAGCAGGGCTGGGGCAAGCAGGTTGGCCAGCAGGGCCGGCACGGTTTGGGGCACCGCGGTGGCGCAGCTTTGGCTAGTTTTGCCCCTAGCCTCCCTATCGGCCATTTTGCCTGCCATGGCTGAGTTGCAGGCCCGCTGGCACCAGAGCCTCGCCGCGATCCCCGAGCTCAGTTGGGACGCCCTGCTGGCCACTGCCCATCCCCAGGGTCTGCCCTTCTACCGCTGGCGCTGGCTGCAGCAGCTCGAGGCCAGCGCCAGCATCGTGCCCCGCCAAGGCTGGCAGGGGTGCCACCTGGGCCTGTGGCGGGCTGGGCAGTTGGTGGCGGTGGCCCCCTTGTATCTCAAGGGTCACAGCTACGGCGAATTCGTGTTTGACCAGAGCTTCGCCCAGCTCGCCGGCCAGCTGGGCCTGAGCTATTACCCGAAGTTGGTGGGGATGAGTCCGGTGAGCCCGGTGCAGGGCTATCGCTTCTTGATCGACCCCGCCGAGGACTCCGCTGCGATCACCGCCCTGATGATGGAGCTGATCGATGACTTCTGTCGCCAGAACGCCATTCTCAGCTGCAACTTTCTCTACGTCGACCCTGCCTGGCAGCCGTTGGCCGAAGCGGCCGGCTGCGCCGCCTGGGTCAACCAGCAGAGCCTGTGGACCAACCCCGGATTCCCCGATTTTGGCGCCTATCTGGCCAGCTTCAACGCCAACCAGCGCCGCAACATCAAGCGGGAACGGCTGGCGGTGGCGACCGCGGGTTTGGAGGTCACCGCCCTGGCGGGGGAGGCCATCCCGCCGCAGCTGCTGCGACGCATGCACCACTTCTACGCCCAGCACTGCAGCCGCTGGGGCGCTTGGGGCAGCAAGTACCTCAGCGAGGCCTTCTTTGAGGCCCTGGCCGTGGATCCGGCCCTGCGCCGCCACCTGGTGCTCTTCAGCGCCCACCGGCAGGATCCCGGCGACCCTGTGGCGATGTCCCTGTGTGTTCGCAGCGCTGACCAGCTCTGGGGCCGCTACTGGGGCAGCGACGCAGAGATCGACTGCCTCCATTTCGAGGTGTGTTACTACGCGCCCATTGCCTGGGCGATTGCCAACGGCATCCGCCACTTCGATCCCGGGGCCGGCGGCAGCCACAAGCGACGCCGGGGCTTCGTGGCCCAGCCCCGGGTCAGCTTGCATCGCTGGAGCGATCCCCGCTTTGCGGCGATCCTGCGCCAGTGGCTGCCTGGGGCCAATGCCGAAATGGCCGAGGCGATGACTGCCATGAATGCGGAGCTGCCCTTCACAGCTGCCTACGATCCTCCCCATGCCTGACCAGCCCCCTACCCGTCAGCAGCTCGATGACCAGCTATCCCAGCGGTTCATCGCCCTTGATCCGGCGGGCTATTTCCTGATTCGCATCGACCGCCAGGCCCAGGAGCTGGTGGCCGAGCACTACGGCAACGGGATCGACGGGCGCGGCTTGGCCACCGATCCGGAAACCGGCGAAGTGCTCAGCTGCCGTGGCGGCGGCCCACCGCGGCAGCCCTTGGCGGTGTTCCGGGGCCGTACTGCCAAGCAGGTTGGCATTGCCCTCACCGAGGGACCATCCCCCCATCCCCTCAGTTGTCTTGACCATGCCCTCTACCTGGGCCGGGAGTTGCAACGGGCCCAGGCCTGTCTGGAGCAGGGCCTGGAGTACGTGCAGGACTGAGCCGGGCGGATTCAGACCGGTTGGAGCTCCCGGCTGGGTTCGGCAGCGGCCTTGGGGGGATCGGGGGGCAGCACGGCCAGTTGCTCTTCGATTTCCCGCCGCACGATGGCGCGGTATTCGAGGAAGTGCTCGTTGTGGGCCAGGATTGAGATGAAGCCGATCAGGCGCTTGGGGTTTTGGCGGTACATGCCGTAAAGGGCTTTCCAGAACCGCACCCGGGTATCGCGCTTGAGGCCCTGGCGCCAGAGCACGATGGCCAGGGCCCGCAGGTCGATCCAGCTGGGGGGTTTGGCCGGGCGGCTGCCAGGAACAACCAGCTTCTTCCATTGCTGGGGCGGGAGTTTCAGGAAGTAGGAATAAACGCGATCAATGAAAGCGTTTGGCTCATAAAGGGCGCCGAAGGCGTCGACATACTCATTGGCGATGTCGCGAATCGGCCGGGTTGGTGTGAAATTGAGCAGATTTGTCTGGTTCACCCCTTTGGCTGAGGCTTTGCCTTCAATCAGGCGGCCTTCCCTCTCAAGGCGATGCCAAAGCGCCGTATTCGGCAGGGCTTGCAACATGCCCATCATGGCGTGGGGGATGCCTGTACGAGTTACGAATTCGACAATTCTTCCCCCCGCACCTTCTTTTTCGCCGTCAAAGCCGATGATGAATCCAGCCATCACCCGCAGGCCATAGGAGGTGATCTTATTGACCGAATCCTCCAGTGAGCCGCGGGTGTTCTGCAGTTTGCCAGCCGTTTCAAGGCTCGATTCGTCCGGAGTTTCGATGCCGAGGAAGACGCTCTCAAAGCGGCACTCCACCATCATCTGCATCAGGGCATCATCGGCCGCTAGGTCAACCGAAGCTTCGGTGGCGAAGCTGAAGGGGAAGCCGTGGTCAATCTGCCACTGCTTGAGCATGGGCAGCAGTAATTTGACGTTGCGCTTGTTGCCGATAAAGTTGTCGTCTACAAGGAATACAGACCGGCGCCATCCCAGGTCGTAGAGACATTGGAGTTCGGCAACTAATTGATCAGGATTTTTGGTGCGGGGCTTGCGGCCATAGAGCACGATGATGTCGCAAAATTCGCACTGGAATGGGCAGCCCCTGGAGAACTGCACTGACATTTCCGAGTAGGCGCCCAGCTCCAGCAGGTCAAAGCGAGGAATTGGTGTTCCGGTCACATCGGGCTTGACGCCGTCGGAGCTGAAACGGCCGCTGCGTTCACCCCGTTCCAGGGCCTCGATGAACATCGGTAGGGTGATTTCACCCTCATCGAGGATCTTGAAATCCGCCAGGTCGAGCTCAGGGGCGTCGGGGGTGGAGCTGGCGAAGGGACCGCCCACTGCCACCGGGATGCCCCGCTTCTTGGCTGTGGCGATCTGCACGGCCATGTCGGCCTTCTGCACGATCATTCCTGAAATCACCACCAGCTCGGCCCAGTCCCATTCGGCTTCAGTTACTTCGCGCACGTTGCGATCCACCAACTTCATCTCCCATTGCTGGGGAAGCAGGGCGGCCACAGTCACCAGACCCAGGGGCGGCAGCAGGACCTTGCGGTCGATCAGCTCGAGGATTTTTTCGTAGCTCCAGAAGGTTTTCGGGAACTCGGGGTAGACGAAGAGGGTGCGCATGCAGGCAGCAGAGCTGGTGATGAATCTGGGCTGAGCAGGGGCGCTTGGACTGCGCTGGTAGGTGGGGGAACCGGTTGAATTGGCGCAAGCCTAGGCGGTTTGGCAGTGGGTCTAGGCCGCCAGCCATTCTGCTGTAATGGCGTCAGCATTTGTTTGGCAAGCCATGGCTGCTGCGATCTACCTGGGTCTGATGGGCGGCGGCATCGCCGTGGCTATTGCCGCCTCGATCGTGCTGCGAGGCATCAAGTTGATCTGAGCTTGGCAGCTGCTCCAACTACCACACCCAGCAGGTCATAGGTGTCCGCGCCTGTGATGCGCACCTTCACCAGGGTGCCCGGGGCGGCACAGAGTCCCCCCTCCCCCGGACTCACCCGCACCTCGCCGTCCACCTCCGGGGCGAAGCGGGCGCAGCGGCCGAGCATCTCGCCGCTACTGGGGTTCTCCTGCTCGATCAGCACATCCACGACCTTCCCTACCCAGGCGGCGTTGAGCGCCGCGGCTATCGGTTGCTGCAGGGCCATCAGGCGGTCCTTGCGCTCGAGTGCGATCCCGTGGGGCACCTGATCCGGTAGCTCTGCCGCAGGTGTGCCCTCTTCAGCAGAGAAGGTGAACACCCCCACATGGTCGAAGCGCTGCTCGGCGACAAAATCCAGCAGATGCTGGAAGTGCTCCTCGGTTTCGCCGGGAAAGCCCACGATGAAGGTGGTGCGCAGCACCGCGTCGCTCAGCTGCTCGCGGATGCGTCCCAGCACCCCTGCGGTCACGTCGGCCTGCCAGGGGCGGTTCATGGCCCGCAGCACCTCCGGGTGGCTGTGTTGCAGGGGCAGATCCAGGTAGGGCAGCACGTTCGGCACCTCCCGGTAGGCCGCCAGCACCTCGCTCGTCAGCCCGGTGGGATAGGCATAGTGCACCCGCACCCAGGGGATCTCCACCTCTCCCAGGGCCCGCAGCAGCTCCGCCAGCTGGGGCTTGCCGGCCAGATCGAGGCCGTAATTGGTGCTGATCTGGCTGATCAGCACCAGCTCCTGCACCCCCTGGGCCGCCAGTTGTTGAGCTTCAGCCACGATGCTCTTGATCGGCCGGGAGCGCTGGTTGCCCCGCAGGTGGGGAATGATGCAGAAGGCACAGCGGTAGTCGCAGCCCTCGGCCACCTTCAGGTATGCCACCGCTTCGCTGGTAGTGCGGTAGCGGGGTAGGTGCTCATCGCCCACGAAGGTGGGAATGGCGCTCACCTGGTTAACCCGCTCGCCGGCTTCGACCCGCTCCAGCACGCTGACGATGTGCTGGTAGTCGCCGGTGCCCACGATCGCTTTGGCTTCGGGAAGACTTTCGAGCAGCTCCTCCTGGAAGTGCTGGGCCAGGCAGCCGGCGATGATCAGCTCCTTGCCCTGCTCCGCCAGTTCCACCAGGGTGCGCACCGACTCCTCGCGGGCCTCCTGGATGAAGCTGCAGGTATTGACCACCACCACGCTGGCGTCGGCCTCATCGGCGCTCACGCCGTAGCCCGCCTCGGCCAGCAGGCCGAGCATGTGCTCAGTGTCCACGCGGTTTTTCTCGCAGCCCAGGTGGGCGAAGGCCACGGTTTTTTTACTCATCGATCCGTTCTTCGCGCCACGGGCATCACGCCCTTCACCCTATGGGGGCGCGGGCATTGGGAGGGGGCTGCGAGAATGGCATCAATGCAGCCGATGCCGTGACCTCCACCCGCCTCAGCCAGCGCCTCAACAGCAACCGACGCCGCAGCGATCCAGGCCGGCGCTGGGCCCGGGTGGCCATGGCGGTGCTGGCCACCATCGGCGCCATCGATACCGGCGCCATCACCTTGAAGCGCTGGGGCCTGGTGGGCCCCCTGAGCTGCCCGGGCGGCGCTGAAGGCTGCGACAAGGTTCTCAACAGCCCCTGGGGCAGCGTGCTGGGCCAGCCCCTTTCCCTGTTTGGCTGGCTGGCCTACGGGGCCGTGCTGACCATGGCGGTCCTGCCGCTGGTGCTGCGTGACGATTCCAGAGCCGCCCTGGCCCAGCGCAGCTGGCGGGGGCTGCTGCTGCTCAGCACGGCCATGGCGGTGTTCAGCCTGCTGCTGATGGGGCTGATGGTGGTGAAGATCCAGGCCTTCTGCTTCTTCTGCGTGCTCTCGGCCACGCTGAGCCTGGGCCTGTTCGTGCTCTGCCTGGTGGGTGGCGATTGGGAAGACCGGGGCCAGGTTGTCTTCCAGGTGGTGATCGTGGGCCTGCTGGTGGGCCTGCTGGGCCTCGGCTGGGCGGCTTCGCTGGATCGACCGGCAGCTGTACGTCGCGCCGGTGTGCCACCGGCGGTGGAGACGGTCAGCAGTGGCCAGGCCCTTGCCCTCGCTGAGCACCTCAGCCGGACTGGCGCCGTGATGTACACGGCCTACTGGTGCCCCCACTGCCACGAGCAGAAGGAGTTGTTCGGCCAGGCCGCCACCGCCAAGCTCAAGCTGATTGAATGCGCCGCCGATGGCCAGAACAGCCAGAAGGCCTTCTGTGACACCAAGAAGATCGAAGGATTCCCCACCTGGGAGATCAACGGCAAGCTCGACTCCGGTGTTAAGTCCCTGGCCGACCTGTCCCGGCTCTCGGGTTTCAACGGTCCGGTTCCCTGAATTCAGAGCACTGGGGCGGTGCTGGGCGGGCCGCCTAGCTGCTGGTCGGTGTGGCGCTGCCAGAAAGGCTGCGGGGCTGGGGCATCGGTGCGGTGGTGGCCCCCCCGGCTTTCCGCCCGAAACAGGGCCGCCTCGATCAGCAGCCCTGCCAGCACTTGGCGCTGGTGCAGCTCCTGCAGGCCCTTGAGGGCAGGCACGTCGGCCGGTTGAACCAGCCCAACTTGGCCGCTGCGCAGCGATTGGAGCCCGCGCCAGGCTGGGCTGGCTTCCAGTTGTTGGCGCTGCTGAAGCACCTGCCGGAGGGCCTGCGCCAGGGGATGGGCACTGCGCTCCACCCCGGCCACCTGCCAGCAGAGGTCCCGCAGGGCAGTGATTTGCCGCTCGAGGGTTTCCAGACTGGGAAGGGCCAGCTCGATTGGGGCGGGCTGCCCTTTCCGGCCGGGGTCCTGGGCCAGGGGGGCTGGCGGCAGCTGGATCCCGCGCAGCTGGCGGGCAAACACCAGACACTCCATCAGGGAGTTGCTGGCCAGGCGGTTGGCACCGTGCACGCCCGTGCAGGCCACTTCTCCTACGGCGTAGAGCCCTGGCAGGCTTGTGGCCGCATCCAGGCTGGTCCACACCCCGCCCATCCAGTAGTGGGCGGCGGGGGCCACGGGAATTGGGGCGCGGGTCGGTTCCAGTCCCAGTTCGCGGCAGCGGCCCAGGATGGTGGGAAATTGCTGCTCCAGGCGGGCCCCGCCGACGGGCCGCAGATCCAACCAGAGATGGTCCACATCGAGATCCCGCATCCGCCTGGCCAGGGCCCGGCTGACGGCGTCCCTGGGGGCCAGGTCCCCCCCCGCCAGGGCGGCCACGGGGCTGGCGCCATTGCTCTCCACCAGGCGGGCCCCTTCACCGCGGACGGCCTCTGAAATCAGGAAATGGGGGGCCCCCGGCAACATCAACGCGGTGGGATGGAACTGGACGAATTCCAGATCGCGCACCCTCGCTCCGGCTTGCCAGGCCATCACCACCCCATCGCCGCTGGCCAGATTGGGATTGGTGGTGTGGGCAAAGAGGTGGCCGCCGCCGCCGGTGGCCAGCACCACGGCCCGGGCCCTGAGCCAGTGGATGCGGTTCTGTTCGAGCACTTGCAAGCCCACACAGCGGCCGTCTTCCATCCACAGCTGCAGGGCCACAACCCCCTTGCGCTGCTCGAGTCGGGGCCGCTGCTGCACCTCCCTTTCCAGGGCCTCCACCAGGGCGCCACCGGTGCGGTCCTGGGCGTGGAGCACCCGCCGGTGGCTGTGGGCCGCCTCCAGAGTGGTGCTCAGGCTGTCGCCATCCCGATCAAAGGCCATGTTCAGCTGGAGCAGGCGCTCCACGCAGGCCGGGGCCTCATGCACAAGCCGTTCGACGGCCTCCCGATCGCAGAGCCCCCCCCCGGCCTTGAGGGTGTCGTTCACATGGCTGGCAAAGCTGTCATCCGGCCGGGTAACCGCCGCGATGCCTCCCTGGGCCCAGCGACTGGCGGAGCGGGGTTTGCTGCGGGGATCGCTTTGGGGATCGCTGTCCTTGCTGAGCAGGAGCACCCGCAGGGGGCTAGGCAGCTCCAGGCAGGCCATCAGGCCGGCAGCTCCGCTGCCCACCACCACCACATCCCAAAAGTGCTCTGGCATGGCGGCAGAAGACATCCGGCAAGGACCGGCACTAAAAAAGCCGCCGGAAGGCCCCGACGGCTTTCAAGCGGAGGTGAGCTTAGGGCTCAGCGGTACTGACCATCATTGATGCGGTCGTCGCCTTCGTTGAGGGCAATGGAGGCCTCAGTGACCGTGAAGTTGTCCTTGTATTTGTTGAACAGTTCCTTCTGGCGCTCGGTGAGGTCGAGGCTCAGCACGTCGTCGACGCTTTGGTACGGCCCCCCCAGCACGATCTTGCCCGCCAGGGTGGGATACATGCCGGGGTAGTCCTGGAAGCGGCGCACCGAACAGTTGTTGAGATCCACCTTGCCGGCGCGCTCGGCGATCTTGTCATCGATTTGATTGCGCCGCTCGGCGGCATAGGCCGCTGGCGGAAGCAGCAGTGTGATCAGGAGGCCGGCGAGCACAACACCTCCCATCAGCCAGGCAACTAGCCGTTTCATCACGACACTCCGTTGAACTACGGGACGAGAGGCGGCCAGGGCCACCGGAAGCCCAACGTTACAGAGAAGGGACCGGATCCCTGCAACTGGAGGCCCAGCTTTTTGCAGATCTTCAGATCGGATTTCCCAACTAGATCAGCCCAGTCAGGACAGGGGCCCCCAGGGCAGCCAGCAGAAACAGGCCATCTACGGCCAGGGTGGTGGCCAGGGCGGCGCTGCAGATTCGGCCGGCCTCGCCCCGGCGCCAAAGCAAGCGGCAGGCCTGGATCAGGGCCGCTGCAAAGCTGATCACCAGGGTCAGGGGCAGGGGGGAAAGTACCTGCCTGGCGAGGCTCTGCAGCAGCAGGGAGGCTTCCGGCGGACTGGCACTGAGCACCTGGGGCCAGCTGGTCATCACTCCGGTGGCCGCCATGGCGGCATCGGTGGCGGCGGTGCCCAGCAGGGAGCCCAGGTAGAAGGCGCAGGCCAGTTTCCAGCGACCCCGGAGTCCCGTGAGTGCCAGGGGCAGGGCAAAGGCCTCGATCGGCAGGTGCCAGAGGGGGTGAAGCCGGAACCAGCCCCAAAACAGACATCCGCCCAGCCAGCTGCCACAGAAGCCCACCAGCAGTTCCCCCGCCCGGGCCAGTCGGGGGTCCCTGTGCCGGCTGAGCAGCAGGGCTAGGGCCAGCAGGGGCGCGGTGAAGACCGCGGCGCTGAAGGGAGCCAGCCTTACCCAGGGTGCTTGGAGAAAAACCGGCAGGGTCACCAGCAGCCCACTCGCCAGGGTCAAGCTGGAGAGGCCCAGGCGGGAGTTGCTCCAGGGAGCAGCCGCTGGCGCTGAGTCCAGGCTGGTAGCTGGCAAAAGTGCGCTGGCGGAGGCGCCGACCACTAAGGGATGTAAAGAAAGTTTTCCAAGCTTAAGGGGCAGGAGGGAGGCTCCGGCCATAGGGTCCCCCCAGCCTTTCTGGTTTGTGATGGTTCCCTTTGCAGAAGTGCCGCTGCTGCCCGCCGCGGAGATTGGCTTTTGGGAAGCCTGCTTTCGCTCGCTGGTGCTGGGGGTGGTGCAGGGGCTTACCGAGTTTCTGCCGATCAGCAGCACGGCCCATCTCAAGGTGGTGCCGGTGCTCCTGGGTTGGGGTGATCCGGGCGTAGCGGTGACGGCCGTGATCCAGCTGGGCAGCATTGTGGCCGTGCTGGCCTACTTCCGCTCCGACCTGGCCGCGGTGTTGCGCGGCGTCAGCCGGGCCTGCCGCCATGGCCAGTGGAACGATCCCTCCGCCCGCCTGGGGGTTGCCATCGCTTTGGGCACCGTGCCGATTGTGTTGGCGGGTTTGGCCCTCAAACTTTGGCTGCCGGGCTACGACAACTCACCGCTGCGGAGCATGGGGTCCATCGCCGTCGTTTCGATTGGCATGGCCCTGTTGCTGGCCTGGGCCGAGCTGGTGGGCCGGCGCCAGCGGCAGCTCGACGACGTGCTGCCTCGAGACGGGATCTGGGTGGGCCTGGCCCAGGCCCTGGCCCTGGTGCCCGGGGTCTCCCGCTCCGGCAGCACCCTCACGGCCGCCCTGTTTGATGGCTGGCAGCGCCCGGCGGCTGCCCGCTTCTCCTTCCTGCTCGGCATCCCGGCCATCACGCTGGCGGGCCTGGTGTCCCTAAAGGAGGCCTTCGCAGCTCCCGCCGGCGGCGGTCCCCTGCCCCTGCTGGTGGGGATCGTTTCTGCCGCGGTGGTGTCGTGGCTGGCGATTGCCTGGCTGCTGCGCTTTCTGCAGCAGAACAGCACCTGGGTGTTTGTGGTTTATCGGCTGCTGTTTGGCATCGGCATCCTGATCTGGCTGGGCGCCAGACTGGGCGCCTAGTCAAGGCCTTACGCCGTGTGGAATGAGCCCTCAGCGGGCATCGCCCTAGCCGCCCTGGAGGGCGAAACCCCCAGGCTGCCCGCCCCCGCTGTGGTGGCCACGGTGGAGCCCGGCTCCATCGCCGAGGAGCTCGGCTTCCAGCCCGGCGATCGCCTGCTCAGCATCAATGGTCGGCGCCCCCGCGATCTGATTGATCTGCAGATGCTGGTGGGAGAAGAGGAACTCACCCTGGAGGTCGAAGACCCCAACGGCACCCTGCACCGGGTGGAGTTGGAGAAGGATCTCGATGACGGGCTGGGCCTGGGTTTCACCGAGGCCCTCTTCGATGGCCTCAAGCAGTGCAATAACCACTGCCCTTTCTGCTTCATCGACCAGCAGCCGCCTGGGCGGCGCAGCAGCCTCTATCTCAAGGATGACGACTACCGGCTGAGTTTTCTTTACGGCTCCTACCTGACCCTCACCAACCTGGGCGTCGCAGATTGGCAGCGGATTGAGGAGCAGCGGCTCTCCCCCCTGTTTGTATCTGTCCATGCCACCGATCCCGAGCTGCGCAGCCGCTTGCTGGTGAACCCCCGGGCAGGCCAACTCCTGGAGCAGCTGGCCTGGTTTGACCAGCGGGATCTGCAGATCCATGCCCAGGTAGTGGTGTGCCCTGGCCTCAATGACGGTCAGGCCCTGGAAAGGACATTGGCCGATCTGGCGGCCTTTGGCGGCGGTGAATGGCCGGCGGTGCTCTCGGCCGCGGTGGTGCCGGTGGGCCTCACCCGCTTTCGCCCTGCTGGGGATGCCCTGGTGCCCGTTGATCGGCGCTCAGCACTCCAGGTGATCGCCCTGGTGGAACCGCTGCAGCTGCAGTTCCAGCAACGCCTGGGCAGCCGTTTCGCCTGGCTCTCCGACGAGTGGTATCTGATGGCGGGGCTGCCCTTGCCTCCCCGCAGCGAATATGAGGATCTGCCCCAGCAGGAGAATGGCGTCGGAAGCATCCGCGCCTTCCTAGAAGCGCTGGACCTGGCCACCCGCAATCTGCCCCGGGCCCTGGCCAGGCCCCTTCGCCTCAGCTGGGTGGTGGGGAGGCTGGTGGCTGAGGCGCTGGAGCCGGTGGTGACCCGGCTGAATGGGGTGGCGGGGCTGGAGCTGATCCTGCACGGCTTGCCGAGCCCCTACTGGGGGCAGGACCAGGTGGTCACCGGCCTGCTGACGGGTTCGGATCTGCTGGGCGGCCTGGCCGCTTGCGACCTGGGTGAGGCCCTGCTGCTGCCGGCTGTGATGCTGCGCCAGGGGGAGCCGGTTTTTCTCGACGACCTTCCCCTAGCCGAGCTCGAGCGGCAGCTGCCCGTGCCGGTGATTTTGCTTCGGGGTGCGGAAGACCTGGTGGCCGCTTGTCTGGGCGGTCAGCTTCAATCTCCTTAAGATCTGCCTATTCCAAGAACCTTTGGTGTGCTCAAGCCCATCTCGCGACTAGGCCTCCTGGCTCTCCTGGGGGCTTCGATGGTGCTGCATGGGGCCGGAGCCCAGGAGCAGCCCGCGAGCACTGCCCTGCCCTTGGCACCAGACACCGTGGGCGCCGACCCCAACAAAAAACTGCGCGGCTATCGCCCCCGGGTCAACCCCGCCCTGGTGCCCCCTGCCGCCACCCAGCTTGCCCCTGGCCTGGAAAATCTGGCGGCCCCGGCCTCCCTGGCCCTGCCGGTCAAGCCCGGGCAGGTGGTGATCCAGCAACTGCGGCCCCTGGGCCTGCAGGAGGTGGAAAACCTCGCCGAAGTCAATAATCCCAACCTCAAGGCGATCGCCAGCCAGGTGGACCAGGCCCAGAGCAATCTGCGGGCCCAGATAGCCCTCTGGTATCCCAGCCTCAACCTGCAAGCCAACTCCCTGCCCACCTTCACCACGGGCGTAGCCCGAGCCAATGGGGCTAACGGCATAACCCGCACGTCTGCCACGGACCGCTGGGCTTTCGGGACGTTGTTGACGGCCCAGTGGGCCCTGATAAACCCCCAGCGCACCCCCACCATTGCCGCCGCTCGTGATCAATTTGAAAAGGCCAAGTTTCAATACGTGATCGCCCTGCGGGATCTGCGTCTCCAGGTGGCTTCGGCCTACTTCGACCTGCAGCAGGCCGACGACCAGGTGCGCATCGGCCAGGAATCGGTGCGGGCCTCGACCGTCAGCCTGCGGGATGCCAAGGCCCGTTTCCAGGCCGGTGTCGCCACCAAGCTCGAGGTGCTCGAGGCGGAAACCCAGCTATCGCGCGACCAGCAGCTGCTGACCAACGCCCTGGCAGCCCAGGCCATCGCCCGGCGCAGCCTGGCGGCCCTGCTGGATCTGCCCCAGAACGTCACCCCTACGGCCAAGGATCCGGCCCGGGTGGTCGGCGTTTGGCAGCCATCTCTGCAGGAGAGCGTCGTGGCGGCCTACACCTTCCGCGAGGAGCTGGATCAGGCCCTGCTCGACATCTCGATCGCCAACAGCCAGGCCAATGCGGCCCTGGGTAGTGTGCAGCCCTTCCTGAACATCTTCACCGCCTTCACCGGCAACATCTTTGATGGCAATGAGTCGGTCATTACCGCCCAGCCGGGTTCCAGTGGCACGAACTACGACACGGCCATCGGCCTCAATCTGAGTTGGAAACTCTTTGATGGTGGTGCGGCTGCAGCCCAGTCACGCCAGAACAAGCAGCTGGCCCAGGAAAATACATTCCGCTTTGCCCAGCGGCGAGATGGCATCCGTCTGGAGGTTGAGGAGAGCTTCTACGAGCTCGAGAAAAACAACCGCAACATCGTCACCACCTCCCGGGAAGTGATTTCGGCAAGGGAGGCGTTGCGCCTGGCCCGGTTGCGTTTCCAGGCCGGTGTCACCACCCAGAGGGAGGTCGTTGACAACCAGCGAGACCTCACTCAGGCGGAAGTACGTTATTCGGCCTCTATTACCGATTACAACAAGCGCCTGGCTGAACTGCGCCGCCGCACCGGCCTCGATCAGGTTGCATCCTGCGCTCCCGTTGCCCTGCCGGCGATGAAGCCTGCAGGGGCCTCAGATGTGCCCGTGGAGCCCGCGCCCCTGGTCCCCGCCTGTCAGGCCGCTGCCCAGGGAGCCCTGTGACCCTGTGAGCCGAGCCCTTGCCGTTCAGCCCACTCCCCTCGGCCTGGTCAACACCCTGCGGCTGGGGCTTTTCCAGGGTTGCTTGGGTTGCCTGGCTGTAATTTTTGCCGGCTTGCTCAACCGGGTGATGCTCAGTGAGTTGAGCTTTCCCGGTTTGCTTGTGGGCGGGGCCCTGGCATTTGAGCAGTTCGTGGCTCCATCGCGGGTGCTGTTTGGCCAGATCTCAGACGCCCACCCCTGGGCCGGCCGCCATCGCATCCCTTACATCTGGCTCGGCACGGCCCTTTTCTGTGCCCTGGCGGTGCTGTCCATCCCCCTGATCTTCCACGTCGGCAGGCTGTTGGAGGCCGGTTCCCAGCCTGAGCTGGCCTTGGCAATTGCGGGGCTGTGCGGCCTGTTTTCCCTCTATGGCCTGGCGATCTCCCTGGCCAGCACCCCATACCTGGCGCTGGTGATCGATCGCACCAGCGAAGCCGAGCGGCCCCGGGCGGTGGGCTTGATCTGGTGCATGCTCACGGTGGGGATCGTGATCGGGGCAATCTCGATCAACCTCAGCCTGCGCGGGCTCGATGGCGTCACCGATCCGGCCCAGTTGGAGCCAGTCTTGCTGGCCTTCATGGTGCGGGTCGCCATGGTGGTGCTTGCCCTCACGGTCGTGGCCACCGTGGGCGCCGAGCCCGGTGCCCAGCAGCAAGTCCCCGGATCCGCCGAACAAAGGCGGGACGATGCCCTCACCCTGGCCCAGGCCTGGAGCCTGATCACCTCAAGCCGCCAGGTGCTGGTGTTTTTTGGATTTCTGGTGATGTTCACCCTGGCCCTCTTCCTGCAGGATCCGATCCTGGAGAGCTACGGGGCCGACGTTTTTGGCATGCCGATTGCGGCAACCGCCTCCCTGAATGCGGTTTGGGGCATAGGCACCCTGGCCGGACTGCTGCTCGCCGGGCTCTGGATTGTCCCCAGGCTGGGCAAGTTGGCCACGGCCCGCCTTGGTTGCCAGCTGATTCTCACCAGTCTGGTGCTGCTCGCCTTAGCTGGCCTAGTGGCCAAGGTGCCGGTGCTCCAGGTGGTGATGCTGCTCTTCGGCCTGGCGGCTGGCATCGGCACAAACAGTGCCCTGGTTTTGATGCTTGATCTAACCCTGCCGGAAGCGGCCGGCACTTTTGTGGGGGTGTGGGGCCTTGCCCAGGCCCTCTCCCGCGCTCTGGGCAAGATTTTAGGCGGGGGGCTGTTTGATCTGGCCCGGGCGTTGCAGTCAATCCTGCATCTGCCGGAATCCACCTATCTCCCCTATGCGCTGGTGTTCAGCCTGGAGGCGCTGGTTGCGTTGGCGGCCCTCGAGCTGCTCGGCCGCGTCAACCTGCGCCAGTTCAGGGAAGATACGGGTAGAAGCCTCACCAAGGTGCTTGCCCTGGAGCTCGGATGAATACTGTCCCGCCTGTCCTTTCTCCACCAGTGCTGATGCCGGGGCTGGCCGAGCTGATCGATCGGGTGGCGGAACGTCAGCGGGCTGATTTTGGCCATGTGGCCTCCGATCTCAAAGCTGATGGCAGCCTGATTACCGCCTGTGACCGCTGGAGTGACGCCACCCTGGTGGAGGGGCTGGCGGGCCTGTTCCCCGGTGAGGGAGTGCTCAGTGAAGAGGGGGCCAAAACCGTGCCCCGATCGCAGGCCTACTGGGTGGTGGATCCCCTTGATGGCACCACCAATTTTGCCGCCGGCATCCCCTACTGGGCCATATCTATGGCGCGCTTTGAAGCCGGCCGCCCCGTACTGGCGGTGCTGGATGTGCCGCCGCTGCGGCAGCGCATCGTGGCGATCCGCGGCCAGGGAGCCTGGCGCAATGGGCGTCCTCTGTCCCCCCCATCGCATCAGATCCAAGCCGCCGAGTGCGCCTCCCTCTGCAGTCGTTCGATAGGGGTGCTGCAGAAGCTTCCCAACCAGAGGTTCCCTGGAAAAATCCGCCTACTGGGGGTGGCCAGCCTCAATCTGGTCAGTGTGGCCATGGGCCAGACGGTCTCTGCCCTGGAAGCCACACCCAAGATCTGGGACCTTGCCGCGGCCTGGCTGGTGCTCAGCGAGCTCGACTGCCCGATGCGCTGGCTGGGGCGGTCGCCAGAGGCCATCGCCGCCGGCTCAGACCTCTCTGCGGCTGACTTCCCTGTGCTGGTGGCCGACAGGCCGGAAACGTTGAACCGCTTCATGCCCTGGGCTGAGGCCTTGAACAGCTAATCGTTGTTTCGCCCCCACCCAGGTGTTATGGTTGTGGACTGCGCGCAAGGGAGAGATGCCCAAGCGAGCAGGCCGACGGCAGGGGAAGCGAGAGCGACCGGTGTTGTAGGTTTTCTAAGTTGCCGAGAGGCAACGTTCCGCCGAGAGCTTCCCGAGAGAGGGGGGAGGAAGCGGAAGCACCTGGACAACTAAAAAGTTTAGGAACTGACGCTTTCACTGCGTCATTGGCCTGGATTCTTGCGCCACCTGAGAGGGAGGCTGAGGGAGCTTGGGAAGGTGGCGAAATAGCAGTGAAGGTGTGAGGTCCCGTCAAAAAGAAACAAAGCGTGACGCACCTATGGGTTGGCTTTTGTTGCCTTCTCACGAGGGAACAGG
>JAHLYQ010000032.1 GCA_025127975.1 Synechococcus sp. CS-1331 | reverse complement strand
TCGCATGAGCAATAATTAGTACGAAGCTGCTTGAGTCAATTCAGTCATTTTGATGTACAATTTATTAGACCCTTTGGCGCCGCAAGGCGTTTTTTTGTAAGCTTCTGTAGGTGTAAGATTCTTGATTTTTCGAGGTTCCCATCTGTAAAAGTTCGTCGGGTTCATCTCTTCTTACAGCAATCCCAGACGCTGTTCGGCGAAAACCGCCATATTCCTTGAGTATCGTTTTCATTTTTGTCCCTGTAGGTAAAGTGACTGAATAAGGGTTTCTATAATTTCTTCTGGTTTCTTCCTTGATTTTTTAGAAACCTCCAAAAGCATCTCAAAATAAACATTTGATACGAGGAGTGATTTTTTCATTTTGATTGTGCCTCCATAATCTTAAGGGTGTTATATTCCTTCAGTATTGTAAAAAAGGTGTTAGACATACAAGAATTATGTAAAATAGAATACTCTTCTAACAAATCCAAATATCGTTGATTTCTACGGGAGACGCTCAAGCAAAGTTGTCGGGGGGTTTTGGTTTTTTCCATTTTTGTTAAAGTTTTTTAGGGTTTATAAAAATCGCTTGCTTTCCAGAGGATTACATCCTGAAGAGAGATTTTTCCGTTCTTGTAGTCTTTCAGGCAATAATGAATAGTTTCCTCCACATCACAGGGTTCTAAAAGCGGTTGCGTCTTAACGGAATGCTGAAATCGCGAAATCCAATCGCAGGACCGAACGATACAAGCATCGTATAAATCAATTTTCAGGTCTTCTATATCTGGGTATTGTCTATCTTTGATAGTAAACCCAAATCTATTATTATCTCCCATAAGGCGCTTGATTTTACGCTCTGGTTCTTCTATCCTGTAGTCGGGAACATAAGTATGGATAAGGTTAAGGTGAAATCTTCCCTTCGTTATACTCTCGCTTCCGTAAGCGTCAATCTCAATACTATCCTTGTGACGCTCTATAAAAGACCAGACACAATCTGTCCCAAAAGTTTCTTTGAGAGCATTATATATACGCTTCGCAGTTCTCTCGCACTCATCTCTATCCCAGAACTTCTCAATAGTTACAGGTGAGAGTTTATGCCCTAAATCATCGTAAAATCCAAATGTTACTACTGAATAGTAATATGGAAATGTATCATACCCAAGTATCTGTTTTATTATAGTATCACTAATAATCCCATAATTCTTATTTAATGGTTCCATATTGTTCTCAATAATCTTTAATGAATAATATATTAGTTAATATCTTAATGTATAATCTCTGTTGATAATAGTGTATCTTATAGTATTGAGTATTATGGATATAGTGTTCTCAACTAGTAAGAATATCTATTTCCTATTGACTATAGAAGCATTACCACATTCTATAGATTTTTGATATAAACCTAATATACAATAGTATATAGCAAAGTTTAACCCAATTTTAACCTTTGTTAGTATTTCCGGACATTTCCTTATGCTGCGGGATTAGTCCGCTAAAAAATACGCACTTTAATATTATAAAAGATATTTTTAATTAACTCAAATGTATATGACCCAACAAAGAGGAATCCTGCCCAGTACTGGATGGGCAGGAACTTTATCAGTTGTAGATGGAGAACCTGGGTGGGTCCTCGAGGGGAAGGGACCGAACAAATTTGTTCAGAGTCCCCACTACATACCTCTGGTAGTTCCCCCCAGGGGTCCAGCAAAGGGTGAAAGTCCTCTGCTGACCCCCATAAGAGGCAACGCAAACGGGATGCCCCGTCTTCTTACGCATTCGGAAGGTCCCCTCGTCGGCAAGACCCTCCAGAAAGGACACAATCGTCCGATTGACCTGTACGGGTTTCATAGGGCAAGGGAGGCAACAGAAAACTGACCCTCTTCCCTCTCGTCCCAAATATCGACACTATTTTGGGTATATACACCATTAAGTTGGGTATATTCAGCATTATGGGATTCCATTTGCTTCCATACATACTTGTGAAGAGTATTGCTGTCCTGGGTTGCTCCGATTGGAACAAATACCTGTAAAAACTGGATTTGGTTCCTTTCACGGAACCCAAGTGTTCCGTCTTCGTTCCTAATGGGAACAGCAAACCCAAGGTCGAGACATAAATCAATCTCAACATAATCAGCAGGTGCTGCTGCTTTTGTATTCGTAGTCATTTTTACCTCATAAGGTTGTTGTTTATCATGCTTGTGGTGTTTTTACCAATAGGGTTTATAGTCAGTTTATTGACTTCCAATTACTCAATATTGAGCAGAAGCAATCTTGGATAAACACCATTCGTCTATTTGAGATTTAACCCAAACAACTGAACGAGACCCAAGAGAAACTTGCTTTGGAAACTCTCCTTTATCGATAAGTCGATATATCGAAGATTTAGAAAGGCAAGTATATTGCTTGACCTGCGGCAGTCGCAGGAACATATTAGTAGAAATCATAACGGAGTAAAGTCAATACTGATTACATAGGACGAGAAGTGTATCTTGCTTTGTTTAAGATAATGAACCAGATTACTGGTTGTGGGAAGAAAAATCTTTTCGGATTGAGTTTATTTTATTTGTAATACCAGAGACAGGAAATACCTGTTTTTGTATCTTCTTATTTTAGCACAAAGAACCCAACTCGAAGGTGCCGCTTATTCCAGTTTGCTGACTGGTCTTCGCAGTTGCCGGAATGGGACTGGTCGTTTTATCAGTTCCCCCCACTCTTGCTTTATGTAGTGCCTCATACCTCCAGGGTGTCGTGGTTGTGTGCCCCTACTACAGAAATACTTTGGGGATTCCTAAAAGCATTACTCCAAGAAAAAATGATTTGCCCTATATTTTCATTCCTCTGTCGAGCAGGGCATCGGACCAGGCATTCATAAACTTCCTCCTTTCATCCAGGAAATCGTGCCTGTCGTAAATCCCTTGGATTTTTTCCTTTACTTTCCACCCTCCTTGTAGTCGAATCACCTTCTCATCAAATCCAAGTACCTCTTGTCCATAGGTCAAGAAGCAGGTTCTCAACCCGTGAGCACGAAAAATCCCTTTGTACCCAAGGTTGATGAAGTGATTGTTGATTGATGCGGGGTTTAGTTGCTTCGACTGGGTTCGTGGAGAAGCAAAAACAAAGTCAGTACCCCCATTTACTTTCTCCATCTCTCTCAAGAGGTCCTTGATGGGTTCTGTGAGTGGAACCAGGTGATGCTTTTCACTCGCATCCCAGGTCTTCATACGAGAAGCAGGAACCAACCACAGGTCTTTTTCAGAATCGACCTCATCCCACCTCATCCCCGAAATCGCACCAACTCTCAAACCAGTCAGGAAGGTCAGCAGGCAAGCAGAACGGGTAGTGGTTTCACCATTTGGTGCGTTGCGGGCGAAGACCTCAAAGAACTCTGGGAGGGTCTCCCAAAAGGGGTACGGGTGGTGTTGGACCAAATGGTCCTTTTTGTCCTTTGGACTGGTGATGTTGAGAACAGGGTTTTGGTCCCTCCTCATCCACCCCTTACGAATCGCATTCTCAAATACCCCCTTCAGGACCATCTGCTGCTTCTTCGCAGAGGTGGGTGCTCTCTTTCTGACTCTTGTGAAGTAGTCCTCCATCAACTCCCTGGTGGTCTTTCCTCCTTTGTGCTCGTGGTCCCAGGAGAGATGCCCAACGGGTGTCTTTGCCCCGAAATGGGGCATTATCTGGTTCCACAGAAGGTTTCGGTACTCCTTCTTCCCTTGGGCATTTGCTGTAGTCCATTCAGATAGGTACGACTCGGATGCTTGCTCAAAGGTCGGAGATTCCCGTTCCTGGACCAGTACCTGCTTCTGCTCCCTCTTCCTGTCTCTTGGGTCTTTGTTGTTCTCCCTGCTCCAGGTCCTTATGAGTTCCCACTCATCTCTTGCTTCTTTGAGGGACCACTTCCCTGTTCCCTTCCCATAGACACCGATTCGGACATCCACGACCGAACTGGTCCGTCCAGGAGGGAACCGAATCCTGCCCATAAAGGACTTCCCACCACCCTTGCTGATGGGTTCCACCACCAGGAAGAGAGAATCTCCACAACTTGCCTTCTGTCTTTTGTTCGTTGCCTTAAAGGCACGGACCTGCGAGTCAGAGAGCGACATTTCAGGATTCCACCCACACCGATTCTATCCACCCACACAACCCCTATTTCCACCCACACTTCCACCCACGCATATCCGGGACATCCTGCTCTTTTGCGAGACGACTGGAGACCACCCACATAGCAAAAACCCAACTCCTGGAGGGGAAGTGGGACTTTATGGGTCTTCTAAAGACCTAACCAAAACGGAGAGGGTGGGATTCGAACCCACGGAAGGTTTCCCTTCAAACGATTTCGAGTCGTTCGCTTTCGACCACTCAGCCACCTCTCCAGCGGCCCCTCGGGCCTTCTGCACTTTAAGGATCGATCATCCCCGCACGGCCTGGAGGGATCCACTGGGGCCGCTGGCCGCCCAGGTTTCTGGCCAGCCCGAGGGGATGGCTCCGCTCAACCAGATCCGCTCGGCCCCGAGCCGCTGCAGCTGGGTGCGCTCCCGCTGCGAAGGGCGAAAACCCAGCCACAGGCCATCAAAACCGCCACGGCCAGGGCCGTAGCGCTCCTGCCAGGCCCAGAGCGCCTGGCGATCGGGCAACAGCAACCAGCGCCAGCGACCCAGTTGCAACTCCATCGCCCGGCTTTCGATCGCCACGGGCGCAGCACTCAGCCCCTCGCTGGCCAGCCGTTGACCCGGCTGAAGGGGCAGGCTGCCATCGGCGCTGGCGAGCACCAGGCCTGCCTGGGCCCGCCAGCAATCGGGCTGCTCGGGCGCCAGCGGATCCAGCAGCAGGGCCCAGTCGAAGCGCTGCACCCCCAGACCCCGGGCTAGCTGGCTGGCCTGACTGCAACTGAAGCCATCAGCGGAGCTGCTCACCAGTGCCGCCCGGCCCCGGTGCCGTGCCACCAGCAGGTCGAGCCGCCCCTGGTGCACCAGCAGCAGCTGGTCCGCACCCAGCAGGCTGAGGTGGAGGGCCACAGCCAGGGCCAGCAAGCCAAACCCCAGCAGGCGCCAGCGCCGGCCCAGGGCCGGCAGAACCAGGGCCAACAGGGCCAGGCTGAGCAGCAGCACCAAAACGGGCGTCGGCCGGCCCAGTTGCCACTGGGCCATGGGCAGCTCAGCAAAGGCCTGCACCACCAGCACCAACAGCCGGCACAGCCAGTCGACGGGCACGGTGGCCAAGGGCAGCAGCGGCGGCAGCAGCACGGCCAGACAGGCCAGGGCCATGGCCCCCAGGGTGAGGGGTGTCAGCAGCGGCGCCACCACCAGGTTGGCGGGCACCGCATAGAGAGGCACCACACCGAAGTGCAACAGCTGCAGCGGCAGGGTGTACAGCGAGGCCGCCAGGGGCACCGCGGTGGCCGCTGCCAACCAGCCTGGAAGCCAGCCGGGCAGCCAACGGCGCAGACCCAGCTCCAGCGGCCGGGCCGAAAGCACCAGGGCTGCGGTGGCCACCACACTCAGCTGAAAGCCAACGTCCAAAAGCCAATCCGGCCTGGCCAGCAGCAGGGCCAGGGCACTGGCGGCCAGGATTCCCAGGGGCCGACTGCGGTGGCCACTCTCGAGCACCGCCAGGGCCAGCGCCCCCATCAGCACCGCCCGCAGCACCGATGGCTGGGGCCCGGCCAGCAACACGAACAGGCCCATCGCTGCGGCGGCCAGGCCCAGTCGCGCTGGCTGGGGCAAGCGGGCGCCAAGGGGCAGCACCACACCCAGCAACACCGAGAGATGGAAGCCCGAGGCCGCCAGGGCATGGGAGAGGCCCGACGCCCGGAAGGCCTCGCGCAGCTCGGCCGGCACCGGCACCACCGCACTGCCCAGCACCAGGGCCGCCAGCACCCCGCCGCGGTCGGGGCCTGCCTGCCGCACCAGGGCCTGGGCCATGCGACGACGCAGATCGGCCACCGGCGTGGCGGGCCGCTCCAGCACATTGAAGTCCTGGACCTGCAGCTGGCTGAAGGCGCCCTGGCGAGCCAGCCGTTCGGCGGGGGCTGCCAGCAGCGGATGGGGCGAAGCCTGCGGCCGGCGCAGGCGGCCCCGCACCCGCAGGCGCCAGCCCTCCTGCAGGGGCGGACAGTCGCCAAAACGCAGCTCGGTGCGCCCCACCGGCAGCTGCAGCAGGGCCCGGCAACTGCCGGTGCCAACGCTGGAGCGCGGATCGCCCAGCAGGGTGCCCGTGATCTCTAGCGGCAACTCTGGGCTGCTGGCGGCCTCCAGCAGCAGCACCGGGTCAGCCCCAGCGGGCTGGAGCGGCAGGCAGGCAACCAGCACCACCCGCAGCAGCAGCAGGGCCAGCAGCAGGCCCCACACCAGCGGTTTCAGCCTGCCCCCGCTGCCGCTCGCCACCACTGCCCCCTTCCGGTTGGTTAGGGAGCCAGGGTTCCCACGCCCCTACAGGCTGGGGATCTTGAGCAGCAGGTCGCAGGCCTGGCGGCTGGGCATCTGCTGACCCAGCAGCGGTGCCACCAGCGCGGCCACCGGCCGCAGCCGGCAGGGCCACACCGCCCGCTCACTCAGGCGCCCCAACTGGAAGCTACCGCCAGCCAGCACCAGCAGCAACAGGCCTCGCTGCAGCGCAAGCTTCATGGCGGCACGGCCGCAGGCTGGCGCTTGGCCGAATCCAGCAGCGGAAAGCCCAGGGCCTCCCGCTCGGCCAGCCAGGCCTCAGCCACCTGGCGGGCCAGGGTGCGGATGCGGCCGATGGTGGCGGTGCGCTCGGTCACCGAGATCACACCGCGGGCCTCGAGCAAATTGAAGGTGTGGCTGCACTTGAGCACGAAGTCGAGGGCTGGGGCCGGCAGCTTGGCCGCCACCAGATCGGCGGCCTCAGCTTCGTAGATGGCAAACAGCTGCTTGAGCCGCTCCGGGTTGGAGGCCTCGAAGTTGTAGGTGCAGTGGCCCTTCTCAAAGGGCAGCCAGATGTCGCCATAGGAGCGGTTGCCGTCCCAGGCGAGATCCCAGATGCTCTCCACATCCTGCAGATACATGGCCAGGCGCTCGAGGCCGTAGGTGATCTCGATCGACACGGGCCGGCAGTCGAGGCCGCCGCACTGCTGGAAGTAGGTGAACTGGGTCACCTCCATGCCGTCGAGCCACACCTCCCAGCCCACGCCCCAGGCCCCCAGCGTCGGCGATTCCCAGTTGTCTTCTACGAAGCGGATGTCGTGGTCTATGGCGCGGATACCCAGCGCTTCCAGGGAGGCCAGGTAGGTCTCCTGGATGCCATCGGGCGATGGCTTGATCAGCACCTGGTACTGGAAATAGTGCTGGGCCCTGTTGGGGTTGTCGCCGTAGCGGCCGTCGGTGGGACGGCGGCAGGGTTCGGGGTAGGCCACGGCCCAGGGCTCCGGCCCGATTGCCCGCAATACCGTGTGGGGGCTCATGGTGCCGGCACCCTTCTCGGTGTCGTAGGGCTGCAGGATCAGGCAGCCGCGCTCAGCCCAGAATTTGTTCAGGGTCGCGGTGATGTCCTGGAAGTGCACGGGCTGGGCGGTGGGTGGATGGGTGGGTGGAGGTAGCTACCGATACGGCCTGCGGGGGCAAACCAAATAATGTTGCCGAAACAAGGGCAGAATTTGGCGCTTTTTCAGTGGATCGTCGAAGCGGATCATACAGATCTACTGGCACGCATGAATTTCCTGGTTGACTGCCTGGGCCTTCAAATAGATCAGGAGTATTCAAGCGGTGTGATGATCTTTGCGAGGGACAAAGAAAGGGCCAGACTCCCCTTACCCGCCCGAGTCACCGTAATCATATCTGCCAACAATGGTTCAGATAATGAGTTCCAGGTGGAGGTCAGAAGCTCCGAGCCCATGCTGCGCAGCGAGACCAGATGCGAGCTGATAGCAGCAGAATTACAAAAGGCCCTTAGTCGAGCTGGATAGATAAAATAGCGCACCCCGTATATAAAAAATTCAACCCCGTCCAAATTCAACCCGCCCCAAATTCAACCACCGGCAACCTTTCAGCCCAACTTGGAACCTTTAGCCCCTGAGCTGACCGCAAGCAGATCCTCAAACTCCCCAGCGGGCATGGCCTTGCTCCAGAGCCAGCCCTGGCCCTGGTTAACCCCGCTGCGGCGCAGGAAAGTGGCCTCCGATTCCGTTTCCACTCCCTCAGCGATGACCTCAACATCAATGGCATGGCAGCCCGCCACCAGCCACTTGACAAACCGCTGCCGGAAGCAATCGGCATCCACGCCAGAAACAATTGAACGGTCCAGCTTCACCTTGCTGAAGTCGAGATTCAGCATGTGGGAGAGGGGCGCATCTCCGCTGCCGAAATCATCCACTGCGATGGTGTGAAGGGAGGTGAGCTCATGAATGAAGGCCAACTCATGTTCGCCGGCCACCTTGGCCTCGGTGACTTCCACCACCAGGCGGCGGCCCACCCTGCGCCTGTGGCATTCGAGATCCAGCACCTGCTTGGAGATGGGCCTGAAAAACATCTTGCCCGAACCGATGTATTGGCAGGAGAGATTTACAGACAACCACAGATTCGCCGGGATTCGATCGAGGGCCCGCAGGGCAAAAACAAATGAATCTTGGGTAACGGAGATATTCAGAACCGGATCTTCCTCCAGGGCCTGGATCTCTTCAGCGGTGGGCAGGTCATCGTTGGGACGCCAGAGCACCTCACCACCGCAGATGCGCCCGGAAGCCAGATCAAAGATGGGCTGGATGTGGAAGCTTTCCAAAGCCCTCAGGAGTGAAACCCCTTTGCAGAACCCAGCCTAATCGCCGCTCCAGGCAAGCCGCAGCAAAGGCACAACAAAGCCGCAGCAAAACCCCATGCCGGGCGCTTCAAGCCACCAGCTCCAGCAGGCCCATCAGGCCGCCGGCAAGGCTGCGATGGCGCACTGCACTAAAGCCCGCCTCCAGGGCCAGCTGCTGCTGCTGCGGGGCGGTGGGAAAGCGGGCCAGGCTCTCTTCCAGGTAGGCGTAGTGCTCCTCAATGCCGAACTGCTCGGCAATGGGCACCACAACCCGGCGGAGATAAAGGCGCTGGAACCCGGCTGCCGCCGAATTGGCAGGCCCGACGAGCCGATTGAAATCGAGCACGGCCGCCCGAGCTGCCGGGCGCAGCAGCCGCCTCAGCTCCCGCAGGCCGGCGGCGGGATCGGCCAGGTTGCGCAGGCCGTAGGCGATCACGGCCCCATCCCAACTTCCACTCGCCAATCCGGTTGCCATGGCGTCGCCCTGCTGCCAGCGCAGCTGCAGCCAGGGCTGCAGCGCGGCCCGCCGAGCCGCCACCGCCAGAGGGGCCGCAGCGGCATCGAGGCCGAGCACGCTGCCACCTGGTCGCACCCGGGCAGCCAGAACGAGGGCCAGGTCGCCGGTGCCGCAGCACAAATCCAGCAGCTGCTGGCCAGGCCGGGGTTGGAGCCAGGCCATGGCCTGGCGTTTCCAGAGGCGGTGGAGGCCGAAGCTGAGCAGGTCGTTGAGCTGGTCGTAGCGGGGCGCGATCTGCTCAAACAGGTCTTGAACAGAGGCGGGATTGCCCGGCTTAAAGCTGCCCATCCCAGGGCAGCACGATGGAGTCGAGGCTGATACCTGCGCCCAGATCCGGCAAGGGCTGCAGGCCCCGGGCCTCGAGGCGGCCTGGGCCGGTGAAGGTGAGCACCATCACCGTGGCCAACCCCACGGCTGCCGAACACACCATGCAGCCGGCCAGCATCAAAGAGAATTCACGCCGATCGCTGGCGGCCTGCATCAGTTGCAGCGCCCAGGCCACCAGGGCAACTACGGCAGCAACCATGCCCAGGGCAATCGCCGTGGAGGCAGGGGCGGAGAGGACGGGCAGGGCGGAGAGCAAGGGGCGACCGGGCAGTGACCGTGGGATGCAAGACCGTGGGTTGTCTTGGGTTGTAACAACCCTTTTCACAATGTAACGACGGTTAACAGGGCAGCGTGGGAGGCCCGGCCAGGGGTCTGATGGGCAGCTGACGCGCGATCAGCTCACGCTTGATCTGCTCGAGCGTGAGCACTCCGTCGTGGAGCAGGGAAGCCAGTAGAGCTGCTGAAGCATGGCCCCCTTCAGGCCCGGGATCAAGGGCCTGGGCGATGTGGTCGATCGAGCCGGCCCCGCCGGAGGCAATCACCGGCACGGACACCGCATCGGCCACCGCCCTGGTGAGCTCAAGGGCGTAGCCGGCCTGGGTGCCATCGCCATCCATCGAGGTGAGCAGGATCTCGCCGGCGCCCAGCGCCACCACCCGGCGGGCCCAGGCGACCGCATCGAGGCCGGTGTTCTCCCGGCCACCCTTGACATACACGTCCCAGCCACCGGCAGGGCGGGCCCGGGCGTCGATGGCCACGACGATGCACTGGCAGCCGAAGCGCTCCGCACCGCGGGCCACCAGCTCGGGATCACGCACGGCGGCGGAGTTGAGGCTCACCTTGTCGGCACCGGCCCGCAGCAGCGCGGTGATGCCCTCAACGCTGCTGATCCCGCCGCCCACGGTGAAGGGGATCGTGACCTCCTCGGCGCAGCGACGCACCAGCTCCACCAGGGTGGAGCGGCCCTGGTGGCTGGCGGCGATGTCGAGAAAAACCAGCTCATCGGCCCCCGCGGCGCTGTAGCGACAGGCCAGTTCCACCGGGTCACCGGCATCCCGCAGACCCACGAAGTTCACCCCCTTCACCACCCGGCCATCGGCCACGTCGAGACAGGGGATGATCCGCTTGGCAACCATGGACAGGGGCTCCGGTAAGCGCTGTTAATGTTGCGCCACTTTCCAGTCGCGCCGGCCATGTCCCAGGCTGCCACCATCAACGTTGGCTCCAAGGTGCGGATCACCCGGGTGCGCGACCGCATTTCCACTGAGATGGTCGAGGCCCTCAAGGCTGACGCCACCGGCACCGTGACCGGCTTTCGCACCGTGGACGGCAAGGGCATCGGCGTGGTGGTGGCCCTCAGCGGTGGCCAGACAGCCTGGTTCTTTGACGACGAAATCACCCTCTCCTGAGGCCCAGGCCCTTGAGCAACAGCCCCAACCCTGAAGCTGCCAGCGGCGCCGGTGCTCGCCAGCTACTGGGCATGAAGGGTGCCAGCGGCACCAGCAGCATCTGGAAAATCCGGCTGCAGCTGATGAAGCCGGTCACCTGGATCCCGTTGATCTGGGGGGTGCTCTGCGGCGCCGCCGCCTCCGGCAACTTCCACTGGACCTTCAGCGAGGTGGGCGCCTCGATCGCCTGCATGCTGATGAGCGGGCCATTGCTGGCCGGCTACACCCAAACCCTCAACGACTACTACGACCGCGAGATCGACGCGATCAATGAGCCCTACCGGCCGATCCCCTCAGGGGCGATCCCCCTGGGCCAGGTGAAGGCCCAGATCTGGATCCTGCTGCTGGCGGGCCTCGGCGTGGCCTACGCCCTGGACCTATGGGCGGGACATGGCACGCCGGTGCTGCTGCTGCTGGCCCTGGGCGGCTCATTTGTGAGCTTCATCTATTCGGCACCACCGCTGAAGCTCAAGCAGAACGGCTGGCTGGGCAACTACGCCCTCGGCGCCAGCTACATCGCCCTGCCCTGGTGGGCAGGGCAGGCCCTGTTCGGCCGACTGACCTGGACCACCGCCATCCTCACCCTGGCCTACTCCCTGGCGGGCCTGGGCATCGCCGTGGTCAACGACTTCAAGAGCGTTGAGGGCGACCGGGCCCTGGGCCTGCAGAGCCTGCCGGTGGCCTTCGGCATCACCAGGGCCAGCTGGATCAGCGCCGGCATGATCGATCTGTTTCAACTGGCGATGGTGGCCGTGCTGATCGCCATCGGTCAGCATTTCTCCGCCGTGCTGCTGGTGCTGCTGATCATTCCCCAGATCACCTTCCAGGACATCTGGCTGCTGCGCGACCCGGTGGCCTTCGACGTGAAATACCAGGCCAGCGCCCAGCCCTTTCTGGTGCTGGGCATGCTGGTGACGGCCCTGGCGATCGGCCACAGCACCCTGGTTAGCTCCGGCACCCTGGTCAGCTGAAGTGAGCGGCGCAGCCACCCGCCAGGCCCCCAAGCCCCGCCGCCGCCCCAACCTGTTGCGGGCCGGGCTGCTGGCTGCCCTGATCGGGGGCGGTGTGGCCTGCGGCCAGGCCGCCCTGGTGGCTGGCCTCGACAGCCTGCTGCCCGATGCCCGCGGCATCAACCATTTCAACCGCCCGGGCACCCTCACGATCCTCTCGGCCGATGGCCAGGTGGTGCACAAGATCGGGCCGGTGACCCGCGAAAAGCTCACCCCCGAAACCCTGCCAACCCTGGTGGAGCAGGCCTTCATCGCCGCCGAAGACCGGCGCTTCTACCAGCACAACGGCATTGACCCGGTGGGGATCGGCCGGGCCCTGGTGCGCAACATCAGCAAGCGGTCGGTGGAGGAAGGGGCCAGCACGATCACCCAGCAGCTGGCCCGCACCGTTTTCCTCAGCCAGGACCGCACCCTGGTGCGCAAGTTGAAGGAGGCCGCCCTGGCCGGCAAGCTTGAACGCCAGCTGAGCAAGGCCCAGATCCTCACCGAATATCTCAATGTGGTGTATCTGGGCTCAAGTGCCTACGGCGTGGCCGATGCGGCCTGGGTGTACTTCTCGAAAACCCCCGACCAGCTCAACCTCCCCGAGGCTGCCCTGATCGCCGGACTGCCGCCGGCACCCTCGGTGTATTCCCCCCTGGTGAATCCGGATCTGGCCCTGGAGCGTCGGGCGGTGGTGCTGCGGCGCATGCAGGAGGCCGGCTTCATCAGCAGCAGCGAGCAACAGCAGGCCGAGGCTTCCCCCCTGGAGCTCAAGCCTGCCGAACCCAAGTATTGGGACAGCCAGGCCCCCTACTTCAGCAGCTGGGTGCAGCAGGAACTGCCCCAGGTGCTCACCCCCGAGCAGCTGGAAGTTGGCGGATTGACCGTGCGCAGCAGCGTCAACCTGGCCTGGCAGAAGGAGGCGCAGAAGGCGATCAACACCTACGCCAGAGGGGATATGGAGGGGGCCCTGGTGGCGATGGAGCCCGGCACTGGCCTGGTGCGGGCGATGGTGGGCGGCACCGACTTTCTCGACAGCCAGTTCAACCGGGCGGCCCAGGCCCTGCGTTCCCCCGGCTCCACCTTCAAGTTGTTTGTCTATCTCACGGCTCTAAAGGAGGGGATGCTGCCGGAGCGGGTGCTGCGCGATTCAGCCCGCTGCTTCCGCGGCTACTGCCCGAAGAATTTCGGCAACCGTTACCTGGGCTCGGTTTCGATGGTGGTGGCCCTGCAGAACTCCCTCAATACGGTGGCGGTGGCCCTGCTCCAGGAGCTGGGCTTCGACAAGGTGATCGCCACGGCCAAGAGCCTGGGCATCAGCCGGGAACTGGGGCGTTTCTACCCGATGGCCCTGGGCGCCTACGAGCAGACCGTCCTGGACATGACCGCGGCCTACGCCGCCATCAACAACGGCGGCATCTACGTCAAACCGACTCCGTTTGAGGAAATTCTCGGGCCCAACGGCGAGCTGCTCTGGAGCCGGCGGGTCGAGGGCGACTCCGGCAAGCGGGCGGTCAACAGCGACATCGCCGCAATGATGATGTGGATGCTGCAGCGGGCCGTGCAGTCGGGCACCGGCGGCGGCGCCGCCCTGCCGAACCGACCGGTGGCGGGCAAAACCGGCACCTCGGAGGGGGGCCGGGACCTGTGGTTCATCGGCTCGATCCCCCAGCTCACCACCGGGGTGTGGCTCGGCTACGACGACAGCCGGGGCACCAAGAACACCAGCGTGGTGGCCACCTACGCCTGGCGGGCCTTCATGGCGCCTATCACAAAAAACCTGCCGGTGCGCCAGTTCCCGCCCCGGCCGGAGCTGCAGGACACCTACCGGGGTGGAAAGAAACCGCCGGAGCGGGCCAAGCCGACTAACCAGCCCGGCGACGACCGGCCCACCGACCTGCCCTACCGGCCCCCCCAACCCCTGGAACTCGATCCCAGCCCCAGCCTGGAGGGCGAGGCAGCGCCGATCCAGCAGCAGGAGAGCCAGGCACCGGTCGCCCCGCCGAGCTCAGCGCCAGCCACCGCCCCCCCTCCAGCCCCGGAGGCGCCGCCGCCACCTGTGACCGCACCCACTCCGCCCTAAGCCCCTGGTGTCTCCTGCAGCAGGGCGGCATAAAAGCCATCGCCGCCGCCGGAGGCGGGCCAGCGCTGCCACTGCTGCAGGCAGCGCCAGGCCGGATGGTCGCCGAGGAAGGCCTGCAGCAGCTGGCTGTTCTCAGCGGAATTGACAGTGCAGGTGGCATAGACCAACTGACCGCCCGGCTTGAGCAGGGGCAGCAGGGCCTCGAGGAGGCGGCGCTGCAGCAGCACCAGCTCGCCAATCAGGGCAGGGGTGATGCGCCAGCGGGCATCGGCGTGGCGGGCCAGGGTGCCCAGACCCGAGCAGGGGGCATCCAGCAGGATGCGATCAAACCAGCCGCACCACTCGGGTTTCACGGCCGCCAGCTCGGTGGCATCGGCAACCAGGGTGTGGATGGAGCCCAGGCCGAGCCTGGCGGCGTTGACCCCCACCCGGCGCAGGCGGCCCTCGGAACGATCCACCGCCCACACCTCGCCCTGGTCGCGAATCAGTTCAGCCAGGTGGGTGCTCTTGCCGCCGGGGGCAGCGCAGGCATCGAGGATGCGTTCGCCGGGCTGGGGATCCAGCAGCAGCCCCACCGCCTGGGCAGAGCGGTCCTGCACGCACCAGTGGCCCTCGCCATAGCCGGGCAGGTGGCGCAACTCGCCGCTGCGGCCCCGCAGCGTGAGGCCGTTGGCCAGCTCCGGCAGGGGGGCCGCCTCCAGCCCGGCGGCGGCAAAGGCCTCCAGCACAGCCGCCCGGCTGGTGCGCAGGGGGTTGACGCGCAGGTCGAGGGCGGGGGGCTGGTTGCAGGCGGCCGCGAACAGCTCGGGCTCGGGCCACTGCATGGCCAGCTCCGCCAGCCAGGCGGGCAGGGAGTGGCGCAGGCCCAGGCAGCTGGCGGGATCGGCGGGCAGGGGGCCCAGGCCATCCCAGGGCTCAGGTTTGGCCCCCGCGCGCCGGCGCCCGCAAGCCCTAAGTAGGCCATTGACCACCGGCGCCAGCCGGCCCATGCCACCCTGCTTGGCCAGCTCCACGCTGGTGCTCACCGCCGCCGAGGCCGGCACCCGGCTGCTGAACAGCAGCTGGTAGAGGCCCAGGTGCAGCAGCCAGCGCAGCTTGGGGGGCTGGCGGGCGGCCGGCACCTTGCCGAGGGCATCAAGCCAGCCGTCGAGCAGGCGCCGCTGGCGGATGGCGCCGTAGGCCAGCTCGGTGGCCAGGGCGCGGTCGGCGCCTTCGAGGGGATGGCGCTGCAGCTCCCGCTCCAGGGCCAGGTCGGCGTAGGCCCCCGCACCCACTGCCAGCAACACCTGCCAAGCCAGCTGGCGCGGCGCCAGGCCGATCGCAGCGGAATCTGGGGTGGCTGGCTGGGGCATGGCTCCACACCTAGCGCGGCTGCCAGCGGTGACGGGCCAGGGGCAGGCAACCGGCAGCATCCACCGGGATGCCCTCGGCGCGTAGCAGCTCGGCCTGGATCCAGTCGCTGCCCTCGCGGCTGGGGGTGAAGCTGATCTGCCCTTTGGCATTAACAACCCGCTGCCACGGAATCTCCGACGGCAGGGGCAGGCGGCGCAGAGCCCAACCCACCTGGCGCGCCGCACCCCAGACGCCGAGCAGCTCAGCGATCTGGCCGTAGGTGGCGAGCTGGCCGCGGGGGATGCGGGCCACGGCGGCATAGACCTGCTGGTCGAAGGCGTTTGGGATTGGCATCGGCTGGACAGGCTCCCGCCCGGGAGCTTCCTAGGATTGGGTTAAGCGCGATTTCATACCATGCCTGGCTCCATGGTGATCAACACGCTGCAACTCCGGGCCCTGGAACCACTGGCCAGGCGTTATGTGTGGTGGAAAACACCGAGCGAGAGCCTTGCCAATCCCCACCGCCTGCTGGCCCAGGTGATGAACATAGGGGCCTGGCAGGACGTCGAGCAGCTGCGCGAGGTGGTCGATGACGACATCCTCCGGGACGTGCTGCGCACTGCCCAACCCGGGGAATTCAACCGGCGCTCCTGGAACTTCTGGCACCTATGCCTGGAGATGCCCTACGGACCTGATCTGCCCCCGCTGCCCCAACGGCAGTTCGAGTACACCTGCAGACTGCCGTGACCCGCGTGGGGCATCTGCCGGCAGCCCCGGCGGTTGTTCCGCTACTGGCTCCGCAGCTCACCTGACGCCATGCCCCTGCTGCCCCGCCGCTTTGAGCGGCTCAAGGCCGTGCTCGATCGCCGCATGGGTGATCTCACCGTGGTGCTCGAGCATGTCGACAAGCCCCACAACCTCTCGGCGATCCTGCGCAGCTGTGATGCGGTGGGGGTGCTCGAGGCCCATGTGGTGAGCCTGGCGGGCCGCACCCCCACCCTCAACTGCACGGCCAAGGGCAGCGAAAAGTGGGTGCCCCTGCATCGTCACGCCGAAATCGGCGAGCTGCTGCAGGGACTGAAGGATCGGGGCCTGCAGCTGTTCGGCACCCACCTCTCCCAGGAGGCGGTGGACTACCGCCAGTGCGATTTCAGCGGTCCCTGCGCCTTTGTGCTGGGGGCCGAGAAGTGGGGCCTGAGGCCAGCAGCGGCCGCCCTGGTGGACCAACCGGTGGTGATCCCGATGCGGGGGATGGTGCAATCGCTGAATGTGAGCGTGGCCTGCGCCACCTTGCTGTTTGAGGCACTGCGCCAACGCCAGGCGGCCGGCCGGGTGCCCAGCGGCGGCGAAGGGGTGCCGGCGGAGCGCTACGGCCGCCTGCTATTTGAGTGGGCCTACCCGGAGGTGGCCGCCTGGTGTCAAAGGGAGGGGCGGCCCTACCCAGCCCTCGACCCCGAGGGGGCCATCAGCGAAAGCCTGCCCCGCTCCCTGAAGATGCGCTACTGAAGCTGCGCTACTGAGCTGCGCTGCTGGCGCCGGGGAGTACACATGGATCCTGGCTGATTCTGGCCCGGCCTCGGGCAGACAGTCGCCCGAAATCCATGCAAAATGGTGGTCAAAACTCCATTTCGGCTGCGTATATGGCGTCAGTAAGTCGATTTTTGCAGCCGCCGCCCGGCAGCTTCTTCCTGTTCGGCCCTCGCGGCACCGGAAAATCCACCTGGCTGCAGCAGGAGTTTCCCGAGGCCCTGCGGGTGGATCTGCTGGCACCGGAGGTGCTGCGCGCCTATCAGGCCAAGCCAGAGCGACTGGCCGAGCGGATCGCCGCCGCTGGGGCAACGACCCACACGGTGGTCATCGACGAAGTGCAGAAAGCGCCCCAGTTGCTTGACGTGGTGCATGGCTTGGTGGAACAACGGCGCGATCTGCGCTTTGTGCTCACCGGTTCGAGTGCCCGCAAGCTGCGCCACGGGGCCGCCAATCTGCTCGGAGGGCGGTTGCTGTCGCTACATATGGGGCCGTTCATGGCTGCCGAGCTCGGCCAGGACTTTGACCTGAAGCGGGCCCAGGCCAACGGGCTAGTGCCCCTCGTGTGGCAGGCAGTAGATCCCCAGGCCACTCTGGCGGCCTATGCCTCGCTGTATCTGCAGGAAGAGGTGCAAGCAGAAGCCCTGGTGCGTCAGATCGGCGATTTCGCGAGGTTCCTGGAGGTGATCAGCCTTTCGCAGGGCTCCTTACTAAACCTGGCCAACCTGGCCCGAGAAGCCGAAATTCCCCGCAAACGGGCAGAAAGCTATCTGGGGATTCTGGAGGATCTGTTGATCAGCTTTCGGCTGCCAGTGTTTCAACGTCGGGCCCAGCGGCAGCTGGTGCAGCACCAGAAGTTTTTCTACTTCGATGCCGGCGTGTTCCGTTCCCTCAGGCCCCGCGGTCCACTGGATGCGCCGGAAGAGATTGATGGCATAGCCCTCGAATCCCTGGTGGCTCAACATCTGCGGGCGCTCTGCCAGCTGCGGCCCGGAGGCGCCCAACTCAGCTTCTGGCGCACCCGATCCGGATTGGAGGTGGATTTCATCGTGTATGGCCCCAATCTGTTTCGGGCCATTGAGGTGAAACGCAGCCGACGCATCGACCGAAGCGACCTCAAGGCGCTGCGGGCCTTCGGCGAGGACTACCCGGAAGCCGAACGCCTGCTGCTCTCCTTCTGCCCAGAGCCGCTGCTGATCGATGGCATCCGCTGTGAACCACTGGAAACCTGGCTGCGGCAACTGCGCCCCTGAAGCCAGCTTCAGCTGCCAGAGCGCTGGGCATTGCCACCACTGAGCCAGCTCTCGAGCCCCTCCCCCAGAAACGACAGGCCGAGCACGAGCACAAATAAAGCCACGCCGGGGTAGAGGGCGGTCCACCAGATGCCGGTGGGGAGGGCGGTGAGGGCCTGCTGGAGGTCGCCACCCCACTCGGGGATGGTTTCCGGCAGGCCCAGGCCGAGGAAACCAAGGCCGCCAAGCACCAGCACCGCATCGGCGGCATTGAGGGTGAGCAGCACCGGCACCGAGGTGATCACATTGCGCAAGAGGTAGCGGCGCAGGATCCATAGGGGCCCGGCCCCGAGCGACTGGGCCGCCTCTACATAGAGCTCGGCCTTCACCTGGGCACTCTGGTTGCGCACGACGCGGAAATACTGGGGGATGTAGACAACGCAGAGGGCAGCGGCGGCATTGGGCAGGCCACGGCCGAGCAGAAAGGCCATCACCACGGAAAGCAGCAACACCGGCAGGGTGTAGAGGGTGTCCATCAGCAGCACCAGCAGCCGGTCTACCCAGCCGCCCAGGTAGCCACTCACCATGCCGAGGAGAACGCCGATCACCAGGGCGATCACCAGGGCCAGCAAAACCACCTGCAGGGCCACGCCGCTACCGGCCAGGGTGCGCACGCATACATCGCGGCCGAGGCGATCGGTGCCGCACCAGTGGCCCAGGGAGGGGGCGGCGTAGATGGGGTTCTGCAGACCGGAATTGGGTTCGGGCAACCAACCCACCTGCACCAACAGGGGCGTCAGCACTGCCACCAGGGCGTAGACCACCACAATCACTAGGCCCCAACGGGCCATGCGGCCCGAAAGACTGGTGGCAGGGCGAAGAGTTAGCAAAGCCATGGGGCGACCTTAGGCAGTGCCGGGCTCGCAATCCCTAGGAACCAGACCGAAGGTCACGGCGGGCCCGGATCCGTTTCCTGAGCAGGCGACTCCAGCCAAAGGCGGCAGCAACCCCAAACAGGGGAAGGGGCCCTGGCACATCGGCTGGGGTGGGGCCTGGGCCGGAGCCGGTCTCATCAGTTACGGAGATGGCCCAGCTGTTGATACTGAGGGGGGCGAATGGTGTTGTGTCTTCGTAGCGAAGCGTCCAGGTACCATTGGGACTTTGTCCATTAAATCCAGAAAAAAGATCCGTGGGTTGGTAGCTTCCGCTAACCAAGGCAGAACCTCCTACTGTTGAGGAGAAGGAATCCTGAAAATTCCAGGTAACTGTTGCGCCGCCGTCCTGGCCAGATAAACTTGAGCGGGGATATGGAAGCACCATGGCAGAGAGAGTACCGCCTGGGCTTATAAGATACAACCCAATATCTTCATTGAAAGAAAAATCAGGGGGGCTGGACACATTGCAGCTGCCATCTGCATTAATGGTGGCTCCACATTTTGTAAGGCTGACGCTGAGTGAAATGCTGGTAACCGAAGTGCCAAGGCCGCTTATTGCCAGCCCAGTGTCAAGGTATCCGCCATCAACCTGAAGCACAGGGTTAAAGGTGGCAGAATTTGTAACCGTAAGTGCCTGGGCGGGCATAATTGAAAGAAAGTTCAAGAACAGCCCCGTAGCACTCAAACAAGCAATAAGTAGAGGGGGGCCAGCAATGGAAGACGTCAATAGATTGCTCATCGCGCCCAAACGATTCCAGGCCATCATTCCAACCCTCACCGTTGCTTAATACATGCCACCCTAAGACACGATCCAGTGTCGACGTGTTCGGCCTGGACCAGTTCCGTCCGCAGCTTCGGACCCTGGTGTCACCGCTGATACCCGGTCGGTGTCGCACGCCTGACAGCCCGACACTTCTCAATTGAGACAGTCATGCGACCGCCAGCTGCGCGGTTCGTGGTGGTTGCGGCAGTTCCACCCGCGTGAACCAGGGCTGTTTCAGCCGCCGCTGCAAGCCGCGGCTGCGAATTCAGAGCTTCAGCTCCTGCAATAGGACGGAATCCATGCCAAACTAACGGCAAATCCCTGCAGGCTGCTCACCAACACGGCGATCGCCACTAGCAGCAAGGGCCGATTGATCCGATCAGGGGCCCCCTGACTGCCTTCGCACCAGAGCTGCACGTCCCGGAAACCACGGCAGCGACCACGGGGCAGCCGCAGTAGGCGAACCTCACAGCCCATCGGCGCAGCGGTGCCGTAGATCCAGGTGTCGACTCGCAACCACATCACACAGATCAAGCGGATTTGACCGCTGAACCAGGCGAGCAGCTCAGTGCTGGGGAAAGCGCGTTCGGCCAGGAGTGTGATGGCCCCGAGCCAGGCCACAAGCTGATCGGCCTTCTCCAGTAGCGAGATAACGACCTAAGCGCTGACGCTGACACAGTGACCAGGCTTTTGCCACGGCTGGATCGCCCATTGCTCAGCCACCGCTGAGCGCACCGCTGCCGGCTGGCGGCAAGGCAACAACCCAGCGGCAGCGCAGCCTTCCAATGGTCGAAAAAGACGGGCTGGCTCAGCAGGACCCCGCTCACCATTCATGCCAGGAGAACCAGTTAGCGATGGTCAGCGAAGAGGCTGTGTCGACGGAGGAAGGCGATCAGTCCAGCATGGAGCCGGGCGCGGAAATCCACACAGGGTTGGTTTGGTGTGAGAACCCCAAGCTCTCACGGCTCCCTGCCCATGTAATGACCTGAGACCCATTTCGGCGCAAGCATTTTCAGAGATATGTCGGGCAGCCAGGCCGCACGCACCAGTGGATGGCAGTGACAAACGGCGGCGATTGGGCTGGTCGGGGCGATTGGGACCGGCCCTGGATCAGGGGAGACGGACCATCAGAAAAGACCGGCCGCTGCAGAGACAGGGAGAGGCCGGGAAGACACGACCCCCGCGGAGCCGCAGCAATCGGCGTCGCTAATACTGCAGATACGACTCATCTAGAGATTCTGGGGAACTGCTCGACCGAAACTTGCCCTACTCCTATTGCCTGCCCCTGAGGCAGCCGATACCTTTAGCTCAACTGAGCCATGGACTCTCACCAGTCTCAAACCAATCAATGAACACCACTATTCTCAGGGCCGGAGTTCGCCACCGGCTGATTCAGCAGATGATCTCCCAGTCAAGGCGCCCTGGGTCGGCCATCAGCAGGGGGTTCACTTTGATTGAGCTCTTGGTTGTGGTTATTATTGTAGGCATTCTAGCCTCTGTAGCCCTTCCCTCATTCCTTAACCAATCAAGCAAGGCAAAGGTAGCCGCAGCAAAATCGCTTGCTGCAGGAGCAGCGAAGGAATGCCAAGTATTTTTAGTTGAAGGGACTGGCACTTTTGCGCAAACAACATCGGGCGGAAACGGCGTGACTATACCAGCCGGGACCTGCACAACTGCTGCTGGAGGAACTTTTATAGCAACAGTAGCGTCGCCCTCGGCCACCTATACGGCAACGGTATCGGCGGCAGGAGGGATTACTAAAACCTGCACAGGCGAGGGGTGCACTGGCGGCACTTGGTAAAAGCCCTAGCTAAAATGCTGATTTGAAAAATACAAGACTACAGAGAAGCACAAAGTATATACCAATCCAGGCCAAGATTAATCAATAGCTTGTCCCCAGCAATCATTCTCCAGCAAAGGGCCAATCAACTACCAAATCAGTCAATGTGATATCAGCACAGTTAAAATTCATCCCTAAAAATAGGTCCTCGAGGCAGCGGTACCCTGTCTCGGAAGGCGCCCAGGGATTCTCCTTCTTATATGTACTCACTGCTGTTCTAATCTTAATCGCAGGCACCGCAACGCTGCTGAACCAGTCGGCCAGCTCAATGCTTGGATCGATTTTTCAGGGTCAAAGCCTGCAGGCACGCAATGTAGCCCGTAGCGGCATGGCCTACCTAATCAGCCAGATAAATAAGGAAGAAAATCGCCACCTACTTGCCTATCCTCAGAGCGCAGAAAAAGCCAACCCCGATGCCGCCACATCTCTATGGACGGACATTCAAGCTGCAACTAACCACTTGAATCCCTGCACAAAAACGTACATAAACGGAGTAAATACATATCAGGCATCGCCAAGTTTATCAGATCTCAATCTTGGCAGCAGCAAAGCCAACAATGGCTATTTTTTCATCGGGGATGATGGAGCTATTAGCAAGACTCGCAATGGCTCTACCCGAGCATTTAGAATAGTAAAGCGGCCAAATTCCAAGGATTTCAAAATCCCGATAAAATCAAGCCCCAGCCTTTCTCTGCTGGACGATACCAAAAATTCCGGTGTTTTCCGGCTCAGTGTAGAAGCGGTTGTTTATCGCAATAGTCAGAGTAATGAAATAGCTTCTAGCACAATTCTGCAGGAAGATTTCAGCGTGGTTCCCAAATGCTGCAAGATCCCGTTTGGTAGCCATCAAGACTCCGTCAATAATTCCCCCACGGGCCACGGCAACAGCAACTATGCCCTTACTAGTCGTACCAACCCAACTAGCAATCGCTGCCTCATGCTTCAAGGGCTTGACCCTGAAGGATTTGGTATTGTTGTTATTGGCAATGAAGAGATTGGAGGCTCTATTTTAGCCGGAGGCTCCACATTATTGAACAGCCGGCTGGCAGCCGTTAACCCCGTGTACTGCGTGTTCGTAAAATCAGATCAATGCATACCTGCCGACAACACCTCCGGCAACCAGATGGAACGGCTTGATATCAAGCTCCCAGAGCTACCCACATATCCCGGCTCATTCAATGGCACCCCCCCAGTGCTTAAGCCCTGTACCCTCCTGCCCTGCCCCCCCCTATTGAGTCGAGAAACTTCATCTATACCTCCTTTATCCAATCCAAGGACTATTTTTGATGCAACCAGTACGGCCCCCTTGCCAGAGAACTGCACACTTCTTAAAAATGATATCCACTGTATATATAGCGGCATAGATCTCAGCGGGGGCCCTGATGATTTAATTTTTGTCAGTGGCAATAGCTCTAGAAGGATAAGGCTTTACTTCCCTTCCAATGGCACCGGAATTAAGCAAACTCTTGCAAGCGGAACCATCAGGCACTGCAAGAACAAGTCGTGCACCGCGTTTGTAGGCAACGTTACCGATCTTTCTCTGTTTGGATCGGGCGTTCAAGATCTCACAATGAAGGGCTCCACCAGGGAAGCTCGTTTTTTCACTTATGCACCAAAAGCTGCTGTCAGGCTCATAGGAGGGTCAAGCGACACCTTTCAGACTGTTGTCTGGGCCAACCGACTGGACATCAGTGGCACCAGTGCCAAACTCAACATACCAAGGACCGGTGTGGCAGATGTCTTCATACTCATGGGAATACTTCCCGATGAAAACAATACTTTCAATAATAGCTTAACTGGGCATAGCTTCACCGACCTATTCCCTTGGGACATGGTGGCCCGCAGCACCAGCCGCTACCGCTTCTTCGGGAATTGAGACATGCCCTCGATTCGCCAGCTGAAAGCTAAAAAGCATCAAGCCAGCGAGGCGGGATTCAGTCTGGCGGAAGCAGTCGTTTCCGCTGGCATACTGACAGTTTCAAGCGTTGCGCTGATAAGCGTCTTTACTTCGTCAGTCGAATCTGTAAAAAGCATCAATAACCGTGATGCGGTCTCCGCCGCCATCAACGCTGATCTGGCTGAAACACAAAGGCTCAATGATTACTACATCTGTTTCACGGGGATCTGCAGCGTGGCCAGTCTTGCCCTGCCACCTCCCACTAAATACCAGTACGCCCCTAGCCCAAATAGTTTGTCGGCTTTCACAACCTTTGCGGGGTTCTGTAAAAACACCCCATCCAACCTGTCGCAGGCCCTAGTGGAAAAGCTTGGTTCAAGTACTACCATCCAACCCAAGAACAGCACGATTGCCATTACTCGAACGGCCAGGTTACATCCGAATAACGGTTCCAATGGACACCTCTACATCGTGGAATGGAGCCCACCAGAAGGGCCCACAACCCAAATCATTCTCTCGCCAACAGTAAGCCAGTGGTGTCCTTGAAATACAGCCAATCAGAGGGCCACGGCTTCACCTTGCTCGAACTGCTGGTAGTAGTGGCGATACTGGGTGTGATCGGAGGCCTGGGTCTTCCAGCCATGATTCATAACTATAAAAAAGCGCAGGTGAATGACCTTACGACCGGCCTTGCAGGCTGGCTTCAAGAGGTGCGAAACGCAGCCCTTAAGGGCAGCTCATGCAGGGTGCTGATCAGAACCGGCGCCATCAGCAGCGGAGATACCGTGGCCAGCATTGTAGAACCAATATCAGAGACATGTGCTACTCCCAACAATCCTTACCTGCTGCCTGAATCTGCCCGTGGAGCAAACTACATAATCACAGCCAATATCAATAGCTTCAGCTTCACCCAGCGCGCCAGCAAGTACCCCAGAGAAGACGTGCTGATCACCATTGCCATGGCCAATAACGTGCAATCCCGCTGCATCCAACTCAAGGGCCTGTTTGGCAATCTGGAGATGGGTAATGTCAGCAGCAATGGCAGCTGCGTGCTCACAAAGTTCTGAGTGATGAAACCAGTGCAGCGACCCTTGCCTTCACCATTATTGCGATCAGATACCGGCTTCACCCTGGTTGAGCTGGCAGTGGGTACAGCAATCAGTGCTTTGCTGATAATAATCACAACCGGAGTGCTCTCGCCCCAACTCCGCATGAATCGGCTGCTGGGTGGTCAGATGAGACTGGAGGAACGTTGGTCCAGGGTCCGATTTCTGCTCAACACGGAGATCGTGGAAGCTCACAGTGTGCGCAGCATTGGCAATGGGATTGAGCTGATCACCTGCGAACCTCTTGACTCTGGCAGCAGCCATCGCTGCAGCGACGGAGCAAGTTCAGCCACAGGTTCACCCGGATACGATGTAGCCACCTGCTACGAACTGGTGCCTGAGCCGGCGTCAGGCACTTCCAGGCTCCAGAGACGCGGACCCATGATCGAAGTCGACGGAGCACTTCGCACCCAAGGCGCGACCAGATCATGCGCAGACTTCATGGCCGAAGTGGTAACCACTGGGGTAACCACCTTCTCAGCACAGGAACCCACCACGCACACAGTCACCTACGCCATTTCCTTACGCGATCCTTTCGACCCCAACGGCTCCAGCTACACAAAAGAATCCACCGCCGCGCCCCGACCAAGCAAATACTGATCCTCAGCTGCGGCCTGCCAGCACCCCCTGCACCCGGCTCTGACCCTGCAGGGTTACGCGCACCACAGCGCCACTGATGCGTTCGGCCCGGCTGCCAGCCACCTGCAACCCATCGAGCACCACCCGGTTCAAGCTCGCGCCAGCACTCGGCTCACCATCGAGCCCGAAGGCCGGCCCGCAGCGCATCAGCACCGCACCCCGCCAGATGGCACTAGGCGGCTGGCCCAGGGTGTAGGTGATCGGCCCAGTGCCCGTTCCCAGCCCCGGCTCGAGATGGAGCAGCACCTGGCGGCCCGCCAGGCCGCAGGCCGGGCTGCTGCCCCCGGTGCCACCGATCGTCAGCCGGCTTGTCCGCGCCCCATCTGCACTGATCAAAGCCAGCGCCCGGCCCGCCATGGCCCGCTGCCGCAGACGCTCCCCCAGCTGCTGGTTGCCGCGGGTCTCCGCCAGCACGGCCTGCAGCATCACCCCCACCAGCAGCAGCCCGCCGCTCAGCGCCAGCAGCAGCTCCAGCAGCGACATCCCCGCAGCGCCACTGCGGCGCCTGGTGGCTTCAGGCGGGTGCACAGCTTCCCTCCCGCCAGTGGCCCACCCGGGTAACCCCCAGCGGCAACGCCACCACCACGCAGCGCTGCAGCGGTGTGCCCGCCACAGCCAGCACCACCGTGCCGCCATCGAGCAGCAAGCCATTACTACTGAATCGCAGGGCCGCCGGCAGGTTGTGGCTCAACTCCAGCGCGCCTGCTCCCACCCCTTCCTGCAGGGGGAGGGGCTGGGCCAGGCAACTGGGCAGTCCGCCCCCATTGGGCTCTTGCCACCCCTGCTGGCTAAGGGCGATGGCGCAGGGACGGCCCAGCCGCCCAGCCTGCGCCCGGCCCTGGTCCAGCCCGGCCAGCACTAGGCGCGTTGCCGTTTCCAGCTGCTGCTGGGCCAGCCAGCGCCTGCCACTGCCAAAGGCCAGCCCAGCCAGCAGGCCCAGCACCGCCACCGCCACCAGCAGCTCCGCCAGGCACAATCCCGCCGCCGCGTGCTCATCCCGGCGTGCCATCACCACCTGCCTCCGGGGTTGGGGAACTGCTGCAAAAGCCCATCGCCGCCGCATCGAGCCAACGCTGCCGCTGGGGCAGCCCCGGCGCCTGCAAGCGCAGCCAGAGGCCGCCGCTCTGGGGCTCCAGCTGGCGCTCGAGACCCGCAGCCAGGGGCGCCTGGGCCAATTCGGCCGCCATCGCTGCCACCGCCAGGCTGCAATCGCCGGCCAAGGGAGCGGCCTGGGCCTGCTGCAGGTGCTGTTCAGCTGCCAGCAGGGCCCCATCGAGCTCCACCAGCTGCTCGAGGCCCAGCTCCGCCCCGCGGCTGGCCGCCACCGCCGCGGCCCAGATCTGCAGGGAACCACTGCTGGCGCCCGCGAGCAGTAGCGCCGCCACCAACACTTCGACGAAGTTCATGCTGCCCCCGGCTGGGCCGAACGCAGCCCCAGCTCCCGCAAGGCGCCATTCACCAGGGCAAACGCAGCCGTGGGGCCGCCGCTGCTGAGTGCCAGCCGCAGCTCGGCACCCGCCGGCGTGGGCGCCAGGCTCAGCAGCCGGTAGGAATGGCTGCTGATCTGGCCCTGCTGCAAAGCCTCGGGCGCCTCAGCCGCCAGGCAGGGAGCCCCGGCCCACTGGGAGCTGGGCAGCTCCAGCAAGCAGGAGTGGTGCAGCTTGAGCCGGCCCACCAGCTGCTGGGCCGCCGAGCTGAGCAGATCCTGTTGCTGACGCAACTGCAGCTGCAGCTGCAAATGACGCCGGGCCTCCAGGGAGACCGTTTGCAGCGAGAGGCTGCCGACCAAAAGCAGCAGGGCTGCCGCCGATGAAAGCGGCAACAAAAAACCCTGCTCTGCTGCTGGATGGCGACGCTTGAAGCTTGACCTTTGCCGGATACACCAGGAAGCCATGACCGAAGGGGCTTACCAACCCCTTCAGCATTCCCACAGGGTCAGCTGGCTAGGCGCTGATCTGCTCCTGCCAGAGGGCGTTGGCTTCGATGTGGCGGCCTTCATTGGTGAGCTGGCGCACTCGCTGCAGAGCCTGGCGCCTCAGCTGCTGCTTGAGGGCCTGCTGGGCAGCCTGGTGGGCCGAAACGAATTGGGGGAGCTGGGGATTGGCTTGCGGCATGGCTTTAACTACCCTCGCCACCTATATAGATACTCAAATCCTACACCCTGGCAACTGGTTTGGGTGGGGCCCATCTACTGGTTGAGCTTCAAGACAGCCATGAAGGCCTCCTGGGGCACGTCCACCTTGCCCATCGCCTTCATGCGCTTTTTGCCCTTGGCTTGCTTTTTGAGCAGCTTCTTCTTGCGGGAGATGTCGCCGCCGTAGCACTTGGCCAGCACATCCTTACGGATGGCGCTGATGCTCTCACTGGCGATGATGCGGCTACCGATCGAGGCCTGGATCGGAATCTTGAACTGCTGCCGGGGGATCAGCTCCTTGAGCTTCTCCACCAGACCCTTGCCCACGTTGTAGGCCTTATCACGGTGCACGATCGTGGTGAGCGGATCGGCTTTTTCGCTGTTGATCAGCACATCGAGGCGCACCAGCTCATTTTTGCGATAGCCGATCAGGCTGTATTCCATCGACGCATAGCCCTTGGTGCGGCTCTTCATCTGGTCAAAGAAGTCAGTCACCACCTCAGCCAGGGGCATCTCGTAGTGGAGGGTCACCCGGTCTTGGGTGATGTATTTCATGTCGATAAACTCGCCGCGGCGCTCCTGGCAGAGCTCCATTAGGGCGCCGTTGTAGCTGTTGGGGGTGTAGATCTCGAGCTTCACATAGGGCTCTTCGATCGATTCACGCTTCTGGGGATCCGGCAGGGTGGCCGGGTTGTCGACCATCAAGGTGCTGCCGTCGACCATGTTCACCTGGTAGATCACCGAGGGGGCCGTGACGATCAGGTCGAGGTCGTATTCACGCTCGAGCCGCTCCTGCACGATCTCCATGTGCAGCAGCCCGAGGAAGCCGCAGCGGAAGCCAAAGCCCATGGCGCTGCTGGTTTCCGGCTCAAATTTGAGCGCCGCGTCGGAGAGCTGCAGCTTGCAGAGGGCGTCACGCAGGTCGGGGTATTGGTCGGCGTCGGTGGGGAACAGCCCACAGAACACCATCGGCTTGGCCTCGGCGTAGCCCGGCAGCGGCTCCGCCGCCGGATTGGCCGCCAGGGTGATCGTGTCTCCCACCCGGGCATCGGCTACAGCCTTAATCGAGGCCGCCATGTAGCCCACCTCGCCGGCATGGAGGCTCTCCACCTGGCGCTGGTCTGGCGCCATCACCCCCACTTCATCGAGCTCCACGGTTTTGCCACTGGCCATCAGCAGCACCTTGTCTTTGCGGGCAATCACCCCACTGATCACCCGGAAATAGACGATCACGCCCCGGTAGGGGTCGTAGTAGGAGTCAAAGATCAGGGCCCGCAGCGGTTCGTCCACCAGGTTTGGCGGCGGCGGCACCCGCTCCACCACCGCTTCGAGGATCTCGGGGATTCCCAGGCCCGTTTTGGCGGAGCAGGCAATCGCCTTGGAGGTATCGAGGCCGATGATCGCCTCGATTTCCTCCTTGATCCGCTCCGGATCGGCGCCGGGCAGGTCGATCTTGTTGAGCACCGGGATGATCTCCAGATCATTCCCCAGGGCCAGATAGACATTGGCCAGGGTCTGGGCCTCCACCCCCTGGCTGGCATCGACAACCAGCAGGGCGCCTTCGCAGGCCTGGAGGCTGCGGCTCACCTCATAGGAAAAATCCACATGGCCTGGGGTGTCTATCAGGTTGAGGATGTAGTGCTCACCGTCGGGGGCCGTGTATTCCATCCGGGCCGCCTGGAGCTTGATCGTGATGCCGCGTTCGCGCTCCAGTTCCATGTTGTCGAGGAACTGGGCCTGCATATCGCGCGCCGCGACCGTTCCCGTGTCTTGCAGCAGCCGGTCGGCCAGGGTCGATTTCCCGTGGTCGATGTGGGCAATGATGCAGAAATTGCGGATCCGCTGAACGGGAACATCTGTCATGGCGCGATCCTAAGGAGGGGCCCTAGGGCGGCGATCCATTCCTAGGCTCAGGGGAGCGAAATGCCCGAGTGCCCGCCATGACCACTGACACCACTACAGCTGAGACCACCACAGCCGAAACCACTACAGCCCCCGCCGAGAGCAGCGACCCCCACGCCCTCACCCTGGAAAACGTGGAGCGCACCCTCGATGAGCTGCGCCCCTACCTGATGGCCGACGGCGGCAACGTGGAAGTGGTGGAGATCGACGGACCGATCGTGAAGGTGCGCCTCCAGGGCGCCTGCGGCTCCTGCCCCAGCAGCACCATGACCCTCAAAATGGGCATCGAGCGCAAGCTGCGCGAAGCCATCCCCGAAGTGAACGAAGTGGTGCAGGTGCTCTGAGCCCAAGCCGGCAGAGCCTGAGACAGATCGCGTCAACGGTGGCACTGATGGAAGGGGCGCAGCCGAGCTCCCCCATTAGTGCTTTTGTTGTTGTGGGCGGTGATCGACGACTTCTGCAAACAGCTGGTGGCCCGCCACCCCGCCAGCATCGGCCGCTGGCTGCTGGGGCTGACCGCAGCTGAGCCGAGCTCCGAGAGGGCCATCGACACCAACCAGACATGGCAGCTGCTGGACCGCGAACTCAGCAGCGATGCCCTCCACGCCGATTCGGTGATCCTGTTGCCCGCTGACCCTGGCAGATCCGGCCCGCCGATCCTGCACCTCGAGTTTCAGACACGGCCGGATGCGCTGATGGCCGAACGCATGCTCGAGTACTGGATCCGGCTGCACCGCCGCTTCCGCCGGCCAATCCAGCAGGTGGTGCTGCACCTCAAGCCCACCGCTAGCCCCCTGGCCCGGGTCGAGCACCTCACCATCGGCCGCACCCGCCATCACTTCACCAGCCTGCGGCTGTGGGAGCAGGATCCAGTCCCCCTGCTGGCCGATCCAGCCCTGCTGCCCCTGGCCGTTCTGGCCCGGCCGCCCTCCAAAACACCCGAGCAACTGCTCAGCCAAGTGCGCCAGCGGCTGCAAACGATTGCCGATCCGAATCAGCGACGCCGCACCACCAGTGGCTGCCAACTACTGGCCGGCCTTAGCTTTTCTCAAGACGTGATTCAGCGTCTCCTCGCCATGAGCATCCTCGAAGACTCCTCCGTTTATCAATACATCGTGCACAAGGGCCTTGAGCAGGGGCTTGAGCAGGGGCGCCAGCAAGAAGCCTGCACCTTGATTCTGCGCTTGCTCGAACGCCGCTGCGGGCCCCTACAGCCAGCCCAGCGCGCCACAATCAGCGCCTTGCCGCTGGAGCGCCTGGAAGCGCTGGTGGACGTGGTGCTCGATTTTCAAGGCACGAACGACCTGCTGCGGTGGCTCGAGCAGTCCTGATCGCAGTCGCCCCTTAGGCTGCCCAGCGCCTCTTGTTCCGGGCCCGTGCTCGACCAGCGACTGCTGCGCGAAAATCCCGAGCTGATCAGCCAGCAGCTGGCGAGGCGCGGCGTTGAGGTGGACCTGGCCAGCCTCCAGGCGATCGCCCTGCAGGAGCGGGACTGCGAACAGCGCCGCAGCGAGCTCCAGGCCGAGGGCAACCGCATCGGCAGGCAGGTGGGCCAGCTGATCCAGGCCGGATCGGCCCCTGGAGGCCCCGAGGTGCGGGCCCTGCGCGACCAGGGCAACGCCATCAAGCACCAGGTAGCCGGCCTCGAGGAGCAGGAGAAGGCCCTGGAGCAGCAGATCCGCGCAGCCCTCAGCGCCCTGCCCAACCTGCCCTCAGCCGAAGCCCCGGATGGTCGCTGCGAGGCCGACAACGTGGAGATCAAGCGCTGGGGCAGCCCACGGGTGGAGGAGGGTCTCGAGGAGCACTGGCAGATCGGCGAGCGGCTGGGCCTGTTTGAAACCGAGCGCTCCGTGCGGATCGCCCAGAGCCGCTTCATCACCCTGATCGGCGACGGCGCCCGGCTGGAGCGTGCCCTGATCAACTTCATGCTCGACCTGCACAGTGCCAAGGGTTACCGCGAGGTGATGCCGCCGATCCTGGTGAACAGTGCCAGCCTCACCGGTTCGGGCCAGCTGCCCAAATTCGCCGAGGAGAGCTTCCGCTGCGCCGATGACGACCTCTGGCTCACCCCCACCGCCGAGGTGCCCATCACCGCGCTGCATCGCGATGAGCTGATCCCCACCGAGCAGCTCCCCCTGCGCTACGCCGCCTACACCCCTTGCTTCCGCCGCGAAGCCGGCAGCTACGGCCGCGACACCCGCGGCCTGATCCGCCTGCACCAGTTCAACAAGGTGGAGCTGTATTGGTTCTGCACACCCGAGCAGTCGGCCGCCGCCCACCAGCAGATCACCGCCGACGCCGAAGCGGTGCTGGAAACCCTGGAGCTGCCCTACCGCCGCATCGATCTCTGCACAGGCGACATGGGCTTCTCCGCCGCCCGCACCTTTGACCTGGAAGTGTGGCTGCCCGGCGCCGGGTCCTACCGCGAGATCTCCAGCTGCTCGGTGTGCAACGACTTCCAAGCGCGCCGCTCCGCCATCCGCTTTAAGGAAGGTAAATCCACCCAGCTGGTGCACACCCTCAACGGCAGCGGCCTGGCCGTGGGCCGCACCATGGCCGCCCTGCTCGAAACCGGCCAGCAAGCCGATGGCTCCGTGCGCCTGCCCGCCGCCCTGGCGCCCTACTTCGGCAGCGACACGATTAGCGCGGTGTGATGGCGGATTAAGCCTTTAGCCTGATGCCATCAATCCATGCGGCCTGCCCATGGGACTCACCAACCTCTCCGAGCTGCTGGCCCTCCCCGCAACTGAGCGTTTGGGGCTTGCCATGGGCTTGTGGCAAAGCCTCGATAGCGCGGAGCTGGAACGGCGCTGGAGCCGGCATCAGCAACATCCTGAGGAGGCCGTGAGCTGGGAGCTTGTGCGACGTGACCTCGGTCTTGAGTGACGTTGGCTGGGATCAGGACGATGGATCAACCCCAACACCTGAGAACCCAACTGGAAGGGATGGAGCGCCTGGTGGATGCCGAGAGAGGCAACGGGCCGGATCGACAGCAGGCCAGTTGCAACAGGGGCTTGCTCAAGCGCAGGCAACGAGAATTCCCAATCCGCACCAACTTCGGCCTACAATCAAGTCATCACCTGACTGGAGGGAGATTCAAGATGGCCGTCGATCTTCCTCTCACTCAAATGAGCATTGAAGATAAAATTCAGGCAATGGAATTGCTCTGGTCTGAGCTGTCCAAGACTCCTGAACAGGTTGTTTCACTCTCCTGGCATGGAGAAGAGCTGCACAGGCGCCGTCAGCAGATCCAGGACGGCACAGCAAGCTTTCAGAACTGGGCGTCGGCCATCGCTGAGTTAAAGGCGGAGCTTCATGGATATCAGGCTTATTGACGGCGATCAGGACGATCTACGCAGCGGCTGGACCTAGCCAAGACATAGTTCAGCGTCTCAGCGTGCATGCCGCCCCCTGCCCACAGGCAAACCCGGCACAATGGGCTCATTCAATACAGGGCCTGAATGGGCGTTCTCACCGCACTGGCGATCCTGGCGGGGCTGATCGTGGTGCACGAGGCGGGGCACTTCTTTGCCGCCACCTGGCAGGGGATCCGCGTCAGCAGCTTCTCGATCGGCTTTGGGCCTGTACTGATCGAATACAAGCGCCGCGGGGTGCAGTTCGCCCTGAGGGCCATCCCCCTGGGCGGCTTCGTGGCCTTTCCCGATGACGACGACGACAGCCCCATCCCCAAGAACGACCCCAACCTGCTCTCCAACCGGCCCCTGCCCCAGCGCGCCCTGGTGATCGCCGCAGGCGTGCTCGCAAACCTGCTGCTCGCCTACACCGTGCTGCTCGGCCAGGGCTTGGTGCTCGGCATCCCCGCCGGTTTCAGCGCCAGCCCAGGCGTACTGGTGAGCGGCGTGCAACCCGGCCAGGCAGCAGCAGCAGCCGGCCTCCAGGCCGGCGACCGCATCTTGAGCCTCAATGGCAACGACCTTGGCGGCGGCCAGAGCGCCGTTGCCGCGTTGGTGGAGCGGATCAAGGCCGCCCCCGACCAGACCCTGCGCCTCGATGCTGAGCGCAACGGCCAGACCCTGCCTGTGCAGCTCACCCCTGCCGACTTGGGCGGGATCGGCCGCATCGGCGCCCAGCTCCAACCCAACGGCACCGAAGCCTTCCGCCCCGCCCGCGGCCCCTTCGAGCCCTTCCGCCAGGCCAACCACGACTTCGCCGCCCTCACCAGCCGCACCGTGGCCGGCTTCGTGACCCTGGCCACCCACTTCGGCGAAACCGCCGGCCAGGTATCTGGCCCGGTGAAGATCGTGGAGATGGGGGCGTCGCTGGCCAAGCAAGGTGGCAGCAGCCTGTTTATCTTCACCGCCCTGATCTCGATCAACCTGGCGGTGCTCAATGCCCTGCCCCTGCCCCTGCTCGACGGCGGCCAGCTGGCCCTGCTGCTGCTCGAGGGCCTGCGCGGCAAGCCCCTGCCCGAGCGCTTCCAGATGGCCTTCATGCAGTCGGGCTTTGTATTCCTGGTGGGGCTGAGCGTGGTGCTGATCGTCAAGGACACCTCCCAGCTACCGGCCGTGCAACAGCTCCTCGGCCGCTGATGCCCCGCCTGGCCAGTGCCCGCAGGCGCGCACCCGAGTTGCTGGCGCGCCTCGGGGAGCTCTACCCCGAAGCCACCTGCTCGCTCGACTGGCGCAATCCCTACGAGCTGCTGGTGGCCACCATGCTCTCGGCCCAGTGCACTGACGTCAGGGTCAACCTGGTTACCCCAGCCCTGTTTGAACGCTTCCCCGATGCAGCAGCAGCAGCAGAGGTGGAGCCCGGCGAGGTGGAACCCTATGTGCAGTCCACCGGTTTCTTTCGCAACAAGGCCAAGGCGATCGTGGGTGCCTCCCGGCTGCTGGTTGAGCACCATGGCGGCAATGTGCCGCAAACCATGGAGGAGTTGCTGCTGCTGCCTGGGGTGGCCCGCAAAACCGCCTCGGTGGTGCTGGCCTGGTGCTTTGGCATCAACGCCGGGGTCACCGTGGATACCCACGTGAGCCGACTGGCCCAGCGCCTGCAGCTCAGCCGCCACAAGGAGCCCCGGCGAATCGAACCCGACCTGATGAAACTGGTGGCCCAGGCCGACTGGCAGAACCTCTCAATCCGGCTGATCTTCCACGGCCGGGCCGTGTGCACGGCCCGCAAGCCTCGCTGCGGCGACTGTCCGATCGCCGACCTCTGCCCCATGGGCAGCAGGCCTTCAGGGTAAGCTCAGCAATACCTAACTGTTTGCAACCCAGGCCGCATGGCGAAGAAATCGATGATTGCGCGCGATGTGAAGCGCAAGAAGATCGTGGAGCGTTTCGCCGCCAAGCGAGCTGCCCTCAAGGCGGCCTTTGACGCAGCTGCCGATCCGATGGAGCGCCTGGAGATCCATCGCAAGATCCAGGGCCTGCCCCGCAACAGCGCCCCCTCCCGCGTGCGCAACCGCTGCTGGGCCACTGGCAAGCCCCGGGGCTTCTACCGCGATTTCGGCCTCTGCCGCAACCAGTTGCGCGAGCGGGCCCACAAGGGCGAGCTCCCCGGTGTCGTGAAATCCTCCTGGTGAGTCGGGCCCCAGGCGCCGGGCAAAATGCGAGAATGTCCGTTGACAACAACAGGACATAAGCGCAAGTGCAAGGACAAACTCAGTCGATCTCCTTCGATGGTCGGGAGATCCGGCTGACCACCGGTCGTTTTGCCCCCCAAGCCGGGGGCTCGGTGCTGGTCGAATGTGGTGATACCTCAGTTCTGGTAACCGCCACCCGCTCAGGAGGCCGCGAAGGCATCGATTTCCTCCCCCTGATGTGCGACTACGAAGAGCGGCTCTACGCCGCCGGTCGCATCCCTGGCAGCTTCTTCCGTCGCGAAGCGCGCCCCCCCGAACGGGCGATCCTCACCTGCCGCCTGATTGATCGGCCGATGCGGCCCCTATTCCCCAGCTGGATGCGGGACGACATCCAAATCGTGGCCACCTGCCTCTCCCTCGATGAGCGGGTGCCGCCCGATGTGCTGGCCGTGACCGGCGCCTCCCTGGCCACCCTGCTGGCCCGCATCCCCTTCCAGGGCCCGATGGCCGCGGTGCGAGTCGGCCTGCTGGGTGACGACTTCGTGCTCAACCCCAGCTTCCGCGAGATCGAGCGCAGCGAGCTGGATCTGGTTGTGGCCGGCACGCCCGAGGGAGTGATCATGGTGGAAGCCGGTGCCAACCAGCTCCCCGAGCAGGATGTGATCGAAGCGATCGACTTCGGCTATGAAGCCATCGGTGAACTGATCAAGGCCCAACAAAATCTGCTCAAGGAGCTCGGCATCGAGCAGGTGTTCCCCGAGCCCCAGGTCATCGACGCCACCCTCCCCAACTTCCTGGAGCAGGAATGTGCCGGCGGCATCGGCGAAGTGCTCATGCAGTTCTCCCAGACCAAGCCCGAGCGCGACGAAAAGCTCGATGCAATCAAGGCCGGGGTGAAGGAGAAAATCTCCGCCCTGGCCGACGACGACGCGGTGAAGCTGGCGGTGAGCAGCAACGGCAAGGCCCTGGCCAACAGCTTCAAGAGCCTCACCAAAAAGCTGATGCGCGCCCAGATCGTCAAGGACGGCAAGCGCGTCGATGGCCGCAACCTCGATGAGGTGCGCCCGATCAGCGCCGCCGCCGGCGTACTGCCCAAGCGGGTGCACGGTTCAGCCCTGTTCCAGCGGGGCCTCACCCAGGTGCTCTCCTGCGCCACCCTCGGCACCCCGAGCGATGCCCAGGAACTCGACGACCTCAACCCGTCCACCGAGAAGCACTACCTGCACCACTACAACTTCCCGCCCTACTCCACCGGCGAAACCAAGCCGATGCGCTCCCCCGGCCGCCGCGAGGTGGGCCATGGCGCCCTGGCCGAGCGGGCAATCCTGCCGGTGCTGCCCAGCAAGGAATCCTTCCCCTACGTGCTGCGCGTGGTTTCGGAGTGCCTCAGCTCCAACGGCTCCACCTCGATGGGTTCGGTGTGCGGCAGCACCCTGGCCCTGATGGATGCCGGTGTGCCACTCAAGGCTCCGGTGAGCGGCGCGGCGATGGGCCTGATCAAGGAGGGCGACGAGGTGCGCATCCTTACCGACATCCAGGGCATCGAGGATTTCCTCGGCGATATGGACTTCAAGGTGGCCGGCACCGAGAAGGGCATCACCGCCCTGCAGATGGACATGAAGGTCACGGGCCTTAACGTCAAAACGATTGCCGAAGCCATCCAGCAGGCCCGCCCCGCCAGGCTGCACATCCTCGAGAAGATGCTCGAGGCGATCGACAAGCCCCGCGACACCATGTCGCCCCACGCCCCGCGCCTGCTCAGCTTCCGAATTGATCCGGAGCTGATCGGCACCGTGATCGGCCCCGGCGGCCGCACGATCAAGGGCATCACGGAGCGCACCAACACCAAGATCGACATCGAAGATGGCGGCATCGTCACGATCGCCAGCCACGATGGCGCCGCCGCCGAGGAGGCCCAGCGCATCATTGAAGGCCTCACCCGCCGCATCAGCGAGGGAGAGGTGTTCAGCGGTGCCGTCACCCGCGTCATCCCGATCGGTGCCTTCGTTGAGATCCTGCCGGGCAAGGAGGGCATGATCCACATCTCCCAGCTCTCTGAATCCCGGGTGGAAAAGGTGGAAGATGTGGTGAACGTTGGCGATCCGGTCACCGTGCGGGTGCGCGAAATCGACAACCGCGGCCGTATCAACCTCACCCTGCGCGGCGTGCCCCAATCGGAAGAAGCCCCCGTGCCCGTGCCCGTCTGAGGGCTGGTGGATCATCGTTTCAGCCCCTAGCGGCGCCCGCCCGGGTACCGCTAGGAAACTGCTAAGGAACTGCTAGCAAACCGCTAGAGCCTGAAATCAGGATCAATTGAGGCCATGGCCGCAGCCGCCTTCTGGCACAGTTCCAGGTGGCTTAGGCCATGGCTTGCTACCAGGCACCCTGCCTGGCGCACGTCACCGCTGTTGTAGGCCAGCGGCCGACCATCGGCATGGCAGAAGGCGCCCCCAGCGGCCCGCAGCACTGCTTCAGGAGCGGCCATATCCCAATCCTTGGGAGCGCTCTTGCCCGAAAGCGAGATGTAGAGGTCTGTTTCGCCGCGCAGGATCGTGGCCACCTTGCCGCCCACACTGCCGATCGCCCTGGTGTCGCCCAGGGCTAAAGCGGCCAGCAACTGCTCCAGCCGCTGGTCCCGGTGGTTGCGGCTGGCCACCAGCACCAGTTCGCCCAGGGCCCGCCGGCCGCTGAAGCGCACCGGCTGGCGATCTCCCGCCCGGTTTTCGCACCAGGCCTCGCTGGCCCCTCCACTGAGGCTGGCCATCACACCCAGCCACAGCTCCTCCATCTCCGGCAGCAGCACCACCCCCAGCACGGGTTCACCGCGATGCACCAGCGCCAGATGCACGGCGTACTCACCGGTGCCCTGCAAAAAATCCTTGGTGCCATCGAGGGGATCGAGGATCCACAGCCACTCAGCGGCCAGGGGTTCGCCCGGCGTCAGTTGCTCCTTAGCGGTCTCCTCACTGAGTACGGTCCAAGCGGCCGCAGGGAAGGCGCCTGCCAGACCATCGAGAAGCCAGCGGTTCACCGCCAGATCGGCCGCACTCACCGGGCCCTCGCCGCCCTCCTCAACGCTGAGGGCCCGGGCAAAGCCGTAGGGGGGCTGCTCGCCGCGGCCATAGGCCAGCAAAATATCGGCCGCTCCCCAGCTGAGCCGCCGCAACTCCACCACCAGCGCCTCCAATGCAATCCCTGAAGGCAGGGGATGGTGAGCCGGCATCATGGGAGCGCAGGGATCAGCATTGTGCAGGAGCACCCCCGGAGCCGTGCAAGCCAGCGAACCAGCCCCAGGTGTGCTCTACCTGGTGGGCACCCCGATCGGCAACCTGTCCGACCTCTCGCCCCGGGCCCGCCAGGTGCTGGTGGGCGTCAGCCGTATCGCCTGTGAAGACACCCGCCGCAGCGGCCTGCTGCTGCACCAACTGGGGCTGCGCCAGAAAGAGCAGGGGCCGAGGCTGGTGAGCTTCCACGCCCACAACCAAACCGCCCGCATCCCCGAACTGCTCGAGGCCCTGGCCGCCGGCGAAGCCCTGGCCCTGATCAGTGACGCGGGGCTGCCGGGCATCTCCGATCCGGGCGAGGCGCTGGTGGCAGCGGCCCGACAGGCGGGGCTGGCGGTGATCTGCATCCCCGGCCCCAGCGCTGTCACCACAGCCCTGGTGAGTAGCGGCCTGCCCAGCGGCCGCTTCTGCTTTGAGGGCTTCCTGCCGCCCAAGCCAAACCAGCGTCGCCAGCGACTGCAGGAACTGGCGGAAGAGCAGCGCACCCTGGTGCTGTTTGAAGCGCCCCACCGGCTGCTGGAGCTGCTCACCGATCTGCTGGCGGTGCTGGGCGACCGGCCCCTGCGGGTGGCCCGAGAACTCACCAAAAAACACGAGGAGCAGGTAGGGCCCACGGTTTCAGCGGCCCTCGAGCACTTCCGCCGCACGCCCCCCCAGGGGGAGTGCACCCTGGTGCTGGGCGGTGCCCCAGTGCCGCCGCCACCGTGCTGGGATGCCGCCGCCCTCAGCGCCGAATTGCGGGCCCTGCAGGCTGCTGGCCACAGCAGCAATGCGGCCGCCAAACTGGTGGCGGAGCGCACCGGCCACAGCAAGCGGGAGCTCTACGCCCTGCTGCACCAAGCCAGCTGAGGCGTCAGACTCCCACGAGCTACTAGCCCTTGATGCTTGTGCGCCTGCGTCTGCTGCTGACCAGCCTGCTGGGCGGCAGCCTGCTGCTGCTGATCCTTTGCCTGGGCGCCCAGAACCTCGAACAACGGCCCAGTCTCAACCTCGGCTTCAGCCGCACCGCCCCCCTGCCGGCTGGCTTCCTGGTGGGGCTGGCCCTGGTGATCGGGGTGCTCAGCGGTGGCTGCAGCGCGGCACTGGCAGCCCCCCGCAGCGATCAGCTGCCCGGCAGGGAATAGAGACTGCCCTCAATCACCACACGGCTGATGCCCTGGGCGATCAGGTAGGGCGCGGTGCGCTCAAGCACCCGGGTATCGGGAACCTTGATCACCCGCTGACTGCGGCCGCAGTGGCGTTTGGCCTGGCGGGGATTGGCAAAAACCAGCAGGGCCTGGCGGTCCCCTTCCCCATCGGGCAACAGGCCCAGCTCTGGAAACTCCTTGAGGGGCCTGGCCTGGAGTTCGACGATCTTGTCGACGAGCATGTAGACACTTGCGGGCAGGGGCGCCTCCGCCAGGGGCTGGCAGCGGGCCGGCTCGCCTGGCTGATCGGCCAGCAGCGGGGTCACCTCAACGAACTGATCGGCCAGCTCGTCGTCGCCGAAATCATCGCTGAAGTCGTCGCCGAAATCATCCGCATCTTCGATCGCCAGCACGGCAACGCCGTCATCTGCTGATGCTGTTTCGGGCCCTGATGTTTCTGGCTCTGCTCCTATTTCGGGCTGGATTTGCGGGGGTTGGGGCGGGTCCAGCAGCTGCACAGGGGCTGGTTTGGCCGGGCGACTGCGCTGCTGTTTGAGCTGGTCGTATTCGGCGGGTTCGAGGGCAGCCTTGACAGCCCGGCTGACGGTGATTGCACTACAGCCAAAGGCCCCAGCCAGCTCACTGCTACCCTCCCCTGCGCGGTATCGCGCCACGATCTCGATTTTCTGGCTGTCGGAAAGCCGGGTGGCAGCCATGGGACAAGACAAGCTCAGCATGCCACTCTAGGGGCACAGACCTTTGGACTCAAGGCTTGGGCGGCTGGACGTTCGGGCAGGTGGCGCCATTGAAGTTGGCGGCGATGCGCTGGCTGCCCTTCTGATAGATGGTCTGGGCCTGCTGGCTATCACCTGAAGCCTGGGCAGCAGTGAGTCTGCTGGCAAACCTCTCACAGGCCTGGTCCAGATTCATGGCCCTGGCAGCCAGCGGTGTGCCCATGGCCAGCAGGGCAAGGGTGGCAAGCAGCAGTTTGGAAGGCATGGGCGGAGCCAAGTAGCCCCCAATCTTGCCTGAGCTGGGGAACTTGTGGAGCCGACAGGGGCTGGGCGATCATGGTTCAAGGCCGTGGGGCGGTGACAGCCACCCCTGATCGACCCACCCAGCTCCCTTAGCTCAGCCGGATAGAGCAGCTGCCTTCTAAGCAGCCGGTCGTTGGTTCGAATCCAACAGGGGGCGTTTCAATCAGGACAATTGCCGATGCCGCCGCCGGGCCTCAGTCGAACCAGGCAAGAGGGCTCTAAGCCTCGACCAACGGCTGTTTCTTTTTGCCAGTGGGTGCCTTGCCGGGCTTGCCGGCCAAAGACGAAAAGATGCTGATCTCAATGGCGCGGTCGGGGAAAACAGCCCTCACCTCCAGATCACCACCGATGGCCTGGACGAAGTTGCGCAGGGTGCTCATCAGCATGTCGGCCCGATTCTCGATCTTGGAGATCTCGGCCTGCTTGACGTTGAGGTTTTTGGCCAGGGTCATTTCCTGCCGCAGCTGCTCCTTGCGCTGCTCAATGCGCTCCAGTCGCTCTGGGCTGAAGTCCTTGGTGAGTTCAGAGAAGGAGCCGTTTACTCCCATCAGAGAGGCCCTCTGATCGCGTAACCGACAATGGTTCCAATGATACCAAATCCCCACTTCTTGTCATCCTGGCTGGATGCCGAAGTTACGTAAACAACCATTGCAATAAGGATCGAGGCAATCAGTCCAATCCTGAACCAATGCTCTCTGGTTTCTTTCTTATGGCGGTGCGCTTCTTCCTGAGCAGACTCTTCCCTTTCAGTCTTATATTTCGACGTCTTCCCGCCAGCTCCTGGGACCGAAAGGTCATCTTCCGTCTTCAGATTAAGCGAATCAGCATTTGGCATGGTGAAAGCTGAAGGGCGCCTTACAGGGCAACGATTTGCCGACTCGTTCCCTCGGGAGACTGAAGAATGACAGCACCACCTTGATTGACTTCGGCTCTGGCATGAGCGTAAAGGGCCATAGCGCGACGGATGATTTCGTTGCGCGTGGTTTCGTCTTCCCGCGCAAAGGCATCCAAATCGCGCTGCAGGTCTTCACTGACCCTGACTTCCAGACGTGGCATGGCTTCGCTGCCGAAGGTAGTGGTGGTGGAGGCCAGCCCCGGATGCGCTGGGCCAACACCGTCAGTTTACCGGGAACCCACCGGAAAGTGGCCGGGCGCTCAGCGTCGCGTAACCCAGTCCCAATGCAACCTTCAGGCTGACGAAGGTGCACGTAGCTGGAGAGCTCCACCAGATCACCTGTGGGGAAGCAGGGTGGAGACGCCATCGAGGCGACCTAGTAGTGGCCGGTGGCCCCGCGCCGCACGTAACCCTCCCGGACGAACGGACGAACTTTGAATACGCCGTCAACTTATTCAAGGAAACGGCTTTCATGTTGAATAAGAGCCCTTAGCGCTTGCGGTTTGCCTCGCTCGTCCCGGGGCGAAAGTTGATGGATGCCCCTTGCGGGCATTGGTGGGCTTAGCGAACACCGGCAGTCGCTTCGCCAACACTTCGTATTTCTCCTCCAGCGTCTTCAGGTAGCCGGCCAGCTGGCTGCCGATCTCGGCGGCAACGGAATCGGCCTGGGCCTGCAGATTCGCCACATCAAGCCGCTGCAGGAAGCCCGCAGAAGCAGAATCGCTGCCATGGAGCTCCATGCCGACCTCAACCAACGCGCCGTGCTGGACAGCAACGCGTTGGACTGGACCCCTTCGCCCCTGGCGGGGGTGGAGCGACGCCTACTCGATCGCCGCGGCGGGGAAGTGGCCCGGGCCACCTCAATCGTGCGCTACGCCCCCGGTAGCTGCTTTGAGCGCCACACCCATGGCGGCGGCGAGGAGATTCTGGTGCTGGAGGGCACCTTCTCTGATGAGCACGGCGATTACGGCGCCGGCACCTACCTGCGCAATCCCGTGGGCTCCAGCCACGTCCCCTTCAGCGCTGGCGGCTGCACGATCCTGGTGAAACTGCAGCAGATGCACCCATCCGATCAGCAGCCGCTGGTGATCGACACCACCCAATCCGTCTGGTTGCCGGGCCTGGTGAGCGGGCTGGAGGTGCTGCCCCTGCACGCCTACGGATCGGAGCACGTGGCCCTAGTGCGCTGGGCACCGGGCACGATGTTTCAACCCCACGGCCACCCCGGCGGCGAGGAAATCCTGGTGCTCACTGGTGTATTCCAGGACGAGCACGGCACCTATTCGGCAGGCAGCTGGCTGCGCAACCCACCCGCCAGCGTGCACCGGCCCTGGAGTGATGCGGGCTGCACCATCTGGGTCAAGACAGGCCATCTGCCGGCTACCCAGGGGCCCGATGGCTGAGAAGCCTGAGGCCGGCAACCGCAGCAAGGTCCGCTTGTCATCCAGGAGCTGTTCTCGGAAAACAGCCTTGGATTGTGAAATGGGTTATGAAATGGGTTGTGAGAATCGTTTGATCACAGGGTCTTCAGTTGTGGGCGGAAATCAGACTGCATGAAGAGAAAATCCAAACCGGTGCTGCTAGCCCTGGCGTTCTTGGCAGCTTGGGCTGGTGGCACGGGAATGGAAAATGCGCGCGCCGATGACGGCCCCAGCGCTGCCGCCCTAGGCCTGAAGGTAGAAACCCTGAGCCGCAGCGATCGCTCCTGGAATGGGGACCTATTGCCCAAGCTCAACAATGTCCAAGCCGAAGTAACCGTGCTGCGCATCACGGTGCCTGCCGGGGTAACCCTGCCTCGTCATTTCCATCCAGTGATCAATGCCGGCGTGTTGCTGCAGGGAAGGTTGCGAGTCGAAAGCGACGACGGCGCCAGCCAATCCCTCCAACCAGGCCAGGCCCTAATCGAAATGGTGAACAAAGTGCATCGAGGCGTCAGCCTGGGTCCTGAGCCAGCGGTGGTCGTGGTGGTTTACGTGGCGCCAAAGGGCAGCCCCATCACGGTGCCAGCGGCCTCTGCCCCCAACGGAAATCCCCACAAGGCGGCGGACGAAAAGGCGGCAGACGAGATCGTCACCGTGCGGCCGCTGACAACCGTCAACAGCCAGCAAGGGCTCAAGCAGTTTGTCGGCATTTCCGGCGCCAACAGCGGTGCCCGTGGCCTATCGATGAACAGGGTGGTGATTCCCCCTGGCGGGCAGGCAGCAGCGCACCGCCATGTGGGGTCGGAATCGGCGATATTTTTGCTGGCAGGCCGCGTAAAAACCTTCTACGGGCCGTGCCTGGAGAGGTCGGTGATCAACCAAACCGGCGACTTTCTATTCATCCCGGAGGGCGTTATCCACATGCCGGTGAACCTCAGCGCCAGCGAGGCTGCCATTGCAATCGTGGCCCGCAACGATGCCAACGAGCAAGAGCACGTGGAGCTGCACGCTCCTGCAGGCAAGACCGCGGGCCCAGCGGCTGCGACAACCTGTGCGGCACCAAGCCATGAATAACCTCTGGGCCGGTGCCCCATGGAGCCGTCGCAGAGGGGGTGGCGGCGGGATAAGGGGTGAAGTCCTTCCCCCGCCGCCAATTGATCTGAATGCATGGCTGGACTTTTATTGCCACTAGAAAATGCGCGGGGTTGGCACACTGCTGAATTTTTAGCGCACTCCAGGGCGGACTCCCGGGCACGGGCCTGGGAGCAGCAAAACCGGCGGGATTGTCTCTTGCAATAGGAACAAGATTAATTAGAATGCCATCTGCCTCTCGCGTGCTATCTGCAGAGATCCCACGCCCATAGCCCTTGCGGAAAGCCCCTGATGAACACGATGCGATTGCTCCGTTTGAGCACGCTGGGACCACTCTCTGGGCTCGTTATTCTTTCGATACTTGCATTCTTCAACCAACGATCCGTCAACCAAGCCCAGGCAAACCGCTATGAATCGTTGAAGTTAGCGTACGAATTGCGGGCCAGCTCAGACGAACTCACCAGGCTAGCCCGAACCTATGTAGTGACCGGCAGCAAGGCCTATGAAGACCAGTACTGGTACATACTTGACGTGCGCAATGGTAGAAAAGTGCGGCCAGATGGCAGGTCGGTTCCGCTGCGAAAACTGATGCAGGAGCAGGGATTTAGCGCCGAAGAGTTTGCCAAGCTGAAACAGGCCGAAGACAACTCAAACGCTTTAGTGACAACCGAAACCATCGCGATGAATGCCATCAAAGGCAGATTTGCCGATGGGATGGGAGGCTACACGCGCCAGGGGGTGCCCAATCTGGATTTAGCCCGCCGCATAATGCACGATTCTAAATATCACTCCGACAAGAAACTCATCATGGATCCCATAGGTGAGTTTGAGAATCTTCTCGACAGACGAACCGAAGCAACCGCCGAGAATGCCCGTCGACTGGGCGATTCGGTGATGATTGCAGGCATGTTGATCGCCTCCACCGCCGCCATCTCAACCTGGTTCAGCCTGCGTCACCACAGCAGCAAACTCCACGGCGCCATTGAGGAGCTCTCCTCCACTTCGGGATTTGTGGCCACAGGCGCCTCCCAGGTTGCCTCTTCCAGCCGCTACCTCGCCGATGGGGCCTCGGAACAGGTGGCGGCCCTCGAGGAAATCTCCGGTTCGGCAAGGGAGATGGGAAGCATGGCGACCAGCAACGCCGGGCGCACCCAGAACGCAAGCGAGTTGGTATCACGCGAGCAGCAGAAATTCCAGGAAGCCACAGGGCAACTGGCCGAAATGGTGGGTGCCATGGAAGAAATAGACGCGGCCAGTGACCGCATCTCCAGGATCAACAAGGTGATTGATGAGATCGCCTTTCAGACGAACATCCTGGCCCTCAATGCGGCGGTCGAAGCGGCCCGGGCCGGTGAGGCTGGCCTTGGCTTCGCAGTAGTGGCCGAGGAGGTGCGGAACCTTTCCCAGCGGAGCACCAAGGCGGCCCGCGAAACGGCAGCTCTGATCGAGGAATCGAGTGCCCGCACGCGGCTCGGCAGGACGAAGGTGGATCAGGTGGCCGGCTCGATTCGCGAACTCGCTGGCCAATCGGCTGAGGTGCGTTCCCTTGTTGAGGAGGTACGGCTGGGAAGCCGTGACCAGCTGCAGGCGATCGAACGGATCGGTGCGGCCATTGACCAGATCGAACGGGTGACCAAGCAATCGGCCTCAGGGGCCGTTGAGGGCTCGGCGGCGGCAGAGGAGTTGACCGCCCAGGCCAAGGGGCTTCGCGATGTTGTCAGCATCCTCGAGATGATGGTGGAATCCCGTCCCCGGCCACTGCGCTGAAGCATCACACCCCCAATAGCTCCTTTTGCACTCCTCTTGCGCTCCTTTTGCACTCCTGAATGGAATCCCCCCCTGCCCTGCCCAGCGGCGCTGAACTCCTGGCCATGGAGCGCCAAAGTCGAGCTGGCGGCAGCGGAGTTGGCCTGGCCGAGCTGGTGGGCTGCTGGCGGCTAGAGCAACTCTGGAGTAAGGCAGAGGCCAAGCCCCTGGGCGCAACCGCTGCCCTGCTGCGCCAACTTCAGACCAGCCTCACGATCGCCGTGGTTGACGAGAGCCCGGCGGCGGCAAGGGGCCCACTTTTTTCAGTGCAAAACAGCGTGCAATTGGGACCGATCCAGCTGCGCTTTCGCGGCCATGGAAGCCTGCGGGGCAAGCGGCCCCTGTTGGAATTCTGGTTTGAGGAGCTGGAGTTGCGGCTCGGCCCGCGCAGCATCTGGCGGCAACCGATCCAGCGCCAGCCCCAGCCAAAGCGGCGGCCCTTTTTTGCCCTGATCGCCAGTCAGCCCAGCTGGCTGGCAGCCCGCGGCCGGGGCGGGGGCTTGGCCCTCTGGCTGCGGAGTGCCAGCTAAAGCTGGGCCTTCAACTCCCGCTGCAGCAGGGCGAAGAGATAGTCGGGCTCGCGGTATTGGCTAGGCAGACAGTTGTGCAGAATATCAAGCCGCTGCCAGCAGACGGTGCGACGTACCTTGGCGATTGTTTTAACCTCCCGAATCAAAAGGCGCATGGCCTTGCAATAAAGGGAGTAGTTGGCTTCCAGTTCACCGATGGTGAGCCCGGGTGCGGTTGGGGATGCGGTCATGGAGAAGGCAACCTTAGGATCCAGGCAGATCCCTTATGAACACAGGCTTTACTCTCTGCCCAACCACCGGTTTACCGATCCCCCCATCCGGGGACAATTCAGCCTCAACAGATGCGGGGCAGCAGCTCACCGCTGAGGGGCAGCAGCAGGCGTTCGGTGCCCAGGGCCGTGGTGAGCAGCACCCGCGCTCCCTTGCTGGCCGGCCGCACGCTGCCGATCCAGGCGCCGCCGCTGGCCGCCAGTAGGACCTGGGCCTGATCGCGGGCCGATGGCGGCACCACCACCACAAAGCGACCCTCATTGGCCAGATGCAAGGGCTCAAAGCCCAGCAGCTCACAGGTGCGCGCCACGGCTTCCAGCACCGGCAGGCGCCCCTCCTCGATCGCCAACTCCACCCGGGCCGCCTCCGCCAGCTCCTGCAGGGCACTGGCCAGGCCGCCGCGGGTGAGGTCGCGCAGGCAGTGGATCGCCACGCCGGCCTCCAGCAGGGCCCTCACCTGGGGCCAGAGCGGCGCGCAGTCGCTGAGCAAGGGCGGCTGCAGCGCCAGGCCGTGGCGCGCCGCCAGGATTGCCACCCCATGGCGGCCCAGGTCGCCGCTCAGCAGCAGCTGGTCGCCCGGGCGAATCGCCGTGGGATCGATCGGCGTCGGCGCCTCCACCGCCCCGATGCCACTGGTGGTGAGGAATATGCCGTCGGCCTTGCCCCGCTCCACCACCTTGGTGTCGCCCGTCACGATCGTGAGCTCGCAGGCCCGGGCCGCCGCCACCATCGAGGCCACCAGGCGCCGCAGCAACTCCAGGGGCAGCCCCTCCTCCAGGATCATCGCCACACTGAGGTGCAGGGGCCGGGCCCCTGCCATCGCCAGATCATTGGCGGTGCCGATCACCGCCAGACTACCGATGTCGCCACCGGGAAATTCCAGTGGCTGCACCACATAGCCATCGGTGCTGAAGGCAAGCGAGCCCGGGGGCAACTCCAGCCGGGCCGCATCGTGGAGCACCTGGGCGGGATCGGCGTAGAGGAGCCGCAGCTCCTGGTCGATCAGCTGCTGCATCAGGGTGCCGCCACCGCCATGGGCCAGCTGGATGCGTTCACCCATGGCGATCCCTCATGGGGCCTGGCGCCGGTAGCGGTAGTAGGCGGCGCAGGCCCCTTCGCTCGACACCATCGGTGCCCCCAGCGGCCGCTCCGGGGTGCAGGCCGAGCCAAAGGCCGGGCAGTCGGGGGGGATGGCGCGGCCCTGCAGGATCGGGCCGCTGATGCAGGGAGTCTCCGGCTGGGGCCCGCCCTGGGCCAGGGCCAGGCCAAAGCGCTCCAGGGCGTCGAAGCCCCGGTAGGCCGGGGCAAAACCAAACCCGCCGCCGGCGATGGTGCCCAGGCCCCGCCAGGGCCGATCCACCACCACAAACACCTCCGCCAGCAAAGCCTGGGCCGAACCGTTACCCCGCTCCCGCACCACCCGGCCGTAGGCGTTGGCGAGGGCCGGGGTACCGGCCTCGAGCAATTGCACCAGCTGCAGCAGGCCCGCCATCACATCGGCCGGCCCAAAGCCCGTCACCACCACCGGCACCCGCTGGCGTGCCACCAACTCGCGGAGCTCGGCGGTGCCCATCACCGCAGCCACGTGGCCGGCCGCCAGGAAGCCCTGCACCTGGTTGGCGGGATCCTGCAGCAGCGCCTCCATCGCCGGCGCCACCCGCACATGGGCCAGCAGCACGCTGAGATTGGCCAGCCCCAGCTGCCGCGCCTGGCGCAACAGCAGGGCCGTGGCCGGTGCCGTGGTTTCAAAACCCACCGCCAAAAACACCACCTGGCGCTCAGGGCACGCCTGGGCCAGGGCGATGGCCTGCAGGGGCGAAGTGAGCAGGCGCACATCACCGCCGGCGGCCCGCACGCCGAGCAGATCGGCGCCGGCGGCGCTGCCTGGCACCCGCAGCATGTCGCCGTAGGAGCAGAGGATCACCTCCGGCCTGGCCGCCAGCTCCAGGGCCCAATCGATGAGCTCAGCCGGAGTCACACACACCGGACAGCCGGGCCCATGGATCAGCCGCAGCCCTGGCGGCAGCAACTGGTCGAGCCCCCAACGCAGGATGGCGTGGGTTTGCCCGCCACACACCTCCATCACCGTCCAGGGGCGGCTGGCGCTGGCAGCCAGCTGGGCTGACAGATCTGCGCTCACCAGGGGCCCGGCGCCTGGCGGGCATCGGCCGGGTGGTAGCCCTGGATGGCACGCATGTATTGGACCCGCTCGTATTCGGCCGGATTGGGGCAGCGCTGCTGGCTCATGCAGCCGATCAGCTCCGCCACCGATGCCACCTCGTGCTCCATCAGCCAGATGGAGAGCTCCTGCTCCAGGCCCGCCAGGCGCTCGGGGCCGTGGCGCAGCAATGCCCCCACCACCTGGGTCACCGAAGCCCCCGCCATCAACAGCCGCACCACGTCGGTGCCCCGGTGCACGCCGCCACTGGCCGCCAGATCCAGGGGCTGGCGGCCATGCAGCAGGGCGATCCAGCGCAGCGGCAGGCGCAGGTCGTGGGGGGTGGAAAGCAGCAGGTTGGGCCGCACCTCCATGGTCTCGATGTCGATGTCAGGCTGGTAGAAGCGGTTAAACAGCACCAGCCCATCGGCCCCTGCCGCCGCCAGGCGCTTGGCGATGGAGCTGAAGTTGGTGAAGAAGGGGCTCAGCTTCACTGCCAGGGGCAGGCGCACCTCGGCGCGCACCTGGCGCACGATCTCCTCCAGCTCGGCTTCGATGGCGGCGCTGGAGAGCTCCGGGTCGGTGGGAATCGCGTAGATGTTGAGCTCCAGGGCGGAGGCGCCGGCCGCCTCGATCCGCCGCGCCGACTCCACCCAGCGGCCAGGGCTCGTGCCATTGAGGCTGGCGATCACCGGCACCGCCAGATGCTTGCGGGCCTGCTCGAGATGGCGCAGGTAGAGGTCTTCCCCGCCATGGAAGATCGATGGCTCCGGCACGTAGCTGAGCGCTTCGCCATAGCTATCGGCGCCGGCCATGGCATGGCGGTGCAGGTCGAGCTGCTCCTGCTCGATCTGCTCCTCAAACAGCGAATGCAGCACGATCGCCGCCGCCCCGGCCCGCTCCAGGGCCTGCAGCTGGTCCAGCTCCTCGCTGAGGGGCGCGGCAGCGCCCACCACCAGGGGGCTGCGCAGGGCCAGGCCGAGATAGGTGGTGGTGAGGTCGGGGATCATGGCTTGGGGGCTGGCTGGGAGAGCGCCCGGTAGGTGGCCCAGCGGCATTCGAGCTCTTTCTGGGCCTGGCGCACCAGGGCCTGGGCCCGCTCCGGCTGGCTGTAGCGCAGCATGCGGAAGCGGTTTTCCTGCTCCATCGCCTCCTTGAGCGAGCGCTTTGGCGCCGGGCTGTCGAGTTGCAGGGGAGTCTCGCCCCGCTCGGCGCGGCGTGGGTCGTAGCGGTAGAGCAGCCAGCGGCCCGAATCCACCGCCAGCTTCTGGTGGGCCATGCCCTGGGCCATGTCGATGCCGTGGGCGATGCAGTGGGAGTAGGCAATGATCAGCGAAGGCCCCGGGTAACTCTCCGCCTCCAGAAAAACGCGGATGGTGTGCTCGTCGCGGGCCCCCATCGCCACACTCGCGACATAGACGGTGCCGTAGGTCATCGCCATCAAACCCAGGTCTTTTTTGGGGGCCGCCTTGCCGGCGGCGGCAAACTTGGCCACCGCCCCCCGGGGGGTGCTTTTGGAGGCCTGGCCACCGGTGTTGGAGTACACCTCGGTATCGAGCACCAGGGCATTGACGTCGCGGCCACTGGCGAGCACGTGGTCGAGGCCGCCGAAGCCGATGTCGTAGGCCCAGCCATCGCCGCCCACCAGCCAGACGCTGGTTTTCACCAGGGCATCGGCTAGCTCCAGCAGCTGGCGGGCCTCGGGCTGCTCCATAACGGCCAAACGCACCTTGAGCTCGGCCACCCGCTGGCGCTGCTCAACGATGCCGGCCTCATCGCCCTGGTCGGCGTTGCGGATCGCCGCGGCCAGGGGGGGCGGGAGTTGTTCTGGCTGCAGCTGGCCCGCCAACCGCTCCAGCAGATCGAGGGCCATCTGGCGCTGCTGGTCGCGCGCCACCCGCATCCCGTAGCCGAATTCGGCGTTGTCTTCAAACAGGGAATTGCTCCAGGCCGGGCCCCGCCCCTCGGCGTTGGCGCTCCAGGGGGTGGTGGGCAGGTTGCCGCCGTAGATCGAGCTGCAACCGGTGGCGTTGGCGATCAGCATCCGATCGCCAAACAGCTGGGAGGCGAGCTTGAGGTAAGGCGTTTCGCCGCAGCCACCGCAGGCGCCGGAAAACTCAAACAATGGCTGCTGCAGCTGCTGCTGGCCGATCTTGTGCAGGTTGAGCTCGGCGCGGGGCACCTCGCTCAGCTGCAGGAAAAAGTCCCAGTGGCCGCGGGCCTGGTCACGCAGGGGCCGCTGCGGCGCCATGTTGATCGCCTTGCGCTTCGGCTCGCTGCGGTCGCGGGCGGGGCACACCTCCACGCACAGGGCGCAGCCGGTGCAGTCTTCGGCGGCCACCTGGATGGTGAAGGTTTGGCCAGCGAAGGCCGGATCGCGGGCGGGGGCGGTGCGGAAGCCCTCGGGGGCTGCGGCAAAGACCTCCGGTGCACCCACCTTGGCGCGGATCACCGCATGGGGGCACACCAGCACGCATTTGCCGCACTGCACGCACAGGTCCGTTTCCCACACCGGCACCGCAGCGGCGATGTTGCGTTTCTCCCACTGGGCTGTGCCCACCGGCCAGGTGCCGTCGCAGGGCAGGGCGCTCACCGGCAGGGCGTCGCCGCGGCGCTCCAGCATCGGCCCGATCACCGCGCGCACAAACTCCGGGGCCGCAGCGAGACGGTCTTCTGGCGCTGACAGGCAGGCGGGCCCGTCGAGGCTCGTCCAATCGAGGGGCACCAGGTGCTCGAGGCTGGCATCGAGGGCCGCCAGGTTCATCGCCACCACGGCCTCACCCTTGCGGCGGTAGCTGGTTTCGATCGAGTGGCGGATGCGGGCGAGGGCCTGCTGGCGCGGCAACACGCCGCTGAGGGCAAAGAAGCAGGCCTGCATCACCGTATTGATGTGGGGCCCCATGCCCGCCTGGCGCGCCACTTGGTAGGCATTGATCTGCTGCACCTGAATCCCCTTGCTGCGGATCTGAGCGCGCAGGGCTTCCGGCAGCCGCGCCCAGGTGTCTGCTGGCGCAAAGGGGCTATTGAGCAGAAACACACCGCCGGGCTCGATGCCGGCCAGCAGATCGAAGCGCTCGACGAAATCCCACTGGTGGCAGGCCACAAACGTGGGCCGCTGGATCAGATAGGTGGAGCGGATCGGCTGGGGCCCAAAGCGCAGGTGCGACACCGTGACCGAACCCGACTTTTTGGAGTCGTAAACGAAGTAGGCCTGGGCATATAAATCGGTGCCCTCGCCAATGATCTTGATTGCCGCCTTGTTGGCCCCCACCGTGCCATCGGAGCCCAGGCCGTAAAACACGGCGCGCACCTCGGCGGCGTCGGTATGGAAGGTGTTGTCGAGGGGCAGGGAGCGGTGGGTGAGGTCGTCGTCGATGCCCACCGTGAAGTGGTTGAGCGGCCGGGGCTGGCCAGGCACCAGCAGGGGCTGCAAATGATCAAATACCGCCTTCACCATCGCCGGGGTGAACTCCTTCGACGACAGCCCGTAGCGGCCGCCCAGCACCGCCGGCAGTGGTGCACCTCCATGCACGGCCGCCCACTCCTCGGCTAGCGCTGCCACCACATCTAGGTAGAGGGGCTCGCCGGGGGCGCCGGGCTCCTTGCAGCGATCGAGCACGGCGATCGCCCGGGTGCTGGCCGGCAGGGCCTCCACCAGCAGCCGGGCCGCAAAGGGCCGAAACAGGCGCACCTTCAGCACCCCCACCCGCTCGCCGGCGGCCTGCAGCGCCTCAGCCGCCTCCACGGCGGTCTCGCAGCCGGAACCCATCAGCACCAGCACCCGCTCGGCAGCGGCGGGGCCGACGTAGTCGTAGGGGCGGTAGTGGCGACCAGTGAGCTCGCCAAAGCGCGCCATCGCCTCGATCAGATGATCCGGGGCCGCGTCGTAGAAGCGGTTTACCGATTCGCGCGCCTGGAAGTAGACGTCTGGGTTTTGGCTGGTGCCGCGGATCACCGGGCGATTGGGGCTGAGGGCACGGGCGCGGTGGGCACTGATCTCCGCCGCGGGCATCAGCTCGAGCAGCTGGCCGTCGCTGAGCGGCTCAATCTTCTGGATCTCGTGGGAGGTGCGAAAGCCATCGAACACATGCAGGAACGGCAGCCGGCTGCGCAGGCTGAGCCGGGCAGCTAGGGCGGCAAAGTCGCCGGCCTCCTGCACCGACGCCGAGCAGAGAATCCCGCAACCGCTGCCGCGGGTGGCCATCACGTCGCTGTGATCGCCAAAGATCGACAGGCCCTGGGCCGCCAGGGAGCGGGCCGCCACGTGCAGCACCGCCGGGGTGAGCTCCCCCGCCAGCTTGTAGAGGTTGGGGATCATCAACAGCAGCCCCTGGCTGGCCGTGAAGGTGGTGGTGAGCGCCCCGGCCTGCAGGGCGCCATGCACCGTGCCGGCAGCACCCGCCTCGCTCTGCAGCTCCACCACAGACGGCACGCTGCCCCAAAGGTTGGGCCGGCCCTCCGCGGCCCAGGCATCGGCCCACTCGCCCATCGGCGAGGCCGGCGTGATCGGGTAGATGGCGATCACCTCATTGAGGCGGTAAGCCACCCGGGCCACGGCCTCGTTGCCATCAATCGTGAGTAAGGGAGTGCTCATGGCTCCTCAGCGAGCACGACGCTCAGGGCCATACCCACGTGCACCAGCACCCGATCGCCCACAGCCGCCTCCGGCAAACAGGCCAGGCTCACCCACTGGCGCACGCCACCGAAATCCACCTCGGCCTGGCGCCACAGCTCTGCATCAGGGCCGGCATCCGCCGCCGAACCGGAGATCGACAAGATCAGGCCGGGGGTGGCCAGGCACATGGGTAGGCCTCCACGCTCTACTTCGTTATAGGCAGATCAGCCAGAGCTGCCCAAAGCTGGCCTAGGGCCAGGCCGCCGTCATTGCTGGGCAGCTGCTCGGCCCAGCGGGGCACCAGACCGGCCCCCCGCAGGGCAGTGGCGGTGAGCTCCAGCAGCAGGCGGTTCTGGAAGCAGCCACCGGCCAGCAGCACCGTGGTGGCACCAAGGCGCCCAGCCGCCTCAGCCGCGGCACCGGCCAAGCCGGCCGCCAGGGAAGCGTGGAAGCAGGCAGCGCTCTCCTGCGGCGCCACCCCTGCAGCTCTCGCGTTCAACAAGCTGTGCAACAGGGGCTGCCAGTCGAGCCAGCCAAGCTCCAGCCCTGCAGCCGGTAGCAGCGGCATGGGCGCCACCTGCGGAGGCGGAGCCTGCAGGGCTAGGCCCTCCAGCAGCAGCCCCGCCTCCCCCTCGAAGCTGCTGCGCTGGCAAAGATCCAGCAGGGAGGCCGCCGCATCAAACAGGCGGCCAGTGCTGGAGCAAAGCGGGCTATGGCAGCCGCTGGCGATGGCCTGCAGCAGCAGCTGCCAGTCGCCGGGGCTGAAAGCGGCCCGGCAGGCAGCGGCCCCCGGATGGCCCAGGGCCTCCGGGCCGGCGGCGGCCAGCAGCCCCAGGGCGGCCCGGCGGGGTTCGGCCATGGCCCGCTCGCCGCCGGGCAGGGGAAAGGGGCGCAGGCAGGCCCAACGCTCAGCCCCGCTGGCCGTGAGCCAGAGCAGCTCGCCGCCCCAGAGCCGATGGCCGCTCGCCCCGGCCAGCTCGCCATAGCCAAGGCCGTCGCAGGCCCACACCAGCAGGGGCAGCGGCAGGCCGTGCTCGGCCGCCACCGCCAGGCCGTGGGCGCGGTGGTGCTGCACCAGCTGCAACGGCAGCCCCAGCCGCCGGGCCGCCACGGCGGCCAGCTGGTGGCTGGCGTAGCCGGGATGGCCATCGCAGGCCAGGGCAGCGAGCCCGGGGCCGGGGCGCTCCAACAGCTGCTCGAGCCCCTCGCCCAGCAGCTGCTGGGGCAGGGGCCCGGCCAGATCACCCAGCAGCGGCGCCAGCCACACCCGACCGCCGCGGGCCAGGGCCGGCGCACTTTTGAGATCGCCGCCAAGGGCCAGGGCGGTGCCCGGCGGAGCCTGCAGAGCTAGGGCCTGGGGGGCGTAGCCGCGGGCCCGGCGCAGCAGCACTGGCCGCCCTTCGATCAGCTGCAGCACCGAGTCGTCGAGGCGGCGGACGATCGGGCGGTTGTGCAGCAGGAAGCCATCGGCGATGCCGGCGAGGCGATTGAGCGCCTCGGCTGGTTCGAGGCAGAGGGGCTCGCCGCTGCGGTTGCCGCTGGTGGCCACCAGGGGGCGGCCAAAACCCGCCGCCAGCAGCTGGTGCAGGGGCGAAGCCGGCAACATCACCCCCAAAGCGGCGCTACCGGGGGCCACCCCAGCGAAGGGCTGGCGCTGGCCTGGCCGCAACCGCAGCAGCACGATCGGCGCGGCCGGGTGCTGCAGCTGGAGCTTTTCAGGCTCCGATAGCTCCACCAGGGGAGCGATGGCCTCCAGATCGGCCACCAGCAGGGCCAGGGGTTTGGCCGGGCGCTGCTTGCGCTGGCGCAACCGGGCCACCACCGCGCCGTTGCTGGCAGCCACCAGCAGCTGGAAACCGCCCACCCCCTGCAGGGCCAGGATTCCGCCCGCCGCCAGCAGGGCCAGGGCTGCCGCCAGCGGATCCCCGCCGCCGGGCCCGGCCCCCTGCCACTGCAACTGGGGCCCGCAGGCGGGGCAGCCGATCGTTTCGGCGTGGAAGCGGCGGTCGCCTGGGTCGTCGAACTCGCGCTGGCAGGCAGGGCAGAGCGGAAAGTCGGCCAGGGTGGTGTGGGCGCGGGCGTAGGGCTCGGCGCTGGCGATCGAGTAGCGCGGCCCGCACTGGCTGCAGCTGATAAACGGGTAGCGGTGGCGGCGGTTGGCAGGATCGTGGAGCTCCGCCAGACAGGTGGGGCAGGGGGCCAGATCGGCGGCGAGGGACGGGGCGATCAGGCCGGCGCCCAGGGGTTGGGCGGTGGCGGCGGCGATGCGCAGGCCAGGCGGCGCCGGAACGAGGGGCGGGAGCCACTCGGGCGCCAGTGGCTCAAGAGCGCCGGGGGGCTGCAACGCCTCGGGCAAGCGCCGCAGCAGCAGCTCCAGCGAGCGGCGCTCCCCCTGCAACTCCAGCCTTACGGCGCCAGCGACGTTTTCCACTTCGCCCACCAGCTGCAGCTCGGTTGCCAGGCGATGCACCAGGGGCCGAAAACCCACCCCCTGCACCACGCCGCGGCACCAGAGGCGCAGCCGGGCCGCGCTCATCGCGCCAGGGCATCAATCAGGGCGTCGAGGCCGTCGCCGCTGCGGGCTGAGGTTTCCAGCACCCGGGCGTGGGGGGCGACGCGGGCGATGGCGGCGTGGGCGGCGGCGCGGTCGAAGCCCACCGCTTCGGCCAGGTCGCTCTTGGTGATCAGCACCAGATCGGCGCCGTGGAATATCGGCGCGTATTTGAGCGGCTTATCTTCTCCCTCGGTGGTGGAGAGCAGCACCACCCGCAGGCTCTCGCCGAGGTCGTAGGCGCCGGGGCACACCAGGTTGCCGACGTTCTCGATCACCAGCAGCTCAAGCTGCTCAAGGCTGATGCCCTGGTGATGGAGGCGATGTAGCCCCTCGGCCACCATTGGCGCCTCCAGGTGGCAGGCCTGGCCGGTGGTGATCTGCACCGCCGCCAGCCCGGCGGCCTGCAGGCGGCGGGCGTCGTTATCGGTGGCCAGATCGCCCACGATCACCGCCAAGCCGGTGGGATCGAGGCGCTGGGCCAGGGCTTCGAGTAGGGCGGTTTTGCCCGAGCCGGGGGAGGAGAGCAGGTTCACCACCGTGACGCCTGCGGCTTGAAAACGCTGGCGCAGGCCGGCTGCCTGGGCGTCGTTGCGCTGCAGCAGGGCCGTGTGCAGGGGTAGCTGGCGGGTTGGTTGTGGCAGCGGCTCAGGCGCCGGCTGTCCGCAGGAGCAGTCGCGGCACATGGGGACACGGGGCTGGGGCCATCTCCAGGCTAGGAGCGCTAAGCGGTGCAGCCAGCGTCATCAAGCGATGATAAAAATGGTGAGTTGAAAGTGTTGCCCTGAAAGGTTCCCCGATGCGCACCACCGTCATGCAGCTCAAACAAGCCCTGCAGGCCCTGGTGCAGCGGGAAAGTGCCATGCGCCTCGCCGCCCTCGGCGGCAGTGAGCCCAGCCTGGAGCCGATTCCCCGGCGGCAGAGCACCCTTTGATCCTCGTCGACGGCTTCAGCTAGGGCGATGCAACCGCTGCAGACGCAGCGAACTCACCAAGGCCACGGCCTCAAAGTCGGCATCAAAGCTCACCAGCACGGCATTGTGATGCAGAGCCACGGCGGCCACCAGCAGGTCGAGGCTCACCACCGTGCGGCCGATGGCACGGCAGTCCTGGCCCAGCACAATCGCCTGCCGCCAGAGGTCTGGCGGCGTGGCCAGGGATGGCAATGTGGCGAACTGGGCCTCTAGCCGCTGGGCCTCGTCCGGTCGGGCCGAGCGCAGCAGCTCAAAGCGCACCGGCTCGGCGAGATGGGCCGCTGGATCGAGCACAAACGGGGCGATGAACTGCTTCAAGGCCAACGGGCTCCGGGCCCGGGTGAAGTCGATCCAGAGACTGCTATCGAGCAAGAGCGTCATCGGGCCAGAGCCTGGTCCCGGTCGCGGTCGCGCTGTCGATCAGCCTCAAAACTATCCAGCTCCACCCCCCACTCGCCGCTGAGGAAACGCTGGGCGATGCGAGCGCGTCGATGCCGCTGCAGAGCCTCCTCCATCAGCAGACGAATGGCCGGACCTTTTTTGCGCTCACCCGTGAGCTCGAGGACTTCAACCATCTCCTGCTCGGAAAGCTCAACCGTCACTTTCATTGTTTTGCCTTTTAATAATCAGATTTTGACATGGACATAGCAGGGAATCAAGCACCTCACACCACCTCCAGACTCAGCAGCCGCAGGTCGCGGCCGCGCAGCAACTGACGGCTAATCGCACCACAACTGGGACAGTCGCAGCAGCCATCCAGGGCGGGGAAAGGGGCGTCGCAGGCGGAGCAATGGCATTCGGCCGCTTCGATCTCGATGCGCAGCTCGGCGCCAGCGGCGATCGTGCCGGCCATCACCACCGTGTGGGCGAAGCGCATCGCCTCCGGTTCCACCCCGGCCAGGCTGCCGATGCGCAGGCTGATCGCCGTGATGCGGGTGGCGCCATCGGCGTGGGCTGCCGCCAACGCCTGATCGCGCACCGCCTCCATCAGACTGAGCTCATGCACGGCCCAGCAGGGTCAGGTGTTGCGCGGGGGCACGCTCCGACGATCAAAATTCCAGGGTGGAAGTCTGGCTCAATTCATCGACCATACGGGTCCGTGCTTCGATCGTAAGACCCAGCTCTCGGGCAATACTTGGGCGGCGCTCCACCAACTCCTTAGCCGCTTCAGGGATGATCAAGATGACCTCGAGATCTTCAGTGGCATGGATAGCCACAGGACTGGGCCGATCATTGAACAGAGAAATCTCGCCAAAACAATCCCCCTTCGATAGGGAATAGGCAATACGCCTATTCCCTAAACCATCGGGAACCGAGGCATCAGCCTTGCCCGCGATAATGAAATAAAGACCCATTACCCTATCTCCCTCTGCGTAAACCTTCTCACCAGCGGCATACGTATTGAGAACCGCATCCTTAGCCAAATCCCCAAACGACTCCACCTCAATTGCCTCCAATACGGGCATCTGCTGCAGGTCCTTGGAAAATTGCTGACTCGCGCCAGATCCGTCGAAGCTGCTTCGACCTGATAAACCTCTCGAACTGGATAGGGAATCTTCAATCGATAACGCTGGTTGGCATACCACACTCTGGTTTGAAACTCATCACGCACAGCCGGACGATCTTGGTAGCCATCAACAAAAAATGTAACCCTATAGGAAATACCTGAATCTTCATACTTGTAGGTGCCAACTTTGATGCCAGGCTGCTCCAAAATGCCTGGAGTAGAAAGGGCCGTCTCCCTCAGCACCTGCTTCACGAGGTTAGGAGGGTGGGCATAGGCATAAGCTAGGAAGACTTCCTCTCTATGGGCCCTGATCGGCTGACTGTAATTGCTGATAATCTGCTTGCCAATGATGAGATGGGGAATAGTGATCTGCACCATGTCAATCGTTTCGATGCGAACCGAACGCCAATTGATATCGGTCACCTTCCCCACCAAGTCACCCACTCTTAACCAATCACCTTTCTTGAAAGGCTGCTCAAACAGCAGGGTGACTCCGGCAGCAATGCTCCCCAGGGTGTCCTGGAGCGCTAGACCAATCACCACAGAGCCAATGCCCAGAGCTGTCACCAGCCCACCAAGATCAATCTTCCAGGTAGCCGATAGAATTATCGCCGCACCAACAAGGATCAGAACAACCCGTGCTAGGTCCCGAAAAAGTTTGGGAATACGCGCCTGCCAACGTTCGCTGGCATCAACCTGATCAACGGTGGTGCCGACAGGAGACTGGCGACCTACATCCGAATCAAAGAAAAGTAGGATGTCGAAAAGAGATAATGCTGCAACCAGCGTGCAGATCCACAGCACAGTCTCGTTAAAGCGAATAACCCAACTTTCCGGATCAAGATGCCCTATATAGGTGAGAAAAATCAACGAGGCCAGGGAGGGGATCAGTAGGTTGCGGAGAATCTGCAGTGTTCCCGAGAGAGGCCGGCCCTGCTGGCGAAGATATTGAATGGCCTCGCTGAGCAGCAGCTCCGTGACAGGAAAACCAATGGCCAGCAGCAGAGCTGATTTGGTAAACGTATCGCTGCCAAATTCCATACTCACGCCACCTCTAGTTGTTGCTTAGCGGCACCGACGAGACGCCACATCGATATCAATGGCTGGAGTGCTCCCGAAGATGGGTCGGGATTTAACTTGTCAAAATAGTAAGCGTCCTGAAGGAATTCAAACACCGGCTGCGACACCAGAATTGAGCCTCTAGAGAGCTTGCCTTGCGCCAAAATACTATTGGCAGCGGTCACGGTATCACCCCAAACGTCAAAGGCCATGTTGCTTGAGCCAACAGTTCCAACAACAACATCACCGGAATGGATACTGCTGATAACATCCAGGTCGGTGCCATGATCATGGTTGAAATGTTTCACCTGCTTCTGGAGCTCCAAGGCAAATTTGACCATTCGACCCATGTGATCGAGGCGTCCGCCCACAAGCCCCGAAGCAGATATATAGCGATCTGCTAACAATTTGTAAGCATTCAGGGGTCGGGACGCGCCGCCGCGCGAATGCGCGCCTCATCGCTCATCCCTGAGTGAGCAAAGATGCGGTGCCGCCCTTTCTTCTGCCCTCAGGGATCGCTCAGCAGTGACGGCATCACCCCACCGCGGT
>JAHLYQ010000031.1 GCA_025127975.1 Synechococcus sp. CS-1331 | reverse complement strand
TCGCATGAGCAATAATTAGTACGAAGCTGCTTGAGTCAATTCAGTCATTTTGATGTACAATTTCTTAGACCCTTTGGCGCCGCAAGGCGTTTTTTTGTAAGCTTCTGTAGGTGTAAGATTCTTGATTTTTCGAGGTTCCCTCAATAAGACTTGCACGCAAATATAATAATTTCAATCAAGGTTAGCGCTTAAAGATCAAAAGCGCCCTTCCCAGTTGCTCGCCTTGGGCCCATCTTGCCCAGGGCCATTGGCCCGCCTGAATCTCTCCGCCAGCTGCTGCCATTTCAGCGGCAGGGGCAGTTCTGCCCCGCCTCCATGCCATGGCAGAACCTGCTGGCCTGGGGCCACCCGCACCCGGCCTGCAGCCCTGGGGCCAGATCCCCCATCACGCCGCAGCAACCTGCTGCCCCAATGGGATTGTTTGGCTGGTTTCGCCCTTGGCCGGTAGCGCCGGCAGTAGTTCCCATAACGCCTGGCGCAGCCCTCCAGCGTCGGCGCCAGCTGCAGGAAGGCAGGATGCCACTCGCTCAAGCTATCCCCCGCCAGCCGCCCATAGTGCCCGTAGTTGCTGTAGGGGTCATGAAAACCCTTACGCACCCCTGCTGCCTTGGGGTTGGCATGGATGTAGCGCAGCGTGGCCAGCACACGCCGTGTGTCGCTTGGGTCAATCGGCGTGGAGAAGTAGCGCGCCTCCCAGAAGTGGCCGCAGCGGCCCGTGATCCGGTTCAGCGCCATCGCCGAATACCAGCCGATCCACTGCATGATCCGTGGCAGGTCTTTCCCCTGCTGCGGCCGCAGCAGCAGATGCAGGTGGTTGGCCATGAGGCAGATCCCATGCAACCGAAATCCGAACTTCTCCTGTGCCTTATGCAGCACCCCCAGCAGCAGATCCCGCCGCACCCCGCGGGCGATCAGAAAGGCCCGGCTGTTGCAGCGCAGGGTGATGTGAAAGCTGCAGCCATCGGGAAGTTGCCTTGCGGAGCGGCCCATCGGTCTCTGCGCCTCAGGAAGAATCGGTTTGAATCTTTTCTATAGCGACGAGGAGGGTGCACAGCACAGGCGCGCGGCCAGGGTGGAGAGCAGCTCCCGCCAGGCGCTCGCCACCTCCAGATCGCCCAGCCCCGAGCCCAGCGCCACCGCATCCACCCCGGCCTCCAGCCAGGGCAACACGTCGCCGGGGCTTAGGCCGCCTGCTGCGATGCAGTAGGGCAGCGGTGCGCCCAGGGGCTCCCGCAGCCGCCGCCAGTGGTTGATGCCGGCGCTCACCGCCGGGAACAGCTTGACGATGCCGCAGCCCAACCGGCGGGCCTGATGCACCTCGGAGGGGCTCATCACCCCGGGCACCAGCAACAGCTCCCGTTCGGCCGCCCGCTGTTGCAGCTCTGAATCGAGCAGCGGCGACACCGCGTAGCGGCAGCCGGCAGCTGCGGCGTCGGCCACCCCCTGGAGCTGGCACACCGAGGCTGCCCCCAGCTCCAGAGCGGGGAAGCGATCAATCAGCTCCTGCATCTGATTCGCCCAGCCCGGCTTCGGCTGCCAGGCGATCTCCACATGGATCAGTCCCAACTCCTGCAGCCGCTCCAGCGTTGGCAGGGCCCGCAAGGGCTCACCCGGCCTCAGCACTATCAGCAGCGGCTGGGCCCGCAGGGAATGGATCAGCCAAGAAGCACTCCCCGCAGGCCCGCAAGCCTCAGACGTATTCGGCAACCTTCACATCACTGCGGATCAGAAGCTCCTGGAGAGCTTCCGCATCCACGGTTTCCTTCTCCACCAGCATGGCGGCCAATTCATCGAGCACCAGGCGATTGCCGGTGAGCACCGAAGTGGCCCGCTTGTAGGCCTCAGCCACCAGTTCGCTCACCTCCTCGTCGATGGCAGCTGCAGTGTCTTCGGAGAAATCACGCTCAGCGGCGATGTCGCGGCCCAGGAACATGCCGCCCTGGCTGCGGCCCAAGGCAACGGGGCCCAGCCGATCGCTCATGCCAAAGCGGGTAACCATCTGCCGGGCCACCCGGGCCACCTGCTGGAGATCGTTTGAGGCTCCAGTTGTCACCTCATCTTCGCCGTAGACAATTTCTTCAGCTACCCGACCGCCCAGGGCCACAGCCATCTGGTTTTGGAGATAGGAGCGGGAGTAGAGCCCCGATTCCATCCGCTCTTCAGAGGGGGTGAAGAAGGTGAGCCCCCCCGCATTGCCACGGGGAATGATCGAAATCTTCTGCACCGGGTCGTAGTCGGGCATCAGGGCGCCCACCAGGGCATGGCCCGCCTCGTGATAGGCCACCAGACGCTTGCGCTTCTCACTCATGACCCGATCTTTCTTCTCCGGACCAGCCATCACGCGCTCGATGGCGTCGTTCACCTCGTCCATAGAGACTTCTGTGAGCTGGCGCCTGGCCGCCAGGATCGCCGCCTCGTTGAGCAGGTTGGCCAGATCGGCGCCGGTGTAGCCGGGGGTGCGGCGGGCGATTTTGTCGAGGTCAACGTCCTTGGCCAGGGTCTTGCCGCGGGCATGGACGCCGAGGATCTGGAGGCGACCGGCGTAATCGGGCCGATCTACCACAACCTGCCGGTCGAAACGACCGGGCCGCAGCAGGGCCGAATCGAGCACGTCGGGCCGGTTGGTGGCCGCAACGATGATTACGCCGGTATTGCCCTCAAAGCCATCCATCTCGGTGAGCAGCTGGTTGAGGGTCTGCTCCCGCTCGTCATTGCCGCCGCCAAGGCCAGCACCGCGCTGGCGACCAACGGCGTCGATCTCATCGATAAAGACAATGCAGGGGGCACTCTTTTTGGCCTGCTCGAACAGGTCGCGCACCCGGCTGGCACCCACGCCCACAAACATCTCGACGAATTCCGAGCCGGAGATCGAGAAGAAGGGAACGCCTGCCTCACCGGCCACCGCCTTGGCCAGGAGGGTTTTACCGGTGCCCGGAGGGCCCACCAGCAGCACACCCTTGGGGATCTTGGCGCCGACGGCGGTGAAGCGATCGGGATTTTTGAGGAAGTCGACCACCTCGGAGAGCTCCAACTTGGCGCCCTCGATGCCAGCCACATCGCCAAAGGTCACCTGGGTCTGGGGTTCCATCTGCAGGCGGGCCTTGCTCTTACCGAAGTTCATGGCGGGGTTTCCGCCACCGCCCTGGGCCCGGCGCAGGAGGAAAAACAGACCGCCAAGCAATAGCAACGGGAAGATCAAACTGCCCACCGCCTGCTGCCAGGCTGCCGGCTCGCGGCTGGGCTGGACGGCAATGTCGACGTTGTGGTCGGTGAGCAGTTTGAGCAGGTCTTTGTCAGGTGCCAGGTTGACGACTGCGCGCCGGCCGTCGTTTTCGACCACCTGGGCAGTGCCCCGATCGGGGGAGATCAGCACCCGGGAGACCTCATTGGCCTGCACCGCCTCAACGAAGTCGCTGTAGCGCAGGGTTCGCGGCGCATTGGCCGGATCGGGCCTATCCAGGAAGGCCGTACCCACGGCAATCACCACGATCACGAGGAGGACGTAGAGCCCCGCATTGCGCCAACGCTTTTTCAAGACCCTTTCTCCAACTGAGAATCAAGTAAAGGAATGTTAACCGGCTGAGGAGCGCAGCACCGCCACCACGCTGCGGAAGGCGAACCATTCAGGTATTTCTTCGCCTCCGCGAAGCATCTGGCGGAACTGGGTGCCACTGAGCTTGCGGATGTGCAGGCCCCGGGCTTGGGCGTGTTCGGCGGTCACGTACCCCTCCTCCTCGGTGTACACCAGGTTGAGTGAGGGCACGGTTTCCATGCCCAGCTCGGCGGCGTTGTCCCGGGCGAAATCCTGGGCCTGGTAGGGGCCGTAAAAGTCTTCGCCGCTCAGGGAGCTCTTGCAGCCGGCCATGTCGCGGCCAATGATGAAGTGGGTGCAGCCGTAGTTCTTACGGATGATCATGTGCTGCAGGGCCTCGCGGGGGCCGGCCATGTGCATCGAATAGGGCAGGTAGGCCCAACGGATGCGGGGGTTGTCCAGCTCGGCGGCCAGGCGCTCATAGGTCTCAAAGCGCACCTCGCCGGCGATGTCGTCGTCCTGGGTGGGACCGCAGGTGGGGTGCACCAACACCACGCCCTGCTCGCTCACATTGGCGGCATCGAGCGCCCGGGTGAACAGCTCGTAATGGGCCCGGTGGATGGGATTTCGGCACTGGAAGGCCACCACGCTTTGCCCCTCGGGCAGGGTGGCGCGCACCTCGGCTGGGGTCTTGCAGGGGAAAACCCGCCGGGGCAGGTCCAGGCCCTGGATGGCACCACCTAGGTAATAGCGCCCCCGTTCGCTGGCGATCATCTTCACCGCCGGATGCTCGAGCGAGGTGGTGCCGTAGCAACCCTGGGCCTCACGGGCCTTGTCTGGCTCCCAGCGGCTCTCCACCGTCAGCACCGCCAGCTCCTGGCCGCGATAGGTGAGCAGCAGCCTGTCGCCGACGCCAATCGAGCCGTCGTCGGTGTCAAAGACAATCGGCAGGCCAAACAACAGGCCACTTGTGGTGCGGTGGGTTGCCACCACGGCGTCGTAATCCTCCTGGTGCATGAAGCCACGCAGGGGCGAGAAACCGCCCACCACGAGCAGCTCCACATCGCAGGCGTTGCGATCGCTGCACTCGACACTGCGGCTGATCCCCAACTTGATGGGCTCCCGCTGCCCGGCAGCCACCATCAGGTTCACCAGCACCCCCCCGTGGGGGGCAATCAGGCCCGCAGAGCTGGCGGGCACTGGAGTTGTGGCATCAAGAACGGTCATGAGATGGTCTCGTTATCACTCAGGCCTGCTCGAGGCGGCCGAAGAGCTGGCCGACGATCTTGACGTCCACCACGGCCTTGGTACCCATGTCGGAGTCGGAGGGCTGAATGGCGGTGAACACACCGGCAAATTCGCCGGTGGTTGGATCCACCTTGGTGATAGAGAGATTCAATGTGCCGGAACCATCTACATAGCGCTTGACGGTTTCACCGGAGAATTCATCCCCGGCGGGCACCAGGCCCATCGCACTGCTGTAGCCAGTGGTCAGACCGCGGCCCTTGGGGTCGAGAAAGTTGCTGGTGCGATAGCTGGGAGCCCGATAGGGGCCTTCGAAATCGGTGCTGGTGGTGAGGGCGGTGCCTTCGGCGCTGGCCACCAGCTCCTTGCTGGAGAAGGTGAAGGGCACCTCCTCACCACCAGGCAGCAGCACGGTGATCGGCTGGAAGTCGATGCCGCCGAGCTCCTTGAAGGTGAGGCCGTCGGCGCCCACGGTCAGATCGCCGTAAACCTGATCCAGGCTCGAGGTGAAGCGGGTGAGGATCTTGCCGGCGACAAACTGGGCCTCCTGGCGCTTGTTGGCGGGCTCGCCCTTCACATACACCTCTGCCGGATGCATGCAGATCTCGCGGAGCTGGTATTTCGCCGAGGGGTCGAGGGTGATGGAGCCGCGGGCCGAATCCGGCAGAGTCGGGCAGTCGTTGGCCAGGCCGGTGTTGTGGATGTCGTCGTAGGTGAGGTTGGCGCGCTCCACGGCCTTGGCCCCACCGCTGCAGGCGGTCACCAGGGTCAGGCACAGCGCCAGCACGAGGGCCAGCAGAGGACGAAAACGCATGGGAGAACGCCGCAGATACGGCGGTTGGGGACTGGGCTGGGGCGGATCCTACCGGTGCAAAACCCTGATTCCCCGTACGATGTCGCGGCTCTCAACAACCTGTATGCGAGTGAGCCTCGCGAGCGTGGGTAGACACATCTGATGGGCCTGACGACCAGCCAGCAGCAGCGACTGACCAGCCAGCTCGGCCAGCTCGAGCTGTTGGCTGGGGAACTGGAGGACCAACCCGAATCCCTGCTCGCGCTGCTGCGCCAACTGGAGCAGCTGCATCGCTCCGTTCAGGACGGGGCATTACGCAGCAGCCTGCCCAGCGACCGCAGCCAGCTCTTCAGACTGCTGGAGAGCATGGAGCGCAGCGGCGGCTGGCCCTACATACCCCGCCCCCAGCTGCGCAGCTTTCTAGATCAGCTCCAGGACCAGCAGGCGCCCCCCCCGACCGTTACGGGCGCAGGGCTGTGAGCAACTGCTGGGCAATCGCCAGCTTGGATGCGGGGTGCAACCACTGCTCGCCTCCAGCCGCACCGAGCAGCCAGCCCTGGTTGGTATCCACGGCGAAGCCGGCTGCGGCCTGATCGATCGGATTGGCAAACAGCAGGTCGCAACCCTTGCGGGCCCACTTGGCTCTGGCAGCGGGCAGCAAGTCACCCGACTGGGCTGCAAAGCCCAGGATCCTCTGGCCAGCAGGCCTTCTCGCCACCAGGCCCGCCAACAGATCCGGCACGGCCTGCCAACCGGTGCTGAGCTCGGCCGCCAGGTCGTGCTTGCTGAGTTTGGTGTCGAGCGGCTGCTGGCGGCGGTGATCGGCCACGGCCGCCGCCATGGCGATGGCATCGAAGCCGGGTTGGAGCCGCAGCAAGGCCTGCTCCATCTCGGCCGCCGTCTGCACGGGCTCGCAGCAGAGGCCAGCGAGGAGCTGGGGGTCGAGGGCCAAGGGGCCATGCACCAGGGTCACCTCGGCCCCCCGGAGCCGTGCCGCCTGGGCCATTAACACCCCCATGCGGCCGCTGCTGGGATTGGTGATACAGCGTGCCGGATCGAGGGGTTCGCGGGTGGGGCCGGCCGTCACCAGCAGCCGCAGGCCAGACCAATCGCGCCGCCAGCCCCAGAGCTGCAGGCATTCCAGGGCCAGCAGCAACTGCAGCGGCTCGGCCATGCGGCCATCCCCTTGGCGGTCACAGGCCAACAGCCCCGGCGCCGGCCCCAGGGGCAACACCCGCTCAAAACTTTCCAGCAACTCCCAGTTGCGGCGCACGGCCGGAGCCGCCCACATCGCCGTGTTCATCGCTGCCGCCGCCAGCACCGGCGCTTCGCAGGCCAACAGGGTGCTGGCCAGCAGGGTGTCGGCGAGCCCGTGCACCCAGCGACCCAGGCTGGTGGCACTCAAGGGCGCCACCAATACCAGCTCCGCCCACTCGGCCAGCTCCACATGGAGGGGGCGGGATGCCTGGTGGCTCCACTGGTCGGCGTCGAGCAGGCAGGGATTGCGGCTGAGGCAGGCCAGGGCCACCGGGCTTACCAGCTGGGCCGCCGACGGGGTGAGCAGGCAGCGCACCTGGGCACCGCGCTGCACCAGGGCGCTGACCACCAAGGGCATCTTGACCGCGGCGATGCTGCCGCTGATGGCCACCAAGATGCGGCGACCCGCCAGGGGGTCATTTAGGGCTGGCTCAGTTGGGTCTGGCTCACTCTTCATCAAAGGGTTCCTGATCCACCAGATGCACGTAGGGGCGTGCCAATTCAGGCTTGTGAATGGCCAGCGCACGCATCAGGTGCCAGTCGTCCAAGCCGTCGAAGGCGCTGGGATAGTCGTCTTCCTCGAGGCGGCGAGCCAGCTCGGCTACTGAGGCTTCATCAAAGGCGGCGAGCCGCTCCGGGGTGATCGACGCGCTCATGGCAAGGAAGTGGCGGAGATGTCGGAGATAATGGTCAAGGAAAGCTCCGAGGAGCCCGAATTCGGGGAATTAGCTCAGCTGGTAGAGCGCTGCGATCGCACCGCAGAGGTCAGGGGTTCGAGTCCCCTATTCTCCACTTTTATCGCCAACCCCGCTTTGGGCAGGCAGCATGAACTGGCACCCTGACGCCGAGGCCCTGCTGAGGGAGGTGCCCTTTTTCGTGCGGCCGGCAGTGCGACGGCGAATCGAAGCAATGGCCCGGGAAGCGGGGATTGGCGAGGTGGATGGGCCCTTTTACGAGCAGGCCAAAGCTCAATTTGGACAGACATGAGCCGGCGATGGGCTAAAAGGGTGGATTAGTCAATGGCCATAGATGTCGCAGTCGAAGCGCGAGCAGGTGGTCAGCCACCTGCGGTACATCCGCCAGGAACTCCGGGAGATGCACCAGGGAGTGATGGATGATGGCCTGCTACCGGAGGCCGGCGAGGTAAGGGGCGTCATGGCCCAGATGGAAGCCCTGCTGGAGTTGCTGGAAGGCAAGGCATCCCGCAAAAAAGACGGCAACAGCTGAGGTTCTGGTCGTCAAGGCCCCCACGGGACGCTCTGACAAACGTCTGCTGCCCATTGAACAGCCCCGATCCAACCGCTTTGGTTCTGGGGTCCCCATCACCCAGCCCGGGCCTCGGCCACGGGCTTTTTTATTGGATTCCCCTATCTGTGGTGGCAAAAGGCTGCCCAAGCGCCAGAGATGGTGTAGATATGGTGTGGCAGGGCTCGGGCCGGGTGATGGGGATCACCACCGTTCGCTTCCCTGCCACCCTCTTTCGCTGAGGTCTCCGCCGATGCCGGTTCAGCCGTGATCGCCAGACCCCCCGAGCGGCCCTACCAGCAAACCCGCTTCCAGGAACGGGTGGCCCAGGCCAGGGCGGGTTTGGAGCGCTGGGCTGCCAATCCCTGGCGGCGGATTTCGCTGCTGCTGATCGTGTTGCTGGTGAGTTTCAGCATCGGTGGCGTGGTGGGATCAATCACCGGAGCCTTCTCCCAGCTGGATCCCCTGGGGGCCCTGATCTGCGTGGTCGCCATCGAACTGGCCATTCGCGCCCGCGGGCCCCTGATCCGTCGCAGGGGCGACGACCTGGCCCTGCAGCTGATCGACATGGCCCGCATCGGGCTGCTCTACGGCCTGCTGCTGGACGGCTTCAAGCTGCTCTGATCAGGTCCACTTGATACCAGCGGCTCGGCTGCCGCCAGCAGATAGAGCAGGGCCATGCGAATCGGGATGCCGTTGCGCACCTGCTCTTCCACCAGGGCCACCTGGGGATCATCCAGCACCTCCCCGGCCAGTTCCACGCCTCTGTTGACCGGCCCCGGATGGAGAACGGGCACGGGGCGGCCGCAGAGGGTGAGGCGCTCAGCGGTGATGCCGAAGCGCCGGTGATAGCTATCCAGGCTGGTGAGCAGGTGCTGATGCATGCGCTCCTTCTGAAGGCGCAGAGTCATCACCGCATCGGCCCCGGCCAGGGCCGCCTCCAGGCTGCGCTCAATCCGCACCGTACCCCGCATCGCCACCGGATCGGCCGCCTGGCCTGGCGGGGGGGCGGCCACAAAGTCAGCGAAGGCATCCGGCAGCAGGGTGGGCGGGCCGCAGAGCACCACCTCGGCGCCGCAGGCGGTGAGGGCCCAGAGGTTGGAGCGGGCCACGCGGGAGTGGAGCACATCGCCCACGATCACGATGCGCTTGCCCCGCAGGGCCGCGGGCGTGGGGGCTTCAGGGGCGAAGTGGCGCGCCAGGGTGAACAGATCCAGTAGCCCCTGGCTGGGGTGGCTGTGCAGGCCATCGCCGGCATTGAGCACCGCCACCCGCTCACCGGCCCGGTCAAGGTCGACCGCCAGGCTCTGGGGCACCCCGGCGCAGCGATGGCGCACCACCAGCACGTTGGCGCCCATGGCCACGTAGGTGCGGGCCGTATCGAGCAGGCTCTCGCCCTTGCTCAGGGAGCTGGAGGAGGGCGAGAAGCTCTGCACATCGGCCGAGAGCCGCCGGGCCGCCAGCTCAAAGCTGCTGCGGGTGCGGGTGCTGGGCTCAAAGAACAGGCTGGTCATCAACCGCCCCTGCAGGGCCGGCAGCTTGCGGGCACCGGCCACCGGCAGGGCGCGAAAGCGCTGGGCCAGGGTCAGCACGGTGGTGAAATCATCCAGCGAAAAGGCCGCCAGATCCAGCACGTGGCGGTGGCTCCAGCTGCTCAAGGGGTGCGGCGGCTCACAGGGTCAGGGTAGGGGCTGACGCCAGCGTCGCCTGGTTTCAAGCCACTTCGATCCGGCCAAGTTGTTGCAGCGATAGATCTGCAACCGCCCCCGGGTGATCACACCTGCCAGATGTCCTGCAGTTCGATCCTCAACCCCGGCAGAAGCTGGCCGCCATCCAGCAGGTTGGCAGCCTCAATGCGGTGCGGCTCACTTGCTACTGGCCAGACCTCCACAGCCCGCTCCTCAGGGATCAGCAACCAGCCCAGCTGGGCCCCATTGGCCTGGTAAGCCGCCATCTTCTGGCGCAGGGCGGCAACAGCGCGGGGGCCTTGATCACTGGGGCTGGCGAGTTCCACCACCACATCCGGACAAAGGGGCGGGAAGCTGCGGCGCTGCTCAGGGGTGAGCGCCTGCCAGCGCTCCAGACGAACGAGGGAGGCATCGGGGCTGAGCACCGAGCCGTCAGGCAGGCGGAATCCTGTAGAGCTGTCGAAGACCTGCCAGCCGCCGAGCTGATCGGCCCAGGCCAGAAGGCGCATCAACAGGCGACTGTTGCGGGCGCCGGTTTCCCCGCCGGTTGGAGTCATGTGGATCAGGTTCCCAGCAGCATCGAGCTCGAGCACCGCATCTGGATTGGCGGCACAGACGGCAGCGAATTGCTCCGGGCTGAGGCAAAGATCAGAAGGCAGCTGCAGGGCGGGCAGAGCATCAGCCCGTGGTGCTGGAGGAGCAATGGTCATAGCCCCAGCAGGAACATCAACTCATCGTAGGGCGGCTGCCGATCACCCCTGGCCCGCCTGCTGACGCTGCGGCTGGCCCGCCAATACCAGCGCCAGGGGAGGTCTTGGCCCTGGCTGATGCCGATGCGGCTGGTTTGCACCAGGTCTGCGGCGGCCAAAGCTGCCAGCCCTGGCGGCCGCGGGGCTATCCACAGGCCCTGATCTGGATGCACCTGCTGGGCGTCGTGGGAGCGATCGATGCCAAAGCAACGTGCCAATAGGGCTGGACCCGCCGCCAACCGCTCCGGCTCACCGGGAATGGCCGCCGCTCGCAGCAGCACCCCATTGGCCCAGTCGGGCCGGTGGGTCACCACATTGACGCAGTGGTGGATGCCATAACTCACAACCACATAAAACCGCCCAGGCTCCCCAAACAGGGTTTCGTTGCTCGGAGTGCGGCGGCGGTAGCCGTGACAGGCGGGCTCGTCTTGGGAATACGCCTCCGTTTCCACAATCACGCCCCACAGCAACTCGCCAGTGGGTTGGCGCTTCACCAGCAGGCAGCCGATCAGCTCGGGGGCAAGCTGCTCGGCGGGGCGGGCGAAGAAGCTCTGGGGGAGGAATTGGGAGAGCGTGGTGGCTATGGGAGTGGCTTGGGTGATTGAGTTCAACATCAATACCTGAGCCAAACCGTAACCAAAGCCACTTCGCCGTCTGGTTTTCACTTTCGCCTGCTCCTTACCATCTACGATTGCTATACGCGTCAGCTGAAACGCTGCCTTTTTGCAGCAGGTCAGCCGATGCAGCGCTCCATCCGTCTCAGCCTCTCTCTTGCAAGCACTGCCGCACTGGCACTGGCATCTCTACCCTTTGGCATCAGCCCTGCAGCAGCGCAAGACCCCGAGGCTCCCAGCACTGAGGCAGCAGACCTCGGTGTGATGGGCGTCAACCTCAGGGATGCCGTCAAACTCAACTACGGCTTCCAGGGGGCTCTACAAGGCGCTGGCACCCCTAATCAAGCTGGCATTGGTGCCTTCATTCCACTCCACGTCGGCAGCAACAATGTTGCCTTTGTGGATGTGCTGGTGAATGCCAACTTCAATGACTACGGCAACTACAGCAGCATCATCAATACAACCGTTGCTGGAACTACATTCTCCACCTCCACTCGCTTGGGATATCGCTGGCTCAATGGCAACCGCTCTTGGATGTTTGGCGTCAATGCGGGCTATGACAGCCGTCCTATGGCAACAGGTCCTGCTGATACGGGTGTCACCGTTACGAACTCTCAAACGGTCTTCTTTCAGCAGGTGGCAGCAAGCCTAGAAGCCGTCTCCAACTCCTGGAACTTCAATGCCTATGCTCTGGTGCCTGTTGGCACGACCAACTCCCAACTTAATAGCGTCTACCAGGGCGGCACCCTAGATACTTATGGGCTTGATGTCGGCTATAGCATTACGCCTGATTTAAGGGCATCTGTTGGCTACTACTACCAAGACGGCGACCTTAATACCGCTGACGGTTTAGGCGATCGGGGCAGGTTTGCTTACAACCTCACCAATGGTCTCGCCGTTGGCGGTAATCTCTCCTACGACCAGGCATTTGAGACCAGGGTCTCGGCAGATCTTAAATATCGCTTTGGTGCTAATGGCTATGGAGCACCAAGCATTAGAAAGCAGCAGTCCGTGGTGATGCCTATTATTCAGGCGCTATCAACAACGCCAGCCAATCGGGATGTGAGGGTGCATGATGAAAACAAAATGGTCGGAGCACCGGTAGACATTAACCGAGTAGCGGTTGCACCGGTAGGGGGTACCCCAACAAACGCCTTTGCACCGGTAGACATTAACTAGGGGTTGGGGAAGTTTTCGTAGCATCCTAACCCCAGAAGCCCCTGCCACAACAGGGGCTTTTTATTTCTTCAATCACCCTTAAACACCCCAAAACGCATTCCAATACATGGCACCATCGCCCGCCTCCAACGCCAATCCTCAGCCCCTTTCCCCGCCAAAATGAATTCCAAATAATTCCACCCACAGCAAAGGCAGGCACCTCTATTCTCTATTCCTGCTGATACATTTATCTCCCCAACGCAACTACCTAATACTTCGCTCTCTATCGCCATCACGGATGGCATTGGCTCGTCTAAATCTCACTGCTATCTGATGCCATTCATCAGGGATTTGGTTGAGGCGTAAGTCAAACGCAAACGGTAGTTGAGTTTGCCCTGGTGATACTCGTTTCTTTTTGCTCCCACTGCTCTCAACAAATCGCTTCAGCATCCTTGAGCCCCAGTGGCACTTTGGTGCTCCTTTGGCGTGATGGCGATACTGCTAGGGAGGCTCTGGAAAACCCGAGCCATCCGCGCGAAAATACCCTCGTAATCGCAGGTACGGACTGGGCTCATGGGCAGCAAGCAGCTCGGATTCAGTGAATACGAGCAATCCACTGCCAAAAAACGCACCAGGCGGGAGCGATTTCTGGGCGAGATGGAAAGTGTGGTGCCGTGGAAAGCACTGATTGATCTGATCGAGCCCCACTATCCCAAGACCAGCTCCAAGGGTGGTCGCCCGCCCTATCCGCTCGCGTCCATGCTGCGCATCCATCTGCTCCAGCAGTGGTACGACCTCAGCGATCCAGCGATGGAGGATGCGCTGATCGAGGTGCCGACGATGCGCCGTTTCGCTGGGATCGACATGATCAGCGATCGGATCCCTGATGAGACCACGATCCTGACCTTCCGCCATCTGCTGGAGAAGCACGATCTCGGCCAACAGATTTTTGAGGTGGTCAAAGCCCATCTCAAGGCCAACGGCATGGCCATGAAGCAGGGCACGATTATCGATGCCACTTTGATCGCCGCTCCCAGTTCCACCAAGAACAAGACCAATGAACGGGATCCTGAGATGCACCAGACCAAGAAAGGCAACCAGTGGTATTTCGGAATGTAGGTCCACATCGGCGTGGATAGCGAGAGCGGCCTCATCCACTCAGTGGAAACCACGGCTGCGCATGTGCATGACCTCACCCCAGCCGCTGATCTCCTGCACGGCGAGGAAACCGTGGTCTATGCGGATGCTGGCTACCAGGGAATTGAGAAGCGAGAAGAGATGCAAGGCCGGGGGATCGGTTTCCGCGTTGCCATGCGACCAGGGAAGCGTCGAGTACTGCCTGACACCCCAGAGGGCCGATTGGATGATCTGGTCGAAACTGCCATAGCCGGCACGGCTTCTGCTTGCAGTGGCGCATATCCGCGCCAAAGGAGAGCATCCGTTTCGGGTGATCAAACAGCAGTTCGGCTTTCAGAAGACCCGACTGCGGGGAATGCTCAAGAACAGCTGCAAAGTGAATGTGCTGGCCGCCCTCTCGAACCTATTCATGGCACGTCGCAGGTTGCTATGCAGTTCGTGATCGGAGGATTGGTGTGCCCATTGGGGCAAGAATTCCCCCAAATAAACCAAATTTAGTTTCCGTGAAGGTGAAATCAGGCCTATCAAGCCTCAGCTCCCCCAGAAATTGTTCATTCCGAGCAAATCGCAAGCTTGGACCCTCTTTGAGGGCTCGTTGCCCAGAGGTTCCTTAAGTGAGCGTGGCCCGGATTTCAGAAGAGCTGGGCGCCCACATGATGACACTCTACAAATGGAGGAAGGCTGGAGATTGCAGGGGCAGCCCGTCCAGTCGTTGCGTAGAGGAATGCGACCAAGCTTCTCGACCCTGCCCGGTTGGCGCCGGCCTGGGTGGCGCACCAGCTCGTCGTCGATTTGGGCTTCCTTGATCGCCAGGCTTGGCAAGGTGACCCAGCAGGTACTCCACCACGTAGGTGGGCACCGGGTAGTGGCGGGAGTATTTCCGCACTCGGCGCCTTGCGCACCAAGAAGCCATCGAAGGCCTTAGCCCCGAGCTGGTCATGCCAGGACCTTCAGTTGCAGCAGTGATGCTGCCTGCTTAAGTCTGCGATCGAAGCAGGCAAAGGTCAGTGGTTGATCCGTGCTCTGGTCGAGTTCATGGGCTGCTGCCAGTTGCACGCTGTCGTAGCCGCGCAAAGCGAAAACATCGGCAAATCGCCCAGCTGTTTCAACCAGCCGCTGGCTGACCTCGACGATGATGAACTGATCCCAGCTAAGGATCAGGCGCTGACGGGCCTGTTCGATGTCATCCCCGCTGATCGGATCTTCTCTCTGACGACGGGCCATACCCGCCATGGCCTCTGCCCAGGTGATCCGGCAGACCGCGATGGCTTCTGCTTGCGAGCTGCTCTGCTCCATCTGATCGGAGTTTGGCTCACTGATCAGCAACTTGATCAAGGCACTGGTGTCGCAGAACAGGATCACCAATTCAACCCCGATCTTCCATCACGATTTCACTGACGAGTTTTCCCTCACCACGCAGCTTCACTGGTGGAGGGAACACCGGCTTTTGGCCGTTCCAACTAACGATCCCTGCATCAATGGCTTTCTGCAGCGGGTTGGTAGGGGTGGAATCAGGCTGCTTGATGGAGGTGAGCCGGGCGATGGGCTTGCGGTGGGAGGTGACCTCCACCACCTCGCCACCTTGAACCCGGCCGAGCCATTCGGAGAGGTGGGTCTTGAGGTCCCGCACCGACACCTGGCTTGCGACTACTTCAGACACGCTTGATCCTCTATTTGTGACCACTTTAACTGCCTCCCGCCACAGTGCAGCGTTGGTTGTCCGGCGCAGCCATCGCCCCCTGGCCGATGGTCTGCTGGTCGTGATGCAAATGGTGCTGACAGGGCAGGCCTGAGCACGAGAGATCGCACTGCGAGGCGATGCGGGCGCTGGCCACCGCAAAAAGCGCATCCAAAGCTCCGTTTTATCCGCATTAGATTGGCAGCATTTCCCGCATCGCTGAGCCAGGATGCCGCCCTACACCCCCCGGGTCGTTGATGCAGAACTGAACGAGCTCCTGGGATCTGCCGGCGCCGTGGTGATCGAAGGGCCCAAGGCATGTGGCAAGACGATGACGGCCTCGCAGCAGGCCGCCTCTGCCGTGCTGCTCTACATCGACCCGAGGTTCGACTCGGTGAGGAGCTATCGGCGGGGCAGGCGATCAAGAGCCTCAGCAACGGATTCCCCACACAGGCGATCTCCAGCTCGCCGGCAGCGGCGTCAGCCAGCAGACTGGGCTTCGATGCCCCATGCCCTTTGGCCGCCATGCACTCCTCCGGCTTCACCCTCGCCACCGTGCTGATCTTCGGCAGCGGCCTGTTCGTACTGGCCACCCTGTTCTTCGGCACCAAGGGCGGCTACTACAACACCGACAGCTACGACGGCAACGGCACGGCCCACTGAGCGGAGCGGGCCTGGAGTCAACGATGAACAGCCAAATCCCGCCCCTGCTGCGCCAGCACGACATCGCCTTGCGCGATCTGTGCAGGCTCTATGGAGTGGAGCGGCTTGAGCTCTTCGGCTCGGGTACAACGGCAGACTTCAATCCAGTTACCAGCGACCTAGATTTTATCGTGACAATGCACAATCAACGGCAAGCCGGATACGCGCGTCGGTTCTGCGACTTTGCCGATGCTTTGGAGAAACTGCTGAATCGGCCAGTCGATCTCGTCACAGACGCCATGATTCACAATCCATACTTCAAAGCTGAAGTGAATAGGACCAGGGAACTAGTAATTCAAGCCTGAAAGCAGTGGATTTTAAGGTCTTGAAATGTCTGTTGGATGCACTGCGGGCGATCGAGGCGATTCAGCGATTCACCTCTGATGTGGTTCTAGATGACTACCTCAGCAATGAGATCCTGCAGGCCGCTATTGAGCGAAAATTTGAAATTCTTGGTGAGGCCCTGAAACAAGCCGCTGATCAGAATCCAGATCTAGCTCGATCCATTCCCGACCTCAGGGCCATCATTGGCACACGCAATCGAATCATCCATTCTTACGACGCTGTGGATCAGTTGATCCTTTGGGATGCTGTGAGCCACGATCTCTATCCGCTCAAAGCGAGCCTTGAGGCAATCATCAGACCCGATTGTGGAGATCGCAGCAACAGCACGGCCCACTAGGGGTTGCTGAGCCGCTCGGCCTCGGGGCAGTCTTCAGAGGTGATCACGTCGTCGGGGCTGCCGCTGCGGCACACGTAGGCCAGCCGGGTGCTGACGGCACCAATCGAATCAAGCCGCACGCTCTCCTCCCAGCTGTGGGTTTCTTCGTCGTCTTCGGCGTGGTAGCGCAGGGTGACAAGGTCTCCCTCGATCTCCACCACCGTGGCTTCCTCAATCCAGCGCTGCTGGTCGCGCAGAAACACCCACACGGGCCGCTGTTCGGCACAAAACTGGTAGAGCTTGCGGTGCAGCATGGGCCCAGGGCACTGCTGGCTCGCCCATCCTAGGCAGACAACCCGGGCACGTTGCTGTTCACCATGACCCAATCCACCCACCAGCTGCCCCGCACCACCGACGCCATCCGCCTGCAGCTGCGCAGCTGGCCTGAAGTGGAGGCCTATCTGGAGCAGGGCAAGGGGGTGATCGTGCCCCTGGGCTCCACCGAGCAGCACGGCCCCACCGGCGCCATCGGCACCGATGCGCTCACCGCCGAAGCCGTTGCCCTGGAGGTGGGCCGGCGCAGCGGCGTCCTGGTGACGCCCGCCCAGGCCTTCGGCATGGCCGAGCACCACCTGGGGTTCGCCGGCACGATCAGCCTGCAACCCTCCACCCTGCTAGCCGTGCTGCACGACGTGGTGCTGTCGCTGGCGCGCCACGGCTTCGAGCGCATCTTCGTGATCAATGGCCACGGCGGCAACATCGCCACCAGCAAGGCGGCCTTTGCCCAGGCCTACGCCACCGCCGCCGACCGGGGCCTGCCGAATGCCCCCCAGCTGCGCTGCAAGCTGGCCAACTGGTTCATGGCCGGGCCGGTGCTGAAGGAGGCCCGCAGCCTCTACGGCGAGCGCGAGGGGCACCACGCCACCCCCAGCGAGATCGCCCTCACCCTGCACCTGGAGCCCAGCCTCCAGGCCAAGCAGCGCCCCCTGCCGGAATCGGCCCCAGCCGGGCCGATCCACGGCCCCGAGGATTTCCGCCGCCGCCATCCCGACGGCCGCATGGGCTCCGATCCCTTCCTGGCCCAGGCAGCCCACGGGGAGCGGTTTCTCGATCTGGCCGCCACGGCCCTGACGGCGGATCTGGAGAGCTTCCTGGCCTGAGCGCTAGCGTCAACCCCAGCCAGTACCGCCCGATGAGCAAGATCACCGCCGACGATGTGCGCAAGGTGGCAGGGCTGGCCCGCCTCGCCCTGCCGGAGGAGAAGATCGCCACCTACACCGGTCAGCTCGAACGCATCCTGGATTACGTGACCCAGCTGGAAGCCGTGGACACCGAAGGGGTGCCGCCCACCACCAGGGCCGTGGAAGTGGTGAATGTCACCCGCGCCGACGTAGTCACCCCGACAAGCGTGCGGGAGGAACTGCTAAATCAAGCGCCCCAGCGGGAGGGGGACTTCATCCGGGTGCCAAAAATCCTGGCGGATTAACTGGTGAATTACTGGTGAGTTGGCTGGTGTCAGCGAACCGGCGACACCGCCGTTCGATGCAGCAGCTCCAGCACCCTTCGGCGCGCATGGCGGGTGGGCATCAGCGCCGCCAGCGGCCGCAACTTGCTGCGCTTCTTGCGGTGGCTGCGGACCCCCAGGAAAATGTCATAGAGAAAATTGAGCCCGTCGCTTCTGCTTTCAAACAATCCCAGCCGCTGGGGTGATCCTTTGGCATCAAGGATCGGCTTTGTGGCGTGGTATGCAGCTTGATACTCAAACCAGGGAATCGATGGCCAGAGGTGGTGAACCAGGTGATAGTTCTGGCCCATGATCAACCAGTTCATCAGCCGCCCTGGATAGACGCGGGCATTGTGCCAGCGGTTGCGCGACTGAAAAGGGCGATGGGGCAGGTAGTCAAAGAAGAGGCCCAGAGTGACGCCCACCATCAGGGCTGGAGCAAACCAGCAGTTAAATACAAAGGGCAGGAAACCAAACTTCACTGCCGCAATCACAATCGCCGCAAATATCCCCCTGGCAATCCCCCACTCCAGCAACTCATAGCGGCGCCAGAGACGCCGGCGAAAGAAAAACAGCTCGTGGTAAAAAAACCGTGGCGCGATTAGCCACAGGGGCCCAAAAGTGCTGACGATGTGGTCTGGATCATTTTTGGGGTCGTTGACGTGGGCGTGGTGCTGCAGGTGCACTCGGGTGAACACCGGAAAGCTGAAGCCCAGTAGCAATGCTGCCCCGTGGCCCATCACCGCATTCCAGAAGCGGCTGGGGTGGGCGGCGTTGTGGCAGGCGTCATGGATCACCGTGCCCTCGAGATGGAGGGCCAGAAAACCAGTGGCCAGCAGCAGCGGCAGGGGCCAGCCCCCCCCAAACCAGCCCCAGATGGTCAGGCCCGCCAGGCCGTAGCCGGCCAGAAACAACCCCACCGTGGGGTTCCATGGGGCCGGTGGATCGAGAAATTCCCGCGGCACCAGGGTTGATGGCGCTGGCCTGGCGCCTGCCACAGCAACGGTATTGGAGGCAGCAGCCAAAACCTGTGTCATCGCAACTGAAGCGTGCCCTAAGCATTGGCTCAAGGCAACCTAAGCAACCAACCATGCCCACCGGGGGACTTGAACCCCCACGACCAAAGCCACTGGTACCTAAAACCAGCGCGTCTACCAATTCCGCCAGGTGGGCGCCAGGTGGGCGCATCGCGACTGTAGGGAAAGCCCAGCCCGCGCGCCCACAATGGGTGGACCCATTCCTCCTGGCCATGCTCGCCACCCTGGGCGGACTCCTGGCGCTGCTGCTGGGCCTCGCCATCCTGCTCTTACCCCTACTGGCCAGCGAACTCAGCCGGCCCCGGGATTCGGCCTGGGGCGCTGTGGTGCTGCTCCTGGGCTTGGTGCTCGTGACCAGTGCGGATCGCCTCACCGGGGCACCGATGCTGGGCGTGCTCTGCGGCGGCCTGCTGATCGGCCGGCTGGCGGGGGAGGTCTCCCAGGGGCGCTGGCGGCAACTCAGCCCGGAGGAACAGCAGCGGCTTTGGTCTGCCGAACGCTGGCAGACAAGCCTCAAGCAGGCCGGAGCTGCCCTTGCCCAGCTGCTTGCCCTGGTGACTACAGCGAGCGGGGGCCTGGGCCAGTGGCTGGCGGAGCGGCGGCAACCAAAACCCACGGGCAAGCTCTGGGTGCGCCAGGAAGCCGCAGACACCACCGACACAGCTGCCAACACCGTGGTTGTGACTTCCTTTGCCGAAATCGATGCCCTGATCGAAACCGAAAATCCTCAAAGCCCGGCCAGCCCCAGCGAGCCCCAGGCCCCCAGCAGCCAGGCGGGATAATCAGCCCTTGCTGCCCCAGGCGCCGTGACCGCCAGCTCTGCGCCCGCCACCTCCTACAAGGACACCCTCAACCTGCTGCAGACGCCCTTCGCCATGCGGGCAAACGCCCGCCAGCGCGAACCTGAGATCCAGGCGTTCTGGGCCGAGCAGCGCCTCTACGAACGGCTCAGCCGACAGAACCCCGGCGAGAGCTTCACCCTCCACGACGGCCCCCCCTACGCCAACGGGGCCCTGCATGTGGGCCACGCCCTCAACAAAATCCTCAAGGACATCATCAACAAGACCGCCCTCCTGCAAGGCAAGAAGGCGCGATTTGTGCCGGGCTGGGACTGCCACGGCCTGCCGATTGAACTCAAGGTGTTGCAAGGGCTGAGCAGCAGCGAGCGGGCCGACCTCACCCCGCTCAGCCTGCGCCAAAAGGCCCACGCCTTTGCGCTCGAGCAGGTGGAAGGCCAGAAGCAGGGCTTCCAGCGCTGGGGCATCTGGGCCGACTGGGAGACGCCCTACCTCACCCTGCAGAAGGACTACGAGGCCGCCCAGATCGGTGTGTTCGGCGCCATGGTGCTGGCGGGCCACATCTACCGGGGCCTCAAGCCCGTGCACTGGAGCCCCAGCTCCCGCACGGCCCTAGCCGAAGCCGAGCTCGAATATCCCGACGGCCACACCTCCCCGAGCGTTTACGTGGCCTTCCCGGTGGTGGAGCTGGGCGAGGCCCTAGCCAGCCAGCTGGGCGAGGCGGCCGCCAACCTGGCGGTGGCGATCTGGACCACCACCCCCTGGACCCTGCCCGCCAACCTGGCGGTGGCGGTGAACCCCAACCTCGACTACGCCATCTGCCGCAGCGGTGATCGCCACCTGGTGGTGGCCGCCGAGCTCAGCGAAGGCCTCGCCGTCAAGCTGGGCATCGAGCTGACGCCGCTGTGCCGCCTCAAGGGCGCCGAGCTCGAGGGCATCGTCTACCGCCATCCCCTGCTGGATCGCACCAGTGCAGTGGTGATCGGCGGCGACTACGTCACCACCGAAGCCGGCACGGGCCTGGTACACACCGCCCCCGGCCATGGCGTAGACGACTTCAACACCGGCAAGAAATACGGGCTGCCGGTGCTCTGTCCGGTGGACGAGGCCGGCTACCTCACCGCCGAAGCCGGCCCCTTTGCCGGCACCAACGTGCTCAAGGACGCCAATCCGGCGATCATCGAGGCCTTGGAGGCCGCCGGCGCCCTGCTGCTGCAGGAGCGCTATGAGCACCGCTACCCCTACGACTGGCGCACCAAAAAGCCCACCATCTTCCGGGCCACCGAGCAGTGGTTTGCCTCGGTGGAGGGTTTCCGCGGCGCCGCCCTGGAGGCGATCGCCCAGGTGGAGTGGCTGCCGGCCAGCGGCCGCAACCGGATCGAGGCCATGGTGGGCGAGCGGGGCGACTGGTGCATCAGCCGCCAGCGCACCTGGGGGGTGCCCATCCCCGTCTTCTACCACCGCGAAACCGGTGAGGTGCTGCTCAACGGGGCCACCCTCAGCCACATCCAGGGCCTGATCGCCGAGCACGGCACCGATGTGTGGTGGCAGCGCGATGAGGCCGGCCTGCTGCCGGAGGTCCATGCCGCCGAGGCGGCCCAGTGGCGCAAGGGCACCGACACAATGGACGTGTGGTTTGATTCCGGCTCCTCCTGGGCCGGGGTGCTGCAGGAGAGGGGCCTGGGCTACCCGGCCGACCTCTATCTGGAGGGCAGCGACCAGCACCGCGGCTGGTTCCAGAGCAGCCTGCTCACCTCGGTGGCCGTCAACGGCCACGCCCCCTACAGGCGGGTGCTCACCCACGGCTTCACCCTCGATGAGAAGGGCCGCAAGATGAGCAAATCGCTGGGCAACGTCGTCGATCCGGCGGTGCTGGTGGAGGGCGGCAAAAACGAGAAACAGGATCCCGCCTACGGCGCCGATGTATTGCGCCTGTGGGTGAGTTCGGTGGATTACTCCGCCGATGTGCCCCTGGGCCCAGGAATCGTGAAGCAACTGGCCGATGTGTACCGCAAGGTGCGCAACACGGCCCGCTACCTGCTCGGCAACCTGCACGATTTCGCGCCAGAGCGCGATGCCGTGGCCTACGCCGAGCTGCCCCTGCTGGACCAGTGGATGCTGCAGCGCACCGCCGCCCTGATCGACAGCGTCACAGGGGATTTCGAGCGCTTTGAGTTTTACCGCTTCTTCCAGGCCCTACAGAATTTCTGCGTTGTCGACCTCTCCAACGTCTACCTCGACATCGCCAAAGACCGTCTCTACGTGAGCGGGGCAGGGGAGTTTCGCCGCCGCAGCTGCCAAACCGTGCTGCACCTGGTGGTGGAACGGCTGGCCGGCCTGATCGCGCCGGTGCTCTGCCACATGGCCGAAGACATCTGGCAAAACCTGCCCTACCCGGTGGCCGAGGCCTCGGTGTTCGAGCGGGGCTGGCCCACCGCTCCTGGCGACTGGCGCCGGCCGGAGCTGGAGCCGCCGATGGCCGCCATTCTCGAGCTGAGGGCCCTGGTGAACCGCCAGCTCGAGAGCTGCCGCAAGCAGGGCGACAGGGGCAGCAGCGAGGGCCGGGAGCTGGGCATCGGCGCCTCCCTGGAGGCCCAGGTGCAGCTCACCCTGGCGGAAGGGGCGAGCAGCACGGCGCTGGCGGAGGGCCTCACCTGGCTGGCAAGCTCCGCCCACCCCAGCGTTGACAACCTCACCGACTGGCTGCTGGTGTCGGCCCTGCACATCGGCGGCGAGGCCCCGGAAGCCGTGCTGGCGGAGGCGAAAGCCGACGGGGTGACGGTACGGGTGGCCCGGGCCGCCGGCCAGAAATGCGAGCGTTGCTGGCACCACGAAACCGACATCGGCCGCCACCCCAGCCACCCCACCCTCTGCGGCCGCTGCGTGGCCGTGCTGGAGCCCTGAGCAAAACTGGCATATTGCTCCGGCCCATCTGCCAATCCCAGGGCCAACTCAGAGCCAGGCTGGGGCTTGAAGGTAGGCCTGGGGATTGCTGCCGGCGGCCAACACCTGCTCGGCGGCGGGGTCGAGCGGGCCAGCCAGCAACTCAGCCGTAAGCAGCCGCACCCCCTCGGGCAGCAATGGCTGGTCGGGATCGGAACCGGTGGGGTGGGTGGTGCTGCTGGAGAAACCGCGAAAGATCAGCAGCTCGTAGGGCTCCTCGAGCGCGCCCGCCGAATCGAGGGCACCGCGCAGGCGCAGCACCCGATCAGGCCGCTCACGGCTGATCGCCTCCAGCCCAACAAGCAGAGCGTTGGCGGCCAGGGCCATCAGAACTCTCCAGCCACGCGGCCCTGCTTGGGCAGCCGCACCAGCAGCCACTGCAGCAGCCCGACGCCGTAGGCCACCAACCCCACATAGCCGATGAAAGCTGCCACCCCAGGGGTCCAGGAGCCGCCGAACACAAAGGCAAACACCCCCACCAACTGCTGATGGAGCCCAAGGGGCGGCTGGATCCAGATAGAGCAGGCGGGCCGATCCAGGCCAGCGCTGGCCATGCAGCCCAGGGCTGTCGTGCTGAGGGCTGCCCCCAGCAGGCCCCACACCGTCAGGCTCCAGCGCCAGACGCGCAGGGTGAGGGGCAGGGCCCGCCAGGGAGGCATGTCTGCCAGTTCCTCGTTGAGATCCACCCAGAACCAGACACTCGCCACCACGAGCAACTGGGCCAGCACCGCCAGCAGAAAACCAAGGGGACGGCGGTCGGTCAGCAGGAGGATGACGAGCAGCAGCAGGCTGGCCACCTTCCAATAGATGCCAAGCAGCCGCACCAGCGCCCCCTCCCGGCGCAGGCCAGCCCAGATCAGCAGCACCAACGGCAGACCGATGCTGAACAACATGGCCACTCGGACGTCGAGCCACACCAACGAGCGATACAGCGGTTCTGGCAGGGCAGCGAGCACACGGTTAGTTCGGTAAGGCGCCATTATCCGCGGCCCCCGGCAGGCGATATGGTCCGACCTATGGCTGCATTTTCCCTGCCCAGCTGGCTCTCCCGCCACATCGGCCCCAACCGGGGCCAGGCCTGGTGCCGCACCGCCCTGGCCTCCGAAACCTCCCTGCAGGCATCGGTGGAAACCATCGTCCACCAGCTGCGCGGTGCCGGGCCGGCAGACCTGGCCCTGGTCTTTGCCGCCGCCAGCTACGCCAGTGACCTGCCCAGGCTGCTGCCGCTGCTCCAGGAAAAACTGCGGGCCAGCCACTGGATCGGCTGCCTCGGCGGTGGGGTGGTGGGCACCGACGCCACCGGCACCCCCCATGAGCTGGAAAAAAAGCCCGCCCTGAGCGTCACCCTGCTGCGCCTGCCCGGCGCCCTGCTCCAGCCCTTTGCCATCGACACCGAAACCCTGCCCGACCTCGATGGTCCGGCCGAGCCCTGGCGTGCCCTGCTCAACGCCGCAGAGACGACGGGCGGCTCGCCCAGCCCCTCGATGCTGCTGCTGGTGGATCCGAGCTGCTCACGCATCAACGACCTGATCAGCGGCCTCGATTACGCCTGCCCCGAGGCGGTAAAACTGGGCGGGATCGCCGGCCAGCACAGCGCTGGTCACGGCTCCTTGCTATTTGGCAACCAGGTTGTCCGGGGTGCCGTCGGCTGCCTGATCGGCGGCACCTGGCAGCTCGACCCGGTCGTAGCCCAGGGCTGCCGGCCCATCGGACCGGTATTCGACATCGAACAAGCCCAGCGCAATGTGGTGCTGGAAGTGAGCCAGGGCCAGGACCGCCGCAGCCCGGTGGCAGCCCTGCAGGCGATCCTCACCGACCTCAGCCCCCAGGAGCGGGAGCTGGTCAAGCACTCCCTCTTCCTTGGGGTGGGGCGCAGCAACTTCAACCTGGACAGCGCCGAGCCCTCCAAGCCAGGCGCCTTCCTCGTGCGCAACCTGATCGGCGTGGACCCACGCAACGGAGCCGTGGCCGTGGCCGAGCGCATGCGGGTGGGCCAACAGGTGCAGTTCCAGCTGCGCGATGCGGAGGCCTCCCGCCAGGAACTCAGGCAGCTCCTGGCCCAGCAGCAAACCCAGACGCCCAACCCCCTGGCCACCCTGCTATTTGCCTGCCTCGGTCGCGGCGAAGGCCTCTACGGAGAAGCGGATGGCGATGTGAATCTCTGCCGTGAAGCCTTCCAGCAGGTGCCGATTGCCGGGGTGTTCTGCAATGGCGAGATCGGACCGGTCGCCGGCAACACCCACCTGCACGGCTACACCGCCAGCCTGGCTTTTTTAGTGCCCCGGGGAGAAGGCTGAAGGTGCGCCAGCACGTCAATCCGCTCAGCAGCTTCTTCCAGCAGCCCCGGCCCTTGCCGGCCCCGGCCGAGCTATTCCCCAGGCCCGGCCAGCCCCTCCATCTCGACATCGGCTGCGCCCGGGGCCGCTGCCTGCTGGCCCTGGCCGAGCAGGAACCCGGCACCAATCACCTCGGCGTGGAGATCCGCCTGGCGCTGGTGGAGGCAGCAGAGGCCGAGCGCCAGGCCCTGGGACGGGACAACCTCCACTATCTCTTCTGCAACGCCAACATCAGCCTGCAGGCCTGGCTGGCCTGCCTGCCGGCAGGACTGCTGGAACGGGTTTCGATCCAGTTTCCCGACCCCTGGTTCAAGCAGAAACACCACAAGCGGCGGGTGTTGCAGCCCGCCCTGCTGCAGGCCCTTGCCGGCGCCCTCTCCCCCGGCAAGGAGCTGTTTATTCAGAGTGATGTGCTGGCGGTGATCACACCGATGGTGCAGCTGATCGAAGCCAGCGGTGGCTTTGATCGACCAGACTTCGATCGACCAGATGAAGATCGGCGGCCCTGGCGAGACACCAACCCCCTGCCCGTCCCGAGCGAGCGGGAGGCATACGTCATGGCCCAGGGCTTGCCGGTGTATCGCGTGCTCTACCGGCGCAACAACAGTCGCCTGGCCCCCCTCGAAGAGCTGGAGGATCTGCCCAAAGGGGTTGATAATCCGGCCTGACGCCAGCCTTCGCCCCTTGAGCGCCCCCACCATTCCCCTCCTGCTGCGCTGGCAGGGCTCGCTGCAGCACGCACGCAGCGGTGCCCTCGGCCGGCGGCTGACCCTGGTGGCCGGGCTCGTGCTCTGCGCCCTGATGGCTGGCCTGCCCCTGGTGACCCGCAGCGGCCTGAGCCTGCTGGTGCTTGCCAGTGGCCTGCTGTGGCTGCTGATTGCCCTGCGCACACCCCCGGGACCCTTGGGGGAGATCGACAGCTGGATCCTGGCAATACTCGCCCTGGCCCTGCTGGCCACGGGGTTCTCGCCGGTGCCCCTGGCTGCCGCCAAGGGGCTGGTGAAACTGGTCAGCTACCTGGGGGTCTACGCCCTGATGCGCCAGCTGCTCAGCACTGCGCCGATCTGGTGGGACCGGATCGTGGCGGCCCTGCTGGCCGGGGAACTGGTCACCAGTGTGATCGGCATCCGCCAGCTCTATGCGGACACCGGCGAACTGGCCCGCTGGGCCGACCCCAATTCGGTGGCGGATGGCACGGTGCGGATCTACAGCACCCTGGAAAACCCCAACCTGCTGGCGGGTTACCTCCTGCCCGTGCTGCCGCTGGCCCTGGTGGGCCTGCTGCGCTGGCCCGGGCTGGCCCGCAAGCTGTTTGCCCTGACGGCCCTGGTGCTGGGCCTGGCAGCCCTGGTGCTCACCTACAGCCGCGGCGCCTGGATGGGACTGGTGAGCCAGGCCGGGGTGACCATCCTCATGCTGGCAATCCGCGGCACCCGCACCTGGCCACCCCTCTGGCGCAAGCTGGCCCCCCTGCTGTTGCTGCTGGGCGGAGCGGCCCTGCTGGTGGTGCTGGTGACCCAGGTGGAACCCCTGAGGGTGCGGGTGATGAGCCTGCTGGCCGGCCGCGAAGACAGCTCCAACAACTTCCGCATCAACGTCTGGCTGGCCGCCCTGGACATGATCCAGGCCCGACCCTGGCTGGGGATAGGCCCGGGCAACGACGCCTTCAACCAGATCTATCCCCTCTTTCAGCAACCCAAGTTCAATGCCCTCAGTGCCTACTCCATCCCATTGGAGCTGGCGGTGGAGGCGGGAATTCCCGGCTTGCTGGCCGGCATCGGCCTGCTGGTGGCCAGCCTGCGCACCGCCACCGGCCTCTGGCGTGGCGATGGCTTCTTCAGCCTGCCGGCCCTGGCCGTGATCGCCGTAATCGCTGGTTTGGGGGTGCAGGGCCTCACCGACACGATCTTCTTCCGGCCGGAAGTGCAGCTAAGTGGCTGGTTCTGCGTGGCCACCCTGGCGGCCGGGGCCACCCACGCCCGTGCCTGATCTGGCCCTGGTCGCCGGCTTTGATGCCGGCCAGACCCACACCACCTGTCGCCTAGCGGCTGCCGGCAGCGGTGCGGTGTTGGCCGAAGGGCAGGGGCCCGGTGTGTGCCATCTGCAGGGGCCGAACGGCCCCGACCGCTTTGGCCGCGCCCTGGCCCAAAGCCTGCAGCAGGCCCTGGACCAACTCAGCCCTGGCCGCCTGGTCGCGGCCGGGATTGGCGCCAGCGGCATCGAAGTGGGTACCCCCGTGCAGGATCAAGCCCGCCAGCTGGCGGCTGCCGCCCTGAGCCTGCCCCTGCAGGGCGTTCTGGTGACTGGCGATGAGCGCACGGCCCTGCGGGGGGCGATGGGCAGCCACTCGGCCGGCATCGTGGTGATCAGCGGCACCGGCATGATCGCCGTCGGCCGCAATGGCGCCGGGGAGGAGCACCGCTGCGGGGGCTGGGGCTGGCTGCTGGATGGGGCCGGCTCCGCCATGGACATCGGCCGCGATGGGCTGGCCCTGACCCTGGAGATGGCCGATGGTCGCCGAAGTGATTCGCCCCTGAGAGCGCGGATCTGGGCCGGACTGGGCCTGGACCCCGGCGACCCCCAGGCCCCCCAGGCGATCAAGGCCCGCGTGGTGGCACCCGACTTTGGCGCCGCTGGCTTTGCCCGCCTGGCCCCCTTGGTGGCGGCCGCGGCCGCCGAGGGCGATTCGGCGGCGGCGGCAGTGGTGGAGCGCTCCGCCGAGGCCCTGGCCCGAATGGTGGCGACAATCGGCCAGCGGCTGGCGCTAGAGAACCCGCCGGTATGGCCCCTGGGCGGCGCCCTGGAGCACCTCGAGCTGCTGCGCCAACGGTTTGCCGCGGCGCTCGCGCTCCACTGCCCGGGGGCCAGGCTGGAGCAGGCGGCAGGGGATGGCTGCAGCGGCGCCCTGGCCCTGGCCCGGCTTTGCCTGGAGCCCTAAATCCAAGTGATTAGATCTAAGCCGCGTTGAGGTGGAGCTCGGCCTCCCTGGCCAGTTGGGAGGCCCAGTGATCCACCAGCTTCTGATCGTCCGCCTCCACCATCACCCGCAGCAGGGGCTCGGTGCCACTGGCCCGCACCAGCACCCGGCCGCAACCGTCCATGGCCGCCTCCGCCGCATCTACGGCCAGACGCAGGGGTTCGCACTGCTGCCACTGCTGGCGCCGCTGCCGGTCGGGCACCGTCACATTTACCAAAATCTGGGGATAGGGCTGGAAGCTGCTGTCCATCCAGCCAGCCAGGCTCTGGCCGGAACGGTGCAGAAGGGTGGCCACCTGCAGGGCCGTAAGCAAGCCGTCGCCACTCATGCCATGCCGGGCCGAGAGGATATGGCCCGACTGCTCGCCGCCGAGACCCGCCCCCATCTGCTCCATCGCCTGGTGCACATATTGGTCGCCAACAGCGGTGCGCTCAAGCACTCCGCCCTTGGCCTGCCAGGCCCGCTCGAAGCCCAGATTCGACATCACGGTGGCAACGATCCGGTTTGCCGGCAGCTGGCCCTCAGCCAGTAGGGAAGTTCCCCACAGGTAGAGGATCTGGTCGCCATCGACCACCCGGCCCCGGCCATCGACCGCCAGCATCCGGTCGGCATCCCCATCAAAGGCAAAACCCATCGAGGCGCCCTGCTCGAGCACGGCCCGCCTAAGGGGCTCCAGGTGGGTGCTGCCACAGCCCACGTTGATGCGCTCGCCATCGGGTTGCCCATGCAGCACCGTGAGCTTGGCTCCCAGGGCCCGAAAGACCGCCTCGCCACAGGCCGTCGCCGCGCCCCAGCAGAGATCGAGCACGATCGAGCACCCATCCAGGCGCCGCCCCAGCACGCTGGCCACCAGGGCCCGCTGGTAGTCGGCCAACAGCTCCTGGCGATCGTGCACGACCCCATTACCGCCGAAGCCACCGGCGGGCCCCACACCCTGGAGCCCGGCCTCAATCGCCTGCTGCTGGCCGCGACTCAACTTGGCACCGGAGGCGCCAAACACCTTGATGCCGTTGTCGTGGGGGGGGTTGTGACTGGCCGAAACCATCAGCCCGCCGGCCGCCCCCAGGCGACGGATCGCCCCTGGGATTGCCGGCGTGGGGCAAACACCCAGGGTCCACACTTCGCGGCCGGCGGCGGTGAGGCCCGCCGTGAGTGCGGCCACCAGCATCGGACCGCTGCAGCGGGAATCCATCCCAATCAACACCGGGCCGGATGGCGGCAGCACCTGGCCGCACCAAAAACCCACCTGCATGGCCAGGGCCGGACTCAGCTGGGCGCCGACGCGGCCCCGGATGCCATCGGTGCCGAAACCGGCAACGCCACTCCGCAGGGGATGGCCAACGGGATGGGAAGCCAGCTCGGCCATAAACGGATGCCGCAGGGGGGCTCAGGTTACGTCGATCAGCGCCAGCGACGGGGCCACCAAATCCAGCGCACCAGCTCCCCCAGGGCCCAGAGCAGCAGCAGCCCCACCAGCCAGCCAGGCAGCAAGTTCAGTGGCCACCAGGGCCTCAGCAGCAGCACCAAACCCACCCCAGCCAGCACCCGCAGGGCCCGCAGCCGCTGGGGCGCACCGGGCAGGCTGGAAAGGTAGGGGGGAAGGGAGAGGCGAAGTGAGAAGGGAAGGGAGAAGGGAAGGGAGAGGGGAAGAGGATGGAATCGCACCAGCCAAGCCGGATCTAGTCCTGCCCAGAATGCCCGAATCGCGCCGCCGATGAACCTGGCCCGCCTCCCCCTGTTGTTGGCCATCACCTGCCTGGGCAGCGGCACCCTCCTGGTGGGTGGCCGGGCGCTGCTCGCCCGGATCCCTGCCGCCGATCCCACCACCCCCAGCAGCACCTTGGCGCTGGCGCGCGCCCTCAGCCTGGATCCGCAGCGACGGCGTGAGGCCAACCTGCTGCTGCTGACCCGCCAGGGGCCTGACCCCGCCCGCAGCCGCCGGCTCCTACGGGGCCAGGGCTGGGGCAGGGATCCCCTGGCGGCCTTGGTGCTCAAGCGCGATGCCCTGGCAGCGGCAGCCCTTGGCGATGCCTCAGGAGCGCAAAAGCTCTGGCGGCAACTGCTGCGCCGCTTCCCCCAGACGCCTGCCGCCGCCGATGGGCTCTACGCCCTGGGGCGGGACCAGCCCGGGCTGCGCAAGCTGCTGCTCCAACGCTTCCCCGCCCACCCGGCCGCCCTGGCGGCGGCCCTGGAAGCAGGCCCCTCGGCCCCATCCAGGCGCGATGGGGCCCTGCACCTGGCCCGCCATGGCTTGCGCTGGCCCGGAGCCGGCGCGAAATTCCGCCAGGCTTGCCAAAGCAAAACGGCCCCACCCAGCCCCCTCCAGCGGGACCAGCTGGCCCTGGCCCTGGCCCAGCTCGGCGACGTTGAGGCTGGCCAGGCCTGCCTCAACGGTCAGCCACCCGGCCCAGAAACCAAACTGGCCCTGGCCAAGGGCCTGCTCAGCGGCAACGCCTCCCAGCAGGCCCTTGGCCAGGATCTACTACTCGAGTTGGCCCGCTCCAGGCCCCACTCCCCCCTGGCCGTGGAGGCCGTCAGCCTGCTCAGCGACCAGCCAGGGGCCTCCAGCCTGCAGGCCCTCACCAGGCTGCCGGCAGCCCTGCAAAACACGGCCCCGGTTCAGGCCCGCCGGGCCCTCGACAGCCCTGGCAGCGGCGCCGTGCTGGCGGTGCTGCAACGCTGGCCCAACCATCCGGCCAGCTGGGAGCTGCAATGGCAACGGGCCCGCCAGGCCCTGCTGGCAGGTCAGTGGAGCGGGGCCCAGGTTTTCCTAAGCGCCCCGATCGAGCGCCATCTGCCAGTGGGGCTGGTGGGCCGCCAGCGTTTCTGGCTGGGCTTCAGCCAGTGGCAGCAGGGTCAACGCAACCAGGCCCGGGCCACCTGGAGCAACCTGCTCGAGCACCATCCCCAGGGCTACTACGGCTGGCGGGCCGCGCTGCGGCTGGGGCGGGGCGATCTCAGCCTCGATCCGGCCGCCAGCCCAACCCTGTCGCCTGCCGTCTGGCAGCCGCTCGGCAGCGGCGATCGCCAGCTCGAGCGGCTCTGGCGACTGGACCAATCCCTGGAGGCCTGGGAGCACTGGCGCAGCCAACGCCCAGCCCCTCCCAGGGCCCCTGAGGAGCTGGTGCTGGAAGGCCGGCTGCGCCGGGCCGTGGGCGACCACTGGATCGGCCTGGGCCAACTGGAGCAGGCCAGCCTGCGGCTCCCCACCAACCAGGCCTGCGGCCTGGGCAGGGTGCTCGCCAGCAGCCTGCAGACCGCCAGCTTCGTTGCGGAACTGGAGCAGGCGGCGGCCGAGGCCGGCCTACCGGCGACCCTGCTGGCGGCCGTGGCCAAACAGGAATCGCGCTTCAGCCCAGGGGTGAGCTCCAGTGCCGGCGCCGTGGGGCTCCTGCAACTGATGCCGGAAACGGCCGCCGAGCTTGCCGGAGGCCCCTTGCCGCCAGGGGCCCTCAGCGATCCCGGGCGCAATGCCCAGCTCGGAGCCCTCTATCTCAGCAACCTGCGGCGCCAGTGGCAGGGCAATCCGGTGCTGATGGTCGCCAGCTACAACGCCGGACCAGGCGCCGTGGCCGGCTGGGTGAATCCCCAGCTGCAGCTGCAACCTGAACTGTGGATTGAGGCAATTCCCTATCCGGAAACCCGGCTTTACGTCAAAAAAGTGCTGGGGAATCTCTGGAGCTTCCAGCAGCGGCCCACACCCCGTTGTTAGTCATCTCGCTGTTAGAAGCCGCTAGCAAGCCGGCGCCCCAGGGCCGCCCCGGCCAACACCAGTACACCCAAGGCCCCCGCCAGGAGCAGGGGCGGCGGCGCCACACGCACCCTGGCCAGGTCCAGGCGAGCTAGGAGCACCGTCGAACCCAGGATCAGCACATTGGCCAGCACCGCAAGGTGGAGCAGGTAGAGCGCCACCACCGTCACGCTCAGCAAGGTGACCACCAGGCTCATCACCCGGCTGGCCGCCATCAAGCTGGAGATCCACTGCAGCAGCAGATCGGGCATGGTGCAGACCAGCACCACCAACAGGGCATGGAGGGAATCAATCGACCAGAACAGGCTGGATAACTGGCCCATCCCCGAAGACGCCGCGCCCTCGAGCGGCTGGCTCCAATGCAGCCCTTCGTACACCGAAACCACCGCCAGAACCAGCAGCATCGGGGCCCGAACGGGCAACAGCAGCAGCCTCCAGATCGCTTTCACGGTTTTGATTTCACGGGTGGGGCCAGCACCAGGGCAATCGCATCTAGGGGGCAACTCGGAATGCACTGCTCACAGACCAGACAGCGTTGCGCATCGAACTGCAGCTGCCAGGCGGGTTGATGCAGAGCCAGGGCCCCGCTGGGGCACACACTCGAGCAGAGGCCGCAATCGACGCAAAGCTGGGCATCGATGCTGATCTGGGCCGGGGCCCGATTGAGCGAAAGCCCCTGGCTTTCCAGCCAGGTCTCCGCCGCGGCCAGCTCATCGATGTCACCCGACAGCTCCACCACCATGGTGCCGCTCTGGTTGGGCGCGATCTGGGCCTTGAGAATCTTGGCGGCAATGTCGAAGTCAACCGCCAGCCGATAGGTGATCGGCTGGTGCACCGCCTCGCGGGGGAAATGGAGGATGAGGCGCCGTTTCACAGGGAGGCCCCTTTGCCTTGGTCGCAACGCTAGCAAGCACTGCCAAAGTGAGGCCATGGTGAATTCCCCCCCCACCCCAGCTCTGGGCCAGGGCGAAAGGCTGCTGCTATTGCTGCTGGCGGCCCTACTTGCCGCCGGCCTGCTGTGGTTCCGCGGTGGCCTCCACCCGGAAGCCCCGCTGGAGCGCCTGGCTCGCCAGTCCCTCGACCTGCAGGCGGCTCTGCACAACGGGCGGCCAACCCTGGTGGAGTTCTATGCCGACTGGTGCGAAGCCTGTCGCAGCATGGCTCCAGCCATGGAGAGAGTGGAACTCCAGCACCGCGGCCAGCTCGATGTCGTGCTGCTCAATGTGGACAACCCCCGCTGGCAAGCGGAACTTGAGCGTTACGCGGTTAACGGCATTCCCCAGCTTGAGCTGTTTGATGCCTCCGGGGTGGCCGTGGGCCGGGCCATCGGCGCACGCAGCCCCGGCGAACTGCAGGCCCTCAGCGACGCCCTGCTCAGCGGCCAGCCCCTACCCCAGCTGGCGGGGGTAGGCCAGGTCAGTGCCCTTGGCGCCGATCCCGAGCCCAGGGCCGCAGAAGCTGGCACCATGGCCTCACCCCGCAGCCATGGCTGAAGCCGCCGTGTCCCTTGATCCCCGCTTCCGCGTTGAGCTGATCGCAGCCACCCCTAACCCCCAGCAGTGCGTCTATGCGGGCATGCACCAGGACTACAGCGAGGGGTTCGTGGCCGCCGATCGGGCCAACTGGCCCGATGAGACCCAAGCTGGCGAGATCTGCGTCAAACGGCTACTGGCCGGAGAGCGGGGCCACTACGGCCCCCTCGAGCACGCCCAGATCGTGCTCAATGTGGGCTGGTTTCCCCACTCGGTGATGCAACAGGCCCGCACCCACCGGGTGGGGGTGAGCTTTGATGTGCAGTCGATGCGCTACACCGGCGAGCGCATCTGCCGGGCCGCCCGAGGCGAGCTGGAGCTCGAAGAGGTGTTCTATCTCCGGCCTGTTTGCGATTACAGCGACCGCAAGGGCAAGAAGTATCACTATTCGATCGAGCAGCGCGCGATCGATCTGGAGCTCTGCCGCGCCGCCGCCGAGCGCTACCGCGACCTGCTGGCCGCCGGCTTCGCCGAAGAACATGCCCGCGGCATCTTGCCCTTTGATTACCGCCAGCACTTCGTGGTGAGCTTTACCCTGCGGGCCCTGCTGCACTTCCTCGACCTGCGGGCCAAACTCGATGCCCAGCAAGAAATACGCGAACTCTGCGACCTGATCTGGCCCCACCTCCAGGCCTGGGCCCCCCAGTTTGCCGACTGGTACGAGAAGAGCCGGCTGCATAAGGCTCGACTGGCCCCCTAGCGGCTGCCATTCCCCAGCGGCTGCTATTCCCCGCCGACAGTCCTAAATACGGGCCAGGGTGACCCGCTCTGGTTGGTGCTGATACTTGCCAGCGCGATCCTGATAGGTGGTTGCGCAGGGATCCCCCTCAAAGAACAGCAGCTGGCAGATACCCTCATTGGCGTAGATGCGGCAATCGGCTCCCGAGGAATTACTGAACTCGAGGGTGAGATGGCCCTCCCAACTCGCCTCAGCCGGCGTGGTGTTGACGATGATGCCTAGACGGGCATAGGTGCTCTTACCTAGGCAAATCACGGTGATATTGGCGGGCACTTTCATCTTCTCCAGCGCCACACCGAGGCCATATGAGTGGGCCGGCAGAATGAAATAGACCCCATCCCCATCCTGATTTAGGGGTGCGGGCTCGAGATTGGCAGGATTGAACCGCTTCGGGTTCACCACCGTGCCCGGTACGTGCCGGAAAATTAAAAACTCCTTCGCCGAGAGCCTCAGGTCGTAGCCATAGGAGGAGCAGCCGTAGCTGAGCACCGGCGAGCTCGCCGTGTCCGGATCCAGGTGACGCACCAGGCTCGACTGGAAGGGCTGGAGCATCCCGGAGGCGGCCTGCTCATTGATCCAGCGGTCGTTCTTGAGCATTGACGGGAAGGGGAAACAGGAACGACGGGGCCATCAAAAGCCCCTAGAGGCCACGCCGCAGCTTGGTGACCTGGTCGGCCATGGCCATCAATTCAGGAGCCATGGCCGGGCCGGTCACAATGACATCCAGATGGACCGGACGGCGCTCCAGGGTGGCAAGCACCTCAGCTTTATCGAGATAGCCCAGCTCCACCGCCAGCCCCAGTTCATCGAGCACCAGCAGGTCCACTGACCCACTGAGCAGCTGCTCTCGGCTGTAGGCCCACACCTGCTGCACCGCCGCCAGAGACTGGGCCGCCAGCGACTGGGCAGCCAACTCCTCAGACTGGCTGGCCGCCGGCTCCGAGATGCAGTAGGGCACTCCGGGGCGCAGCCACTGCAGACGCCCACACAGCCAAAGGCTGCTTTCGAGCCCCTGATCCACCCCTCCCTTGAGCAGCTGGCTCACCAGCACCCTGCTGCCCAGGCCGGCGGTCCGCAAGGCCTGGCTCAACACGGCCCCGAAACTGCCCCGAAATGGGGCCGTGTGAATCTGCAGCAGCCCCTCCTGTTGGGCTACCAGACGCAGCACGGGGGCCGGGGGAACTGGGGCAAGGGCGGCAAGGGGCAAGCTGGCGGTCATGAACTCCCTGAAACGACAGCCGCTGATGGGCGACTGCGCGATGCCGAATGTAGCGGCATTGGGTCGCTTCACAAGGATCCGACCCCATCCCTAGTGGAAACACCTGTACCAACGCCCATCGCCCCAGGGGGAGAGCCAGGAAACCGTGTGTATTGCTACAGGGATCCCCACAGGCGATCCTTAAGGTCCCGAGATATGCCAGAGCCATAATGGTTGGCGCTACCCACGGATTCAGCCGTACCGCCAACACTCCAACCACGGGAGCCCCTGGTTCGGTGGCGGGTATGGGCAGTGCCAGCCAGGCGGGTCCCACCCTGCAGGAAGTGATCCGCGGGCTGGCCGGCAGCACTGCCGAAACAATAGAGCGGGGGAAAACTATCTTTTTCCCCGGTGATCCGGCCGAACGGGTCTATCTTTTGCGCCGCGGTGCCGTGCGCCTCTCGCGGGTCTACGAATCCGGTGAGGAGATCACCGTTGCGCTGCTGCGTGAGAACAGCCTGTTCGGCGTCCTCTCCCTGCTAACGGGCCAGCGCTCAGATCGCTTCTATCACGCCATCGCCTTCACCCGGGTGGAGATTGTCACCGCGCCGGCGACCTCCGTGCGCAAGGCGATCGAACAGGATGCCAGCGTGGGGCTACTGCTGCTTCAAGGTCTCTCCTCGCGGATTCTGCAGACCGAAACGATGATCGAAACCCTCACCCACCGAGACATGAGTTCGCGGCTGGTCAGTTTCCTGCTGGTGCTCTGCCGTGACTTTGGGGTTCCCAGCAGCCAAGGAATCACCATTGATCTGCGTCTTTCCCACCAGGCCATCGCCGAAGCGATCGGCTCAACCCGGGTGACCATCACCCGATTGCTCGGGGATCTGCGCAACGATGGCCTGGTGCAGATCGACCGTAAAAAGATCACGGTGTTTGATCCCATCGCCCTGGCCAAGCGCTTCAGCTGAACTCCGGAGATACTGGGGCCGGTCGCAGACGCACGTGACGGGTTGGCTGCTGATCCTGACGCTGCTGGTGCTGGGCGGAGTGCTCTCCAATCTGGGGGACCGTCTGGGCAGCCGGGTGGGCAAGGCAAGGCTGAGCCTGTTCAGGCTGCGGCCCCGCAACACCGCCGTTCTGATCACGGTGCTCACCGGCAGCCTGATCAGTGCCATCTCCCTCGGCCTGATGCTGCTGGTGAGCGAGCGCCTGCGCACGGGCCTGTTTGAACTCGATCAACTGGAGGAGCGCCTGGCCAACAGTCGTCGCCTGCTGGCCAGCAGCCAGCTGGAGCTCAACCGAGCCGAACAGGGCAAGCGAGATGCCCAGCAGCGCTTTGAGCAGGCCCAGGCCCGTGCCAGCAAGCTGCGGCAGGAACTGGCCCCCCTGATCGCCCAGCGCAATCGCCTGGAGCAGGAGCGCTCCCGACTCAACCTCGAAGTGCGGGACCGGGACGCGGAGATTGGCCGCACCGAGGCCGAATTGAGCCAGGTGCGCAAGCGAATTGCGGCGGGAGCCCAAGAGCTCAAGGATCTGGAAAGCAACCTGATCGCCCTGCGCCGCGGCGATGTGGTGATCACCAGCGGGCAAATCCTCTCCAGCGCCAAGGTGGCCCTGGAGCGCCCCGAGCAAGCCCAGCAGGTGATCACGGCCCTTTTGCAGCAGGCAAACATCAACGCCTTCCGCCGGGTGTTACCCGGCCAACCACCGGATCGCCAGATCCTGCTGGTGCCCAGAAACGACATCGCCAAACTGGAGGAGCTGCTCGCCAAGCCCGGCCGCTGGGTGGTGAGCATCCTCTCGGCCGCCAACGTGCTGCGGGGGGAGCGCCAGGTGCTGGCCTTCCCCGACCTGCGGCCAAATCGACCCGTCGTCAAGGCCGGCGAGGTGCTGGCCAGTACAACGGTGGAGGGAGACCTCACCGGCCTAGATGGCATCAACCGCCGCTTGAACCTGCTGCTGGCGGCGGCCTATGCCCGCGCCCAGCGCCAGGGCACGCTGGTGGAGGGGTTGCAATTCGACGCGGCCAGCCTGAACCAACTGGGCAGGGCCCTGGGCGAAAGACCCGCTGGCCAGGTGGTGCAGCTGGAAGCCGTGGTGCTGCGCGATGCCGACACCCCCGATCCGATTGCAGTCGAATTGCGCTGGTTGCGACCGCCGGCGGACGACATCCCGAGGGGGCCCCGGCGCCCATGACCGGCATGCAGGCGTCCGCGTTGATCGCCGGCCTCGACCCAGGCAGCAGCAAATGTGGCCTGGTGCTGGCCGATTCATCCCAGGGGCAAGTGCTGGAGGCGGCAATCCTGCCTCCTCCAGCCAGCCAGGCCCTGCTGCAGGCCTGGCAGCAACGCGGCCTGGCAAGGGTAATTCTGGGCAACGGCACCGGCAGTCACACCTGGCGCCCCCTACTGCGCCAACTCAACCTGGAGCTGACCCTGGTTGATGAGCACGGCAGCAGCCTGGCCGCCCGCCAGCGCTACTGGGAGCTGGATCCGCCAAACCCCTGGATGCGCCTACTGCCCACCGGCCTGCGGCTGCCCCCAAGGGATATTGACGACGTCGTAGCCCAGCTGTTGCTGGAACGCTGGCTGGGGGAACCGCTGCAGCGCCGCAACGGCGAGGTGCTGCGCCAGTGGCCAGCGGATGGGTTTAAAAACGGGCCCGCACCGTGAACACATAGTCGCCGCCGGGTTCCAGCTGGTAATCCACCTTGAGCAGGTAGCGCAGCAAGGCGTCCTGGATCAGGGCCCGCCCCAGGGAGGGCTCCACACTCAGTTCGCCGCGGTCAAACGCCCAGCGGAAACTCCAGCGATACCCACCAGCACTGACTTCTCCCTCCAGCACCCGCTGGCTGAAGCTCTGATGCAGAACGCGGAGCTGGGCAGTGGTGGCGGGTAGCGGAGCCATCGACTCATGCTGGCGTGCCGGGGGCTGAAAACCGTTGAGCCGATTCCCCGCCCGCTCCAGGCCCAGGCGCTGAATCAGACCAATCCCCGTTTCCACCTCACTGAGCACCGCCTCCAGCAGGGGCTGCTCAGCGGCACTGAAGCGCCCCAGCACGTGGCCGATGGTTTGGGCGCGGCGTTCGGCCGGATCCTGGGCGGGGGCCCCGATGCCGATGCGCAGCCGGGGGAAATCCTGGGTGCCGAGGTGATTGATAGTGCTGCGCAGGCCGTTGTGGCCTCCCGCACTACCCCTGGCCCGGAGCCGCAGCTTGCCCAGGGGCAGGTCCATGTCGTCGACCACAACGAGCAGCTGGGCCGGATCCAGGCCAAACCAGTCGAGGGCCGCACGAATCGAGCGACCGCTTTCGTTCATGTAGGTCTGGGGCATCAACAGGCGCAGCCGGGCCGCACCCTGACCCACCTCGGCGAGCAGGCCGCGCAGCTTGGTCTGCTGGCGAAAGGAGGAGCCTGCGGCGGCGGCCAGCCGCTCAAGGGCCATGAAGCCAACGTTGTGGCGGGTGGCGGCGTAGTTGGCCCCGGGGTTACCCAGACCTGCCACCAGCTGTAGGGCCGAACTGGTCGCAATCACCCGAGCTCAGGCGGGCGGGCCGTCAACGACTTGGGGCAGCCCCACAACCTCAGACTTAGCCACCTGCCCAACCGCCTGAATTTCCCCAGGCCGTACCTCGGGGAGGTTGGCAGTCGTGATGTCAGAAGTGGTTATGTCGGCAGTAGTGATAGCTGATTTGAATTCCTTCTCGAATTCGGAGGAGGCCGACTGGAATCCTTTGAGGGTCCGGCCCAGGGTTTTGCCTAGCTCCGGCAGGCGCTTTGGCCCGAACACCAGAAGCCCGATGGCGGCGATCACCGCCATTTCGGGAAGTCCAATGCCGAAGATGTTCATGGAACCGGTTTTGGCGAGGGAGGAATGGCCGCGGCCTCAGCCGAGTCCATTCCAGTTGACCGTGATGCCCTCGAGCAGCAGGGACTTGTTGTACAGCTGGAGAATCACCAGCAGGAACACCAGGAACAGCACCATCAAAATGCCCATCACGGGCGTGGTGCCCCAACCGGGAACAACCTTGCCGTACTCGGAATTGAGTGGCCGCAGGATGTCGCCGAGGCGGGTGCGTTGGGCCATGTCTGCTGAAGCCCCTCGGGCATTGAATCGCTGCCGTTACTGTAAGGGCCCTGGGCGCCTTGCCGCGCTGGGGCGTCGAGAGTTGTGACGCAACCCGACACCTGCACCTATCCCTAGCCATGGATCCAACCACCACCAGCTCACCGGCCCTCTCCGTGGCCCTTGCCGTGCTGGCGATGCTCCTGGCCCTCACCGGTTTTGGGGTTTATCAGGCCTTCGGCCCCCCCTCAAAGGGTCTCACCGACCCCTTCGACGACCACGACGACTGAGAGGCGCCAAAAACCGATGCTCCAGGGCAGCAGCAAGTAGGGATCCCCGCCTGGCAGCTGATCAAGGGGCAAGGGCCTCTCCAGCCCATCGAGACGCTGCAGCAACCGCCAGTTGGGGCCCAATTCCAGGCGGCGGCGACACGGGGAGCAGTTCTGCACGGTCAGCACCACGGTTGCTGTCGCCCCCGAAGGCCGGCAGCCCAGCAGCAGCAAACCCTCCCCCAGGCAAGGCAAGGCCGGGCGCGGGGCGGGCCGGGCCTGGACCGCCGCCGGCCGCAGCCAGAGGGGCTCGCGAAAGGCCACGGCCTGCTGGGGCACCCCGGCGCGGCCCCAGCCCAGGCGACACGGCATCAGGGCCAGCCGCAGCCGTTGGCGGCCGTTGTCGGCGCCGGGGTCAGGCCAGGTGGGGGCGCGCAGCAGGGACACGCCCAGCTGGCTCGGGCTCGCCGAAACCCCCTGGGGGCCATCGAGTAACACCGCCAGACCCCCATCGGCAGGCACCGACGCAATCCAGCTGATCGCCGCCACCTCCCAGCGGGCCCGCTCCCGGGCAGTGACCGGCTGGGCCGGCCGCTCGAGCACCCCCCCGGAGGTGTCGGCAGCCCAGCGGTCCGCCGGCTGGGCCAGGGGGACCTCCAGGCGCAGCAACTCGTGGCGCTGACGCCAATCAACGCTCAGCACCAACCCCAACCAGGGGGTGTTGGCCAGCAAGCGCCCCTCCAGCCGCAGTCGGCTGGCACCGCAACCGCCGCGCCACAGAAAACTGGTGCAGAGCGGTCCGCGCTCGAGCCAGGTCGGCTCGCCCTGCCAAGCCCACTCCAGCGGCTGCTCCCGGTAGTCGGCGGCGATATCCCAGGCATCCCAGAACTCACCCCGATCGGCGTAGCGCCGCCAGGCCAGGGGAGCACCGAGCTGGGGCTGGCCCGTGCCATCCCAGAGCTGCTCCAGGCCCTGGGGGCCCAGCTCAAAGCTCACCAAACCGTTGCCGCAACGCCAGCCCTCAACCCACACGGGCGCGGTCACGCCAGCGGGGGATCCGGCCCTGCGCTCCAGCTCCAGCTCCAGGGCATCCACCCCGGCCAGAGCAGGCAACTGCAGCCACTGGCCGCCGCCGCGGGCCGCCTGGGCCGGCAGCTCAAGGCCGGCATGGCTCCAGCGGCCCGCTGGCAACCTCAGGGTGCGGGCCCGAGCTGCCAGGGGCTGCAGCTGGGCAACCCACCAGCCCCGGCAGGGCCCTAGCCAGGCCTGCAGGGCCCGATCCCTAAGGAAGCAGGCGCGGCGGCGGGCGGCCCGCCACTGGGGCTCAGCCTGGTCAAACACCTCCGGAATCGAGGTGCCCGGCAGGATGTCGTGAAACTGCTGGAACAGCAGGGTCTCCCAGGCAACCGGCGGGCCTGAACCGGCCAGCGCCTGGGCCAGGTCCGCCTCCCTCAGCAGGCGCTCCAGGGTGCGGTTGTGGCGCTTTTGATCGGGACGGGAGGTGGCGCAGCCCCGGTGCAGCTCCAGGTAGAGCTCATCGCGCCACACCGGCAGCCGCCGGGCCAGCGGCTCGAGCTCGGCCAGGTAGGCCCGCAGGCTGCCGTGCCGCTGGGGTGCGGCCTCGTCTTGCTGCTGCCAGAGCCGCAGCTGCTCAAGCATTTCTGCAGTGGGGCCACCGCCATGGTCGCCAACCCCAGGCAGCCAGAGGGTCCCGTCCACCCCCGTCGCCCCCTGCCAAGCCAGGCGATAGCGCTCCATCGCCAGCGGATCCCCATCGGTGCCGATCGGGGCAGTCATCAGGGCCAGCAGCTCGGCACCACAGCGGCTGCGCCAGCGAAACAGCCGGTGGGGGAAGGGATTGGTGGCGTTCCAGAAGAGCTTGTGGGTGCAGAACCAACGCACGCCAGTGCTGCGGGCCACGGCCGGCAGACCGGCGGCGAAACCAAAGCTGTCCGGCAGCCAGGCCAGGGCGTGCTCCAGCTCCGCAAAGGTCGTGGTGCTGTAGTGCTGGCCCAGCTGGAACTGGCGCAACAGCGAGGCGCTGCTGATCAACACACAATCGCTCTCGACCCAAGGGCCATTGATCGGCTCGAACCGACCGGCTGCAACCGCCCGGCGCAGGCGGCTGAACAGCTCAGGCCTGTTCTGCTCCAACCAGGCGTAGAGGGCCGGCGTGGAGTGGGCGAAATGGAGCTCGCCGAAGCGCTCGATCAGATCCAGCGCAGCAGAGAAGGTGCGCTCGGCCGCCAGCCAGGTATCGGCCACCGGCCACAGCCAGGCCAGGTCCAGGTGGGCGTGGCCCAGCAGGTGGAAGCCACCGCGCAGCGGCTGGCCGGCCCGCAGCTGGGCCAGCTCAGCCTTGGTTTCGGCCAACAGGCCGGCGGGATCGGCCGGATCCAGGGGTTCGAGCTCCAGGCGACTCTCGATCAGGGCCCCGTCGTCGTGGAGGGGGCTGCGCAGCCGCAGCTCTATCAGCAGGGCCTCCCCCTGCCACCAGCGCTGGGGCAACACCCAGCGACAGGCCGTATCAAACAGATCGCCGCCATGCACCACCTGGCTATCCACCCGCAGTTCCGCCGTATCGGCCCACCAGCGCAACACCAGACGGGCCTGGGCCACCGGAGCGGGAACCTGGAGCTGCCGCCAGGGTTCTGGACAGGCCAGCTCCAGCCTCAGCCGGCGCCACTGGCCACCCCGGGGCCAGATCAGCAGTCCCCGGGAGTGCCAGTCAGGGCGATGCAGGGCCCCCCAGGGATCGGCCAGGGCCTGGCCCTGACCACCCTCGGCCTGCGGCCAGCTCCACAGCGGCTGCAGATCCCATCGGGCTCCGCGGGGCTGCGAACGTGACTGAAACGTTTCAATCCTCGGGGGCTGCCCTGGTGGAGGGGCCTCGGGCATCGTTGGATAGCAAGCTAAGACCCATAGGATGATCCCGCCGCCACGGGATCGCCGCGGGATCGAGCAGGCTCCCCCAAACGCCTGTCACTCCCTGTCACCCGCCCGCCGTTCCCCAAGGCCGAACCATGCTCGCCCTCAAGATCTCGGTTTACTCGGTCGTTTTCTTCTTTATCGGGATCTTCGTGTTTGGCTTCCTGGCAAGCGATCCCAGCCGCACCCCCAGCCGCAAAGACCTCGAAGACTGACCACTGGGGCCCAAGGCCGCCGGATCTCTATGGAATAATTCCGCCGATAGGGCAATTATCCGGAGAGCCTTCATGTGCATGTGCTGTCCAGTTGCCCAGTCAAATTCAACGCAAGTCAGGCCTTGGGGCTAATGCAACTTGGCTTGAACCTCCCGGCCAGATTTTTCAGCTGGAGACTCCTATCGCGCCGCCATCTGGCCCTGCTGGTGCTTCCCGCGATCCTGATGCCCGGCCTGCTGAGCGGGGCCAGCCTGGCGGCGGAGAAGCCCAGCCGCCAAGGCCAGGGAGCCGGGCCTGCTCCAGACCAAGCGGCTGAGCCGACCCCGAGCTTTGTGGTGATCAGGGCCGACCAACAGGGCTACGACCAGCAACTGAATCGCTTCGTGGCCACGGGGAATGTGCAAGCTCGCTTTAACGGCTGGCTGCTTCAGGCCGAGCGGGTGGAAATGGCAGAAAAGAGTCGCAGCATCTACATCTCTGGCCAAGTGCGACTCAGCAAGGGGGATCAATATCTTCAGGCCAGCCGGCTGCGCTACAGCGAACTGGAAGGGACCGGTGAATTGGATGATGTCTACGGCGTCATTGACCAGGACACCCTGCTAAGTGACCAACCAACCGTTGCCCAAAAGCCTTCCTTTGTCTGTCCACCCCTGGTGGCCGACCCGGCTAAAAAAAGCCTTGTGCGGCTTATCCCCCCTGGTCGCACCAACCTGCCGACCATGCCCCCCCCGGCCGGCTGCCCCGGCAGTGAATTCACCAGACCTGCGCTGAGCTTGAACCAGGCGCTCGAATCTGTGGCCTTTGGCCCCCTGCCAGGCGAAACCCCAGCCAAGCCGCAGCCGCTAGCAGCGGGCGTGGGCGAACCGGAGCAGCTCACTGCAGCTGAGCAGCGGGTGCGCAACGTGGCCTATCAACAAAGCTGGGGCACCCAGCTGAAGATCAATCTTGACGCCGTTATCGACACCAACGATTCTCTCAACAGTGCTGGCTATGGATACCGGCCACCCTCTGTCGCGGGGGGCACGATTAGCCGTATGCGCTTCCAGGGCGCCCAGATAAAAATTCAGGCCAAGCGCTGGACAGCCGAAGAGATGGCCTTCACCAACGATCCCTTCACCCCTGCGGCCTCCTGGAGCATTGCCCGCAAGGTGGTGGCCGTCATGGACGACAAAGGGGTGACCAAGATCAAGGGTCGCAGGGCGCAGATACTGCTAGACGGCAAGGTGTCCCTGCCCGCGATTGTCAACACCACCATTGGCGAGGAGGAAATACGCTGGGCCGCCGATACCGACAACCAGGATCGCGATGGCTTCTTTATCGGCTACAACCTCGATCCGATCAGGCTTGGGCGCAACGGCAGCCTGCGGCTCCAACCGCAACTGATGTTGCAACGGGCCTTTGAAGGCAACACCAACAGCTACGTATTGCCTGGCGAGAGCCTGGCCAGCCCCAACACTGACCAGCCAGCCACCCTCGCTGACATGCTCGGCATGCTGGCCGCGCTCAACCTGCCGATGGGCTGGCTATCCCTGAACGCCCTGGCCAGCCTGTCCACCTTCAATCCCGACAATTTCCGCTCCGGCACCCGCAGCACCGGCCAGCTGAGCGCCCCCCTGGCCCTGCCAGGCCACAACAGCGCCAGCGCCAGCCTTTTTGGCTCTTACCGGGAGCGCATTTACAATGGCAGCCTAGGATTGCAAACAGTAGTGTATTCCTACGGCGCCAACTTAGCAGGCAGCGTAGTACTCAACAAACCAAAATCCCAGCGGCCATCGAAAACGCCCGACCCAACCGAGCAGACAACAGATCAGATAACAGATCAGGCAGCCGAGAAGGTAACCGTCCCACGCAGCAAGGGGCCATTCTTTCAGCCAGTTAACATAAACTGGGCCGCCCAATCCGGCAACTACGAAGCAACACTATTCGAAACCAACACCCTCGAAACAATTTGGCGCAGCTACGCCAACCTGGCGATCAGCAGCACCCTTCAGCTCTGGCAGGGAGCAGCTCTCGATACCAGCGATGACCCCACCCGCGGCTTTCGCTATGCACCATCCCCGGTAGTTCCGGGCTTTGGGCTCGACTTTGGCGCCAGCGGCTATGTAGCCAGCTACAGCGACGGCGCCAGTCAGAACACGCTCACCCTCTGGGGTGGCCCCGCCTTCACCATTGGCCAATTTGACAAACCCTTTTTCGATTACACCCGCTTCTCCACCTCCATTGCCGGCACTTTTTTGAATGGGGCCAGCCCATTTGGTTTTGACCGAACCGTGGACCTTCGCACGGTGAGTTTTCAGGTAGCCCAGCAGATCTATGGGCCACTGGTAGTTGAAGCTGGCGCCACCTTCAATATTGATAGCCGCTCGGAGTTTTACGGCGATGCTTCCTATTCCTATATGGAGCTGAAACTACAACGGCGCTCCTATGAGATCGGGGTTTTCTACAGCCCCTACGACGGCATTGGTGGTATCAGGGTCAAACTCAACGACTTCAACTTCGCCGGCAGCGGCACCCCATTTGTGCCCAGGCCTAGAACCCGTTGAGATAGGGCAAGGCCCCAACCAGGCGATCGAGGTCAGCGCCATTTGAGAGCAACTGGGAGGTGGCGTCCCACTGACCGGAGAGCAGCATCTGGCGTGGACCTGGCTGCAACTCAAGCTGCCAGCTCTGGCCATCAGCTGCCTCGAGGCGAAGGGAATCCAGGCAAACGACAAGCTGCAGCGTGGGGATTGCGGCCAGTGCCGCCTGCAGGCTCAGCACCCCGTCATGGGGGGCCGTGAAACAGGGAATACCCAGGGCCAGGCAGTTGCCATAGAAAATCTCGGCAAAGCTCTCCCCCACTACTGCCCGAATGCCCCAGCGCATCAGGGCCTGGGGCGCATGTTCCCGGCTGGATCCACAACCGAAGTTGCGATTTACCACCAGCAGGGAAGCGCCCTGCGCTGCTGGGTGATCAAAGGGGTGGCTGGCGGGGCGCTCGGCCCGGTCGTCGGCGAACACCTGGCTGCCCAGCCCCTCAAAGGCGATGCACTTGAGGAAGCGGGCCGGGATAATCCGATCGGTGTCGATATCGTCTCCGGCCACAACCACAGCTCGGCCGCGCAGGGCTTGGATGGGGCCCATGGGGAATGGCGTACTGGTCATCGCTGCTGGCAAGGCACGGTTGGCAACAGCTGGCGCACATCGCTGACCTTGCCAGCGATAGCTGCTGCGGCCACCATCGCTGGGCTCATCAGCAGGGTGCGGCCACTGGCAGAACCCTGGCGGCCCTTGAAATTGCGGTTGGAGGAGCTGGCGCTGATCTGGCGGCCCTCGAGGCGATCGGGGTTCATGGCCAGGCACATCGAGCAGCCGGGTTCTCGCCACTCGAAGCCGGCCGCCAGGAATACCCGATCGAGCCCCTCAGCCTCAGCAGCGGCTGCCACCTGCTCGGAACCTGGCACCACGAAGGCCTTGATGCCGGGAGCCACCCGGCGGCCCTTCGCCACGGCTGCAGCCGCCTGCAGATCGGAGAGACGGCCGTTGGTGCAGCTGCCGATGAAACACACATCCACCGGCGTGCCGGCTATCGGCTTGCCTGGCTGGAGGTCCATGTAGCGATAGGCCTCCTGGGCCAGGGGGCGCTCGTCTGGGGGGGTCTGCTCGAGGGTGGGCACCGCTTCGTCTACACCGATGCCCTGGCCCGGGGTGATTCCCCAGGTCACGGTGGGGGCGATGACGGTTGCATCGAAGCGCACCTCGTCGTCATACAGCGCATCAGGCCCACTGGCCAGGCTGCTCCACCAGGCCACGGCCCGATCCCAGGCCGCACCGGCAGGCGCAAAGGGCCGACCCTTCAGATCGTCGAAGGTGATCTGGTCGGGGTTGACGTAGCCGCAGCGGGCACCGCCCTCGATCGCCATGTTGCAGAGGGTCATGCGCTCTTCCATCGAGAGCACCTCGATCGCCGGGCCGGCGAATTCGTAGGCATAGCCCACACCGCCCTTCACCCCCAGGCTGCGGATCACATGCAGCACCAGATCCTTTGCATAGACACCGCTCTGCAGCTGCCCTTCCACCCAGATGCGACGCACCTTGAGCTTGCCCATCGCCAGGCTCTGGCTGGCCAGCACGTCGCGCACCTGGCTGGTGCCGATGCCGAAGGCGATGGCGCCGAAGGCCCCGTGGGTGGAGGTGTGGGAGTCGCCGCAGGCGACGGTCATGCCGGGCTGGGTCAGGCCGAGCTCGGGGGCGATCACGTGCACAATCCCCTGGCGGCCGCTGCCGATGCCATGCAGGGTGATCCCGTGCTCAGCGCAGTTGGCCTCCAGGGTGGCCAGCATCTGCTCGGCCAAGGGATCGGCGAAGGGCCGTGCCTGGGAGGTGGTGGGCACGATGTGATCCACCGTGGCGACGGTGCGCTCGGGGTGGCGCACGCTCAGACCCAGGTCGTTGAGGGCAGCGAAGGCCTGGGGACTGGTCACCTCATGGATGAGATGCAGGCCGATGAAGAGCTGGGTGGAGCCGCCGGGAAGTTCGGCCACCCGGTGCAGATCCCAGACCTTGTCGTAGAGGGTGCCGGCGCTCAAAGCGGATGCAGACACATTTGCCCACACCCTAGAGGGCCAGCCGGAGCCGATTGAGGGCCTCCCCCACCGTCAGCAACTGGATCCAGCTGCGCCCCCGGCTGCTGCCGAAGCGCACCCCCTCGCTGCTGCAGCCAGCCGGACCGGCGAGGGCGATGTGGACCAACCCCACGGGCTTATCGCCACTGCCTCCCCCGGGCCCGGCCACGCCGGTCACGGCGAGGGCCCAGGTGGCTCCTGTCCAGCGGCGGACCCCCTCGGCCATGGCTGTGGCCACCGAATCACTCACCGCTCCATCAGCCTCAAGGGCGGCCAGCGGCACCGCCAGCAACTCCTGCTTGACAGCGTTGGCATAGGCGATCACCCCGCCAAGAAACACATCCGAAGCCCCCGGCACCGCCGCCAGGGCTGCCCCCAGGCCGCCGCCCGTACAGCTCTCAGCCACGGCCAGCGTCTGGCCCCGCTGCCGCAACAACTGCAGCACCACCGAGGCCAGGCTGTCGTCGTCGCTGCCGAAACAGAGGCTGCCGGTGCGGCGGCGCAGCTCGGCCTCCACCGGCACCAGCAGCGCCGCCGCGGCCGCCGCCGTGCCGGCCCGGGCCGTGATCCGCAGCTTCACCTGCCCGGCCCCGGCGTAGGGGGCCACGGTGGGGTTCTCGCCCGCCAGCAGATCGGCCACCTGCTCGGCCAGGCTGGATTCGGCCACCCCCCAAAAGCGCAGCATCCGACTGGCGAACACCCCAGCCGCCAGGGTCGAGTCGCGCAACCAGGCCACGGCCGTGACCTGCCACATCAGCTCCAGCTCACTGGGCACCCCGGGGAAGGTGAGCACGGTGAACCCGGGCTGGATCCCCGCGCCAGCCGGCGGGGTCCAGACCATCCCCGGTGCGGTACCGGCGGGATTGGGCAGCACGGCCGCCCCCAGGGGCAGCTGGGCCTGGCGGCGATTGCTGGGTGCCACCGCCCGGCCCCGGCCTGTGATCTTGGCCTGAATGTCAGCCCACACCTCTGGATGTTCCACCAGCGGGGCCCCGAAGGCGGCGGCAATCGCCTCGGTGGTGAGGTCATCGGGGGTGGGACCCAGGCCCCCCGTGGTGATCAGCAGCCGGCAGCGGCCGGCCGCCTCGCGCACCGCGGCGATCAGCCGCTCGCGGTTGTCGCCCACCACCGTCTGGCGGTGGTGGGGAATGCCTAGGGCCGCCAGCTGTTCGGCAATCCAGCGGGCATTGCCATTGGTGATGTTGCCAAGCAGCAACTCGGTGCCGATGCAGAGGATTTCGGCAGTCACCTCATCCGAGCTCCTGGTTGGAAGGTGGCTGTTGCAAGGCACGACGGGTGCTGACCAACACCCAGATCAGCAACGCGGTGGCGAGCGCCAGCCAGAGAAAGCGCAGCTCAGCATTGACCAGCACCAGGGCCAGGGAACCCAGCCACTGGGTGAAGGCATAGATCAGCAGCACCGTGCGGCGATGGCTGAGGCCGCTGCGCAGCAGGCGGTGATGCAAGTGGCGGCGGTCGGGGTAGAAGGGCGAGTGGCCCTCGCTGAGGCGGCCCATGATCACGGCCGACATGTCGGCCAGCGGCAGCGACAGGATCAGCAACGGCAACAGCAGGCTGACGCTGGTGAGACCCTTGGCCGGGCCGACGATGCTGATGGCCGCCAGGGCGAATCCGAGGAAATAGGAGCCCCCATCCCCCATGAAAATGCGGGCCGGATTGAAGTTGTGGCGCAGAAAGCCCAGGCAACTGCCGGCCAGGGCCGCCGCCAGCAGGCCAGCCGCCGGTTGGTGCAGGCTGAAGCTCACCGACAACAGACCCACCGCGGCGATGCCGCTGACCCCCGCGGCCAGGCCATCGAGACCATCAAGCCAGTTGATGGCATTGGTGATGCCCACCAGCCAGATCAGGGTGGCAACCAGGCTGAGCCAATCGGGCAACTGGACCAGCAGATCCGCTCCCCCCAGCCAGGCCATGGGCAGCTCTATGGAGCCAATCCTCACACCCTCGTTCCAGGCCACCATTGCAATTACCAGCTGGCCAGCCAGGCGGGGCAGCGGTGGCAGGGCAAAGAGGTCGTCGGCCAGGCCGATCAGAAAAAAGCACAGCGCCCCGGCCAGGGTGGTCCAGATCAACTGGTCCTTTTCCGTGGGCAGGTTGGCAAATCCACCCAGCAGCCAAACCAGCGCCAGGGCAAGGCTGAAGGAGATGACAATGCCCACCCCTCCCAGGCGCACCATGGGAGTGGAGTGCTGCTTGCGGGAATCGGGGGCATCCACCAGACCCCAGCGCAACCCAACTCGACGCACCACAGGCACCACCAGAGCTGTCAGCAGGGCCGCCACAGCGAACGTGATCAGGGCCGCCAGGTTGGGACTTTCAGTGAGGGTCACAGAACCAGGCTGAAGCGAGCTGGCGGCGGGCTTTGGCGCCTACCTTACGGGCGGCTACAGGGATCGGGCGTGCTGCAGCTGACGCTGCCCATCGACAGGATCTGAGCCAGACTCCTCGGCGTAGAGCGGAAAGCGCTCGCAGAGGGCCGCCACCCGCTCGCGGCAGCGCTGCTCGATGGCGGCATCTTCGGGGTTGAGCAGGCGGTCGGCGATCACATCGGCCACCTCGGCGAAGGCCTCCTGATCGAAGCCGCGGGTGGTACAGGCGGCAGTGCCCAACCGCAGACCGCTAGTGACAAAGGGCGACTGGGGATCGAAGGGCACCGTATTCTTGTTGGCGGTGATGTGGACGTCACTCACCAGCAGGTCGGCCACCTTGCCAGTCATGCCGATCGAGCGCAGATCCACCAGCACGATGTGGTTGTCGGTGCCACCGCTGACCACGGCGATGCCTCGCTCCTGAAGGCGCTTGGCCAGGGCCTGGGCATTCGCGATTACCTGCTGGCTGTAGACCTTGAAGGAGGGCAGCAGGGCTTCACCGAAGGCCACCGCCTTGGCGGCGATCACGTGCTCGAGCGGCCCGCCCTGGCTGCCGGGGAAGACGGCCTTGTCGAACTGCCTGGCGAACTCGGCGTCGCGGCAGAGGATCAGGCCACCGCGGGGGCCGCGCAGGGTCTTGTGGGTGGTGGTGGTCACCACATCGCAGAGGGGCACCGGGTTGGGGTGCAAGCCAGCGGCCACCAGCCCGGCGATGTGGGCCATGTCGGCCAGCAAGTAAGCGCCCACCTCATCGGCGATGGCGCGGAAGGCCGCGAAATCAATCGTGCGGGGGTAGGCGGAATAGCCGCAGATAATCAGCTTGGGCCTGTGCTCCAGGGCCAGCTGGCGGATCGTGTCGAAATTGAGCTGCTGGGTCGCCTCATCGACGCCGTAGTGCACGGCCTTGAACCACTTGCCGCTCACGTTCACAGGCGAGCCGTGGGTGAGGTGGCCGCCGTGGCTCAGATCCATGCCCAGGATCGTGTCACCGGGCTGGAGCAGGGCCAGGAAGACGGCGAAGTTGGCCTGGGCGCCGCTGTGGGGCTGCACGTTGGCCCAAGCGGCACCAAACAGCTCCTTGGCCCGCCCAATCGCCAGCTCCTCGATGGCGTCGACGTGCTCACAGCCGCCGTAGTAGCGCTTGGCCGGCAGCCCCTCCGCATATTTGTTGGTGAGCACCGAGCCCTGGGCCTCCATCACGGCCCGGGAGGTGAAGTTTTCTGAGGCGATCAGCTCCAGGTGGGTCTGCTGACGATTCAGCTCCTTGTCGATCAATGCCGCGATGGCGGGGTCCCCGGCGGCGAGAGACTGGTTGAGGGCAGCACCGCCGGAGAGGGCCATGGTTGGATTTCAATTCTTGTACCGATCGTAAGGAACGTCTTCCAGTGCGGGGAATGGGTCGCGAATCGGGCACAAAAAAACCGCCCGAGGGCGGTTGGGGGAAAAAACGCGCCTGGAGAGATTCGAACTCCCGACCCTCTGATCCGTAGTCAGATGCTCTGATCCGCTGAGCTACAAGCGCACTGGCCCATTCTCACCGCATGAAGGGCCTATCCGTCAAATCACTGCCCCTCCTATGCCGATTCGCTGGTACGGCCCCGCCAACCCCGAAGAACCCACCTACAGACACTTTGAGCGGATCGTGAACCTCACGCTTCACGCCGCCCTGTTTTCTGCCTTGAACAGCGGCCTCTGGGTCGTGCAGGAACTGCGCCATCCCTGGACTCACCTCAACTGGCTCACCCTTGGCTGGCTGGCAGTGCTGCTGGTGCACGCCGGGGTGGTGATCGCCATGCGCCCGGCCCCCCCAGCCGAAAACCAACGCTCCAAAACCGAGCCATGACCCTCTCCGCCTCAGACCTCAAGGAGCTCGAACTGGCCCTGGCAGATCGCCTCTACGTGCAGGTGGCCGGCTGGCACCTCTACCTGGGCGATGCCGGCCTGGCCCAGACCCTCGCCATCGAATGCGCCGGCCGGATTGACCAGGGAGCCCAGGTGTGTGCCCGCCAGGCGCTTGAGGCCGTGCAGGTGCCCATCGGTGGTGGCGCCACCCGCATGCCCCTTGCCCGACTCGTGCCAGCCGGTCAGTTGCGCGATCTCGAAGAGGTGCTGGAACCGTTTTGCCGATAAGGTTGCGCCACCTGGCTGCGGGCTGTGCTGGTCATTGAGGTCACCAACGCCCGCGACGTGGTGCGCAAACGCATGGGTCGCCTTGGCGGTCGCCTGATCGGCAAGGTGGTGGATGCGGAGGCCCAGGTGGAAAAAGCCCTGATCCAGGAGCTGGAAACCGCCTTCAAGGAATTTGGGATCGAGGCCCGGATCTTCTCGGTGGACGGCCCCCAGATGGTGGGCCGCTCACACCTGGAGATCCCCGTGCAGGTGCGGGATGTGCGCGATGTGAATCTGAGCGATTAGCGCCTGGCGCCGAAGCGCGGCAACCGCCCCCGCAGCTGGGCGATGCCAGCGGTCACTTCCGGAACCCCCGCCAGGCTGGCCACCAGGCCGTACACCAGCACCCCCACGCCACCGGCAAAGCCGCACTCCAGCAAGCGCCCCCAAAGCCCCGTGGGCCATGCCACGCCCAGGGCGATTCCCCAGGCCGCCAAGCCGGCCAGCACGGCAGCTCCAAACAGCAGCAAGGTGTCCCGCAGCCAGAGGCGCAGCGGCAGCCCCCCCAGCCGGCCCTGCAGGGCCAGTAGCAAGCCCACACAGGTGATCAGGTTCACCGCCACCGTGGCCAGCACCAGGCCAGCAGCTCCGCAGTAGAGGTTCGGCAGCAGCTGCCCCCCCGTGGGCACGGGCCCACCGACAAAGGCCCAACAGAAGATCGCATTCAGACCGATCCCAGCCAGCGACCAGCGAAAGGGGGTGACCCCGTCGCCCAGGGCATAGAAGACGCGCACCAGCACGTCACGAGCCAGGTAGGCCGGCATGCCGATGCCGTAGGCCATCAACAGGGTGCCGACCAGCTCGGCCGCGCCGGCATCGAAGGCCCCCCGCTCGTAGATCAGCGCCACAATCGGCAGGGCGAGGCCCACCATCAGGGCCCCCAGCGGCAACATGCTGGCATTGGAGAGCATCAGCCCCTGGCGGATGCGGCCAATCAGCTCAGGCTTGTCTTGCGGAGCCGTAAGCCGGGCGTAGACCGGCAGAAGCGGCACCAGTAAGGCATTGGAGAGCAGCCCCAGGGGCGTCTGCACCAGCAGGTTGGCGTAGCCGAGTCCCGCCGCCGCCGCCGGAATGCCCGAAGCGAAGAAGAGGGAGACAAACACATTGATCTGCAACATGCCTGAGGAGAGGGTGGCGGGCCCCATCACCTGGAGCACCTCGCGCACCCCCGGGTCCTGCCAATCCCATACCAACTGGAAGCGATTCAGCCCCTGACGGGCCAGGGCCGGCAGCTGGATCAGCCACTGCAACACCGCGCCGACGGTGGTGGAACCGGCCAGCACCACCCCACCGAGCACCGCCGTGGTGGGCAGGGTGATCCCTGGGCCGAGCTGCCACCAGAGCACGGCGATACCGGCGATCACGGCCACACTCGAGAGCAACGGGCTCACCGAAGGCAACCAAAACTCATCGGCGGCATTTAGGGCACCGAAGCCCAGGCCGATCAGGCCGGCGAACAGGGCCATCGGCGCCATCCAGCGCAGCTGCAGCACGGCGATGTCGTGGCGGCTGGCATCGAGGCCAGGCCCCACCAGGCTGATCAGGGGATCGGCGAACACCAGCAGCAGCACGGTGACCCCGATCAGGCCCGCCCCCACCAGGGTGTTCATCGCCGCCAGCACGTGGGCGCCCTCGGCGCGGGGCCGCCGGGCCAGAACGCTCACCATGGCGCTATGGAAAGGGCCGTTGATGCCCCCCAGCAGGATCAGCAGAAAGCCCGGCAGCACATAGGCGTAGTTGTAGGCGTCGTAGGCGGCACCCACACCGAAGGCGGCGGCAATGACCTGCTGGCGCACCAGCCCGGCCACCTTGCTGAGGGCCGTGGCAACCGCCACGACCAGGGCAATGCGCCTGAGGGACTGTGCCATCCAGTGGGGCCAAGAGCCTTGGGAGTTGAGCGGCAGTATGGCTGGCTCACTCCCACCCAACCCAGCCGCGCCCGCCATGGCCACCCCCGTGCTCAGCCTTGGTCCGCTGGTGGAAGGCACCTTGGTGCGGCGCTACAAGCGCTTCCTGGCCGATGTGGAATTGGAGGGCGGCGAGCTGGTGACGGCCCACTGTGCCAACACCGGACCGATGACCGGCGTGCTGCACCCCGGCGGGCGGGTGCGACTGCGCCATGCCCCCTCCCCCAGCCGCAAGCTGGCCTGGACCTGGGAGCAGGCCGAAGTGCAGGGCGCCGAGGGAGCCCCCATCTGGGTGGGCGTCAACACGGCCCTGCCCAACCACCTGGTGCGGGCCACGATTGAGGCCGGCTGCCTGGAACCCTGGCTCGGCCCCATCGGCGCCATCCGGGCCGAGGTGCCCTACGGCCTGGGCCGGCGCAGCCGCATCGACCTGCTGCTGACCCCGGCGGCAGGGGCCGCCGATCCCAGACCGATTTACCTCGAGGTCAAGAACACCACCTGGACCGCCGGCGAGCTGGCCCTCTTTCCCGACACGGTGACCGAGCGGGGCCAGAAACACCTGGTGGAACTGATGGCCCTGTTGCCGGAAGCCCGCGCCGTATTGGTGCCCTGCCTGAGCCGCTCTGACGTGAGCCGCTTCGCACCGGGCGATGCGGCCGACCCGCGCTACGGCGAGCTGTTCCGCCAGGCCCTGGCGGCAGGCGTGGAGGTGCTTGCCTGCCGCTACAGCTTCTCGGCCACCGAGGTGAGCTGGCAGGGGCTGGCCAGGGTGGAGCAACGGGGGCCCGCCGAAGCCCCATAGAGTTGACACTCCAAGTAGCGACTGTTGTGGATACCCGTGCCTTCAAGCGCTCGCTGCACCACTCGGAGCGATACAACCGCCGCGGTTTTGGCCTGGGGGATGAGGTGGCAGGCAACCTCGAGCAGGCCTACCAAAGTGATCTGATTGCCAAGCTGCGTGAGACCGGCCACACCCTGCAGCGGGGCCGGCTCACCGTGCGCCTGGCCGAAGCCTTCGGCTTTTGCTGGGGCGTTGAGCGCGCCGTGGCCATGGCCTACGAAACGCGCCGCCACTTCCCCACCGAGCGGCTTTGGATCACCAACGAAATCATCCACAACCCCTCGGTGAACGACCACCTGCGCCAGATGGATGTGAAATTCATCCAGGTGGATCAGGGCGTGAAGGACTTCTCCGAGGTGGCAGGCGGCGACGTGGTGATCCTGCCGGCCTTCGGCGCCACCGTGCAGGAAATGCAGCTACTCAACGAACGGGGCTGCCACATCGTTGACACCACCTGTCCCTGGGTTTCCAAGGTGTGGAACACGGTGGAGAAGCACAAGAAGCACTCCTTCACCTCGATCATTCACGGCAAGGTGAAGCACGAGGAGACCCTGGCCACCAGCTCCTTCGCCGGCACCTACCTGGTGGTGCTCGACCTCGCCGAAGCCCAACTGGTTTGCGACTACATCCTGGGCAATGGCGACCGGACGGCCTTCATGGCCCGCTTCGCCAAGGCCTGTTCGCCGGGCTTCGATCCCGATCGGGATCTGCTCCGGCTTGGCGTGGCCAACCAGACCACCATGCTCAAGAGCGAAACCGAGGAAATCGGCCGGATGTTCGAGCGCACGTTGTTGCAGCGCTTCGGGCCCATCGAGCTGAATGAGCACTTCCTGGCGTTCAACACGATCTGCGACGCCACCCAGGAACGCCAGGACGCCATCTTCACCCTGGTGGATGAACCCCTCGATCTGATGGTGGTGATCGGCGGCTACAACTCCTCCAACACCACCCACCTGCAGGAAATCGCCGTCAGCCGCGGCATTCGCTCCTTCCACATTGACACCCCCGAGCGCATCGGCCCGGGCAATCGCATTGAGCACATGCCCCTCGGCGGCGCGCTGGAGCTGGAGGAGCCCTTCCTGCCGGAGGGTCCGATCCGAGTGGGGATCACCTCTGGAGCCTCCACCCCAGACCGGGTGGTCGAAGACGTGATCAAGCGGCTGATCGACCTCTGCCAGACCTGAACCGATCGTCACCAGATCCGCACCTTTGCCGTCTGGATGCCAAAGCCTCGGGCCAGGGGACCCCGAATCGCCTTTACATTGATTAAAGAAAGAGGCCCCTGCCCCACCAGTCCCACCACCTGGAGTTGCCACTGTTGTCTTTGCTGCTGTCGACCGCATCGCTGGACCAGGACCCCACCGCAGCCGGTGGCTCGCAGCTGCGCTACAGCGATGATCCCCAGGTGCGCCGCTATGCCAGCGCCTTCGCCGACGTAATGGAAATGCGCGACAGCGCAGATCTTGTCTCCGACTACCTCGATGACCATGGGAGCTGGTTTCGTCGCTGCGCCGCGCCGATGACCGTTGAGGCCATTGGCGGCCAGGGTTACACCCTGACCCTCGGCACCTTTGGCAACTTCGGCTTCGAGGTGGAGCCCACGATCGGTCTCCAGCTTCTCCCCCAAGACCAGGGGCTTTACCGCATCCTCACGGTGCCCCACCAGGGCGGTGACCCCAATCTGGAGGGTCTCTACGACGTTGACTTCAACGCCTCTCTGCGGGTCGAAGAGACCGGCCCCCTCACCCTGGTGCGCTGGCAACTGGACCTGAGCGTCTGGATCCGCCTGCCAGGGGTGATCACCCTGCTGCCCGTGGGCCTGGTGCAGTCGAGCGGCGACCACCTGCTCAGGCAAATCGTGCGCCAGGTCTCCCGCAAGCTCACCTGGAAGGTGCAGGAAGACTTCCACTCGAGCCAGGGGCTCGAGTGTCCCCCTAGGCGACAGTCCCAGTTCTAAGGGGCTCTTAGGCGGGCCGCTTCTCCCAGATCTTGGCCAGAATCTGCAAACCACTGACGGCTTGCCACAAAAAGAGGGTCATCATCGCCATGTTCAGGCCCACGTGGGCCTTGCGGGCAATCAGGTTGCCCTGCTGCATCAATGGGGCGAGTGACACCGCCAGGGCTATCAGGCAGGTCATGCCAATGCCCACCAACAGGTGGGGGCCAACAAACAATTTGCCGTTATTGAGATAGGTGACTGCCATGCCGCCAAAGGTGCCCAGCACCATCAACGCCAAGATCAGGCTGCCGATCTGAAAATGGCGCTTGGCGAACTGCCCCTTGATCAGCTCCTTGCGGTCCGCCGCATCCGCAGTGCGGGTTTTTTTCGCTTTGATGCCAAGAAACATGCCGTAGCCGGAGAGGGCCAGCAGCCCCCCCATCAGCAGGGGATGGAAGAAATTGAGGTTGTAGGCGAGCGCTTCGGGCATGGTGGGGAAGGGAGAACTGGCGGGAACCGCAGCGGCAAGGACCGATCGAGCGAAGTTACAACTCACGCCGCCCGCCAGGGGGTATCAGTGGAGAAAATGACGATGACCCGTCATCACCATCGCCACGCCCAGGGCGTTGCAGGCGGCGATCGAATCGCCATCCCTCATGCTGCCACCGGGCTGAATCAGCGCCGTAATTCCCTGGCCAGCCGCCAGCCGCACCGTGTCATCAAAGGGGAAGAAACCATCGCTGGCGAGCACCGCGCCCTGGGCCCGATCGCCAGCAGCTTCCAGGGCCAGGCGAGCTGAGCCCACCCGGTTCATCTGCCCAGCGCCGATTCCAAGGCTCTGGCCACCCTTGGCCACGGTGATTGCATTGGAGCGCACATGGCGCACCAGCTTCCAGGCAAAGCGCAGATCGACAAGTTCCTGGGGGCTGGGCTGGCGCTCGCTCACCACCTGCCAGCCACTCTCCTGCACCGGTTGGTCATCGAGCTCCTGCTCCAGCACCCCACCCAGTAAGGAGCGCAAGTGACGGCGGGATGCTTGCGGAATTGCCTCGGGCGCCAGCTCCAGCAAGCGCAGATTGGCCCTGGCAGCCAGCCGGTCCCGAGCCGGGCCATCAAAACCAGGTGCCACCACACACTCGAGAAACAGGCTGCTGAGCAGCTCAGCAGCCGCCAGATCCACCGGGTTGTTGAGGGCCACGATGCCGCCGAAGGCCGAAAGGCGATCGGCATCTAGCGCCCGGGCAAGGGCCGCCGCCGCGTCGCTGCCGGTGGCCACCCCGCAGGGGTTGGTGTGCTTGACCACCACGGCCGCCGGCTCGGCAGCGGGGCCATAGCCAAACTCCCGAACGGTGGCCAGGGCCGCGTCTAGATCGATCAGATTGTTGTAACTGAGCTCCTTGCCCTGAAGTTGCTCGGCGGCCCCCCAGCCCGCCTTGGGCTCGCTGTACCAGCGGGCCTGCTGGTGGGGGTTTTCGCCGTAGCGCAGGCTCTGGCGAGCTGGCAGCTCCAATCGCAGCGGCAACTCCTCCCCCAGACGGCCAGCCAGCCAGGCGCTGATCGCGGCGTCGTAGCTGGCGGTGTGCTGGAAGGCCTCCAAGGCCAGGCGGCGCCTTAGCTCCAGGGTCAGCGCTGAGCTGGCAAGGGCCTCAAGGAAAGCGTCGTACTGGTTGGGGCTGGTCAGCACCACCACGTCAGCATGGTTCTTGGCGGCCGCCCGCAGCATCGCCGGCCCACCTATGTCGATGTTTTCAATGGCGGTATCAAATTCCACTGCCGGATCGGCAACCGTTTCGCGGAAGGGGTAGAGGTTCACCACCACCACGTCAATCGGAACGATGCCCTGGGCCATCAGATCGGCCTGATGGCTGGCTTCAGCGCGACGGGCCAGGATGCCACCGTGAATGCGGGGGTGGAGGGTCTTGACCCGACCGCCCAGGATCTCCGGGGCCTGGGTGTGGTCTGCCACCTTGGTGACCGGCAGCCCGGCTGCCTGCAGGGCCGCAGCCGTGCCGCCGCTGGAAATCAGCTGGTAGCCAGCCCCAACCAAGCCCTGGGCCAGGGGCACCAACCCCTCCTTGTTGGACACGCTGAGAAGGGCCGTGGGGGCCATGGCTGCCGGAGAGCGGGTTTGGGAGCCAACCTAAGCAGCAGTAGCGACCCAAGCGTGACCCCTGACAACAAAGCAACTGGCGCTCCCGACGCCGGCGTGATCCGACGCGGCCCTGATCGCAGCGAGCAGCGGCTGGTGCTGCTGCACGGCTGGGGGGCCGATGCCGATGACCTGCTCGACCTGGCCGACCTGCTGGTCGGTCCGGCGGTGAGCGTGGTGGCGTTGCGGGCACCCCTGGGCCATCCCAGCGGTCAAGGGCGCCAGTGGTATGACCTGGAAGAGCCCAACTGGCCCCAGCTACCAGCGGCCCGGACCAGCCTGCGCACGCGGCTGGAAGCCTTGGCCACCGAGGTGCCCCTAGGGCAGACCGTGCTGCTGGGCTTTTCCCAGGGCGCCGCGATGGCCCTGGATGTGGCCACGACAGGCGAAGGTCTGGCCCTGGCCGGCCTGATCAGCTGCAGCGGCTACCCCCATCCCAACTGGCAACCCGGTGATCAGGCCATCAAAAAAATCCTGCTAACCCATGGAGAGCAGGATCCGGTGGTGCCCTATGGGGCCAGTGAAATGCTGCAGAAGCAACTTGGCAGGAGCGGCATAGACGCCGACCTGATCAGCTTTGCCGGTGGTCACACCATCGACAGCAGCCTCTTTCCAGCCCTGCGGGATTACCTAGGGGAGCAGTGGTCTGGCTGAATAGCCAGGCTCAGACGAAGGCGTATTCGTACTCCTCCATCTCCTCCCAGTCATCGGCAGCGAGGGCTTCGATGCCTTCAAACAACACCTCTTCGCCGATGCGATCGACAATGGTGCGCAGGGAGGGGAACAGAAAGTGATTCTCCTCGGCGTACTGGGCACTAAACAGGCCCTTTTCGCCCCAGAAGAAGCGATCGGTGGTGTGTTCATTGCGGCGCACATTGAGGATCGCAGGCGGCTCCAGCAGCTCCTCAGCGATGTAGCGACGGGCTGCGGTGACCGGCTTGTGGGAGCCAGTCTCCAGTTTGAAAGTGGGAACGTGCGCCAGCACCCGCTGGCCTGCGAGCCGGCGACGGCTGATCCGCTTGCGCTTCTTGGACATTGAACTGCTCCCGCTGGGGAGGATTGAGGGGACAAAAAGAAACCCGAGGGTTGGGAAGGGACCATGGGAACGCAAGACATGCGCAGGGTCCGTGACTCAGCAAGCCCCTCAAACCGGATAGCCGGAAAGCGGGGCGTCGCCCAAACGTTCAGTTGTCCACAAGGATCAGCTGGCCCGGAGGTCAATGACTCCCCAACCCGCCCATTCGGGAAGGGGACAACAGGGAGAACGGATCGGCAAGAAGTCGAATCTTCCTCTGCTGTAGCCTCAATTGCTGGAAACCGCAACTGGGGGTGAGGGCGTCGCAACTTTGAGCCGCTGCCCGCATGCGGACGACGTCGCCTTGGTCGACCCCTGGATCTTAAGACTTTTTTTACTGATTTCACCGCTTGCTGCCATTTCTGAGCAGCAAGTTGGCGGTTGGGGCCCCAAATGCAAGTCTCAAAGCGCTTTTCAGCCCTGCTGAGCTTTCAGTTGGCCCAATTTGCCGACAGGAGTGATGTGCACTCCGTCGTTGTCTACGTGACTGAGCCTGGTGTTGGCACCGAGCCTGGCAATGGCAGGGGGCCAAGCCTGGTGCCCATTGGCCAGTGGCCCATCACCAGCCGCATCCTGCCGGCCGTAGAAGCAAACAGCACCTTGCGGGCCCCGGCCGAAAAACGCCGCTGGCTGCCGCTGCGCCACCAGAACGTGCTGCTTGGAGCCATCCAGGTGGAAACCCTTTCGGTGCCCTGGCCTGAAGGCCTCGGCCAGCGACTGCAGGCCGTTGCCCTCTGCCTGACCGAAGCCCTCTGCCTGGATCTGGAACAACAGCAACTGCAGCAGACCCTCAGACGGCAGGAGGCCGAGCTCAACGTCCTGTTGCACCAGTTGCGCAACCCCCTGGCTGCGCTTCGCACCTTTGGCCAACTCCTCCTGCGCCGCCTCGACCAGGACGGCCAGAACCGGCCGCTGGTCGAGGGCTTGCTGGCGGAGGAGCGCCAGCTCAACCGCTACATCGATGCCCTGAGCCGACTGGGCTCCCCGGACACCCCGACGGTCTCGGGCGAGACCGCCCAGCCCCTGCTTTTGCTGCCGCCCGCCCTGATCGGGCCCGAAGGCGAACCGTTGCGGGAGTGGCTCGAGCCCCTGCTGCAGCGGTCGGCCGCCACCGCGTCTCTACAGGGACGGCCCTGGCACCCTCCGGCCTGCATGCCCAGCTGGCGCGGAGACAGCGGCGCCGTGGCGGAAATCCTGGCCAACCTGCTCGAGAACGCCTTCCGGTACAGCCCGCCAGGAATAGCCATCGGGCTCCACTGCCAACCGCTCTGCCAGCCCCTCCCCCAGGGCCCCTGGCAGCTGACGGTGTGGGACGCCGGCGAACCGATCGCCGCGGCGGAACGGGAGGCGATCTTCGAGCGGGGCTTTCGGGGCCGCCAGGGTCAGACCTGCGCAGGCACGGGGCTGGGCCTGGCCCTGGCCAGGGACCTGGCCCGAAACCTTGGCGGCGAGCTGAGCCTGGTGCTGCCGCCGGCCGCAATCGCCCCGGAGCTGCCCGGCCAGGGCAATGCGTTCTGCCTCAGGCTGCCAGCCTCAGCCCCAAACCACTAAGCAGCAGAGCCAGGGTCTCGGCCCACTCCACGCTGGCGCCGTAGCTGTCGCCGCTGTGCCCACCGAGCCGCCTCCCCAGCCAGAGGGGCACCAACAGGGCCGGCACCAGCCCCCAGCCATCGGGCAGGGGCCAGGCCGCCCAAACCCAGCCCAGCAGGGCCACCAGCAGGACCAGCAGCGCCGGCACCAGTTCCACCCCCAACCCCCGCCAGTGCTGGCGATGAAAACCGGCGCTGCCCTGCTCCCGCAGGTAGGGGAAGCCATGCATGGCCACCAGGGGTGCCATGCGGCCCCAGAAAGCCGCCCACACCAGGGCCAGCGGAGCTGCCCCCGCCAGGCAGAGCAGGGCTGCGGCCCGCAGCAGCAGCAGCGAAGCCAGGGCCTGCACACCGAAGGCCCCGACCCGACTGTCCGCCATGGCCTCCAGGGCCCGGGGCCCGGCCCCCAGACCATCGGCCGTATCCATGGCCCCATCGAGATGGAGTCCCCCGGTGAGCAGGAGGGCCAGGGCCAGGGCCAGGGCCACCTGGGCGCCAAGCGGCAGCCAGCCGGCCGTGAGCCACCAGAAAACCCCCTGCAGGCCGCCAATCACCAGGCCGATCAGCGGGCCGAAACGGGCGATGCGCTCAAAGCGCGGCGTTATCCAGGGCCAGGCCGGCAACACGGAATAAAAAACCCAGGCCCCGGCCAGGTCGGCCAACCAACCTGGAGTCAGGGCGGGCAAGAGCTTCGGCAAGCGACACCTAGCGTCTGAAAAGCAAGTATTCGGCCTAATCAGCTTCCCACCCCCCTTCTCCTTCCAGATCACGGCCCGCTGCCCGCGCACCCGCGCCCGCTGCGGCTGCTTCCACACCCCCCACGGCGAGGTCACAACCCCCCGCTTCATGCCGGTGGGCACCCTGGCCACTGTCAAGGGCATCACCACCGACCAGCTCCGCGGCACCGGGGCCCAGATGGTGCTCTCCAACACGTTTCACCTGCACCTCCAGCCGGGTGAGCAGATCGTGGCCGATGCCGGCGGTCTACACCGCTTCATGGGCTGGCACGGGCCCATGCTCACCGATTCGGGCGGTTTCCAGGTTTTTAGCCTGGACCAGATCAACACGATCAACGACGAGGGCGTGGTGTTCCGCTCTCCCCGCGACGGCGCCCGCATCGAGCTGACGCCCGAGCGGGCAATGGCGATCCAGGAGCTGCTGGGAGCCGATGTGGCCATGGCTTTCGACCAGTGCCCCCCCTATCCAGCCAGTGAGGCGGAGGTGGCCACCGCCACTCGCCGCACCCACAGCTGGCTGGAGCGCTGCATCTCCAGCCACACCGCCCCCAACCAGGCCCTGTTCGGCATCGTGCAGGGGGGCTGCTTCCCCCACCTGCGCCAGGAGTCGGCCCGGGTGGTGGCCTCCATGAACTTGCCGGGAATCGCCGTGGGCGGCGTGAGCGTGGGCGAGCCCACCGAGGAGATGCATCGCATCGTGCGTCAGGTCGGGGCCCTGCTGCCCGAAGCGAAACCCCACTACCTGATGGGAGTTGGCACCTTGAGGGAAATGGCCCTTGCCGTGGCCCACGGCTTCGATCTGTTTGATTGTGTGATCCCCACCAGATTGGGCCGGCATGGGGCGGCCCTAGTTGGCGGCGAGCGCTGGAATCTCAAGAACGCCTGCTTCCGCCATGACCACAGCCCCCTCGACCGGAGTTGCCCCTGCCCGGCCTGTCGCCAGCACAGCCGGGCCTACCTGCACCACCTGATCAAAAGCGAAGAACTGCTGGGCAAGATCCTGCTGAGCTTGCACAACATCACCCAGCTGGTGCGCTTCACCAGCGCCATGGCTCGGGCCATCGAAGAGGGCTGTTTTGCAGAAGATTTCACTCCCTGGGAAGCCCACTCTCCAGCCGCCCACACGTGGTAGCTTCCGCCTCTAGCTCAGTGATTTTCGGGATGGCCGCCTACGCCCTGCAGACCATGGCCCAGCTGCCTGAGGCCTACCAGGCCTTTGGTCCCCTGGTGGACATCCTGCCAATTATCCCCCTGTTTTTCCTGCTGCTGGCCTTCGTGTGGCAGGCCTCTGTCGGCTTTCGCTGAACCAGTGGGCTTCCGCTAGGGCGGGTGCGTCATCCCTGGCCTGCCTCATCAGCTTCCTTCATCCACAGGAACCACACCAAAAGCGCGCAGCTGATATTTATCGCTGCCGTAACACTGCCCAGGCAAATTCTGGCAGGGCCAGCATTCGGCGCCAGCGACTGGGCTCCTGAATCAGCCTGTACAACCATTCGATCTGCAGAGCGCCCATCCAGCTGGGAGCTCTTTTTTTGACCCCAGCCCAAACGTCAAAGCTGCCGCCCACCCCCATCCAGATGCCGCCCCGCCGGCCGGGCAGCCGCTGAATCCAGGTTTCCTGCCGGGGGATCCCGAGGGCTGCCAGCACCAGGTCTGGTCTGGCTCCAACGAGCTGCTGTTCCAAGCCAGGCCAGGCTTCCTCCCTCTGGTATCCGTGGGCGGTGAGCACGAACTTCAGCCCGGGCAATTCCTGGCCCAGCCGAGTCGTGAGCCGCTCCATCACCGCCGGCGAGGCCCCCACCAGGGCAACTCGCCAGCCCTTGGAGGCCGCATGCACCAACAGCTCCCGGGCAAGCTCGATGCCGGGACTGCGGCGCACCCGGTAACCCTGCAGCCCAAGGGCCCACACCACACCGGCCCCGTCGGGGATCACCAAATCTGCCGCGGCGATGGCTGAGCCGAGCTCCGGGTCCACCCGAGCGGCCATCGTCATTTCTGCGTTCAAGGTGACGATCTGGCCGCCGCCGCCGGCATGGAGGGCCAGAGCGGCCTGGAACACGTCGGGGGAGACATTTACCGGAACCCCTAGGACGCCGGTGCGGACAGATTCGGGTGCCGTTGCTGCCATCAGGGGTGCGGTGGAAGGGGAGAATCTATGGCTGGCTTGCCACTGGCACTGGGACATCCATGGCCCAATCCCTGCCGCAATCCCTGCCGATGACAGGTTCGCTCGAAACCACCGGTTCGACCAACGAGTCAGGCCTGGATGCAACTCATCCTGACCAGGCCTGGGCGGTGCTGCAGGAGCTCGATGGCCAGATCGATCGGGTGGTGCTGGCCCGCCAGCATCCGATCACCGGCCTGCTGCCCGCCAGCACGGCCCACACCGTGCACGGCAACTACGGCGATGCCTGGGTGCGCGACTGCGTCTATTCAATCCAATGCGTCTGGGGGCTGGCCCTCGCCCATCGGCGGCTGCGGGGACCAAGCCGGCGGGTCTACGAGCTGGAAGCCCGGGTGCTGCAGCTGATGCGTGGCCTGCTCAACGCCATGCTGCGCCAGGCGCCGAAGGTGGAGCGCTTCAAGCACAGCCTGCACCGGCTGCATGCCATCCACGCCAAGTTCGACACGGCCACCGGAGGCCCGGTGGTTGCCGACGACGGCTGGGGCCATCTCCAGCTCGACGCCACCGCCCTCTTCCTGCTGCAGCTGGCCCAGCTGACCCGCTCGGGATTGGTGGTGCTGCAGAGCAGCCACGAGTGCGATTTCATGCAAAACCTCGTGTACTACGTGGCCCGCGCCTACCGCATCGCCGACTACGGCATCTGGGAGCGGGGTGACAAGGGCAATCACGGCCAACCCGAGCGCAACGCCAGCTCGATCGGCCTGGTGAAAGCGGCCCTTGAATCCCTGGAGGGCCTCGACCTATTCGGCCCCCACGGCGATAACAGCTGCTGTCTGGTGATCCCGCACGACGCGATCGTGCGGCTGCGCCGCGCCCTGCGGAGCCTGCTGCCGCGGGAATCGGCCAGCAAGGAGGTCGACAGCGCCTGCCTCTCAGTGATTGGCTATCCCGCCTGGGCCGTGGAAGATCCCCAGCTCCGCCAGCGCACTTGGGCCAAGATCCGAACGGAACTGGGGGGCACCTACGGCTACAAGCGCTTCCGCCGCGACGGCCACCAGACCGTGGTCGAAGACCACACCCGTCTGCATTACGAGCGGGAGGAACTGGCCGAGTTCGAGCACCTCGAGTGCGAGTGGCCCCTGTTCTGGGCCTACGAGCTGATCACCGCCTGTTGCGAGGAGCGCTGGCAGGAAGCTCGCCAGTGGCGCCAGCGCCTGGCGGCGGTAAGCCTCGACCAGGAAGGGGGTGCGCTGCTGCCCGAGCTCTACCTGGTGCCCGCAGAGGCGATCGAGGCCGAACGGCGCCTACCGGGCAGCCAGCGCCGGGTGGCCAATCCCAACGTGCCCCTGCTGTGGACCCAGAGCCTCACCTGGCTCTCCGACCTGCTCCTGCATGGACTGATCACCCCGGATGACCTGGATCCGATCGGACGCCGTCGGCCCAGCCCCCTCGGCGCCCAGCAGGTGCTCGTCGCCCTGGTGCCGGGCAATGCCGCCATCGCCGCGGCCCTGCAGGCCGCGGGCCTGCCCGTAGCCCAGGACAGCGCCAACCCTGGCCCCGTGCAGATCGGCAGCTCCCGGGCCCTGGCCCACCGGCTGGCCCAAGTCGGGGCCAACCCCAGGCTGGGGCTGACGGGCCATCCCCGGGTGCGGATGGAAACCATGGCCACAGCCCGCCTCTACCGTCAAGTCGGCAGTCAGGGCGAGAGTCAAGTCGAAAGCCAGCACGCCTTTCTGCCGGCCGTACTGGAGGAGGACACTTTTTATCTGGCCGACGACCCCGAACAGCTGGTCGACACCGTGCGGGCAGAACTGCGCCTGTTACAGCGTCACTGGCGGGGCAGCGGCTCGCCGCTGCTGCTGGTGCCGATAGCTCCGGGGGCCTTCCAGGCCAACCCCGAGGCCTTTCTGCGGCTGGGACGCAACCTGCAGGCGGGCCTGCTGGACGGCGTGCCCGTGCAATTGGCCCCCTTGGCTGAGCTGGTGGAGCAGGGCAGCTGGGTCGCCCTGCCGCCCCAGGCCGGCCCGGGATCCAAGCCGGAGCCTCCGGCACCCATCCCCCTGCGGGCCAGCACCAGGGAGGCCCCCCTCTCCGCCCGGGAGGAGCAGGAGCTCGAGCGCGACGACATCAGCATCGGCGAACTGGCAGAGCGGCTCTGGCGCAGTGCGTCCCTGGAGGAACAGGGGGAGGTGCTGGAGCAGCTGGTGCGGCGCCTGGGGCCCGATTCCCGCCTGCAGGGGCCCGCCGGCAACCAGCCCGTGCGACTGCGGGATCTGCTCGAGGAGGTCTACCGCCGCGCCCTGGCCGAAGCCGACTGGAACGTGGTGCGACGGGTCGCTGGGTCCCTCGACCTGGTGCATCCCCAGTTGGAGGATGCCCTCATCGACCTGCTGGTGCGCCAGAAGCAGGTGGTGGTGGGGCGGAACTACACCAGCGATTCCCGGATCAGCGCACCCCAGGGCAGCGCCAGCATCGCCGGGATGATCAAGCGGTTCAGCGGTGAGGACGGCCGGGAGTGGATGCTGCAGCAGGAACTGCTGCTGGCCCTCGATGGCCTGGCCCGCCGCGAGCCAGACCTGCTCAGTGGCAGCCTCACCCTGCAACTGGGCCAGCTGCTGCTGCTGCTCACCGGTGAACTGGCCACCGAAGCCGATCTCAGCCCGAGCGACGCCTTTGAAGCCCTCTGCGACCAGCCTCCCCACGCCATCCAGCGCCGGTTGCGGGCCGTGCTCGCCGACCTGGAGCACGCCAAGGCCGCCCTGCAACGCAAGGAGCAACTGAATGTGAGCGGGCGGGTGCGCTGGGCCGTGCCCGCTCCCCAGGCTGAGCTGCCCAAGGGGGGCTGCTGGCTGCAGCACCGACTGCGCCTCGGAGCCCTGGGCAGGGTGCCTCGCGATTTCTACCCCGGCATCTGGGACCTGCTGCACCACTGCCGCGGCATCGTCATCGGCGACAAACTCGAGAAGCGCAACCGGCTCGACAGCGCTCCGCTGCTGAGCGAGAAGACCCCGGGGGAGCACAACTTCGCCGCCCTTGTGGATCACCTGCTGAGCAAGATCGAAGCCCCGGACTACCGCCAGCTCTGCACCGAAACCCTGATCACCCTGATCGCCTTCGTGGGGGCTAACCCTGCGGTGATCTTTGACAATGACCTCGTGCTGGATGTAGTTATCGGTCACGCCGTGCGGGTGGGCTGGCAACAACGGCACCCCACCATCGCGCCAGAGCAGTATGGCCAGCACAAGGCAGACGCCTGGGATGGCTTCTACCTCTCCTCACCGGCGGACTGCCGCCACTGGCAACTGGAGGCCCTGCGCCAACTCGCCGAAGGCAGCCTCGCTTAGATCGGCTCCCCCAGGCTCATGCACAAGTTGGGCTGTTCAACGCACTGCTCAATCAAATCGGCAAGCTGCAGGGCCCTCGATGCCTGTAAACCATCCACCTGGGGAACCTCAACGCCGCGCACACACTCAAGAAAATGCTCCAGCTCGGCGTAGAGAGGCTCGATTGAGGTGGTACTCACCTCCTCGATCAAGCCATCGGAGCGATACACCAGTTCACCGTGGTCGGCGCTGACCGATTCATGGGCCCGGCGGTGGATGTGCAGGGTGCGGTTGAGGAAGTCGGTTTCCACCAGGCTGCCGCGGCAGTGGGCACTGAGGCTGCGAATCTTGCGGTGGGCCATCTTGCTGGCCGTCAGGCTGGCCACCACTCCATTGGCAAAGGCCAGCGTGGCGTTGACATAGTCGATCGGTCCGGCGGCCGTGCGCCCCCCGGCTGCGGCCAAGCGGATCACGGGGGCACCGGCCAACTCCAACACCAGGTCGATGTCATGGATCATCAGGTCGAGCACCACCGACACGTCGTTGGCCCGGTCGGGGTTGGGGCTGTGGCGGCGGGCTTCCAGCACCACCACCTCCTCATTGGCCACCACCTTGACCAACTCCCGGAAGGCCGGATTGAAGCGCTCGATATGCCCCACCTGAAGCAGGCGGCCCGCCTGGTCGGCGGCTTGGATGAGTTCGAGGGCCTCCTGCTGACTGGCGGCGATCGGTTTCTCAATCAGCACATGCACCCCTGCTTTGAGGCAGGCCAGGCCTACCCGGTGGTGCAACAGGGTGGGCACAGCGATGCACACCGCATCCACCTCGGCCAGCATTTCTGCATAGTCCGGAAACCAACGGCAGCGAAACTGCTGGGTGGCCAGCTGGCCGCGGGCCGCATCCGGATCGGCCACACCCACCAGCTGGGCGTCCTTGATCAGGCTGAGAACCCGGGCATGGTGCCAGCCCATGTTGCCGATGCCGATGACACCCACGCGCACAGGGATCAAGGCAAGGCTCTCGACTGGGGGCATTATCGGTGCAGGGAGCCGCCCAGGCGGCTTAATTCTCCTCCGCGGGGGGGGAATCCACCACCGGACGCTCGATCTGCACCCGTTCAATCCGCGGGCCATCCATGGCCAGCACCAAAAACTGGTGCCCCTTCCAGCGCAGACCCTCCCCCGGAGCCGGGATGTGCTGGAGCCGTTCCAGGAGAAAACCCGCCAGCGTGTGGTGTCCATCCGCTTCAGGCAACTGCAGGGACAGTTGCCTGTTGAGCTCAAAGATCTCGAGATCGCCGGCCACAGACCAGGAGCCCTCGGCGAGTTGCTGGAGGTCCTGGGCTGACTCGAGCGAGTCGTCCTCGTCACCGACGATCTCGCTGGTGAGGTCAGCCACCGTGACCAGGCCCTCCGTGCCTCCATGCTCATCCACCACCACCAGCAGGGGCTGACCACTGCGGATCAGGGGTAGCAACTCGGCTAGGGGAGTGCTCTCCTGCACCCGAGCCACCGGGGTGATGTAGGGCGCCAAAGGCGTTTCGGCCGTGAGCAGCCCCCTGGCGATCGGATCGGCCAGGCGGCGCAGATCCAACATGCCCCGCACATCGTCGAGGGAGCTGCCAATCACCGGAAAGCGGGCGTGGGCAGTGTCGTGCACCTCCCGCATCAACTCAGCGAAGCTGACATCCACGGGCAGAGTGACCATGCCGGAGCGGGGCACCATCACCTCCCGCACCAGCGTGTCCCGCAGGGAAAACACCCCTTCAAGGATGCTGCGTTCATCGGGCATCAGCCCTGTGACGCTGCCGGTTTCAATCAGGGTTTCGAGTTCACCGGCGGACAGCACGGGCACAAGTTCATCCCAGTTGCGCGGTAGCCCCAGCAAGCGCAGCAGCCCGGCGCTGAAGCGCTCCACCAGGGAAAGCAGCGGCATCAGGCTGCGAATCACCGAATCCAGCAGCGGCGCCAGCCGCAGGGCAGAAACTTCCGGGCGATGGAGCACCCAGGCCTTGGGCAATACCCCCCCAAAAACCGTGGCGAACAGCACCAGGAACAGAAAGACAACAGCATCCAGCCACCCCTGGGGAACCGAGCCGAGGGCGCCCCTACCCGCCCATGCCGCCCCCAGCTGTTCAGCCAGGCCCCGTCCGGCCCAACCCAGCGCCACCAGGGAGAGGGCCGCTCCCAACTGGGTGGCCACCAGCACCCGCCGCAGCCGGCTCTGCAATTTGGCAACGGCCAGGGCCCCGGCCTCGCCCCCTTCCTGCAGCTGGCGCACCCGACTTGGCCTGAGGCGAATCAGGGCAAATTCCCCAGCGGCAAAAAAAGCCAGCAGGGCCAAAAGAATGACCAGAGCTAGGAGTTGAATCACGGGAAGACCCACCCCGGAAGCAAGCACTGGGGCGAGGCTAGGAGCTGGGGATCGATCGGTAGGTTCTTAGTAATAACGAATAGAAAATAGGAGATATTCAATAGCCAATCGTCAGTAGGGAATGGGGGTCCCGAGGATCGAACTCGGCTAAGGCGAATTATGAGTTCGCTGCATTCACCAGATTGCTAGACCCCCGTCCATCCGGAGCTACCAAAGACCCCGAACCGGAGTCCGATAGCTCGCTCCCCCATCTTGCCAGCCGCCACCGGGCTGGGTTGGAGCGGGCTGGGTTGGGCCAGCTGATCCAAGGCTGCCTGAGTAACCGTTGGGCACATCGACGGTGCGCCAGGGCATCGGCCCACTTTGTTGCTCAAGCAGCACCCGATAGGTGTTTTCCACCGCGGTGCCATCCCAGACGATGGCTTGGTCAGGAAAACCCAGGCCCATCACCCTGGTGCCATCAACTCCTCCCAGGGCAATGCCGAAGAGGTCGGTGATCTGATTGGTGAGGCTCACCCCGGGGGCATAGGGCGCCCTGAAGCTGTAAAAGCGCTTTTCCATGAGTGCAGGGGGGGTCTGCACCTGGCCGCAGCGGGTGACCTCAACCGGCCCAGAGGCCACTCCTAACTCCCCTGCTGAGGCCCCTGCCCCGCTGCGCGCACCACTTAGCAGGGGGGGCTCGAGCGTGGTGGTGCACACCACCGGACCAGCCCAGACAGATTCACCAAGCAGGGAGTGACCTAGCAGGGCGCCTGCCAGGAGCAGGGAGGCCTTGAGCAGGGAGACCTTGAACCGTGAGGAACTTAAGAGGTTGGCGCTGAACAAGTTGGTATTTGGCATGGATCCAATGGGCCCCTCAGCTGGCGGGGGGGTCGGTGGCCGCAAACTAGACAACCCATCTCGATTGAACCAGGCCTTGTCGACCCTTTCCCCCGCCATCACCCTTCCCCCCGCAGAGATGAGGATGGCACTGTTGCCGCTTCTGGCCACCAAGGCCTACCGCCACGGCAACTTCACCCTGGCATCGGGACGCACCAGTCACCATTACGTGAATTGCAAGCCCGTCAGCCTCAGCGGCAGCGGCCTGGCCCTGCTGGGGGCCCTGCTGCTGGAGCAGGTGGAGCCTGAAGCCAAGGCGGTGGCAGGCCTGACCCTCGGCGCCGATCCGCTGGTAAGCGCCGTGGCCATGGCCGCCGCCCTGGGGGGGCGCGCCCTCGATGCCCTAATCGTGCGCAAGGAGGCGAAGGGCCATGGCACCGGGGCCTGGCTGGAAGGCCCCCTACCCGCACCTGGCAGCCCCATCACAGTGCTGGAAGACGTCGTCACCACCGGGGGATCGGCCCTTAAGGCTGTGCAGCAGCTGCGGGAGGCGGGCTACCGGGTCGAACGGGTGGTGACGATCGTGGATCGCCAGGAAGGGGGCCAGGAGGCGATGCAGGCCGCAGGCCTGGAAATGCGCAGCCTGTTCCTGCTGGCGGAGGTGGCAGCTTTGGCCGCAGAACTGGCCGCAGAACTGGCGTCGTCATGAAGCCGAGCCCCTGGGATTGGCAAGCCGCAGGCCCTCGCCGGATCGAGCAAGCCGCCAGCCTGATCAGGTTGGATGGGCCAGACACCCGCCGGTTTCTGCACGGCCAAACCAGCGCCGCCATCGACGGCTGCCCAGCCGGCAGTTGGATCCCCACCTGCTGCATCACCGCCACCGGGCGCCTGCGGGGCCTCGCCGAGGTACTCCTCGATGACGCCGGAGCCTGGCTGCTGATCAGCGGTGGGGATCCAGCCAGCATCTGGCAGGCCCTGGATCGGGTGCTCTTTCCAGCCGATCAGGTGCATCTGGGGCCCGTGATGCCAGCCAGGATGGTCACGCCCCTGGGCGAGGGGAGGCCGGATCAATGGCCCCAAAGCCCCGCAGGCCGTTGGCTGGCCCTGGAAAATGGCAGCCCTGGCTGGCTGCTGGGCAAGCAGCTGGTGATCCCGGCGGATGGGGAACTGCCCCCCTGGCTGGCGGATCTGCCGCCTCTCTCCCCGCAGGACCAAGAACGCTGGCGGATCCAGCAGGGCCTGGCCGATTGGCCCTGGGAAATCAACGACTCCACCAACCCGTTTGAGCTGGGGCTGGCAGACCGGGTCAGCCTCAGCAAAGGCTGCTACGTGGGCCAGGAAACCCTGGCCAAGCTGAGCACCTATGACGGGGTCAAACAGCAGCTCAGGCGCTGGTACGGGAGCAGCTCGGAGGGGACGGGTGGGCCTGCCCCGGGGGCACCGCTGTTCGGCCTGGATGACGATTCGGCCAGCCGGGCTGGTCAAATCACATCCGCGTTGGCCTTGGCTGGGGGGCTTTGGATCGGCCTGGCCCTGGTGCGGCGCCAGGCCCTAGAGCGCAACGAGTTACGGCTGGGCCAGGAGCCCAACGGGCCGATCCTGCAGCTCTCGCTCCCCCCAGCCTGGGTGGATCCCCCGGCCGGGGCCGGGCGTCAGGCCTGAGCCAGCAGCCAGCGCACCACTGCCCAGGTGGCCAGGCTGTCGTCGCGGTTGTAGAGGAAGATCCGCTGCAACTGCTGGCGACTGGCCCGGCCGCGGCCATCCTCGCCACGATGCCACTGACGCCACTGGCGCCACCAGAGCAGGCAGCGGGCCCCATCCACCCCCTTCTGGCTCCAGGTGAAGCCCAGCCAGCCGGCCACAGCCTTGAGCCCATAGCTGCTCACCGGCAGGCGCCAGTGGCTGCGCAGGCGCGCATGCACGTCCAGCATCCGGCCTCGCAACCGCTGCAGTTCAACCTCGCTGGCTCCCTGGCGCTGGGCCATCCGCACCAGGCCGATCACCTCGGTTTCGCCGTAGTGCAGCACGGGCCAGTCTGGATAGCGATCCAAAAATCGCTTCAGCCGCTGCCAGAGGCGCTGCTCGCCATGCTCCTGCAGGGCCAGGAGCGGCTGGTAGCGCCAACTCTGCTCCTTCCATCCCCCCCCGCCATCGGCCTCCAGCACCAGAAACCCGTGCAGAAAATCGTCGCGGGCATCAGGGTCCGATTCGATGTCATAGAGCAGCACCCCGGGGGCCTGGGCCAGCTCCGGCAGCACCGGGCCATCCCCCAGCCGCTGGGGGATGCCCGTGGCCTGCACCCGGGCCTGGGCAACCAATTCAGCGGCGATCTCACGATGCTGCTCCCCATAGACGGCCAATTCCTCGGCCAATTGCTCCGGGTTCCGGGATGCCAAATCCGGCAGGTTGGTCACCCCCCGCTCCAGCAACATCTCCCGCCGTTTGCCGCCAATACCGCTGACCTCGCTGAGGTGCCCCATCGCCGCAGCCTCCCGATCGCAAGGGCCACGCCAACTGCAGAGGGTGCACTTCTTGCGGTCGTTCACCAAGGGAGGCGGTGTGGCCTCGGCCAGATCTGCGGCGAGACGCTGCAGGCTCTCATCGAGCTGATGCTGGAGGCCACCGCCCAGGGCCAGGCGCTCCTGCTGCAGGGCCCGCCCCGCCCCCGCCAACACCAGGCCATGGGGCACCGGAGCCTGCTGGTGCTCTGCCAAAAGGCGGCCCCAGAGGGCGAACACCAGCCGGGCCTCCCGGGTCAAGCGGTAGCCCTGCCGGGCCAGCACCGGCCGATAGGCGAAATCCCCCCAACGGCTGGTGCCGGCAATGCGCTCCAGCAGGGCGGGGTGGGCCTCCAGCCGCCGCCCCTGGAGGTCATGCCCGCGCAGGCGCAAGCCCACCACCCCTGGGGCTCCAGCGGCACAGGCCGCCTCTCCATGGCCCGGCCTGTTTGCCAGCAGGGTCTGAAAGCTGCGTAGCTGGTCACTCAGGGCCAGGGCGCGGTGGGCATTCCAGCGGCGCTCACCAGCCACGCCAAATCGATCCAGCCAGGCGCGGCGCCGGCAGCGCAGCCAGCTGCGCAGCAGGCGGTCGGTAAGGGGCTGGTCGGCGGGGAGGGGCGCAGTCAAGGGGGGCATCCACTCGCAGAGACGCTAGTGCTGAGGAGCGGGCGGCACAGCAGAATCAGCTGAGCTCGGCTTCCGCGCCCCATGGCTTCAGCCCCCCTGCCCTTGGCAGCAAGTCCGATCGCCTTCGGCACTGATGGCTGGCGCGGCATCCTGGGCGTCGACATCACCATGGAGCGCCTGCTGCCAGTCGCGGCGGCCGCGGCCCAGGAACTGGCCCACTCAGCCCCGGCAAGCCTCACCAGCCGGGAGGTGATCATCGGCTATGACCGCCGCTTCCTGGCCCCCGAGCTGGCCCAAGCGATCTGCAGCGCCGTGCGGGGCTGCGGCCTTACCCCCCTGCTCTGCGACACCCCCACCCCCACCCCCGCCTCTAGCTGGGCCGTAGTGCAACGCCAGGCCCTGGGAGCTTTGGTGATCACCGCCAGCCACAACCCACCGGAATGGCTGGGGCTGAAGATCAAGGGCCCGTTCGGCGGCTCGGTGGAGGGCGACTTCACCGGCCGTGTTGAAACCCGACTGGCCGCCGGCGGACTGACCATGCCCATACCTGGCGAGGTTGGCCAATTTGATGCCATGGGCGCCTACGTGGCCGGGCTCCAGGCCAAGGTCGACACCGCCGCCCTGGCCGAGGGGCTGGATCGGCTGGGGCTGACGGTGATCGTGGACCCGATGCACGGCTCCGCAGCCGGGGTGCTGCCGGCGCTGCTGGGGGAAGGGGCCACAAACAGCGGCGCGATCAGCGAGATCCGGGCCTGGCGCGACCCCCTGTTTGGCGGCAACCCTCCCGAGCCCCTGGCTGCCTACCTGGGCGAGCTGATCGGCGCGGTCCAAGCGAGCACCGCCGCGGGCCGGCCGGCCATGGGCATCGTGTTTGACGGCGACGGGGATCGCATCGCAGCCGTGGATGAGCGCGGCCGCTTCTGCAGCACCCAGCTGCTGATGCCCCTGTTCATCGACCATCTGGCCCGGGCCCGCCAGCTGCCGGGAAGCGTGATCAAAACCGTCAGCGGCTCCGACCTGATGCAGCTGGTGGCTGAGGATCTGGGCCGCACGGTGATCGAGATGCCGGTGGGCTTCAAGTACATCGCAGCTGAAATGCTCAGCAGCGAGGTGCTGGTGGGAGGCGAGGAATCGGGTGGGGTGGGCTTCGGCATGCACCTGCCCGAGCGGGACGCACCCTTTGCGGCCCTGCTGCTGATCGAGGCCCTGGTGGAAGGCGGTGTGCCCCTGGGGGAGCGAATAGATGCCTTGCAGCAGCGCTGCGGCGGCGCGGCGGCCTACGACCGGCTCGACCTGCGGCTGGCCAACATGGAAGCCAGGCGCCGTTTGGAGGCCAAGTTGGCAGAGGCCCCACCCAGCGCAGTCGCCGGCTGCCCCGTGCTGGAAGTGGTCACCACCGATGGGGTGAAACTGCGACTCGGCCCCAGCCACTGGCTAATGTTGCGCTTCTCAGGCACCGAGCCACTCCTGCGGCTCTACTGCGAAGCCCCCACGGTCGCTCGGGTGAACGAGGTGTTGATCTGGGCCCGTGAGCTGGCGGAGGCGGTCTGAGGCCATGGCGCCCCTAGACCTAGACCTGGCCCTAGACCCAGCACCCTTCAGCCGATTGGTGATCGCCAGCACCAATGCCGGCAAAATTCGCGAATTTCGCCAGTTATTGGCTGGCATGGGCCTGGAAATCGATGCCCAGCCTGGGGATCTGGAGGTGGAAGAAACAGGTGAAACCTTCGCAGAAAATGCCCGCCTCAAAGCGATCACAGTTGCCAGACATAGCGGCAGCTGGACCCTGGCAGATGATTCGGGCCTCAGCGTCGCTGCCCTCAATGGAGCCCCCGGGGTGCACTCCGCTCGCTACGCAGCCACGGACCCAGCCCGCATCTCCCGACTGCTACACGAACTGGCAGGCAGCAGCGACCGCACTGCCCGATTCAGCGCAGCCCTAGCCCTGGCTGATCCCAATGGCAATGTGCGCATCGAAGTGGAGGGCCTCTGCGCGGGCGTGATTCTCGAGGCGCCCCGCGGCGAGGGGGGGTTTGGCTACGACCCGGTGTTTTTCGTGCCGGAGACCGGCCTCACCTACGCCGAGATGGACCAGACCCTCAAGGGCCGCATCGGCCACCGGGGCCGGGCCTTCGCCCAACTGGAGACGGCCCTAAGGGAGTTGTTGGGCAGCTAATCAAGTGGCAGCGGCCCAGCTGCCGTGCAGGCCGTAGGGGATCGCCAATGGCAGCTCCAGCACTGCCTGTTCAGCCAGATCGTCGGCCCCGAGAATCACCAGGTCAGTGGCGCAGCGGGCTCCGTTCCAAACCGGCACCAACACCCAGCCACTGTCTTCGGCATGGCTGTCTTTAGCAGAGCTGTCTTCGGCAGAAGATGCTGGGCGAGGCACCATTACTGGCTCGGTGACAAAGCCGCGGGGGGCCGCACTCCACAGCCGACGCTCCCCGGATTGGAGGTCAAGTTTCTCAATGGCCTGTAAGGGACCATTGCCCCGTTCGCACTCCGCTACCGCCATCCAGGCAAAGCGCGCTTCAAGCCCTTGGTGGGCGGGGTTGACCATCGCGAACTCGCAGCAACGCTGCTCTAGCCACTCGCTCTGCACCGCTCCGGAGCGGGGATCGATTCGGCAGCGGCGCAACTGCCCCTCAGGTATGGAGTCGAAATCAATTTCGCGATAGTCAACCTCGGGGCCTATGGAAGGGAAATCGTCGTAGTAGATCGAATCCACCACCACCTCGCCGGTGGCCGGATCCTCAAAGGCATTGAGGTGGTGAAACACAAAGCCCTCGGGCGCTGGCAACTGCACTGGTTTGGCGCCGGCATGGTGGCCGCCCTGACGAGGCACTAACCAGAACTGGCCGGCTTCGCCGGGCTTGGAGGCCAGGCACTGGGCCGCCCCCTTCTGGCCAAACACGAAGGGCAGGGGATTGAAGGCCACAGCGTTCTGAAGAAACACTGCCCAGCTGGGGGTGACGGCGAAATCATGGAGGAAGGCAAACCCCTTGAAGCTGTGGCTGCTGTCGGCCACCAGCTCACCGGCCCGCACGCCATCGGGCTGATCCTCGGTGGCGAACTCCATCAGTCGGATCGTGCTGGTGGGGCCTGCCTTGACACCGAAAGTCACCATACGGGGCTCACCGTGGTGACCTGGATCGAAGCGGGGGTGGGCACTGAAGGCCTCACCAGGCTTAAGTACCCCGTCAAGCCGTGACAGGCCGCGGGTCTCAAGGGTTAGGGGATCAAGGGCATGGGGCTCGGCCGCCTCCCAGAGCGCCAGCAGCTGATCGCCGAGCCGCACCACATGGGTATTGGCGATGTTCTTGAGGCGCAAATCGAAGGCATTGGCCAAGACACCGCCAGGCTTCTGGGTGCCAAACACCCCCCGATAGACGAAGCGCCCGGCCCGCTCCTCGGCCAGCCAACCCTCGGTACGCACAAAACGGTTGCTCAGGTGGACCTGACCGGCTTCAAATCTGAGGGCCGCGACCATGCCATCGCCGTCGAAGGGGTGGTGGACCCAGAGGCCGCCTCGCTCAAGCCGGCCCGGACCATTGCGATACAGGGTGCCCGCCAACTCTTTTGGAATGGTGCCCCTAACAGCAACTACCAACTCGTCACTGAGCTCTAAGCCGACGTTGCGGAAGGCGCCTGACCAGTCAGCTCGGTCGAAACGGGGACCATCCGTAACTGGAGGTGTGGCAGAGGAAATCACGCTGGGCTGGGAAGCAAGGAGTTTTAATCTGAAATCTTTCTAGCGGTTTGCCCTCCCAACCGCGTTGATCACCTTGGCGCAGGGGGGCTCAATTCCCATTAAGAACTTGATGGCTGAATAGCCCTAGGCACTTGCCCACACAAGAGATACATTATGGCCGCCAAAACCAAATGTATTTTTTATGGCAAAACGCTGGGAAAGATGCACCAGACAGGGCTCAGATGCCGTGGGAATATTCAGACCTATCTCCGGATCCCGCGGGGTTGAGTTAACGCTCACCGGCACAACGCCAGCCTGAAGGGCCTTTATTGTCAAGACCGATTCCACCGAACCAGCTCCACCCAGCAGATGGCCCAGGGCTCCCTTGGGAGCGGTGACCCAAAGATCCTGGATAGAGGCACCAAAAGCAGTTTCAATCGCCCGGGATTCAGCTAGATCTCCGATCCGGGTACCGGTTGCGTGGGCGCTGATGAAGTTCACATCCTGAGCTGATATATCCGCATCCCGCAGGGCCAAACTGATCGCCCTGGCTGCGTGCACTCCCTCGGGATGGGGTGTAGCCAGATGGTGCGCGTCACTCGTCATCCCGGCACCCATCAGCAGCGCCTGCACGTCCGCATGCCGGGCCCTGGCATCCTCCAGTCGTTCGAGCACAATTGCCCCAGCCCCTTCACTCAGGACAAAGCCCTGACGATCTGCGGCAAACGGGCGACATGAAGAGGCTGGATCGTCAAGTCTTGAAGAGAGGGCACGCATCTCTGAAAATCCCCGGATCGCGAGGGGATGGATTGCAGATTCAGCTCCCCCCACAAGCACGGCATCAACTTTTCTAGCTTCGAGCAACATCAACCCCCATGCAATCGCCTCAGCACCACCTGCACAGGCTGAAACAGGCGCATGGGCTCCCCCGCAGGCTCCTATTTCCATCGAGATCTGCGCTGTGGCAGCGTTGGGCATGGCCATGGCGATGCCCAGCGGGTGGAGTCGCTTGGCACCGGAGATGAGCCTTTGATGCTGCTCAAGCATGGTATTAATTCCGCCAATTCCAGTGGCCATAACTACGGCCAGTCGCTCGGGGGCAAGGCCCGAATTATGCAAACCACTTGCATTCCAGGCCTGCCTAGATGCAAGCAGGGCAAACTGGCTAAAACGATCCAGACGACTAACCAGGTAATCACCCAGCTCAGCCACCATATCTAATTTGACTAAACCACCAATCCTGGACTTGAAAGTTTCGGCCCAGGGCTCAGCAAGCAAGCTGATTCCCGTATCACCTCGAGCGTAGGCGGAGTAGGCAGCCTCCGGAGTATTTCCCAGGGGACAGATACAGCCCAATCCAGTTACGGCAACTTGAGCCGACAAGGATTCAGGCATTGGGCCCTTGCACGATAGGCCCACGCACGATGGCAATCAGGTCGGCGATTGTCTTTATGCCTTCAACCTGGGAATCAGTGATTTCAATATGGAAAAGGTCTTCCGCTTCCATAATTAATTCGTAGGCGCCCAGGGAGTCAATGCCAATATCTTCCACCAGCCTGGAATCCATGCCAATCGCAACCGCCTGGGCATCAGGGACGCATTTGCGGATGAGGCCTGCAATTTGAGAAACAATTTGATCATCGGTCATGGCGGAGGTGTCCATAGCCCCCTGGTCACCAGGCTGATCTACCGAATCGTTCACTTTCGCTGCCAACAGCTAGATAGCCTTCCCATGCTATCACCAAAAGGGCAATAGGTTGCCAGCAGCTTTGGTCGCCAACAGCAAATCAAACAACAAGGCAAACGCCCAATCAAAAGCTAAAAGCAAAAGCCAGGAGCAAACCCAAAAAGGGAAAAGCGTCTATGGGAAATTCCCTAAGGAGTTCCAGCCCTTGCAAACTGGGTGGAAAATAGGGACTCATAGCGACCGCCCCTAGCCAGGAGCTCGCTGTGGGTGCCGGCCTCAACCAGTCTGCCTGCTTCAATCACACAGATCCGATCGGAATTGACGATGGTGGAGAGCCGGTGCGCCACCACCAAGGTCGTGCGATGCTGCATCAAGCGGTCGAGCGCTTCCTGGACCAGCTGCTCTGAGGCGGAATCCAGAGCCGATGTGGCCTCATCCAGGAAGAGGATCGGGGCGTTCTTGATCAGGGCCCTGGCAATGGCGATGCGCTGACGCTGTCCGCCAGAGAGCATGGTGCCATTCTCACCAATTGGGGTTTCATAGCCCTGGGGTAACTGCACTATGAAATTGTGGGCATTGGCGGCCCGGGCTGCTGCCTCGATCGTCTCAGCTGAAGCCTCGGCGTGGCCATAGGCGATGTTGTTGGCGACGCTGTCATTGAACAGAAAAGTATTCTGATCGACCACGGAGATGAGGGCGCGCAGATCAGCCTGAGCCACCTGCCTCAAATCGATGCCGTCAATCGTCAGTCGACCCCGCTGGGGATCGTGGAAGCGACAAAAGAGATCGATGATCGTGCTCTTGCCACCCCCACTTGGACCCACCAGAGCCACGGTTGCACCACAGGGCACCTCGAGATCCAGGCTGGATATCACCTCATCCTGCCCATAGGCGAAGCTCACCTGCTCAGCCTTCAGGCCCTGCTCGAAACCCTTGAGGGGCTGGGGCCGCAGAGGATCGCTCGGCTCAACCTCTACATCGAGGATGGTGAACAGCTCCTCCGCCGCCGATAGGCCCTGCTGGAGGGTGGCGTTTGACCTGGCAATACCCTTGAAAGGGGCATAACAGAGATAGAGCGAAGTGAGGAAAGCGAAGAAACTGCCGGTAGTACGGTCGCCGGCAAGCACAGTCTCGCCCCCATAAACCAGCACTGCACTGAAACCCACAGCGCCCAAAAATTCCATCAGCGGCTGGTTGATCAGCTTGGCCCTGGAGGTGCGCAAAGCCGAAGCCAAAACAGAATTGTTCTCCTCCTGAAAACGGCCCAGTTCATAGGCCTGCATGCCGAAGATTTTCACCACCCTTGAGCCCACCAGGGCCTCCTGTAGGTAGGCCGCCAAACGGGCAAGACGGGTCTGGCCCGCTTTGGAATGATGGCGCACCTTCTTGGAGGAACGCAGCACCGGATAGACCCCTAAGGGGAAAAGAATGAAGGCGAGCACGGACAGCAGCCAGTCCTGATAAAAGGCCACGGTCACCAGTGCAATCAGGGTCAATCCATCCTTTATCAGGGAAGAGAACCCATCCACCAGGCCAGACTTGACTAGATCCACATCCGTCAGAACCCGAGACACCAGCACGGTTGAAGGATGACTATCCACATAGGCCTGGGGCAGCTCGAGCACCTTGGTTGCCATGTCCGTGCGCAGATCGGCAGTGATCCTCTGGCCCACCGACTCGGTGAGATAGGTGCCCACGAACTGGGATACCGCCCGCAGGGCGATCACACCAACAATGACGACAGGGGCCAGGTAGAGACGGCCCCTGTCATTGGAGGGCAGGATGTCGTCAAACAGGAAGCGGATCACCAAGGGCACGAAGGCGGTCGAGGCCCCGTAGGCAAAATTGAACAGCAGCGCCAGGCTGAAAAGGGGCCACAGATAGCGCCTTCCGTAGGCCAGGAAGCGAGACAGCAGGGGGCCTTTCATCTCAGCTTTCATCTCAGCTTTCATCGCAGCAGCTCAAGCATCAGGTTGGCAGCGCGCTCCGAGGCGCCCGCCACCCCCATCTTCGAGCGCAGTTCGTCAATTAGCTGCCTGTTCAAGCCGCGCCGCGCCGCCAGGTCACGCACCGCCTGGGCCAGCTGAACGGGCTTGAACTTGCGCTGGATCAGCTCCGGAAAGGCCGACCTGCCGAGCACCACATTGGGCAGCCCCATCGAACGGATCCCAATTACCAACCTAGCCAGCAGATAGGTGAACCAGGAGAAGCGGTACACAATCACCGGAGGGCAGCCCAGCAGGGCAGCCTCCAGGGTGGCGGTACCGGAGGCGATCAGGCCGACATCGGCAGCTGCCAGCAGGTTGTAGGTATCGCCTCGAATCAGCGGCACCTGCAGTTTGCCGCCGGCCACCTGGGTCAGGTAGCTCTCGGGAACGGTGGGGGCCTGCACTAGAGCCACCTGCCAGCCTTCGTTGCTGAGCAGTTCGGCCGCCCGCAGCATCACTGGCAACAGCAACCGCACCTCGCTGCGGCGGCTGCCTGGCATCAGCACCAGCAGGGGCTGAACATCGTCAAAGCCGTGTTGACGACGGGTGCCGGCCCGATCGCAGCTCACCACCAGGCCATCGAGCAGGGGGTGACCCACGTAGCTGGCAAAGCGGCGCCCATAGCCATTGAAGATGGCCTCCTCGAAGGGAAAGATCACCGCCAACCGGTCGATGAAGCCGGCCATGCGACGCGCCCGCCCCTTCCCCCAAGCCCACACCTGCGGAGCCACATAGAAGAAAACCGGAATGCCCCGGCGGTGGGCCTCCCTGGCCACGATCAGGTTGAAGCCTGGATAGTCCACCAGCACCACCAGATCCGGGCGATGCCGTGCCATCTGCTGCTTGAGCAGGCGCATCACCCGCCAGTGGCGCGGAATGCTGCCGGCGATCTCCACCAGCCCCACCGCCGAGAGCATGTTCACATCCGCCAGGATTTCCATACCAGCAGCACCCAGCTGGGCCCCACCCACACCCACCACCTCGGCAGTGGGGCAAAGCTGGCGGAACGCCCCCACTAGGTGCCCCCCATGGAGGTCGCCGGAGGCTTCCCCAGCCACCAACAGGATCCGGCAGGCTCTGGCAGAAGACTCAACCATTCAGGTGGTTCCAGCCCGTCTGGCTCCCAACCGGGCCAGGGCCGCCGAGGCGATCTCCGCCACTACCTGGGCATCGAGGACAAGGGGCAGGGCCACAACCCGGCTGCCCCACCCTTCCGGCAGACGCTGCCAGTCTTTCAAGGTGGTCACCAAGGTGGCGCCATGGGCGTCGGCACGGCGCTCCAGGCGCTCCAGATCTGCAGCAGCATAGGGGTGGTGATCTGGGAAGCCAACGGTGGCAGCCAGCTGCAGATCCGCTTGCCGCAGGGCCGCAAAGAACTTATCCGGCAGGCCGATGCCGCAGAAGGCCAGCAGGGGCTCTGCCAGCAACCGCTCCGGCGGCTCGATCCAACCAGTCAGGGAGAAGCAGGGCTTCTCCAGGGGCCAGTTTGGTGGCCTTGGGGCCAAACCAGCACCGGCAAGCACAAGCAGATCGGCGCGCCCCAGCTGATCTACGGGCTCCCGCAGTGGACCGGCCGGAAAAACCAGGCGATTGCCCAGGCCATGGCGACGATCGAGCACGCTGATGTCACAGTCGCGGGCCAGGCGCCAATGCTGCAGCCCATCGTCGAGCAGCAGCAGATCGGCGCCTGCGCTGATCGCCGCCGCCCCCCCGGCCAACCGGTCACTTCCCACCCACACGGCCACCCCTGGCAGGGAACGCTGAATTTCCAGGGCCTCATCGCCCACCAGGGCCGCTGCATCGGTTGAGCCCACCCGCCTGGGCTGGCGGCTGTTGGCGCCATAGCCCCGCAACAGCACGGCCACCGTGAAGCCGCGCCGCTGGAGCTCCTGGGCCAGGGCGATCACCAGGGGTGTCTTGCCGGTGCCGCCCAGGGTGATGTTGCCGACCGACAGCACGGCCACAGGCAGCCGGCCTGGGCGGCTGTGGCGCCGATGCCAACGCACGCCCAAGGCATAGAGCCAGCCCAGGGGCTGCAGCAGGCGGGCCAGCAGGGTGGGCTGCCGGGCGTACCAGAAGCGGGGGGTGGCAAGCAGCATCAGGCCTTGAGCTCCGCACGGATCAGGGCAGCGATGAGGCGGCTGGGGCCCTGGAACTCTGGCGGCGGCCCCTGGGGCAGAGCCGCCCAGGCCGGGTGAGCCGCCACCGCCTGCCAGAGCTGGGGGAGATCGGCGCACTGAAGCAACCAACCTGTGTCAATGAGCTCCTCTGTGAGATCGGCGAAGTTGGCCATATCGGGACCACACAGCACCGGGCGGCCGAGCCGAAGCGGCTCGAGCGGGTTGTGGCCGCCTATGGCCCGCCCACCCAAAGCGAAGCTGCCCCCCATCACCACAACTCGGGAGGCCTGGATCCAGGCGCCCATTTCCCCAATCCGATCGGCCACCACCACATCGAGGGCCTGGGCGGGGGCGCCCCCGGCCAGCTCGCCCCAACAGCGCACGGCCAGGCCATCACGGGCCGCAGCCGCAGCCACCTCATGGGCCCGCTGCGGGTGACGGGGTACCAGCAACAGGGCTAGGGCCGGCAGCCTGCGTCGCAGCTCCGGGTAGACGGCCAGCAGGGCAACATCCTCGCCGGCATGGCTACTGGCCAGCAGCAGCACCGGACGGCAGGCGAACGCTTGGGCCAGCTTTGCCACGATCGCCGGATCAGCCCTGGGCGGCTCCGCATCGAGCTTGGTGGACCCCACTGCCCGCACCTGGCGGCCCCCCAGACGCCGAAAGCGCTCACCATCCTGGGGCGACTGGGCCAAAATGGCCTGAAATCGTGCCAGCAACCAAGCGGCGAACCAAGGCTGCAGCTGATGGCGCCGAAAGGAACGCCCACTCATGCGGGCATTGATCAGCAGGGGCCTGGGCATGGCGTGGATCAGCTCAGGCCAGAGTTCAGCCTCCGCAAGCACGCCCAGATCGGGCCGCCAATGGCGGCGAAAGAGGGCAAAACTCAACCAGTGATCCAGGGGCACATATTGGTGAACCACCCCAGCCCCCAGGCGGCGGCTCGCCAACTCGGCCGAACTTCGCGAGCCCGTGGTCAGCAGCATGCTGGGACCAGACACCCCTTCCAACTGCTGCAGCAAGGGCAACAGGCTGATCAACTCACCCACGCTGGCAGCATGCAGCCACACCAACTGGCCAGGGGGGCGGGGACACCCGCTTAGGCCCAGCCGCTCGCCGAGCCGGCGAGGATCCTCCTTGCCGTGCAGCAGGCGCCAGATCAGTACCGCCAACAGCAGCGGGGTGAGCAGCAGGGCGACCAGCCGGAACAGCAAAAGCAGGGCACTGCCCTTCACAGCTGCGGAGCGTTCAAGCCGACGCGAGGAGGTTCCCTGCCACACGATGGCTCGTTTCATTGAGAGCAGCAGCCAACTGGGCCAGCTGATCATCCAGAGGGCTCTCAGCAGTGATGTAAATCGGAGGGCCCAGCTCCAACACGCAACGCCCAAAGGGCAGGGGTAGAAGGGTTCGATCCCAGGTTTTTATCCTGCGCATCCGCGTGCAGGCCGCAGCCACAGGAACCACAGCACAACCAGATTTCTGAGCAAGCTGAACAATGCCTGCTTTCAACTTCAAGGCAGGACCCTTGGGGCCATCGGGGGTAATGCACACCGAATCCCCCCCCCGCAGGAGGGCCAGCAACTGGCGATAGGCGCGGGTGCCGCCACGGGTGGAGGAGCCTTCCACCAGTTCAAGACCACGCATCCGGGCAGCTACCCCGACGATTTGGGCATCTCGATGGGAACTTAGAAGAACGGAAATCGGCTTGCCTGCATAGAGACGCACGAGCGGCAAGAAGAAAACGTGGCAGTGCCAGATTGCATAGATAATCGGCGCGTTTGCTTCATACAACAGGCGGTCTACTTCTGGATCGGCTTGGATCCGAATCCTGGAAGTGCGACGCACCAATTCGCCGTAACAATTAAGCAAAATCCCTGTCAGGGTAGCCAGAAAGGGGTTGTTGAGCAGCTGGCGCTTCTTTGGCAACGGCTTAGGAATTCAAGCGGGGAGCACGGACCGAGCCAGCGGGGAAGACTCAGGCCGAACCCACTCCCACGTAGGCGCCGTAGAAGAACAATCCCACCACAAAAATCACAGCCATACCGCCCGCGGTTGCCACCAGCCAGAGGGGTAGCACCCCTTCGGTCCAGCGAGAGCGCCAGGCCACTGCCGGGCGACCATCGGGAAGGCGATCTGGGATCCGGCCGTCAGGCAGGTTGGACTTCTTGCCGCTCATTGGGGCGCTCCTGGGGACTTGAACAGGGATTAATTGAAGAAATAGCTCGAGAAAAGAATGCCGATCGTGAACACGAAGAGCAGGCCCAAATAGAGGCTGGTGCGGTTCAGTTCGACCGGCAGGTTATTGGGGTTGGGGGAGCGTTGCATGGCTGGAGGGGATGGACCGGCTCAGCGGCGAACAAACTGCATGGCCGCCAGGGCACCCAGGAAAAACACCGTGGGCACCCCGAGGGCGTGGATCGACAACCAGCGGACCGTGAAGATCGGGTAGTTGCGGGGCGTTGTGGGGGCAGGGGTCTGGGTCATGGCCTATTTCAACCGCAGGTCAAGCTGACTTTTGCCCTCGTAGCGCTGGCTGACCACAGGAGCCTTGCTCTCCTGGGCCTGGAAGTAGGCATCCGGGCGGGGCGTTCCGAAGGCGTCGTAGGCCAGGCCCGTGGACACAAACATGAAGCCAGCCAGGAAGATGGCGGGCAGGGTGACCGCATGGATCACCCAGTAGCGAATGCTTGTAATAATCTCGAAGAACGGGCGTTCTCCAGTTGAGCCGGCAGCCATAGCGGAAGCGTTCAGCGATTTGATCCTAGGGGTGTGCAGCCGGCGAGAGGGAGTGACAGGGGCGCTTGGTTACAGAAGTTGGCGGCCGAGCTCAGAGGTCCAAGGCCAGAGCTCAGAAGTCAGCCCACCCAGCGCAACAGGGAGCCCCGCTCACCCAGGACGAAGCCCTTGCCATCGGCGCTAAAGCTGATCCGGGTGAAGTTGGAAGGCTGCTGGCCCCCCACCGGATCCTTTTGCCAGCTCTTGCCGCCGTCGGCTGACACCAGCAGGGTGCCGCTGCCGCCACCGGTCCAGATCGAACCATCGGGGGCCCAGGCCATATCGAGATAGCCGAAGCCATTGGTGATCGGGATCACGGCCTTACCCCACTCCTCCACGTTGCCGCCAGCAGGGTTGAAGCGGATCTGGGCGCCCCGGGCCAGCATCCAAAGGGAGCCATCGGGCTGGAAGCCCATCGACTGGAGCCGCTGGCTGCTGATCCGTTGATGGGGTTGCCAGGTGCCCTGGCCGGGGTCCCAGGTGGAGAAGAAATTGCCCAGGCTGCTGACGCTCACGTAACGGCCGTCGTTGAAGCGGCGCAGCTCCCGCACGGCTCCAGCGGCGTCCTCCACCTCGGCCTGCCAGTTGGTGCCGCCATCGCGGGTTTCGTAGATGGCCCCCACGTTGGTGGCCAGCTCGGCCTGGTTGGGCCCGAGGGCCGTAATCAGGTAGGGCTCGCCGGGCAGCTTGGTGTCAAGGAACAGGCGGCTCCAGTTCTGGCCCCCGTCTGTGGTGTGCAGCAAAAGCCCGGGCTGGCCGGCAATCCAGCCCTCCTCGCCACGGAAGTCGATGCTGATTAAACGAAAGTTCTCCTCCTCCGGCAGATCCAGGGCTCGCTCGGCCCAGCTGGCCCCACCGTCGTTGGTTTCGAGGATCAGCCGGTTGCTGCCCACCAGAAAGCCATGGCTGGTATCGGTGAAGGCCACATCGAGGGGGTTGGCCTTGGTGGCCAGGGCCACCGGCTGCCAGGGGCTGGTAGCCGCCATGGGCAAGCCGGTGGTCACACAGCCGGAAAGGCCGAAGCCAAGGCCGATCACCAAGAGCAAACCCAGGAGGGGTCGCAACAGAATCCCAAGCGGGCGGAGCAGGGGGGAGCCAGTCATCAGCGCAGGGAATAGAGGGAGAGGAAAAAGGCGAAGGCCAGGGCGAAGCCGCCGAAAATCAGCACATTCTTCTGACCGGGAGTCAGGCGGTTGACCCCCAGGCCGAAGTTGAGATTCTCCTCGAAGCCGCTGGGCTTGTTGCGGGGGCCGATGTCCTTGAAGGCTCCCACCCGACTGCGACACACCGGGCAACGGAAGCTGATCGGATCAAGCTCCACAAAGGGGGTGCCGGGTTCGATGGCCAGCTTGCGCACCCCCTCCGCCGGGTCGTAGACGAACCCGCAGCTGCGGCATTCGAAGCGGTGGTCGGCCGGATCCACCTCCCCATCTGCAGGGCCAGGCTGAGGGCCAGACTCGGGGCCAGGACTTGGCGCGGCCGGCTCTGGCGTGGCTGCTGGCTCCGGTGTGGCTGTTGGCTCCGATGTATCGGTGGAACTCATCCCTGGGCCTCGAGCGCTGGTGTCAGATTATCGGCGCCCGTCGGGCCGATGCCGCCAGCATCCGGCCCTGGGTGGCAGACTGGGGGGCAGGTAGGTCCAAGTTGGTTGCATGTTCGTGCTCGCGGGCTACGACGCCTTTCTCGGCTTCCTGCTGATCGCAGCTGCCGTGCCAGTGCTTGCACTGGTGGCAAATAAGTTGCTGTCGCCCAGCAGTCGCATGGGCGAGCGGGAGCTGACTTACGAATCTGGCATGGAGCCAATCGGCGGCGCCTGGATTCAGTTCAACATTCGTTATTACATGTTTGCTCTGGTCTTCGTGATCTTCGACGTGGAGACCGTTTTCCTCTACCCCTGGGCAGTGGCTTTCCACCGGCTTGGGGTGCTGGCCTTCATTGAGGCCCTTGTCTTCATTTCCATCCTTGTGCTTGCCCTGGCCTACGCCTGGCGCAAGGGCGCCCTTGAGTGGAGCTGACCCATGAATGAAACCCTCTCCATTGACGCCCTCAAGGACCTACGGGCGGCAAACTGCAATCCTATCGGCGCCCCCACAGTTACATCAGAGCTCTCTGAGAACATCATTCTCACGACCCTCGATGACATCCACAACTGGGCCCGCCTCAGCAGCCTCTGGCCCCTGCTCTATGGCACCGCCTGCTGCTTTATCGAATTTGCGGCCCTGATCGGCTCCCGCTTTGATTTCGATCGCTTCGGCCTGGTGCCCCGCTCCAGCCCGCGCCAGGCAGATCTGCTGATCGTCGCAGGCACCGTGACCATGAAAATGGCTCCTGCCCTGGTTCGGCTCTACGAGCAGATGCCCGAGCCCAAATACGTGATCGCCATGGGTGCCTGCACTATCACTGGAGGCATGTTTTCGGCAGATTCCACCACCGCCGTGCGCGGCGTGGACAAGCTGATCCCCGTAGACCTCTACCTGCCTGGCTGCCCGCCTCGCCCCGAGGCGATCTTCGATGCGGTGATCAAGCTGCGCAAAAAGGTGGGCAACGAGGCCTTGGCCGAACGGGGCAATCTCCAGCAGACCCACCGCTACTGCACTGTGACCCACCAGATGAGGGCGGTTCAGCCCATCGTTAACGGCCAATACCTTTCAGCCAAAACCCAGAAGCAGGCCCTGGCCGCCGCCAGCGCCCTACCCCTGGCCGCCCCAGCTGCCGCGATTCCCGCCAAAGCCGAATCCTGAGCCCCCCCCTGCAGCCATGCCAGAAGAAATCCCTACTAACGACCCCGCCGAGAGCCTGGCCCTAGAGACCGGCCCTGAACCCGGCCCCGTGGGCAGCTGGCTGACCAGTCAGGGCTTCGACCATGACCCCTTGGGCAAGGACCATCTGGGGATAGAGATGATCGGCGTTGAAGCGGCCTTTCTGCCCCTAATCGCCACGGCCCTCAAAACCCAGGGCTTCGACTATCTGCAGTGCCAGGGGGGCTATGACGAGGGCCCCGGCGGGCGGCTGGTCAGTTTTTACAATCTGGTAAAGCTGGCAGAGCTGGCCGATCGCAGCCCGGCCGGAGAGGTGCCGGCCGATCAGCCCCCCGCGGAAGTGCGGCTCAAGGTGTTCCTAGCCCGGGATGGCGATCTCACCATCCCCACCCTCTATGGCCAGTTTCGGGGAGCTGACTGGCAGGAGCGGGAAACCTTTGACATGTTCGGGATCAATTACGCAGGTCACCCCCACCCCAAGCGACTGCTGATGCCCGAAGACTGGAAGGGTTATCCCATGCGCAAGGACTACGTTCAACCCGACTTCTACGAGCTGCAGGATGCCTACTGAGCCCCGCGCTGGTGATTGCGGAAATATTTCATCACCGCCAGGGCCACACTGCGGGGATCGTGGCGCAGGGTGGCCGTGGGCCTAGCTCCCTGCAGGGGGGCCTGCATCACCTCATAGCCATGGCGGCGCAGCTCGCGCAGGTTGCAGAGCACAGGTTCGGCCCCCTGGTGGCGGTAGTGATTGATAAGAGGTGAATCATCCAGATCCTCCTGGGCCAGCACTGAGCTGAACAGGCGCTCCTGCACCCCCAGGCTGGCCAGCTGGGCCTCAATCGCCCGCAGATGGCCCTCCACATCCAGTCCATCGGTTTCCCCCGGCTGGGTCATCAGATTGCAGATGTAAAGGCGGGGCGCCTTGCTCCTGCGGATCGCCTCCACCAGTTCGGGCACCAGCAGGTTGGGCAGGAGCGAGGTGTAGAGACTGCCAGGACCCAGCACAATCAGATCGGCATGGGCGATCGCCTCCAGGGCACTGGGCAGGGCGGGGGGGCGAGCCGGCGTGCAGCCCAGCCGCACGATCGGACTGGTGGCATTGCCGATCTTGGATTCCCCTTCAATCCGTTCCCCGTTTTCGAGCTCCGCCCAGAGGCGCACATCCGCATTGGTGGCTGGCACCACCTGACCCTGCACTGCCAACACCCGGCTGCTGGCCGTGATCGCCGATTCCAGGTTGCCGGTGATGGCCGTGAGGGCCGAAAGAAAGAGGTTGCCAAAACTGTGACCCTCCAGGCCACTGCCTGCCTTGAAACGGTATTGGAACAGTCGGGTGAGCAGGGGCTCCTCCCGGGCCAGGGCTGCCAGGCAGTTGCGGATATCGCCAGGGGGCTGCACCCCCAGCTCTCGGCGCAGCACCCCACTGCTGCCGCCGTCATCGGCCACAGTGACTATGGCCGTGAGATTGCTGCTGTAGCGCTTCAGCCCACTGAGCAGGGTGGAGAGCCCGGTGCCGCCACCGATCGCCACGATATTGGGGCCCCGGTTTAGGCGCCGCTGGGCTAGCAGGGCATCCACCAGCAGGGTGTCCTTTTCCGGCGCCAGGGCCTGCTGGATCGAGCCAAAGCTGCGGCTCTGGCCCAGCCAGATCAGCGCCGCCCCAATCAGCAGCACCAGGGGGCCGGTGATCTTGCGGGGTAGGACCCCGGTGACCTGGCCCAGCAGCCACTGGATGCTGGAGAGCATCCAGTAGATGGGCTGCAGATCGGCCCACACCGCCGCACCCAGCAATGCCACCAGCAGCCCCAGGCCGGAGGTCAACACCCAGCGCTTGACCACCAGGCCTGGCCGCAACCAGCGGGCCGCCCGGCGGGAGCGGCTTACGAGGTCTTTTTGGCGCAGCTCGCCGCGGCCGACCCAGCCCGGTTTCGGCAGCGGGCCACGGTTGCGCCGAAATTTCGATGCCGGAGCGGGGGGGGGCAAGGGGCGAAAAGGACGCTGCCACAAGTGGCTGAACTCCGCTGAACTCTACGGAGGGCTTTCGCCGCCAGGAAAGGCCAGGATGGGGCCTGCTCCCGGGTCTCCGCAGTGGCCTCCTCCGCCCCACCACCCCTAGCCGAGATGGCCAACCTCAGCGTGCGCTGGGGCCGCTCCCGCCCGGTGCTCGACGAGGTGAGCCTTCAGGTCGCCCCCGGAGAGCGCCTCGTGGTGGTGGGGCCCTCCGGGGCAGGGAAATCGACAATTCTGCGCCTGCTAGCTGGCTTGCTGTTGCCCAACAGCGGCAAGCTCAGCCTCTATGGCATTCACCAGAACTACCTGCGTCTCGACCAGCGCAGCCCACCTGACGTCAGGCTGGTGTTTCAGAACCCAGCCCTGCTGGGCTCCCTGACGGTTCGTGAAAACGTCGGCTTCCTGCTCTACCGCCATGGGCGCCTCGGTGAAAAGGTGATTCGCGAGCGGGTCAGCGCCGCCCTCAATGCCGTGGGGCTCTACGGAGTTGAGGAGCAACTTCCCGGCGAACTCAGCGGTGGCATGCAGAAGCGGGTCAGCTTTGCGCGGGCCCTGATCAATGATCCGGGCAAGCAAGACGAACAGATGCCCCTGCTGCTGTTCGACGAACCCACCGCTGGCCTGGACCCCATGGCCTGCACCCGCATAGAAGACCTGATTGTGCGAACCACCCATGTGGCCCAGGCCACCTCAGTGATCGTGAGTCACGTCCACAGCACCATCGAGCGGTCCGCCCAACGGGTAGTGCTGCTCTACGACGGGAAGTTTCGCTGGAGTGGCACGGTTGATGCCTATCGCTCCAGCAACGATCCCTATGTGGTGCAGTTCAGGAGCGGTAGTCTGCGCGGACCGATGCAGCCGGCGGAGCTCTGAAATCCATGCGCCGCAGTATCCGCGAAGCGACCGTAGGTTTCTCCCTTCTGGCGGCTATCGCCAGTGCTGTGGGGCTCTCCTTCTGGTTGCGGGGCATTTCTTTGGGCCGCCAGAACTGGATGGTGAAGGTCAGTTTTGCCGAAGCGGCAGGACTGGCCGAACGTTCCCCCGTCACCTACCGGGGGGTGCTCGTCGGCAGCGTGCGCAAAGTAACGATCAATCCGGAGGCGGTGGTCGCCGAACTGGAAATCAACCACCCAGATCTGAAGCTGGCCCTGCCGGCCATAGCCCAGATCGGGGAAGCCTCCCTGCTGGGCGGCGAAGCGGAGGTTGCCCTGATCAGCGGCGGCAAGTCCCTGCCGCCGGGCTCGGCAAACCCCCGCTCCAAGAACTGCAACCCAAGCGTGGCCCTCTGCAACGGCGCCACAATTGAGGGGTCTACTGGGCCGAGCCTCACCAATGTGACCGCCCTGATGTACAAGATGCTGGTGGAAACAGACCAGATGAAGTTGCTGAGCAAGGTGTCGACGGCGGCCAGCAGCTTCGAGCGCACAGCCAAAGACACCTCCGCCTTCATGAAGGATGGCCAGAGCCTGGCCAGGCAGCTGGAAACCTCGGTGCGGGCTGCCGAGCCCACGATCACCAACCTGAACAGCAGCTCGGCCCACCTGCGCCGCCTGCTCGCTGCCCTCGACAACCCCAAAACCCTCCAGGAGCTTCAGAGCACGGTCACCAACGCCGAGCAGCTCACCGCCAAGTGGAATGCGGTGGGTGGGGATGTGGCCAAGCTCACCGACGACCCGCGCTTCATGGACAGCATCCGCAGCGTGGCCGAGGGACTGGGCAAATTCTTCGACGAGCTCTATCCAGCCCAGACAAAAGCTGGGCCTACACCCCGCTGATCGCCTCCATGGCGATGGCGGCAATGGCCTGATCGCTGGCCTTGGGCAGCTGCACATACTTGCCCCCGGCGGCCTCGGCCAGCTCCTTGCCCATGCCGCTGCCGATGAACTTGCGCTCGGTGTCGATCACCAGCAACTTGAGGCCCAGGGCCCGGTACCGGCTGGCCACCTGCTTGACCTCCTCCTTGAGGTCCACCGGCTCCTCGCCCTCGAGCTCCGGCTGGCCCAGGGAGCGGCCCAGGGGCACATTGCCGCGGCCATCGGTGATCGCCACCACCACCACCTGGCCGAGATCGCCAGTGGCCAGGGCGTTGGCCCCCACCCGGGCCGCCTGGGAGAGGCCATGGGCCAGGGGGGAGCCGCCGCCGCAGGGCATCGATTCGAGCCGCCGCCGCGCGGCGGTGATTGAGCGGGTGGGGGGGAGGAGCACCTCGGCCTGCTCGCCGCGGAAGGGAATCAAGGCAACCTCATCGCGGTTTTCATAGGCTTCGGTGAGCAGCCGGATCACGGCCCCCTTGGCGCTCTGCATGCGGTTGAGGGCCATCGAGCCGCTGGCATCCACCAGAAAGATCACCAGGGCGCCGGCCTTGCGCTGCAGCTGCTTGGCCCGCAGGTCGCCGTCTTCGACAATCACCTTGCGATGGGGCTGGCGCTCGCGGCGGGATTTCTGATAGGGCGCCGCCGCCCGCAGGGTCGCATCAACAGCAATGCGCTTCACAGGGCCGCGGGGCAGCATCGGCTTCACGTAGCGGCCGCGGGAGTCGCTGAACACCAGCGAACGCTTGCCGCTGCCACCGGTCCTGGCCCGGGCCGCTGAGAACAGCAGCAGGTCGGGATCGATGGCAACGGCCTCCGGATCGAGCAGAAACTCCTCGGGCACCTGGGGCGGCGCCTGGTCCTCCGGGGTGTCGTCCGGCTCATCGTCCTGGTCGTCGTCGTCTGGCTCGTCGCTCTCCTGCTCGGTCTCGGGCGACTGGGGCTCTTCGGGCGGCTGCTCCCCCTGGGGTGGCGCGGGTGGGGGAGGCGGTGGCTCCAGGGGCTGGTCGGGATCGGGCGGGGGCAGCTGCAGGGCCCGCGGCGCGATCACCAGCCGCACCGCCACCTGCAGGTCGTCAGCCTCCACCTGATCTCTGCCGCTGAGGGCGGCGTGGGCCCGGGCCACCCGCACGGCATAGAGCTCGCTGCGATGGCCCTCCACACCGCCGCGGATGGCCTCGGTCACCAGGTAAGCGATCTGCTCCCGCGTGATTCGCACATCCGGCAACCACTGGCGCGCCAGCAGCAGCTGGGTGGCCAGGGCATCGGTTTCCTCCTGCCAGCGGGCCCGGAAGACCTCACTCGACTCGGCCTGGTCCAGGGCGCTGCGGGTGATCTCCACCCGCTGCTCCAGCTCCAGCACCTGGTTGGCTGACAGACAGATCGCGAAGCGATCGAGCAGGTGGTCACGCACCGCCCCCTCTTCGGGGTTGAAGGTGGCGATCAGCAGGCAGCGGCAGGGATGGCTGAGGCTCAGGCCTTCACGCTCAATCCGGTTTTCGCCACTGCCCACCGCCGCCAGCAGCAGGTTGGTGATGTTGACGTCGAGCAGGTTGAGCTCATCGATGTAGAGCACCCCCCGGTGGGCCTCGGCCAGCAGCCCCGGCTGAAACACCGGCGCACCCGCCGCCAGCGAGGCGGTCACATCCACCGAGCCCAGCAGCCGGTCTTCGCTGACTCCCAGGGGCACCTGCACGAACGGTGCTGGCACCACCGTGGTGGGCAGCAGGACATTGGGGTCTGCGCCGCTGGGGTCGGCGCCGAGCTCGGTCAGCCGGGCGCAGGTGGCGGCATCCCAGTCGTAGGGACGCTGGGGGTCGATGTTGGGGGTCTGGCCGCCGACATTGAGCACATCGATCGGTGGCAGCAGGGCATGCAGGCCGCGGGCCAGCACGGATTTGCCGGTGCCCCGACCCCCGGCGATCACAACCCCGCCCAGGCCCCGATCCACCGCCGCCAGCAGCAGGGCCAGCTTCAAGGTGCCGTGGCCGGTGATCGCCGCCAGCGGGAAGGCCCGGGCGGCGGCGGCGGCCGCACAGGAGCCGACGGGGCTGGGGGCACTGGCGACCATGGAGACGCAGAGGACCGGCGGGGTAAGTGCAGTCTCGGGCAGGCTGGGCCCAGGCGCCGTCGATCCCCGGCTATGAAGATCATTCGCTACGCCGATGTCGACGGGGCGATTCACCATGGGGTGGTCCATCCCGATGGCCGCCAGGAGCGTCTGGTGGGCGACCTGTTCGACGAACCGAAGCCCAGTGGCGAACCAGCCCGAGTGGCCCGCCTGCTGGCGCCGATCGAGCCCCGCGCCATCTTCTGCATAGGCCTCAACTATCGCCGCCACGCCGCCGAGACGGGGGCCCCGATACCCCGGCGGCCCGTGCTGTTCATGAAGTCCCCTTCGGCGCTGCAGCACCCCGGCGCGCCGATCGAGCTGCCCATAACTCTTGCCAGCACAGCGGTTGACTATGAGGCTGAACTGGCAGTGGTGATTGGCCGCCGCTGCAAGAATGTGGCGCGCACCGGGGCCCTGGATTACGTACTCGGTTACACCTGCGCCAATGACGTCAGTGCCAGGGATTGGCAGAAGCTGCCAGAACTAGGCGGGGGCCAGTGGTGTCGGGGCAAGACCTTCGACACCTTCGCCCCGCTCGGCCCCTGCCTGGTAACCGCCGCGGCAATCCCCAATCCCAACGCCCTGCAGCTACGCACCCTGCTGAACGGCACCTGTGTGCAAGATGCCCGCACCGACGACATGATTTTCGACGTGCCGGCCCTGATCGAGTTTCTCAGCGGCGGCACCACCCTGCTGCCCGGCACGGTAATCCTCACCGGCACGCCCGAGGGTGTGGGCATGGCGGCCGATCCGCCCCGCTGGCTGAAACCCGGCGACAGCGTCAGCATTGAGATCGAAGCCATCGGCCAGCTCACCAACCCGGTGATCGCCGAGCCCCACCCACGGCTGCCCCGGTGATCGCGCCCTATCCAATGGCAGACACCATCGCCATCGCCCTCGGCGCCAACCTGGGCGATCCTGCCGCAACCCTCGCGGCGGTGCGCCCGCTGCTGGCTGAGCTGGTGCATCCGGCCCGCTGTCGCTGGTCGCCGCTGTTCCGCACCGAACCGGTGGGTGGACCCGCCGACCAGCCGCCCTATTGCAACGCCGTGCTGCTTGTGGGGCCGCCCCTGCCGCACCTTGAGCCCCACGCCCTGCTGCGGCAGCTGCAGACTCTGGAGACGCGCTTCGGCCGTCAGCGTCTGGTGCACTGGGGCCCCCGCAGCCTCGACCTCGACCTGCTCTGGTGGGGGGCTCTGGTCTGCGACGACGCGGCCCTGCAGCTGCCCCACCCCCGCCTGCTGGAGCGCTCCTTCGTGCTGGCTCCGCTGGCCGCCATCGACGCCGAGCTGGTGCCCCCCGGCCAACCGTCCGGGGGCCCGGCCCTGACCTGTCAGGCCCTGCTGGAGCAACTGCTACCCCAGCTGGACGAGGCGCCGCCCCTGGCCCTACCTGGCAGCGATGACTGGCCCACATAGGCCATGCTGGCCCCATCCGCCGCCACCCCCCCGACCATGGCGCCCCTACCCACTCCCGAGCCCTCGCGCCACCTCGAAACCACCGCCGTCCTCGACGCCCGCAAGCTGCGCTTCGAGATCAACCGGATGGAGCTGCCGATGGGTCTGGTGGGCAGTTTCGGCGTGATCCGCCACCCCGGTGCCTCCCTGGCGGTGCCCATCCTCGACGACGGCCGGGTGGTGATCCTGCGCCAGTACCGCTTCGCCGTGGCCACACGCCTGCTGGAGTTTCCCGCCGGCACCCTCGATGACGGCGAGGAGCCCCTCGGCACCATGCAGCGGGAGCTCCAGGAGGAGGCCGGCTACAGCGCCAGCCGCTGGGATCCGCTCGGCGCGATGTTGCCGTGTCCGGGCTACTCCGACGAGGTGATCCACCTGTTTTTGGCCCGGGAGCTCACGGCCCTCGAGCAGCCCCCCGCCGGCGACGACGACGAAGACCTGGAGGTGCTGCTGATGGAGCCAGGCGAACTGGACGGGGCCCTGGCCAGCGGCGATGAATACCTCGATGGCAAGAGCGTCACCGCCTGGCTGCGGGCCAAGCAGCTGCTTGGCCTCTGAGAGGTGTAATCCGTTGGGAGCGATCTGATGACTCCACCACGCTGGCTGTTCTGGCACCGCCGTGACCTGCGCCTGGCCGACAACCGGGGCCTGGCCGCCGCGGCCGCCGCCACCCCGGCCGTGACCGGGGTGTTTGTGCTCGACCCGGCCATCCTCTCGGAGCCCACCATGGCGCCGGCACGGCTGTGGTTTCTGTCTGAGAGCCTGCGGGAGCTGCAGCAGAGCTGGCAGCAGGCAGGCAGCCGGCTGCTGATCCTCCGCGGAGACCCAGCCGAGCTGCTGCCCCGCCTGGCGGGCGCCATCGGCGCCGAAGTGGTGGCCTGGAACCGGGACGTGGAGCCCTTCGGGCGCGAGCGCGACCGGCAGGTGGCGCGGAAGCTGCAGGCGGAGGGGCACAAGGTGCTCGCCGACTGGGACCAGCTGCTGATCCCGCCGGAAGCCCTTAAAACCGGCGCCGGCGAGCCCTACCGGGTCTACGGACCCTTCTGGCGCAACTGGCGCGGCCAGGTGGAGCAGGCCAGTGCCCTCGGATCAGCAGCCTCGGGTGGCCTGGATCCCCTGCCGCCGCCGAGCGCCCTGATCGATCTTGATCCCGCCCAACTGGCCGAGGCGCTGCAAAGCCTGCCGGTCGCCAGCCCGGAGCTGGACCATGGCTTTACGGGCGCCGAGCTCTGCCCCTGCCGGCCTGGCGAAGCCGCGGCCCAGGTGCAGCTTGCGGCCTTCTGCGATGGTGCTGGCCGCGTCATCCCCCTACTGGGCTACGAACCAGGGCGCAACCTGCCGGCTGAGGCGGGCACCTCAGGGCTCAGCGCCGCCCTCAAGTTCGGCACGCTCAGCCCCCGCCAGGCCTGGGCGGCAGCCCAGCAGGCCCGGCCCCTGGCCCGCAGCGACGAGGAGCGCCACTCCATCCAAGTGTGGGAGCAGGAGCTGGCCTGGCGCGAGTTCTACCAGCAGGCCCTATTCCACTTCCCGGAGCTGGCGGATGGGCCCTACCGGCCCCAGTGGCGCGCCTTTCCCTGGGAAAACGACCAGGGCTGGTTTGAAGCCTGGCGCGACGGCCTCACCGGCATGCCGATCATCGATGCGGCCATGCGCCAGCTCAACACCAGCGGCTGGATGCACAACCGCTGCCGCATGATCGTGGCTTCCTTCCTGGTGAAGGACCTGATCTGCGACTGGCGCTGGGGCGAATCTGCGTTCATGGCCCGGCTGGTGGATGGTGACCTGGCCGCCAACAACGGCGGCTGGCAGTGGAGTGCCAGCAGCGGCATGGACCCCAAGCCCCTGCGCATCTTCAACCCGGCCACCCAGGCCTCCAAATTCGATGCCGATGGCGACTACATCCGCACCTGGCTGCCGGAGCTGCGCCATGTGGCAACCCGGGACCTGATCAGTGGCGAGATCGCCCCGCTGGAACGCCGCGGCTACCCGGCGCCGCTGGTGAACCACAAGATCCAGCAGGCCCGGTTCAAGGCGCTCTACGCCACGATCAAGGGCTGAACCACCCTGGCCAGCACCTCAATCACCCGCTGCTGCTGGGCCTCGCTGAGCTCTGGGTAAATCGGCAAGCTGAGCACCTCAGAGCAGAGCCGTTCGGTGACCGGCAGGGAGCCGGGCCCGTAGCCCAGATCGGCGTAGGCGGGCTGGCGGTGGATCGGGATCGGGTAGTAGATGATCGTGCTGACACCGGCCTCCTGGAGCTGCTGCTTGAGCCAGTCGCGGCAGCAAGCCTCCGGCAGGCCGAAGGCGGCGCTATCGGAGGAGGGCAGGCAGGTGCCAGGGGTCGCCCCACAGGCCTTGGCCCCAGGGCACTGGGGCACCCGGATAACGAACTGATTCCAGCTGTGGCCAGGGGGGCCGGCCGGCGGCAAGGCCACCGCACCCAGGGCCCCGAGCTGCTCGCTGTACCGACGGGCGATGGCCCCGCGGCGTTCCACCCAGCGGGGCAGGTGGGGCAGCTTGACGTTCAGAACGGCCGCCTGCATGGCGTCAAGGCGGCTGTTGTAGCCAAGGGCGGTGTGCAGGTAGCGGCGGGGCATGCCGTGCACCGCCAGCTCCCGGATGGCCTGGGCCAGGGCCCCATCGCGACAGGTGAGAGCGCCGCCATCGCCGCCAGCACCGAGATTCTTGGTGGGGAAGAAGCTGAAGCAGCCCACATCCCCCCAACTGCCGACCGACCGGCCGGCCCAGCTGGCGCCAGTGGCCTGGGCGCAGTCTTCGACCACCTTGAGGCCATGGCGCGCAGCGATGGCACAGACCCGCTCCATGTCGACGGGGCGTCCGAACAGGTGGACCGGCAGCAGGGCCCGGGTGGCGGGGGTAATGGCTGCCTCCAACTGCTCGAGATCGATCAGGTAGCTGCTCTCCTCCACATCCACAAACACCGGCGTCGCGCCCACGGCGCTGATCGCCTCCGCGGTGGCGAAGAAGCTGAACGAGGCGGTGATCACCTCATCGCCAGCGCCGATGCCCTGGCCCCGCAGGGCCAGGATCAGGGCATCGGTGCCGCTGTTGCAGCCGATGGCATGGGGCACGCCACAGGCGGCGGCGAAGTCTTGCTCAAAGCTGGCGATCGTGGCGCCGCCGATGTACTGACCACTGCGCAACACCTCAAGCACAGCCTGATCCAGGGCAGCTCCCAGCTCCTGGATCTGCTCGCTGAGACTGAAAGGGGGCACCTGCATGGCGAGCAATTTAAGTCGCCCACCACGCCGGCCGCCGCTGGGAATGGGTGAGGGCCATGATTTGTGCCGTCTCCGCCCTGTGAATACAATTTTGACCCTCCCTAGGAGCCCGCGCGCCCTGGTGGGCGCCCTGGCCGCGACCTGCGGCGCCGGCCTGCTCGGCGGCTGCGTGCCTGCCCACCGCCACCCCAGCTGGACGATCTACCCCCTGCAACGGGTGGTGCCCCACGACGGCCTGGCGGTGGTCAGCCAACCCGATGGCTATGGCCTGCACATCTGGCTAGACACCGACACCCGCCAGAGCGGCAGTTGCAAGCCCCGCTGGAGCGCCGATGCGGCCCGGCTGTTCAACGGCAACGGCACGGCGCCATTCAGCTCGGGGCTCGCCCCACGGGAGGAGTTCTTCCAGGCCGTGGCCCGCGCGGATGTGCGCCGAGCCCTGCGCCAACAGAGCGAGGCCCTCTGCCGTCAGCGCTCACCCCGCACCAGCTTCGTCTGGCTGGAGCCCCCCCGCAAAGCCAGCGAGATCAAGCCCGAGGCCTACCCGCTGCTGGAGGAGCCCGACCTGCTCAGCGATCCCAACGCCGTACTGGAGCAGGAGGAGCGCCTGCTCCAGCCCGCCGCCCCCACAGCACCGGCTCAGCCCGGCGCCAATAACGGCTGAAGCGGCGCAGATCCACCGGCTCTGGCAGCTCCACGAAGGGCTCCGGCTCCAGCAGCTGCACCGGCAGCTGGGCGGCGATCCGCTGGTGCAATCCGGCGAAGCGGGGATCCACTGCAAAGGTGGTGGCCACCCCATCGGCGCGGTGGCGGCGGGCAAAGGCGAGCACCTCCTCGGCCACATCGCCGTGGCGCAGGGTGACCGGCAACTCCAGCAGGCACTCATAGATGAAGCCCAGGCGCTTGAGGCTGAGGCCCGCCTGGGCGATCAGCTGCCGATCGAAAACAAACACCGCCGGCGCCCCCGGATAGGCCACCAGGCCTGGGTTGGTGGGCCCCAGGGCCTCGCCATGGATCCAGAGCACGGGGTTCAGCACGGCCCAACCTCCCCAAACAGGGCCGCCTGCAACTGCTCGTAGCTGGCCTCAAACGGGCAGGTGCCGTCTGTGGCGGCGGCGCAGCTGCGGCAGTAGCGCCCGCCGCTGAAACGCTCCAGGTTGGCGCGGTTGAACAGGTAGGGCTTGCTGCTGAAGCTGCTGGCCACCCACTGCCAACTGAGGTTGTTGCTGGCTGGATCGCCATCGAGCAGGTGCTGGAGAAACCAGCGGGCGCCGGCCTGCCAGCGCACCCGGCGCCAGTGCACCACGTAACTGGCCAGCCACATGCGGGCGTGGTTGTGCAGCCAGCCGCTGGTGTGCAGCTCGGCCGTAAAGCCATCGATACAGGCCAGGCCGGTGCTGGCCTCCAGCAGGTCGGCCGGCAGCTCCGCGGCATAGCTGGCGCTGAGGTGGCCGGTTTTGAGCGGCTCGCGATCGTGCCAGATGCCATCGCCCAGCTGGCGCCAGAGCCGCTGCCAGTAGTCGCGCCAACCGAGCTCATTGAGCAGCTTGGCGGCGGCCTGGGCCGGCTCGCCGCTGCGCTCCAGCCAGGTGAACACCGCCTCGCGCACCTCCGCCAGGCTGAGCACGCCATGGCGGATGTAGGGCGAGAGGTGCGTCACCGCACCATCGAGGTGGTTGCGGCTGCGGCCATAGGCCAGGGGATCTACGGCGGCCAGAGCCGTTTCAGCTGCCCGGTGCCCCCCCTGGATCGGACTCAAGCCGCCAGGGGCCTCGGGGAACAGCTGGCGCAGGGTGGCCTCCAGCTCCGCCCGGCTGGCAAAGCGGCAGGGCAGATCCCCGGGTGGGAGAGAATCGGCCGATTGCATCCTTCCGGCTCCCGGCCACTGCACCCATGCTCCTCGATCTGCGCGGCAAGAAGGCCCTGGTAACCGGCATCGCCAACAACAAGTCGATCGCCTGGGGCATCGCCCAGCAGCTCCATGCCGCCGGCTGTGAGCTGGGAGTCACCTACCTGCCCGATGAGAAGGGGCGCATCGAGACCAAGGTGCGGGAGCTCACCGCTCCGCTGGCGCCCAGCCTGTTCGAGCCGCTGAACGTGCAGGACCCGGCCCAGATCGAGGCCGTGTTTGCGCGGGTGAAGGAGCAGTGGGGCTCGATCGACGTGCTGGTGCACTGCCTGGCCTTCGCCGGCAAGGATGAACTGATCGGCGACTACTCCGCCATCAGCCCCGAGGGCTTCGCCCGGGCCCTGGAGGTGAGCGCCTACTCGCTGGCCCCCCTGTGCCGCTGGGCCAAACCCCTGTTCAACCCAGGCGCCAGCGTGATCACCCTCACCTATCTGGGGGCCGAGCGGGCCATTCCCAACTACAACGTGATGGGGGTGGCCAAGGCGGCCCTGGAGGCCTCGGTGCGCTACCTGGCCGCCGAATTGGGGCCCGACAAGCAGGTGCGGGTCAATGCCATCAGCGCCGGACCGATCCGCACCCTGGCGAGCAGCGCCATCGGCGGCATCCTCGACATGATCCACAACGTGGAGGCCAAGGCTCCCCTGCAGCGCACCGTGACCCAGGAGGAAGTGGGCAGCACCGCCGCCTTCCTGGCCAGCCCACTGGCATCTGGCATCACCGGCCAGGTGATCTATGTGGATGCGGGGTACTGCATCAACGGGATGTGAAGGCACGAAGCAGGCGGCTTCCGGCCGAATGGGAGCCCGTGGGGGCCGTCTTGATGGCCTGGCCCCGCGCCGATGGCGATTGGGCGCCCTACCTCCCAGCGGTGCGCGCTTGCTACCGGGAGCTCTGCGGGGCGATCAGCCGCCATGCCCCCGTGCTGCTGCTCAGTGCAACGCCTGAAGCCACCGCTCAGGAGTTGGCCCATCTGGGCACCGACCGGCTGCGGGTGTGGGCCAGCCCGGCCCAGGACACCTGGACGCGCGACTACGGGCCGATCACCGTGCTGGAGAGCCGGGGCCCAGAAGGCGAGGCCCCCTTGCTGCTGGACTTCCGCTTCAACGGCTGGGGCGGCAAGTACCAGGCCGGAGGCGACAACCGGGCCACCGCCGCCGCCTGGCATGGGGGAGCCTTTGGCCTCTCCCCGCTCGAGCCGGTTGGACTGGTGCTGGAGGGGGGCAGCATCGAATCCGATGGGGCCGGCACCATTTTCACCACCAGCAGCTGCCTGCTCTCGCCCGGGCGCAACCCCCAACTCGACAGAGCAGCCATCGAGGCGGCCCTGATCGCCCAGCTGGGCGCCAGGCGGGTGATCTGGCTGAACCATGGAGAGCTCTGCGGCGATGACACGGACGGCCATATCGACACCCTGGTGCGCCTGTGCGATCCAGGCACCCTGGCCTACGTCAGCTGTGACGATCCCGGCGATCCCGCAGCCGCACCGCTGCAGCGACTGGAAGCGGAACTCCAGGGGCTTCGCACCTCCGCAGGGGGACCCTACCGGCTGATTCCCCTGCCCTGGCCCCAGGCCCGCTTCGCCCCGGATGATGGCCGCCGGCTGCCGGCCACCTACGCCAACTTCCTGATCCTCAATGGGGCCGTGCTGGTGCCCAGCTACGGCGATCCCAGCCGCGATCAGGCAGCCCAGGCTGCCCTGGCCAAGGCATTCCCCTGCCACACGATCGAGGCCATCGACTGCTCCGCCCTCCTCCTGCAGCACGGCTCCCTGCACTGCGCCACCATGCAGGTACCTGCAGCCGTCTTTCAGTGAGCGTCCTGGTGGCTGCGCTGGTGCAACAGGCCTGGGCCGGCAACCGCGAGGCAATGGTGGCGGCCACCGGCCGCGCCATCCGCCAGGCCGCCGGCCAGGGAGCCCAATTGGTGGTCTGCCAGGAGCTCCACACCAGCGCATACTTCTGCCAACAGGAGCTGGTTGGCCGCCATGACCTAGCCGAACCGATCCCGGGCCCCTCCAGCGACCATTTCGGGGCCCTGGCCAAGGAACTGGCCATCGTGCTGGTGATCAGCCTTTTTGAACGTCGGGCGCCCGGGCTCTCCCACAACACAGCCGTGGTGCTCGAACGCGATGGCTCGATCGCAGGCATCTACCGCAAGATGCATATCCCGGATGATCCGGGCTTCTACGAGAAGTTCTATTTCACCCCGGGGGACCTGGGTTTTGAGCCGATTGCCACCAGTGTGGGCCGGCTGGGAGTGCTGGTTTGCTGGGACCAGTGGTTTCCTGAGGCGGCACGGCTGATGGCCCTGGCCGGCGCCGATCTGCTGCTCTATCCCACGGCTATTGGCTGGAGCCCAAACGACAGCCCAGCAGAGCAGGCCCGGCAGCGGGAGGCCTGGATCACCGTGCAACGGGGCCACGCCATTGCCAATGGCCTGCCGGTGCTAGTGGCTAACCGTTGCGGTCACGAGCTGGACCCCGAGACGAGTTCGGCGGTTGCAACGGCGCCCGGCTCGGCAGGCCTGCAGTTTTGGGGAAGCAGCTTTGCCGCCGGGCCCCAGGGGGAACTGCTGGCCCAGGCGAGCGTGGCAGAGGAGGCCGTGCTGCTGGTGGATCTGGACCTGGACCGCAGCGAAGCGGTACGCCGCTGGTGGCCCTTTCTGCGCGACCGGCGCATCGATGCCTATGGCGAGCTGCTCAAGCGCTGGCGTACCTAGGCCCACCTGTCAGCATGGGGCAACCATGAAGGGCGTTTGGCGGCCATGCGCACCGGAACCATCCACCGCGTCACCGGCGAAACCGATGTACGCGTGACCCTGGGGCTCGACGGCAGCGGCCGCTGCACGGTGAACACCGGCGTGGCGTTTCTCGATCACATGCTCCACCAGCTGGCCAGCCACGGCCTGATCGACCTGGAGATCAGCGCCAAGGGCGACACCCACATCGACGACCACCACACCAACGAAGACGTGGGCATCGCCGTGGGCCAGGCCCTGGCCCAGGCCCTGGGCGAGCGGCGGGGCATCCACCGCTTCGGCCACTTCGTGGCACCCCTGGATGAGGCCCTGGTGCAGGTGGCGCTGGATTGCAGCGGCCGGCCCCACCTCAGCTACGACCTGCAGATCCCCGCCCAGAAGATCGGCAGCTACGACACTGAACTGGTGAAGGAGTTCTTCGTGGCGGTGGCCAACAACGCCGGCCTCACCCTGCACATCCGCCAGCTGGCGGGGGTGAACTCCCACCACATCGTTGAGGCCTGCTTCAAGGCGTTTGCGCGGGCCCTGCGCCTGGCAGTGGAGATGGATCCCCGCCGGGCCGGAGCCATACCCAGCAGCAAGGGCGTGCTGGAGCAGGCGGGAGCCTGAATCACTGGGTGCTCAGAGCGCCTGAGGCTCCCGCGACCACAAAAACAGCCCCAGCCGCTCCGCATCCGCCATCGTCTGCTCCGCGTCCAGCAACAGGGCACTGCGGGCCTCCCAGGCGATGCCAGCAAGGCCAGCTGCGGCGGCCTTGGCCACGGTGGTAGGGCCGATGCCGGGCAGATCCATGCGCCGGTCTTGGTTGAGCTTGGGGGCCTTGTACAGCACCCCGGAGCGACCGGCTTCGAGCAGCGCGCCGCGGGTTGCGGCCACCCACTCGAGCATGGCATCGGTGCCGGGCAGGGCTTCGGTGGCCAGGCACAGCCCCTTGGCCACCACGGCCCCCTGGCCCACATCCACCTGGGAGATGGCTTCAACGATGTAGGCGGCCCGCTCCACGTCGGCCCGATCCAGGTCACTCGGCACCCTGCTGGCGTAGAGGCCAGGCTCTGGCAACAGGTTGGGTGCCACGTCTTCGATGCCCACCACCTTGAGGCCGTACTCCTCGATGATCTGGGCCAGGGCCCGCAGGGAAGCATCGTCGCCATTGCGCAGGGAACCCAGGATCCGCGGGGCGGCCATCAAGGTGGAGCCCTCAAAGCGCAGCAAGTTGAGCGAACGGGGACGCACAAACTTGCCCACCATCACGATCTGGTTGATACCCCGCTGCTGCAGCGACTTGATGAAGGCGATCGAGCGTTCAAAAAAGAACTCCTCAGCCGCCGGCACCTCCACCTCAAGCCCATGGGGATAGCAGGCGATGTGGGCACGGCCCGCCCGGGAGAGGGCCTCCGAGAGCATCCTCGGCAGCACCCCTTCACCAGCAATGATCGCGAGGGACGGATCACCCATCAGGGCCGAGACAGCTCTAAGCAAATTTCTTGGGGCCAGTCAAAGGCCCCCAACCCCGCAATGGCTGCCGCGGGTGGACAGGTCCTACGGCGTCATGGCCTCCCCCGGGCGGCCTGCAAGGCCTCAACCAGCTCCACCGGACCCAGCCGTCGATCGCCAGCATGGTCGCTGGCGCGCAAATCCTGGAGCCCTACCAGGCCATCATCCGCCTCCTGCTCGCCGATCACCGCCGCCCAACGGGCCCCGGAGCGATCGGCCCGCTTGAACTGCTTCGCGAAGGCCGAGCCACTGGCATCCCTTTCCACCGCCAGACCCGCCTGGCGGCAAAGCCTTGCCAAGGCCAGCGCCGCCGTCGCCGCCGCCTCGCCCCGACTTACCACATAGAGATCCAAAGCCGCAACGGGGCGCTCGGCCTGGCTGAGCAGCAATACCAGCCGCTCCATCCCCAGGGCCCAACCGATCGCCGGGGTCGCCGGCCCGCCCAGCTGCTGCACCAGGCCGTCGTAGCGACCGCCGCCACACACCGTGGCCTGGGCACCCAGCTGGCTGCTGGTGATCTCGAAGGCGGTGTGGCTGTAGTAATCGAGGCCCCGCACCAGCCGGGGGTTGAGCACAAACGGAATGCCCAGGGCCGTGAGGGCTTGCTGCACGGCAGCAAAGCGGGCCTGACTCGCGTCACTGAGCGCGGAAGCCAGGCTGGGGGACTCCGCCAGCAGGGCCTGGGTGTCTGGATGCTTGGCATCAAGCACCCGCAGGGGATTGGTGTGGATGCGGGCCTGGGAATCGGCATCCAGCTGGTCGCGCCGCTGCTCCAGCCAGGTCACCAGCTGCTCGCGATAGCGGGCCCGATCCTCGCTGCTGCCGAGGGAATTGAGCTCCAGGGCCAGGCCAGCGACGCCCAGCTCGGCCAGCAAATCCCAGGCGATGGCGATCGCCTCCACATCGCTGCAGGCATCGGCAAAACCCAGCAGCTCCAGCCCGATCTGGTGAAACTGGCGCAGCCGCCCCGCCTGGGGACGCTCATAGCGAAACATCGGGCCCCCATACCAGAGCCGCTGGGGCCCCTGGCTCAGCAGGCCGTGCTGGATCGCCGCCCGCACCACCGAAGCGGTGCCCTCCGGGCGCAGGGTGCAGCTGCGCTCACCCCGATCCAGAAACGTATACATCTCCTTTCCCACCACATCGGTGGCCTCACCGATGCCGCGGGCAAACAGCTCGGTGACCTCCAGCAGGGGGGTGCGGATCTCCGTGATCCCCGAGCGGCGAAAATGCTCCCGGGCCCTAGCCTCCACGTGCTGCCAAAGGCCGATCTGCCCCGGCAACAGGTCGGCCATGCCACGCAGGCTCTGGAGCGACGCCAAACCGGAGAATGCAAGTGGCCTGAGTCTGCCTGCCGGCCTGGGCTCAAGTTTTGGTGTAGGTGTGCCGATACCAGTGGGCAAAGCGCTCCACCCCCACTTCGATCGGCGTCGAGGGCCGAAAGCCCACCCAGGCTTCGAGCAGGGAGGTGTCGGCGGCCGTGGCCTCGAGATCGCCGGGCTGCATGGGCTGCAGATCGCGGATGGCCTCACGGCCCAGGGCCTGCTCAAGCAATTCGATGAAACGCAGCAGCGCCACCGGTTCGCTGTTGCCGATGTTGAACAGCCGGTGGGGCGCCCAGCTAGTGGCCGGATCGGGTGCCGAGGTGTCAAAGCCGGGATCAGCTGTCGCCGGCTTGTCTGCGCAGGCGATCACGCCTGAAACGATGTCGTCGATGTAGGTGAAGTCACGCCGCATGCGGCCCTGGTTGAACACCCGGATCGACTCGCCCGCCAGGATCGCCCTGGCGAACAGCATCGGTGCCATGTCGGGCCGGCCCCAGGGCCCGTAGACGGTGAAGAAGCGCAGGCCGGTAGCGGGCAGCCCATAGAGGTGGCTGTAGGTGTGGGCCATCAATTCGCCTGCCTTCTTGGTGGCTGCGTAGAGGCTCACAGGATGGTTGACCGGCTGGCTTTCGGCAAATGGCAGGTTGGTGTTGCCGCCATACACCGAGCTGCTAGAGGCATACACCAGGTGTTCAGCGCCGTGGTGCCGGCAACCCTCGAGGATCGAACCCAGGCCCACCAGGTTGCTCTCCAGGTAGGCGCCTGGGTTCTCGATGGAGTAGCGAACCCCGGCCTGGGCCGCAAGGTGAATCACCAGGCGTGGCTTCTCGCGCCCAAACAGCTCGGCGATCGCAGCAACTTCGCCCAGGTCAAGCTGTTGAAAGCGCCAGGCTCCGGGGGGAGCAAGGGCCTCGAGCCGGGCCAATCGGGCCCGCTTCAAGGCTGGGGCGTAGTAGCTGTTGAGGTTATCAATCCCCACCACCTGCTCGCCCCGCCCCAACAGCCGCTCGCAGACCGCGGCGCCGATGAAGCCCGCCGCCCCGGTTACGAGCACAGCCCGAATCAAGAAGCCAATATCTCGCGGAAGTAGGCGATTGTGGGCTCCAGACCCTGCTCCAGCGGCACTTCAGGCTGCCAGCCCAACTCCTGCTTGGCCAGGTCGATCACCGGCTGGCGCTGCAGGGGATCATCCGCCGGCAGGGGCTTCTCGATCAACGGCAGCTCGGGGTTGATGCGGGCGCGCACCAGCTCTGCCAGCTGGCGGATCGTGAACTCGCCGGGATTGCCGATGTTCATCGGGCCGGCGTGGCTGCCGTTCATCAGCCGGATCATGCCCTCCACCAGATCGGCCACGTAGCAGAAGGAGCGGGTCTGACTGCCGTCGCCGTAGAGGGTGAGGGGCTCTCCCCGCAACGCCTGCACGATGAAGTTGCTCACCACCCGGCCGTCATCGGGCAGCATGCGCGGCCCGTAGGTGTTGAAGATGCGCATCACGCGGATCTCCGTGCCGTGCATGCGCTGGTAGTCGAAGCAGAGGGTTTCGGCGATGCGCTTGCCTTCGTCGTAGCAGCTGCGGATGCCGATGGTGTTGACGCAGCCCCGGTAGCTCTCTGGCTGGGGGTGCACCTCGGGGTCGCCGTAGATCTCACTGGTGGAGGCCATCAGCAGCCGGGCACCCACGCGCCGGGCCAGACCCAGCATGTTGTAGGTGCCCAGAAAACTGGTTTTGGCGGTCTTGATCGGGTTGAACTGGTAGTGCACGGGGGAAGCCGGGCAGGCCAGGTGCCAGATCCGGTCAACTTCCAGCCAGATCGGCTCGGTGACGTCGTGGCGAATCAGCTCAAATCTTGGGTGGCCGATCCACTCGGCGATATTGGATTTGCGGCCGGTGAAGTAGTTGTCAAGGCAGATGACCTCCTCGCCGGCCTGCATCAGCCGATCCACCAAATGGGAGCCGACGAAGCCAGCTCCCCCGGTGATCAGGTTGCGGGTGATTGAAGCAGGCATCGCTCAGCCCTCTCCCAAGGTCCAAACATTTAACCCTGCTGCCCTAGCCGCCGCCCCATCAGCCTTGGCCCTTGAATCAAAGAGCCAGGCCGGCTGGCGCATCAGCGCAGCCACCGCAGGCCAGTTGATCTGGGCAAACTGTTGCCACTCGGTGAGCAGCACCAGGGCATCGGCGCCTTCGGCCGCCGCCTCCACCGAATCCACCAGCTGCCAGTTGCCCTCGCCCTGGCCAGCGGGCTTACCCAGATCGATGCTGATCTGGCCTTCACGAACCTTGGGATCAACGATCGCCAGGCATGCCCCCTCCTCCAGCAGATCCAGGCAGACTTGAATCGCGGGCGATTCGCGGGTGTCGTTGGTATCGGCCTTGAAGGCAAAGCCCAAGACAGCGATCCGCTTGCCGCTGATCGTGCCGAACAGCCGATTCACCATCAGCCTGGAGATGCGGTGCTGTTGCCACGTGTTCAGGGTCACCACCTGTTCCCAGTAGCTGGCCACATCCTCAAGGCCGTAATAACGGCACAGGTAAACCAGATTGAGGATGTCCTTCTGGAAGCAGCTGCCGCCAAATCCAGGGCCGGCCGTGAGAAACTTGGGGCCGATGCGGCTGTCTGCACCGATCGCATTGGCCACCTCGCGCACGTCGGCACCGGTGGCCTCACAGAGGGCGGCAATGCTGTTGATCGAGCTGATCCGCTGGGCCAGGAAAGCATTGGCCGTGAGCTTGCTGAGCTCGCTGCTCCAAAGATTGGTGCGCAGAATTTTCTCCGGAGCCACCCAGTGGCCGTAGATCCCCGCCAGGGCCTCAATCGCTTCCTGGGATTCCCCACCAATCAGCACCCGATCGGGATTCTCCAGATCTCGAATCGCCGAGCCCTCCGCCAAAAACTCCGGATTCGAGAGCACCGCGAAGCTCTTGCCCGCCGGGCCAGCCTCCAAAATCGACTTCACCGCCTGGGCCGTGCGCACCGGCAGGGTGCTCTTCTCCACCACGATCGTGTGGCCAGTGGCCGCCTTTGCCAGCATGCGCGCAGAGGCCTCAATCCACTTGAGATCACTTGCCTGCCCTGCCCCAACCCCGTGGGTCTTGGTGGGGGTGTTGACGGAGATGAAGACCATATCGGCAGTCGCGATCGCCCCCTCCACCGAGGTGGTGAAGTGCAGGTTGCGACCCCGCGCCCGGCCCACCACCTCATCGAGCCCGGGCTCATAGATGGGCAGCAAGCTGAGATCGGCGGAGTTCCAGGCCCCAATCCGCTCCTCGTTGAGGTCCACCACCGTGACCTGGATGTGGGGGCAGCGATCGGCCACCACGGCCATTGTCGGGCCACCCACATAGCCGGCACCAATGCAGCAAATGCTGCGAATTGTTGGTGCGTCCATGACAGTTGGTGGCAAGATTCGACCGAGGCTATCGCCCACCCTCGCAGGAAACAATCTTGACCCAGCTGCTGATAACTGGCGGCGCCGGCTTCATCGGCAGCCACACCTCCCTGCTGCTGCTTGAAGCGGGCCACAGCCTCGTGGTGATTGACAACTACGACAACAGCTCCCCGGAAGCACTGCGGCGGGTACTGGAACTTGCCGGACCCGGGGCCGCCGACCGGCTGGTGGTCGTCGAAGGCGATATCCGCTCAGCTGCGGATCTGGACAAGGCCTTTGCCGCCGCCCCCTCAGGCCAGCCCATCGAGGCGGTGATCCACTTCGCCGGCCTCAAGGCCGTGGGCGAATCGGTGGGCGATCCGCTGCGCTACTGGGACGTGAACCTCAGCGGCTCCCGCCACCTGCTCAAAGCCATGCAGGCCCATGGCTGCCGCACCCTGGTCTTCAGCAGCAGTTGCACCGTTTACGGCCTGCCCGAAACCATGCCGATCGGGGAGGGGGCAGCCATCCAGCCGATCAATCCCTATGGCCACAGCAAGGCGGCGGTGGAGCAGATGCTGGCGGATCTGGCCGCCAGTGAGGCCGGCTGGCGAATCGCCCGGCTGCGGTATTTCAACCCGGTGGGGGCCCACCCCAGTGGCCGCATCGGCGAAGACCCCAGCGGCATTCCCAATAATCTCCTGCCCTTTGTCAGCCAGGTGGCCGTGGGGCGGCGGACCGAACTGCAGGTGTTCGGTGGCGACTGGCCCACCCCCGACGGCAGCGGCATCCGCGACTACATCCACGTGATGGACCTGGCCGAAGGCCACCGGGCCGCCCTCGATGCCCTGCTGGCCGAGCCACCCCAGCTGCTCACCCTCAACCTGGGCAGCGGCCAGGGCCATTCTGTGCTGGAGGTGGTGCGGGCCTTCGAAAGCGCCAGCGGCCGCACGGTGCCCTACGCCATCGTGGCCCGTCGGGACGGGGACGCCGCCTGCACCGTGGCCGATCCGCACCTGGCCGCCGAGCGACTGGGCTGGCGGACCCGCCTCTCCCTGGCTGAAATGTGCCGCGATAGCTGGTGCTGGCAACAGGCCAATCCCCACGGCTATGGAGGCTGAAGGGGAGTTGCTGCTGGCCGGCGGCGGCCACAGCCACTCCCTGGTGCTGCGGATCTGGGCGATGGCCGGACGCCATTGGCAGCGGCGACCGGCCGCCCGGATCACCCTGATCAGTCGCCACAGCACCGCCCCCTATTCGGGCCTCGTACCGGCCCAGGTGGCCGGCCAGGTGGGGGAACAGGCCGGCGCCATCGACCTGCGCCGCCTCTGCCTGGTGGCAGGGGTGACCTTCGTGCAGGCAGAGATTACGGGCCTCAATCTCCAGACCAGGGAACTGCACCTGGAGGGAAGGCCCAGCCTCCGCTGGGACTGGCTCAGCCTCGATGTGGGGGCGGAGACCGACGAGCTCGCCGGCGCCACCATGGCGGTCAAGCCCCTGGATCCTTTTCTGGAGTGGTGCCGCCAGCTGGATCAGCCCAATCTGCGGATTAAGGGTGGGGGAGCCGCGGCAGTGGAACTGGCCCTGGCCCTGCGGGGTCGGGGACTGAAACCGGAGCTGCTGCTGCGCGGCGCCGAGCTGCACCTGGGCTCCAGGGCCGCCAACCGGGTGGGCGAACGGCTGCTCCACCGGGCCGGCATTGGCCTGCGGCGTCACAGCCCAGCGGCAGCCCCCGCCGACCTGGCCTGCACCGGCAGCCGAGCCCCCCGCTGGCTGGCTGCAGCTGGCCTGCCCCAGGACCAGCGCGGCAGGTTGCTCACCGCAGCCAGCCTCCAGGTTCTGAACCATCCCGGGGTGTTTGCCAGTGGAGACTGCGGCGTCATCGCCGCCCAGCCCAGGCGCCCATCCGGCGTCTGGGCCGTGCGCTGCGCCCCGACCCTGGCCAGCAACCTGACCAGGGTCGTTTCGGGTCGCACCCTGCACTCCTGGCGCCCCCAACCCTGGGCCCTACAGCTGCTCGGCGATGGCGGCAGCCTGGGACCCAGCCCCCAGGCTGTGGCCTTCTGGGGCCCCTGGGCCCTGGGGCCCAGCCCCTTGCTGTGGCGCTGGAAGCAGTTCCTGGATCAGCGCTTCATGGACCGCTTCAGCAGCCTCAAGGCCATGGCTGGGGACCGCCCAACCCCGATGGCCTGCCATGGGTGTGCGGCCAAACTGGCGGCCGGCCCCTTGCAGGACGCCCTGGCCCGCAATGGGCTGGGCGGCGGGACGCCTGGCAGCGCCGAGGACGCAGCCGTGATCGGCCAGGACGGCCAGGGCAACCTGCTGCTGCAGAGCGTCGATGGCTTCCCGGCCCTGGTGAGCGACCCCTGGCTCAACGCCAGGATCACCACCTTGCATGCCTGCAGCGATATCTGGGCCTGCGGCGCCCAGGTGCGAACAGTGCAGGCGGTGGTGACCCTGCCCCAACTGGCAGCTTCCCTGCAGGCAAACCTGCTCAGCGAAACCCTGGCCGGAATCGAGTCGGTGCTGAAGCCGCTTGGGGCAAGGCTGATCGGCGGCCACAGCCTGGAAACGAGAAACAGCCTGGAGGCGAGGGGCACGCCGGTGGGCCTGAGCCTGGTGCTGAGTGTCAATGGCGCCGTGGAGGCCGGGCGACTCTGGGGCAAGGGGCCCCTACGCCCAGGCGATGGGCTGCTGCTCAGCCGGCCGATCGGCACGGGGGTGCTGTTTGCCGCAGCCATGGTCGGCACCGCCCAACCCCAGTGGCTCGACGGGGCTCTCGCCACCATGCAACAGAGCCAGGCGGCCCTGGTGGAACTGCTGGCCGGCCATGGCTGCCGGGCCTGCACGGATGTGACCGGCTTCGGACTGCTGGGCCACCTGGGCGAGATGCTGGCCGCCAGCCCAACCAGCTGCCGCGTCACCCTCAATGCCGGTCAGGTCCCCAGCCTGCCCGGGGCCCTAACCCTGCTGGAGCAGGGCTTTACCAGCAGCCTGGCCCCAGCCAATGCCAGCGCCCTGGCCCTGCTTGAAGATCGGGTGGAGCTCCAGAGCCCGGTTGATGGGGCCCACCAGGCCCTGCTGATCGATCCCCAGACCTGCGGCCCCCTGCTGGCGGCAATCCCCGCCGATCGGATCGATGCCGCCCTGGCCGAGATGGAAAGGGCTGGGTTTCCTGGGGCGGCCACCATCGGCCAGGTGCACTCCTGAGCAACCCAGCTGCAGCCAACCTGGGAGAATTCCGACACCCCGGTGGCGAGCTCTTGTCAGCCCTGACCAGTTGCCTGGAGGGAGAGGCGGCAGCAATCGCCGCGGCTGCCCAGCGCCTCAACAGCGCCCAGGTGGAGGCGGCCCTGGAGCTGCTGGCGGGCTGCCGCCAGCGCCGCTCCAAGCTGGTGGTCACCGGGGTCGGCAAGAGCGGCATCGTCGCCCGCAAAATTGCCGCCACCTTCTCCTCGATCGGCCTGACGGCGGTGTTTCTCAACCCCGTCGATGCCCTGCACGGCGATCTGGGCATCGTGGCGGCCGACGACGTGGCCCTGCTGCTCTCCAACAGCGGCGAAACAGAGGAGCTCCTGGCAATCATTCCCCACCTGCGCCGCCGCGGCACCGCCCGCATCGCCCTGGTGGGCCGGCTGGGCTCCAGCCTGGCCACGTGCTGCGATGTGGTGCTGGATGGATCTGTCGATCGGGAAGTGTGCCCGTTGAACCTGGCCCCTACCGCCAGCACGGCGGTGGCGATGGCCATCGGTGATGCCCTGGCGGCCGTCTGGATGGAACGGGCCGGTATCTCGCCGGAAGATTTCGCCATCAACCATCCCGCCGGCTCCCTGGGCCGCCAGCTCACCCTCACCGTGGCCGACCTGATGGTGCCGGCCACCGACCTGGAGGGCCTCTCTCCCCAGGCTCCCCTGGCGGAGGTGATCGGCCAACTCACCCAGGGCAGCAACGGCAAGGGCAGCCTCGGGGCAGCCTGGGTGCAGGCAAGCGGAGACCCCCGGCAGATGGCGGGGTTAATCACCGATGGCGACCTGCGCCGCACCCTGCAGCGCCACCCCCCCGAAAGTTGGGCCTCGATCCGCGCCGGGGCTATGGCCACCGCCGACCCGATCACCGTGGCTCCCCAGACCCTGGCGATCACCGCCCTGGAACTGATGGAACGCAATCCGCGCCAGGCGATTTCGGTGCTGCCCGTTGTCGATCCCGCCCGGCCCGGCCAACTGCTGGGCCTGCTGCGGCTGCACGATCTGGTGCAGGCTGGGTTCAGCACCCACCCAGCCGCTGAGCGCCCATGACGGCCATCCCCTTCACCCTGATCGCCGGGCCCTGCGTGATCGAAAACCGCGATCTGGTGCTGCAGGTGGCCGATCAGGTGAAGACGATCACCGATCGCCTCGGCATCCGCTACGTGTTCAAAGCCAGCTTCGACAAGGCCAACCGCAGCTCCGGCAAGTCTTTTCGGGGCCCGGGGCCCGATGAGGGGCTGAAGATCCTGCAGGAGGTGGGCCAGAGCTTCGGGGTGCCGGTACTCACCGACATCCATGAAAGCCACCAGGCGGCTGCCGCGGCCCAGGCCGTGGACGTGCTGCAGATCCCCGCATTCCTCTGCCGTCAGAGCGACCTGCTGGAGGCCGCGGCCCAGGCCGTAGCTGGCACCAACAAGGTGGTGAACGTGAAAAAAGGCCAGTTCCTCGCCCCCTGGGACATGGCCCAGGTGGTGAGCAAGATGGCCGAATTCGGGCTGGAGCCAGCCAGCGGCCGCCTCTGGCTCACCGAGCGGGGCACCAGCTTCGGCTACAACACCCTGGTGGTCGATTACCGCAGCTTTCCCCAGCTCCAGGCCCTGGGGTGTCCTGTGATCTTCGATGCCACCCACGCCGTGCAGCAGCCGGGGGGACGGGGCACCAGCACCGGCGGCCAGCGGGAGTTCGTGGCGCCGCTGGCCCGAGCCGCGGTCGCCGTGGGGGTGAATGGGCTGTTTATGGAGACCCATCCAGACCCCGACAACGCCCTCAGCGACGGCCCCAACATGGTGCCCCTGCACCGGCTCGAGGCCCTGCTGCGCCAGCTGCTGGCCCTGCGTCAGGTGGTGGCCGAGGAGATGGCTCCGAGCAGCCTGTGATCCGCCAGCTGCTGCAACGAACCCTGCTACGGCGCCGGAATCTTGCCGCGATCGAGCTGCTGGTTTGTGACGTTGACGGCGTGCTCACCGATGGGGGCCTGCACTACGACGCCCAGGGCCAGGTGCTGAAGCGCTTCGACGTGCGTGATGGGCTGGCGATCCGCATGCTGCAGCGCGCCGGCATTGAAGTGGCCTTTCTCAGCGGTGGGCGCAGCGGCGCCATCGAGCAACGGGCCGCCCACCTGGACATCCGCCATTGCCTGGTGGGCGTGGGCGACAAGCTCAGCGCCCTACGCCAACTCCAGGCCAATCTTCAGTGCGCCCGCCAGCAAACCGCCTTCATCGGCGACGACCTCAACGACCTCACGGTGCGCCCTGCCACCGGCCTGCTGATCAGCCCCGCCGATGGCGCCCCGGGCCTGCGCCGCCAGGCGGACTGGGTGTTGCGCCGGCGGGGAGGGGATGGGGCCGTGCGCGAACTGGCCGAAGCCCTGCTGCAACAGCGGGGGCTCTGGCGACAGCTGAACCGGGAAGGCTGGCGAGAGGGCAACGCCTAGGCGCCGGCCAGGGCGCGGGCCTGCTCGAGTTGCTCCGGAGTGTCCACCGAGAGGCAATCCTGATCCACCTCGTAGGTGAGCAGGGGAATCCCGGCGTCGATCAGCCGCAGCTGCTCCAGTTTCTCCAGATCTTCGAGCGGCGAGGTGGGCAGCGCCGCCCAGCCCGCCAGCACATCGGCCCGGTAGCCGTAGAGACCCACATGGCCCCAGTAGGTGGTGTGTTCACCCCACTGCTGCGGGGGCACCCCGCGCAGATGGGGCAGGGCACTGCGCGAGAAAGTGATCGCCCGGCCGTCGCGGGCCCGCAGCACCTTGACCACGTTGGGGTCGTGGATCTTGTCCGCCGCCAGGGGATAGACCGGGGTCAACAGCGGCGGCCGCTGCAGCAGCTCAAACTGGGCCACCATCGCCTCAATCACCCCCGGATCCAGCAGGGGCTGATCTCCCTGCACGTTGATCACCAGGGTTTCATCAAAATCAGATGCCGCGCCCCCTGCAGCAGCCACCAGCTCCGCCACCACGCTGGCCAGCCGCTCACTGCCGGAGCTGCAGTCGGGGGAGGTCATCAGCACCGAAACGCCCCAGGCCTGGGCCAGGTGCCGCACCTGCTCGCTATCGGTGCAAACCAGCACCGCCGCCACCCCCCGGGCCTGCTGGCAGCGCTCAAGCACGTGCTGGAGCATCGGCTTGCCGGCAATCTCGGCCAGCAACTTGCCCGGCAACCGGGCCGATTCCAGCCGGGCCGGCACGGCCACCACTACCTGGGGGTGTGTCATAGGGCCACGCTAGGAGCTCGCAAAAACCCTCAGAGCCGCTCCCGCCCCAGTCGCTCGGCCCGCAGGGCGCGCAGGCGCCGGCCCAGCTCGGGGCCCTGGCCCATCCCTGCTGCCATCAGCTCCGCGGGGCTCTGCTCAGCTTTTAGGAAGCGCCAGCGCAGCAGCCAACGCAGCAGGGGCCGGCGTGGTCCGTTGCTGCAAACCAGCGCCAGCGCCACCGCTGGGGCACTGCAACCAGGGGCTTCCAACAGGGCACACCAGTGCTCGGCGCCCGCCAGGGGAGCATCCGTAAACCCTGCCCCCAGGCTGGCCCGCAAGGCCAGCCATTGCACCAGCAAGCGGTGTTGACGGTGGGGCAACTGCAGCCGCTCCGCCAGGGCGAGGGGTTCGCCCGCTCCCGCCACCAGGGCCACCAGCAGCGGCAAACCCAGCCGCGCGGCCCAGCGCAGCCGCCGTGGCCACTGGGAATCCGCCTGCAAGGCAGGATCCAGCAGCGCCAAGCCGCCCCACTGCTGCAATGCCTGGAGCGCCTCCGCCCAGGGCTCCCGTTCCACCAGCAACTCAAGCTCCATCCGCAGCCGGGTGCCCAGGGCGGCTGGGGCCAGGGCCGGGGAATTCCCGGGCCGCCAACCCCAGGGCCAGGCCTTCAGGGTCCTGTCGGCCTGCTCGCGGCTGGAGGGCTCAAGGGCGAAGCCGAGCCGGGCGGCGTAACGGGCCCCGCGCACCAACCGGGTGGGATCGTCGCGGAGGCTGGCAGCGTGTAAGAAACGCAACTGGCGCCGCTCCAGATCCTGCTGGCCCCCATGGGGATCCAGCAGCTCACCACTGGCCAGATCCAGGGCCATCGCATTGATGCTGAAATCGCGGCGGGCCAGGTCGTCCGCCAGGCAACCAAAGCTCACCAGGGGGTTTTCGGCCGGCACCGGATACAGCTCGCGGCGGGCCCTGGCCACATCGAGCAGCACGGTTTCGCCGGCCAGATTGAGCTCCAGCTCCACCGTGCCGTAGGCCCCATGCTCTTGGGCGCGCCGCACCAGGGAGGGGCCGAGCTGCTCCACCAGGGCCGCCACCAGGCCAGCCGCCGCCCCCTCCACCACCAGATCCAGATCGGGCAAGCCCCGCCAGGGGTCGTTGTGCACCCGGTGCAGCAGTAGGTCCCGAACCGCACCACCGACCAGGGCCACCGGGCCCATGTCGAGCTGGCCCAGGGCCTTCAACAGGGAGGGGGATATGCCGGGGATGTCCACCTAGATGGGTTCAATCGGCGCCAGGCGCGGGTCAAGGATTTTGGGGCCCATCCCCTGGAATTTGACGGCAATCGACACCTTTTCACCGCTGCCGAAGAGGTGACTCACCTGGCCCTCTCCAAAGCTGCTGTGGCGCAACCGATCGCCCACCGCCCAAACTTTGGCCCCCCGGCGGCGCACCGCATTGGTGGCGGCAGCGGCGCTGCCACCGGCAGCCACCTGGAGGCTCTCCTGCCGATCCACCCGGGTGAGGCGATCGAGGCGCTGTTCGCGCCGGATTGCCGCCCCACCGCTGTGGGGGATGTCGCCTTGAAGCAGCTCCGGGGGCAACTCCGAGAGAAACACCGAGGGCACCGCCGGCTCCCGCATGCCGCCCCACAGCCGCCGCTCACTGGCATGGGAGAGGAACAGGCGCTCCTTGGCCCGGGTGATACCCACGTAGCAGAGGCGCCGCTCCTCCTCCAGGGCCGAGGGGTCTTCCAAGGAGCGGTAGCTGGGGAAGAGACCCTGCTCCATCCCCACCAGGTACACCACCGGAAATTCCAAGCCCTTGCTGGCGTGCAGGGTCATCAGGGTGACCCGGTCCTGGTCAGTGTCCTTGCTGTCGGCATCGCTGGCCAGGGCAGCGGAGGCCAGGAAATCCTCCAGGGAGCCCTCCTCGTTTTCCTCCTGGTATTGGAGCGCAGCATTCACCAGTTCGTTGAGGTTGCGGCGCCGGTCTTCGGCCTCATCGGTGCCGTCGGCGATCAGTTCGGCCACATAGCCGCTCTGCTCCATCACCCGCTGCACCAGTTCAGAGGGGGCGATGTCCTGGGCGCAGGCCTGGAGGCCGTTGATCAACTCGCAAAACTGGAGCAACCCCTTGGCCGAGCGCCCGCCGAGGGAGCGCACCGCCTCGGCATCGCTCACCACGTCCCAGAGGGGAATGCCGAGCTGGCTTGAGGCATCGGTGAGCCGTTCGATCGTGGTTTTGCCGATGCCGCGCTTGGGAGTGTTGAGCACCCGCAGCAGGCTGACGGTGTCGGCCGGGTTGATCAGCAGCCTGAGGTAGGCGAGCACATCCTTGATCTCGCGCCGGTCGTAGAAGCGCAGTCCCCCCACCACGATGTAGGGAATCCCCCAGCGCACCAGCGACTCCTCCATCGCCCGCGACTGGGCATTGGTGCGATAGAGCACCGCCATGTCGCCCCAGCGCAGGTCTGGATGGGCTGCGTCCAGCATGCGCATGCGGTGCACCACGGCCTCGGCCTCGGCGATCTCGTCGTCGCAGCGGGTGAGCGAGATCAATTCCCCCTCACCGCGGGTGGGGCGCAGCACCTTGTCGATCCGCTCGGAGTTGTGGGCGATCAGGGCGTTGGCCGCCTCCAGGATCGTGGCGGTGGAGCGGTAGTTCTCCTCCAGCTTCACCATCGTGGCGGTGCTCTCACTGGCGGCCCCGTCACCGAAGTCGTCCTGGAAACCCATCAGGATCGTGAAGTCCGCGGCGCGGAAGCTGTAGATGCTCTGGTCGGCATCGCCCACCACAAACACCGAGCGCCCATCCCAGTCGTCGTAGTCGGAAGGTTCGCGACCGTTGGTCACCAGCAGTTTGATCAGGTCGTACTGGGTGCGGTTGGTGTCCTGGTATTCATCCACCAGCACATGACGAAAGCGCCGGTGCCAGTAGTCGCGGATCTGCTCGTTCTGGCGCAGCAGTTGCACGGGGAAGAGCAGCAGATCGTCGAAGTCGAGGGCGTTATTGGCAGCCAGGGCACGCCGGTAGCGCCGGTAGGTCTCAGCCATCAACTTGCCCCGCTGGCCGCCGGCATCGGCCTCGAGCTGCTCGGGCATCCAGCCCTGGTTCTTGGCGTTGCTGATTGCCCAGCGCACCTTCTTGGGCTCGAAGCGCTTGGGATCGAGCTGGAGCTCCTGGACGACGATCTCCTTGATCAGGCTCTGGACGTCGTTCTCGTCGTAGATCGAGAACTGGCGGGTCCAGCTGAGCCCTTCTGGATCCTTGAATTTATCGATGTCGAAGCGCAGCAGCCGGGCAAACAGGGCGTGGAAGGTGCCGATCCACAGCTCCTTGATCACATCCCGGTAGATGCGGCTGCGCAGCTGGCGCTGCTCCACCGCCGCCAGGGTGCTCCAGGGCTGGCCAAACTGGCTCTGGGCCAGCTTCTGGGCCAGCAGCAGCTCCAGCCGCTCCTTCATCTCCCGGGCCGCCTTGTTGGTGAAGGTGACGGCGAGCAGATGGGCCGGATCGGCGCCGTGGTGGCCGATCAGGTGGGCGATGCGGTGGGTGAGGGCCCGGGTCTTGCCGCTGCCGGCACCGGCCACCACCAGCAGCGGACCGGTGTGGTGATCCACCGCCTTGCGCTGGGCGTCATTCAGGCCGGCGAGAAAGGCACTCATAACCGGCGAACCTAGGGCGGATCGGCCTAGACCCGGCGAGCGGGCAGCAGCTTGACCAGGTGGCGGCCCAACCCCGCCAGCCCCTGGCCCCAACGCAGGCGCCAGGGTGCCGGGCTGCGCAGGGGCGGCTCACCGGCCAGCAGCCGATCCCAGTGGCCATTCACCTCGGCCAGTGCTGTAGCCCAACGGGCCCGCAGGGGCGTCTCCGAACAGCCCTCCAGCAGCGCCGCAAGGGCGGCCGGGGTGGGGCGCCAGCGGTCGGGATCGGCGGCTGCGGCCTCGATGCGCTCGATATCGCCGGCCAGGCTGCCCGCTCCGATCTGGTGGCCGAGCACTCCCGGATCGAGGCTGTCGGCCAGGGCGTGATTGAAGCTGCTGAACACCACGCAGCCACAGGCCAGGGCCTCGATCGGCGGCAGGCCAAAACCCTCGCTCACGCCGCGGCCCCGCCAGTAGTCGGCGGAGTCGTAGAGCACCACCTTGGCGCTATTGAACAGCTCCACCAGATCGTCCACCCAGCCTTCCTGCACCTGGACCACCAGACCCCGGGCCCGCAGGGCCGGCACCAGCTGCTTGAGCAGGTAGGCACTGCTCTTACGACGCTGCACCAGCACATCGATCGGCCGCTGCCCATCGCCATGGCGCCGGCCCCGCTCCAGCCACTTTGGCTCGAGGGCATTGGGCACCAGCAGCAGGGGGCTGCGGGGCGCCCGATCACCCCAGTAGCCGAGGGTGTTGCGGCTCACCGCCAGCACCGGCACCCCGGCGGGCAGGTCAAAGCCGTAACCGCTGCTGTGGGCGTGGTATGCCACCGGCCGGCCCCGCAGCCGGGCCAGCAACCTGGGCACATCAAAGCCCCAGCTCACAATCCAGAGGGCCCCACCGGGAGCGGCCTCCTGGCGCAGCAGGTCGGCGAGGAAGGGATGATCGGGCTCCCGCTGCCGGTAGGTCACCAGCTGGGTAGGCACCAGCTCGGCGAGCAGCCGGGCGCTCTGCAGCTCCACCAGCAGGCCGCCGCAGCGAAACCGACCGGTGGTGCCGGGCACGAGGAAACGAACTGGTCGCACTCAGGCCGTCACTACCTCGGTGCTGCCGGCCCGCTGACGCCGGGTGAGGAAGCCGAACAGCACCTTGCCGATGGCGGCGATCAGGTTGCCCTCCAACTCCTGGAACATCACCATGTTGAGGTGGAAGGCCTGGTTGGCCTCCGCCACGATCCGATCGGCCATGGTCTGGTCGATCGGCAGGCCATCGAGCACCGTGCGGTAGTTGGCCTTGAAGCCCTTTTCATCGGCGATGGCGTCGAACTCGTAAAAGCGCAGACCATCATGCTCGCCCAGGTTCATGGCCTTCTGGGCGATGTTCTTGAGGATCTGGCCGCCGGAGAGATCACCGATGTAGCGGGTGTAGTGGTGGCCCACCAGCAGCTCCGGGCACTCCCGGGCCACCTGATGCAGGCGGTCGACATACTGCTGGGCGCCAGGAGTGGGCTTGACTGCAGTGCGCCAGTCGGCACCGAAATAGAAGGCCAGGTCTTGCTCGAGGCTCTCGCGGCGGTTGAGCTCGGCAAAGCCCACCGGACCCAGCACCGGATGGTCCTTGAGCCTGGCAAACTCCTCCTCCATCGCCGAGTAAACGAAATAGAGGTCGGCCACCAGGGTGCGGTAGCTGACCTTGTCGACTACGCCCTTGAGGAAGCAGCTGACGAAGCCGGTGTTCTCCGCCATCGTGTGGGCCTTTTTGGTGCCTTCACGCAGTTGGGAGGCAAGGGCGACAGCCATCAGTTCGGGGCGCTGCACGGACAAGGGGTCAAATTAGGTGCGGCCACGCCTAGGTGAGCGGCAAGGTTGCGAAGGGTTACGCCACGCCAACAGGAAACGGGTCAGTGCCCAATCAGGCCAAGGCCCAGTTTTCAGCCCTGATTGATCCCGCCGCGGCGGTCTATCTGAGTGTGGTGAGCCGGATGACCCCAGTGGGCTTCAAGCCGCCGAAGCGTCGCTGCCGGCGCCACTAAGCAGATCAAACAAGCCGCGGCAGAAAGTCTGCAATTTGGCCACCACGGCCGGATCCGGCAGGTGGCTGCCGCTGGGTTGCCAGTCGCCCAGGGTGGCGAGGCGCCAACGCTCCGATTCATAGGTGAGCCCGCGGATCAACGCCCCCAGCAAGCGCGGACGTCCGCCGATCGGAGCGCCATCCAGACGCAGCTGCAGGAGCATCGAGCGGCACTGGTTGCGCGGATTCCAGCCGGGGAAGTGAAAGGAGAGATCCACGCACTCCGCCTCCGCCCAGGCACGGGTCTGGGGATCGTCGCGCCAGGGGGTGAGATTTACGCGGGCATCTGGGAAGTGCTGCCGAAACAGCACGGCCACCGCAGCGATTGCCTGAGCCAGTTCGAGATTCCGGGCCTGATCGGTGGCATTCATGCCGTTTCCCCTGAGCAGAACCGCTGCGTAGGCGAAACCTAGGCTCGCCCAACCCTTCCCTGCCGCACGAATGGCTACCAGCTCCCCGCAATTCGAGCAGCTCACCGCCCCGCCCTCGGGCACGGCCATCCGCTTCGAGAGCGGCCAGCCGGTCGTACCCAACGATCCGATCATTCCCTTCATCCGCGGCGACGGCACCGGCGTGGACATCTGGCCCGCCACCCAGAAGGTGCTCGATGCCGCCGTGGCCCAGGCCTATGGCGGCAAGCGGCGGATCGAGTGGTTCAAGGTGTATGCCGGCGATGAGGCCTGCGACCTCTACGGCACCTACCAGTACCTACCTGAGGACACCCTCGAAGCGATCCGCACCTACGGCGTGGCCATCAAGGGCCCGCTCACCACGCCGATCGGCGGCGGCATCCGCTCCCTAAACGTGGCCCTGCGCCAGATCTTCGATCTGTATTGCTGCGTGCGCCCCTGCCGCTACTACGAGGGCACCCCCAGCCCCCACAAACGGCCGCAAGACCTCGACGTGATCGTGTATCGGGAGAACACCGAGGACATCTACATGGGGATCGAGTGGGAAGCCACTGATCCGGTATGCCTCGAGCTGATCAAGCACCTCAATGAGGTGGTGATCCCGGCCAACGGCAAGCTCGGCAACCGCCGCATCCCCGCGGGCTCCGGCATCGGCATCAAGCCGGTGAGCAAGTTCGGCAGCCAGCGACACATCCGCAAGGCGATCCAGCACGCCCTGCGCCTCGAGGGCGACAAGCGCCACGTGACCCTGGTGCACAAGGGCAACATCATGAAATTCACCGAGGGTGCCTTCCGCGACTGGGGCTACGAACTGGCCACCACCGAATTTCGTGCCGAGTGCGTAACCGAACGGGAAAGCTGGATCCTCGACAACGTTGAGCGCAATCCGGGCCTGGGCATCGAAGCCAATGCCCGCCTGATCGAGCCTGGCTACGACGCCCTCACCCCCGAGAAAAAAGCGGCGATCGACGCTGAGGTAGGCGGCGTGCTTGCGGCGATCGGCGCCAGCCACGGTGGCGGCCAGTGGAAGCAGATGGTGCTTGTCGACGACCGCATCGCCGACAGCATCTTCCAGCAGATCCAAACCCGGCCCCAGGAGTACTCCGTGCTGGCCACCCTCAACCTCAATGGCGACTACGTCAGTGATGCCGCCGCCGCCGTGGTGGGCGGACTGGGCATGGCCCCCGGCGCCAACATCGGCGACAACGCCGCCATCTTCGAGGCCACCCACGGCACCGCGCCGAAGCACGCCGGCCTCGATCGCATCAACCCCGGCTCGGTGATTCTTTCGGGCGTGATGATGCTCGAATTCATGGGTTGGCAGGAGGCGGCAGACCTGATCACCGCCGGCCTCAGCGCCGCCATCGCCAGCAAGGAGGTCACCTACGACCTGGCCCGGCTGATGGAGCCGCCGGTGGAGCCGGTGAGCTGCAGCGGTTTCGCCGACGCCGTGATCCGCCACTTCAGGGGCTGATCGGCCAACCAACCCAGCACGATGGCGGGCAGACTGGCCCGATGACCCTGCCCGGCCTACCTGCTGGGGGCACCGACCCCTGCGTGCACTGCGGCTTCTGCCTGCCCACCTGCGCCAGCTACCGGGTGCTGGGCACGGAGATGGATTCGCCCCGGGGCCGCATCCACGCCCTCAAGGCGATCGAGGCCGGCGAACTGGAGCTCGACGCCACGGTGGCCAGCCATTTCGACAGCTGCCTGGGCTGCTTCGCCTGCGTCACCGCCTGCCCCTCGGGGGTGCGCTACGACCAGCTGATCGAGGCCACCCGGCCCCAGCTCAACGCTCCGGAGCTGCGCAGCCCGGCCCAGCGGGCCTTCCGCCGGCTGCTATTTGCCCTGCTCCCCTACCCGGCGCGGTTGCGGGCGGTGCTGACTCCCCTGCGGGCCTATGCCGGCACGCCGCTGCAGGCCCTTGCCCGCCGCAGCGGCCTCACCCGCCTGCTCGGCCCCCAGCTCGAGGCGATGGAGCGGCTGCTGCCGCCCCTGCCCGCCGAGGCCTTCCAGGCCAGCTTCCCAACGGTGGTGCCGGCCCGCGGCGAGCGGCGGGCCCGGGTGGGGCTGCTGCTGGGCTGCGTCCAGCGCCTGTTTGATCCAGCGGTGAACCGGGCCGTGGTGGAGGTGCTGAGCGCCAACGGCATCGAGGTGGTGATCCCGCCGGATCAGGGCTGCTGCGGCGCCGTTACCCACCACCAGGGCGAGCTGGCGCACACAGAACAGCTCGCCACCGCCGTGATCGACAGCTTCGCTGCCGTGCTGGGCCCGGGCCGACCGGCGGGGCCCGAACCCCTCGATGCGGTGCTGGTGGCGGCCTCCGGCTGCGGCCACACCCTCAAGGCCTACGGCACGATCCTGAGCGGCGAGCGCGGCGGGGCCTTTGCATCCCAGGTGCGGGACGTGCATAAATTTCTGCACGGTCTGGGCCTGAGCGAGGCCTTCCGGGCCCGCCTGGCCCCCCTTGCCCACGCTGACGGCAGCCCCGCCACCGCCGAGCGGCCGCTGGCGGTGGCATATCACGATGCCTGTCACATGCTGCACGGTCAGGGCATCAGCGCCGAGCCCCGGGCCCTGCTGCGCCGGATCCCCCACCTGCTGCTGCGGGAGGCCACGGAGGCGGGCGTGTGCTGCGGCAGCGCCGGCATCTACAACCTGGTGCAGCCGCGGGAGGCCGCCGAGCTCGGCCAGCTCAAGGCGGCCGACCTGGCCGGCACCGGCGCCGAGCTGGCGGCCAGTGCCAACATCGGCTGCACCCTGCAGATTCGCCACCACCTGGCCGAGCAGGAGCGACCGATCCCGGTGCTCCATCCAATCGAGCTGCTGCAACGCAGCTGGCGGGCGGGCGGCGGCCATTAAGTCGGCCCCCTTGCCCCAGCAGCCCTGATGGCCGACCAACCCCCCGGCCGGCTCCTGTCCATCCTGGGCCTGGGTTTCGGCCTGGCTGGAGCCGTGGGCGGCACGATCGGGGCGGGCATCCTGCGCACCCCTGGGCTGGTCGCAGCCCAGTTGCCCACGGCGCCGCTGCTGCTGGCGGCCTGGCTGGTGGGCGGGCTCTATGCGCTGCTGGGGGCGATCTGTATCGCCGAACTGGCGGCCAGCCTGCCCCGGGCAGGGGGTTGGTATGTGTATGCGGAGAGGGCCTTCGGGCGCCGGGTCGGCTTCCTGGTGGGCTGGACCGACTGGCTGGCCCACTGCATCGGCCTGGCCTGGGTGGCCACCACCGTGGGGGAATACGGCCAGGCCCTGCTGCCTGAACCCTGGCGCCTGCTGCCATTTGGGGCCCAGGGCCTGGCCCTGGGGGCGATCGGCCTGTTCACCCTGATCCAGCTGCGGGGCCTGCGGGCTGGCAGCGCCAGCCAGGAACTGCTCAGCCTGGTCAAGGCGGTGGCCTTCCTGGCCCTGGTGGCAGCCTGCTTTCTGCTGCCCTCCCAGGCCCAGCTCGGCGGCGGTGCTGTCCCCCCGGAGCCGCCAATCGCCCCCGCCTGGCAGCACCTGACCATGCCGGCAGTGCTGGCCCTGCAGGCGGTGATCACCACCTACGACGGCTGGGCCAGCCCGGTCTATTTCGCCGAGGAGTTCAGCGAGCCCGAGCGGGATCTGCCCCGCTCCCTGATCGGCGGGGTGCTGGCCGTGATGGCCCTCTACCTGCTGATCAACCTGGCCCTGCTGCACGTGCTGCCGATCACCCAGTTGGCCAGCTCAACCCTGCCAGCCGCCGCGGCGGGACGGACCCTGGCCGGCCCCCTGGGGGGAAATCTGATCACCGCCGTGGCCCTGATTTCGCTGCTGGGACTGATCAACACAGTGGTGATGGCGGCTCCACGGATCCTCTATGGCCTGGGCCGCGATGGCCTGGTGCCGGGTTTTGCCGCCAGCGTCAATGACGGCGGCACTCCCACCGTTGCCCTGCTGCTCACCAGCGCCGCCGCCGCGGGCCTGGTACTGGCGGGCTCCTTCGAACGGCTACTGGCCATGGGGGCGCTGCTCTACGTGAGCCTGCCCCTGGCAGGCATCGCCGCCCTGGTGGCCCTGCGCCGCCAGGAACCGGAGCTGGCCCGGCCATTCCGCTGCTGGGGCTACCCCCTCACCCCACTGCTGGTGGCAGCGGTGTCGCTGGCCTTTCTGCTGGGGGCGGTGGTCCACGACTGGGTTGACAGCCTGGCTGCCCTGGCCCTGGTGGCGCTCGGCTACGCCGCCTCTAGGGGCAAGATTCCAGCCCCTCCATGAGGCGCCAGGCTTGGCGCAGGGTGCCCGGATCCCCCAGGTTGCCGGGGAAGGTGAGCACCGGCAGCTCCGCTGGCGTCAACACCAGCGAAAGGCCAGGCAAAAGCTGGCCCTGCAACTCCACTGCCGCCAGGCCGAGCCCATCGGCCAGGAGGGCATGGGTGGTCGTGCCGCCCTTACTGATCAGGTAGGCCAGCTGGGGAGCCAAGGCCCCCACCAACCGAGCCATCAGCGCCGCCAGGCCGTCCCCGAGCCGGCGGCGCGCCGCCACCGAAGCGCAGGGGAATTCGCCGCGGCTGCTGTAGAGCACCGGCGTGCGCCCCCCAGCGAGGATCTCCCCCAGCTCGAGCAGCCAGTCCCGCTCCAGGCAGGCCAGCAGGGCGCTGGGCAGGGGGGCCTCCAGCAGCTGCGCCAGCCGGGCCACGGGCAATTCCAGGCCGGTGCAGAGCGGCTCAGCCAGCAGGGAGGCGAGCTGGGCATCGGCCAGGGGCACATGGGAGCCCACCAGCACCAGGCCCCGCAATGGCTCGCCATCGCGGCCGCGGCGGCGCAATGCCACCAGGTCGGCGCCAGCAAGGGGCTGGGGAGGCAGGGCTGCCAGGGCCCGTATCCAGCTCGCCGCCGACTGGGCCAGCACCGGCCGCGGGGAGGCACGCACCACCCTGGCCAGGGCCGCGAGTTGCTGGGGCTGCTCGGCATCCACCGCCACCAGGGGATGGGCGGCAAGACCAGCCAGCCATTGGGCCAGCTCCTGCCCCCCATCCCCGCAGGCCCGGCTGAGCTTGGCGGCTGCGAGGCCCTGCACCTCTGACGCCGGGATGCGGCCGCCACTCTTCTCCTCCACCCAGGCCGGCAGGTAACTTGTCGAGTAACCGAACAGGCCATCGCGGCCGAAGGGCGTTTCATGCACGGGCTGACCCTGCAGGAGATGGACTCCGCCCACCGTGGTGCGCCCCCCTTCCAGGAACGCCGGCACCAGCAGGGTGGCGGCAAATGGACCCAGCTCAGCGGAGATCACATCCACCTCCAGCGGGAAGTGGCCGCGCAGGGTGGAATCGCCACGGCTGACCAGCCACCAGCGCTCGAGCCCAGCTGCCGGCAGGGCCGCCGCCAGGGCCCGGCAGATCTCACGCACCCGCTCGGCCGCCGCCGCCGGCGCCAGCGCCCTGGTGTTGGCCAGCAGAAACAGCAGGGGCGATGGGTGCTCCAGCCCCGCCGCCAGCGAGGCCCCATCCCAGCGCAGCAGCAGGGGACAGCTGTGCACGGTCTGGGAGCCGGTTGGGTCATCGTCAAGAACGATGATCTTGAAGTTGGCGGCCATGGCACCATCGTGCCGTGATCTCCCCTGAGCCCGGCGAACTGCAGGAGCTGGTGCGCGAGCTGCACCGGCAGGCTGCGCCCTGGCAACCGGCCGGGCTGGGTAGCCGCCTGAGCTGGGGGCCCCAGCCGGAGCCAGGCAGTGCCACCGTCAGTTGCCGGGCCCTACGCGGCATCGTGGAGCACAGCCCGGGCGACTTCACCGTGACGGTTTGGGCCGGCACACCACTGGTGGAGCTCCAGGCTGAGCTGGCACACCATGGGCAGTGGTTGACCCTGGATTGGCCCTGGGGCAGCGGAGGCGCAGGCAGTGGCAGCGTCGGTGGCCTGGTGGCCCGCGGCTTGGCCGGCGGCCTGCGCCAGCGTTATTTGGGAGTGCGCGACCAGCTGATCGGCATCGAGCTAGTCCGCGCCGACGGTGTCCGCGCCAGGGCCGGCGGCAAGGTGGTCAAAAATGTGGCCGGCTACGACCTGATGCGCCTGTTCACCGGCAGCTGGGGCGCCCTGGGTCTGATCACCAGCGTCACCCTGCGCACCCTGCCGCTGCCGCCCCAACGGCGGGGCCTGGGGCTCAGCGGCCCCCTCGAGGCCCTCAGCCAGCTGGCCAGCTGGCTGCTTGGATCGAGCCTCAGCCCCGAACGGATCGACTGGTGGCGTCCCGGCGGCGGCGGCTCCGGAGCGGGGGCTGGAGCTGGGGCGGGGACAGGGGGAGATGCGGGCCTGCTGATCAGCCTGGCAAGCATCAACGCCGCCACCCTCGAAGAGCAGATTGCCTGCATCAGCGCCAGGGGCGCCGCGCTCGGCATCGGGGCCCTGCCCCTGGAGCCGGCCGAACTCGAAGCCCAGGTGGCCCAGGGCCTGGGCCCGGGCCCCGAAGCCAGTGACTGGCTGCTGCGCCTGGCGGTGCGCCCCAGCCAGGCCCCCGCCCTGGTGGCCGAGCCAGCCCTGGCCCAGCTCCCCCTGTGCCTTGGCGCCGGCAGTGGGCTGGGGGTCAGCTGGGCCTCAGCAGCCGAGCTGCCGGCCTACCGGGTAGAGGCCCTACGGCGCAGCTGCCAGCAGTGGGGCGGCTATCTGACGGTGCTGCGCCAACCTTCGAGCAGCCAGCTGCCGGCCTGGCTGGATGCCCCGGCCCGGCCCATGATCGAAGCGATCAAGCGGCAGTTCGACCCTCTCCAGCAGCTGGCTCGCGGGCGTCTGCCAGGGGTGCAACCGCCTCCTCTGAGCTGAGGCCAAGAGCTGGGCTGAGGCCGGCAAGCCACTCCAGCAGGGCGCTGTTGACCTGGTCTGGCACCTCGTCATGGGGGCAGTGGCCCGCCTCCAGCACCACCTCGGTGGTCGCAGCGGGGGCATGGCGCTGGAAGGCCCCGCGACGGCCGGCGGCATTGATCCAGGGATCGCGGATCCCCCAGAGCAGCAGCAGGGGGCAGGCGAGTTGGGCAAACAGCTCATCGAGGGGCTGGCCCCGGGGGATGTCGAACACGGTGCGGAATACCCCGAAAGCACCCGGATCCAGCGATGGCCGGCGGATCGCCTCCACCAGGGCATCGTCCACATTCGTCTTGTCGACGTACACCTGGTTGAGAGTGCGGCGGATCGTGGCCGGCCGGCGCAGGTTTTCAAAAATCAATCGCTGCAGCACCGGGCTTTTCAGCAGGGCGCCACCGATGGTCTGGCGGGCGATGGCAGCCCAGCCCTTGGGCGGAGCCTGCTCATCACTGAACGGTCCGGCCGCATTCAGCAGCACCACTCCGGCCGCCTGGTTCCCCAGGGCCGCCCCGGCGGCCAGGGCAGAAAAGCCGCCTAGGGAATTGCCAACCAGAACGGTGGGCCGGCCGATGCGCTCGGCCACGTAGGCGGCCAACTGGTCGCGCCAGAGGGCGCCGCCGTAGGCCAGCTCCGCCGGCTTGGCACTGCGGCCGAAGCCCAGCAGGTCGATGGCGTGCACCTCATGGCGCTGGGCCAGCACGGGGATGTTGTGGCGCCAGTGGTCAGTGGAGGCACCGAAGCCATGAACCAACAGCACCGCAGGCCCAGCCGGCCCCTCGGGCCCTTCGGGCACAGCCGTCACAACATGAACGGGATGGCCGGCGTAATTCCAGGGCTGGGGGTCAGACAGGCAAGCCACCACGTAGGTCACCGGGCTGGTCGATGCTAGGGAGATCCGCGGTCGGCCATTGCTCTACCCCAGCCCCGACTGGACCCCGTTCCTGCCGGGGGTCGCCCTGTGGGCCCTGGCGCTCTACCTACCCCTGAGCGGGCCCCTAGGGCGCCTGGAGGAGGCCCTCGCCGCAGGCCCCCTGCCTGGGGCGGCCCAGCAACTGCTGCTGGTGCTCAGCAGCCTGTTGCTGGCCCTGGCCATCGGCGTGCTGGCCGACCTGGCCCTGAGCTGGGCCCTGGGCCCGGACTGGGCCAGCAGCCTCGGCCTGATCGCCGCTGGCTGGGGGCTGTTCACAGCACTCGCCAGTCGAGCCAGGGAAGACGGGGAATGATCGCCGGGGTGCTTGCCCGGTAGGCGACGTAGTCGGGATGCAGGCTCTCAAGGGATCGCTCCTCCCGCCTGGCCTTGCCCCCCAGCACGGCGCAGAGCGCCAGCAGCAGGGCCAGGTGCAGCAGGCTGCCCAGGGCAAGGCTCACCCCCAGGGAGCAGAGCAGCAGGGCCTGATAGAGGGGGTGGCGACAGCGGCCGTAGGGGCCAACGGTGACCAGGGCAGCACCGGGAATCGGATCGGGCAGGGGGGTAAGGCTGGCGCCTAGCCCCCAGAAGGCCTGGGCCGCCAGCGCCAGCCCCAGTAGAAACAGCAAGGCCCCGCCCAGGGCAACCGGCAGGGGCCAGGCGTAACCCCACGCCCCTGGAGCCGGCCAAGGCGGAAGCAGATGGGCGGCTATCAGGGCCAGCTGGGCCAGCAACCACCACTCGCCGTGGCGATTGTCGAACCAGCCACCCCAGCTCAGGCCCCAGCGCCTCGGCCCGGGGAACTCAGGTTGGGTTTTCGGCGAGCGGATCAAGATCGGGCCCTCCGGCACTAGCTCCTAACACCAGTCTGAGCAGGATCGGCGCCAGGAAGGTGGTGCCAATCACCATCAGCAAGATGGCTGCTTCCAGCGGCTTGGTGAGCAGGCCGGCCTGGGTGCCGAGGCCCAGGAAGATCAGGCCCACCTCGCCCCGGGGCATCATCCCCAGCCCCACCACCAGCCGGTTGGTCTTCTCCTTACTTATGTAGCTCCAGCCGGTTGCCACCTTGCCGGCAATGGCGACGATGAGCAGGAAGGCCGCCACGATCAGGCCCTCCCGGTTGGCGGGGTTGAAGGGGTTGAGCACCGAGAGATCCATGCCGGTGCCGATCAGCACAAAGAAAATCGTGGCAAACAGGGCCACCAGGGGCTTGACCGTGTCCTGGATGGCGTGGGTGTGCTTGGAGGAGCTGAGGATCAGGCCGGCGGCAAAGGCGCCCAGGGCCGCTTCCAGGCCGATGGCCTGGGCCACGAAGCAGCAGAGCGAGAGCACCACGAAGGCCGCCACCACGACCTCACCGGGGGCCTTGAGCTGGTCGAGCAGCCAGTCGAAGCCAGGAGCCGCGGTGCGGCTCAGAAAAAGGGCCGCCGCCACAAAAACCCCCGCTGCCGCCACCAGCTTGAGGATCGGGCCCAGACTGAAGCCCTCGCCACCGGCCAGGCTCACCACCACGGCCAGGATCACGATGCCGAGGATGTCATCGAGTACGGCCGCGCCGATCACGGTCTGCCCCTCGCGGGTGCGCAGAAACTTCAACTCGCCGAACACACTGGCGGTGATGCCGATGCTGGTGGCGGTCATCGCCGCCCCGGCGAAAATCGACGGAATCAGGGGCACATCGAAGAGGTAATAGAGGCCCGCAGTGCCCAGGGCAAAGGGCAGCACCACGCCGGTCACTGCCACCGTGGTGGCCTGGGCACCCACCGCCACTAGCTCGTCGAGCTCGCTCTCCAAACCGGTGAGAAACAGCAGGGCAAACAGGCCGATCTGGGAAACCGCCTCCAGATTTGGGAAGGTCTCGGTGTAGATCTCCTGCACCATTTCCGGTGAGAGATCGGCCAGGGAGCTGAGCAACCCCAGCCCCCAGCCGCTGAGCTGGGCCTGGGTGTCGGGCGGCACGATCAGGTGCAAACCGGATACTCCGATCAGCACGCCGGCGACCAGCTCGCCCAGGATCGTGGGCAGCTGGACCCGCACCATCAGCTCCGCCAGTAGGCGCGCAGCCACAAAAATGACTAGGAACTCCCCCACCGAGATGAGGGTTTCAGCCACCTCGGACTGATGACTGCCGATTTCGAGCAGTAGCGCGGGCAGACCCATGGAAAGAGAGCGTGGGGGCGACCTTAGGTGGACCGGATCCCAGTTATGGGAATCCCATGTTTATCCGGGCTTAAAGCTGCTGCGTAGCAGCCATGGCTACGGTCAGGTTTAGGGATTCGTGCACAGGGCATGGCGGCAACGATGACCTCGGCCCAGCTGCAACTGCTCGACGGCTGGTGGCGGGCCGCCAACTACCTGGCGGTGGGCATGATTTACCTGCAGGCCAACCCCCTGCTGAGGGAGCCGCTGCGGCCGGAGCACATCAAGAACCGGCTGCTGGGCCACTGGGGCTCCAGCCCGGGCCAGGCCTTCATCTGGGCCCATGCCAACCGGGTGATCCGGGCCCACGACCTGAGCATGATCTACCTCTCGGGGCCGGGCCATGGCGCGCCGGGGGTACTGGCCCCCACCTACCTGGACGGCTCCTACAGCGAGATCTATCCCGACAAATCCCAGGACACCGTCGGCATGGGCCGCTTCCTGAGGCAGTTCTCCTTCCCGGGCCACATCGGCAGCCACTGCACCCCCGAAACGCCCGGCTCAATCCACGAGGGGGGCGAGCTGGGCTATGTGCTCTCCCACGCCTGCGGAGCGGTGTTCGACAACCCGGAGCTGATCGCCCTGGCCTGCGTCGGCGATGGCGAGGCGGAAACGGGGCCCCTTGCCACCAGCTGGCACATCAACAAATTCCTCAATCCCGCCAGCGACGGCGCCGTGCTGCCGGTGCTGCACCTCAACGGTTACAAGATCGCCAATCCCACCCTGCTGGCCCGCATCCCCCGGGCGGAGCTGGCCAGCCTGCTGCGCGGCTATGGCTGGGAGCCCTTGTTCGTGGAAGGCAGCGAACCGCTGGCGATGCACGCCGCCATGGCCACCGCCATGGACAACGCCATCGACCGGATCCAGCAGATCCAGAGGGAAGCGCGCCGCAGCGGTGATCCCACCGACGTCAGCCGCCCGGCCTGGCCCATGGTTGTGCTGCGCTCCCCGAAAGGCTGGACCGGGCCAAAGGAACTCAAGGGCAACAAACCCGAGGGCTTCTGGCGCAGCCACCAGGTCCCCCTGCCAAACCCCAAGGGCGATCCGGCCCAGCTGCAGCAGCTGGAGACCTGGCTGCAGAGCTACCGCCCCGAGGAACTCTTTGATGGCCAGGGCCGCCTGCGGCCCGACCTGCAAGCCCTCTCGCCCAGCGGACAGCGCCGCATGGGCTCCAACCCCCACGCCAATGGCGGCCTGCTGAGGCGCCGGCTGCTGCTGCCCCGCCTGGAGAGCTACGCCGTCGCCGTTTCCGGCCCCGGCAAGCTGGAACACGAAAACACCGCCCCCCTGGGCGAACTGCTGCGCGACACCATTGGGCTCAACCCCGATTCAGTGCGGGTTTTCGGCCCGGACGAAACCGCCTCCAACCGGCTCCAGGCCATCTACGAGCGCAGCAAGAAGGTTTGGCTCGAAGAGCTGCTTCCCGAAGACGCCAACGGCGGCGAATTGAGCCGCAGTGGCCGGGTGGTGGAAATGCTGAGCGAGCACACCCTGGTGGGGATGATGGAGGGCTACCTGCTGACGGGGCGGCATGGGCTTTTCCACACCTATGAGGCCTTCGCCCATGTCATTGCCTCGATGTTCAACCAGCACGCCAAATGGCTGGAGAGCTGCATACACCATGCCCCCTGGCGGGCGCCGATCTCCGCCTGGACCTGCCTGATCTCCAGCACGGTTTGGCGACAGGACCACAACGGTTTCACCCACCAGGATCCGGGGTTCATTGACCTGGCCGGCAACAAGAGCGGCGACGTGGTACGGGTCTATCTGCCCGCCGACGCCAACTGCCTGCTGGCCGTTGCCGAGCAGGCCCTGGTGGAAACCAACGTCTGCAACATCATCGTTAGCGACAAACAACCCCATCTCCAATACCTCACGCTCGAGCAGGCGCGCGCCCATGTGGCCAAGGGGATTGGCCTGTGGAGCTGGGCCAGCAACGACGACTGCAACAGCGACCCTGAAGACCCAGCCGTCGTCATGACATGCGCTGGCGATATCCCCACCAAAGAGACCCTGGCAGCTGTGCAAATCTTGCGCCTAGCGATCCCCAGCCTCAAAATTCGGGTGCTCAACGTGGTCAAACTATTTGCCCTTACCCAACCCAGCGAGCACCCCCATGGCCTCAGCGATCGCGACTTCGACAGCCTGTTCACCACGGATCGACCGGTGATCTTCAACTTTCATGGCTACCCCTGGCTCATTCACCGGCTCACCTATCGCCGCACCAACCACGCCAACTTCCACGTGCGTGGATATAAGGAAATGGGTAACATCAATACTCCACTAGAACTGGCGATGAACAATCAGATCGACCGTTTTAATTTAGTCATGGACGTTATTGACCGAGTGCCCGGGCTTGGCTCCCGCGCCGCCCACATCAAGGAGCGCATGAAGGAATCCATCCTGGCCAACCGCGCCTACGCCCACCAGCACGGCATCGATGCGGAAAACGTGACGAACTGGCGCTGGGACCTCGGCTCCGAGCTGGCCCATGACGCAGTATTACCGCGATGAGCGATCTCCAACCCAGCAACCTGCGCCTGCCGACGCCTGGCTGCTACGCCGAACCCGACCGCAGTGGTCTGACCGCAGACGACGTCTTCGACGGCCTGACCAGTCACCTCTTCTACACGCTGGGAAAGCTGGCCCCCACCGCCAGCCGCCACGACCTCTACATGGCGCTGAGCTACGCCGTGCGCGACCGGCTGATGACCCGCTACCTGGCGGGTATTGAAGCAATCAGCGCCACCCCTACCCGGGTAGTCGCCTACCTCTCGGCCGAATTCCTGATCGGGCCCCAACTGGGCAACAACCTGCTGATGCTCGGCATCCAGGAGGAAGCGGCCGAGGCCCTGCGTCGCTTTGGCATCAACGACATCAACGAGATCCTCGACGTCGAGGAGGAGCCGGGCCTGGGCAACGGCGGTCTGGGCCGGCTGGCGGCATGCTTCCTCGAATCCCTGGCATCGCTTGAGATCCCGGCCACTGGCTACGGCATCCGCTACGAATTTGGCATCTTCGACCAGCTGATCCGGGACGGCTGGCAGGTGGAGATCACCGACAAATGGCTCAAGAGTGGCTGGCCCTGGGAATTGCCCCACCCCGACCAGGCCTGCTTCGTGGGCTTCGGCGGCCGCACCGAGAGCTACCGCGACGACGACGGCACCTACCGGGTGCGCTGGATTCCCAGCGAGCACGCCATCGGCATCCCCCACGATGTGCCGGTGCTGGGCTACCGGGTGAACACCTGCGACCGCCTGCGTCTGTGGCGAGCCGACGCCGCCGAATCCTTCGACTTCTACGCCTTCAACATCGGCGACTACTACGGCGCTGTCGAAGAGAAGGTGGGCAGCGAGACCCTATCCAAGGTGCTCTATCCCAATGACGGCACCGACGAGGGCCGCCGCCTGCGCCTGAAGCAGCAGCACTTCTTCGTGAGTTGCTCGCTCCAGGACATGATCCGCAACCTGGATGCCCGCGGCCTCCCCATCACCGACTTCCCCGACCACTGGGCGGTGCAGCTCAACGACACCCACCCGGCAATCGCGGTGGCCGAGCTGATGCGCCTGCTGATCGACGACAAACACCTCGAGTGGGAGGAGGCCTGGAGCATCACCAGCCGCGCCCTCTCCTACACCAACCACACCCTGCTACCTGAAGCCCTGGAGAAGTGGGGGCTCGAGCTGTTCGGCTCCCTGCTGCCCCGCCATCTGGAACTGATCTACGAGATCAACCGCCGCTTCCTGCAGCAGGTGCGCCTGAAATACCCAGCCAATGAGCAGATTCTGAGCAAGGTTTCGATTATCGACGAGGAGGGCGGCAAGGCGGTGCGCATGGCCAACCTGGCAACCGTGGCCTCACACCACGTCAACGGTGTGGCGGCACTGCACAGCGAATTGGTCAAAACCGAGCTGTTTCCTGAATTCGCGGCCCTATGGCCCGAGAAGTTCACCAATGTCACCAATGGGGTCACACCGAGGCGCTGGGTGGCCCTGGCCAATCCCCAGCTCTCAGCCCTGCTGAACGAGTCGATCGGAGAGGGCTGGATCAACCGGCTCGACGAGCTGCGCAAGCTGGAGCAGTTCGTCGACGACACCGGCTTCCTGGAACGCTGGGAGGCCACCAAGCTGGCGGTGAAGTGCAAGCTGAGCCACTACATCCACAGCCACACCGGCGTGCTGGTGGATCCGGCCTCGCTCTTTGATGTGCAGGTCAAGCGCATCCACGAGTACAAGCGCCAGCACCTCAATGCCCTGCAGGTGATAGCCCAATACCTGCGTATCAAAAACGGCCAAGACGAGGGGATGGCCCCGCGCACTGTGATCTTCGGCGGCAAGGCGGCACCGGGCTACTACATGGCCAAACTGATTATTCGTTTCATCAACGGCATCGCCGAAACGATCAATGCCGACCCCGACATGGATGGGCGCCTGCGGGTGATCTTCCTGGCCGACTACAACGTCAAGCTGGGCGAGCGGGTCTACCCGGCCTCCGATCTCTCCGAGCAGATCTCCACTGCCGGCAAGGAGGCCTCCGGCACGGGCAACATGAAATTTGCCATGAATGGGGCCCTCACGATCGGCACCCTGGACGGCGCCAACGTGGAGATCCGCGAGCAGGTGGGGGCTGAAAACTTCTTCCTGTTCGGCAAAACCGCCGCAGAAATCTCCGACCTCTACCGGGGCGGCTACCGCCCCTGGGAGCTGATCGGCACCATGCCCGAGCTCGCCGAGATCCTGCGGCTGGTGGAGCAGGGCCACTTCAGCAACGGCGATGGCGATCTATTCAGACCGCTGCTGGAGAACCTCACCGGCCGGGATCCCTTCTTTGTGCTGGCCGATTTCAACGACTACCTGCGAGCCCAGGCCGAAGTGGATCGTACCTGGGCAAATCGGGGCCTCTGGAACCGCATGTCCCTGCTCAATTCGGCCCGCAGCGGCTTCTTCTCCTCCGATCGCTCGATCAAGGAATACGCCGAACGGATCTGGAAAGCTGAGAGCTTCCCAGTAACAATCACCTGCGAGACGGATTAAATCTTGCCAGACTAATTAAGACCTGCAAAATCGTTTAAGACCTGCAAATGGGATTGGGGCTCAGCCCCGATCCGGCAGGTCCGGGGTCTGGTGCAGCAGGCGATTTAGCCTGAGCCGATCGGCGTTGAGGGGGTCGGGGGCCAGCTCTCCGGCAACCTCGCGGAATTTTTGTTCCACCTCTTCAGGCACGCGCACATCAAAGATGCGCTCCATCAGCGCCTCGATCGAAAACAGATGGGCGTTGATATTCTCCAGATCGGCCATGGCCTGCTGCACCGCATCGGGCTCCACGGCCTCATCGGCCACCGCCCCGGGGTCCTGGGGGGCAGGCACTGACTGATTGGCAGCCGAATCGCTTGCCTCCTGCTGCTTCTGCAACTCCTCCATAACCCGACCCGCCAGGGTGCGAAAAGACTGCAGGGCAGCCCAACTGAGCTCCTGCTGCTGACGCAGGGTGGGATTTTCGCGGATCAGCCGGTCATGTTCCCGGTAAAAACGCTGGCAATCAGGGCATTGGCAGGGCTCTTCGGGCACCGCTTTCCCTTCCGTTCTCAGATTCCATCATGGCACTCATGCCGCCAGGGGGCCCCAGTCAGGCAGGTCTTCGCTGGAGTCGTCGATCTCGCCACTGGCGGCGGGCAGGGGAATCTCAATGGACGACACCACATTGATCACGTCGCGCAGGCGCATCGAATCGGCAAACCAACCCATGGCCTGCTCGGTATCGCCGCGACGCTCCGCATCTGTGGCCTGCTCCTCGTGGGATTCAGCCAGAAGGGCCAGCCAGCAGAGGCAGCGGGCCTGCACCACTGAGAGATCCAGCTCGTCGGGCTGGCTGGCGGCGATACGTTCGCTCTCCTGCTGCACCAGCAGCCGCAGACGCAGGTCATGGAGCTGGGTCACCGCGATCAGACGATTGGGGCCACGCTAGCCCCGGTGGCCAAATTGAAAAGCCCACTACCGGTAGTGGGCACTACCCGATTGCTCAGCGCCGTTGGCCCAGGGCCCGCATGCGCCAGCTGGCCATCGAGCGGGCCAGGGGAAGGCCGCCCCGCTGCAGCACCACCCCCACATGCACCGCCACGCAGAGGGCAATGGCCAGCCAGGCCACCAGATGGACGCCGTACACCCAGTGATCGAGCTCGCCCTGGCGCAGCCAGTCTTCCTGCATCAGCTTGCCGCTGCCCACCGCCAGGGCCAGGGCCAGCAGGGCCAGGGCGTTGGCCGGCTGCTGCAGGCGCCGCCGGCCAACGCTGATGGCATAGACGCCAAACAGCAGGGCCACTGGCCAGAGCAGGACCCCGGTGCTGCCGTGGAGGTCGATCCAGTCGCCGCCGATCCGCCAGGGCAGGCGACCCCAGCGGCCATCGAGGTTGGAGTACACCAGCAGCCCACTCAGCCAGGCCAGGGGCACCAAAACAGCGGTGGCCCCGTGCAGCAGCCTCAGCAGGGAAGGTTGGTAGGGGCGGCCCATCGGAGCTGGCAGCTGCAGAGGACTACTGAAGCACGGGGCTGGCGGGACTCGAACCCACGACAAAAGCTCGTGGTGGACGTAGTGGAGCCCATAGGTGAGCGCAGGGATGCCATCCGCGGCGACCCGGTGACGGAAGAAGTGGCAGGTCATGCACCCCTCTGCTGCGTACACCTGCACGAGCAGGGCTCGCGATGGCTGTCAGCGCGGTGTGCCCATGGCGGCAAAGGGGCCAGAAGCGCCAAAGCCATGGACAGAATGTCAGAAACTTGCGTACGCTTCTGACACGCCGGTGCACTAGAAGACACCCCAGATCCGCCATGACCGCCCTCGGTGCTCAAATCCTGGAAGCAGCAGGCCGCCGGCCTGAGGGAAGCCTGCTGGCGGCCAAGGAGTTCCTGGCGCTCGGCAAGCGGGACGCCGTGGATCAGTCCCTGCGCCGGCTTGCGAGCCGCGGCCAGCTGGTGAAGATCACGCGCGGCCGTTACGCCCTGCCGGTGCGCAGTCGCTTCGGGACACGCCCTCCGGCTCCCGAGCTGGTGATGGCCCATCTCAAGACCGAGCTGGGGGAGCAACTGGTGAGCAGCGGCGTAGCCGCGGCCAACGCCCTGGGCCTCACCACCCAGATGCCCGTGCAGCAGACCTTTCTGAGCCGCACCAAGAGCCGCAAGCGCTATCGCCTCGGCAAGCAGGAGATCAGCCTGCGCCAGGCACCCCGCTGGCAGTTCCTACTGGCCGATCGCCCTGCCGGCCAGGCGATCCGCGCCCTGGCCTGGCTGGGGCCCGATCAGGCCGGCGCTGCCCTGCCAAAGCTCCGCAAGGCCCTGCCCACCCCGGAATGGGACGCCCTGCTGGCGGTGCGGGCCGAGCTGCCCACCTGGCTGGTGGAGCTGCTGAACGAGCAAGAAGCGCAGGTGCTGCGTGGCTGAGGCCTGGTTCTCCCTGGCGGCAGACGATTAGCGAGAAGCCCTGGAGGTGGCTGCTTCCGAAAGCGGCTGGCCGGCCTACCTCCTCGAGAAGGACATCTGGGTGGTCTGGGCCCTGCAGAGCCTCGGGGCAGACGAGCAGCTGCTCGCCTCCCTCACCTTCAAAGGGGGCACTTCGCTCTCCAAGGCCCATGGGCTGATCGAGCGCTTTTCCGAGGACGTCGATCTGACCCTCAACATTCAGCACCTCTGGCCCGAGGTTGACCTGTCCCCCGCTGCCAACCCCACCCAGGCCCAGGCACGCCGCAAGGCTGCCGACAGAAAGCTCAAGCAATGGGTGAAGGAGATCCCGCTGCCGCTGCTCCAGCGTGCGGTCGCCGCGGCCGCAGTTCCTCTGGGTCTAACACTGAAAGCTGCCGAAACGGATCGCCGGCAACCACCCACCATCGTTCTGCACTATCAGCCACTGATCCCTGCTCCTGACAGGAGCTTTGGCTATGTGCGGCCTACGGTCTTGCTGGAGTTTGGCGCCCACTCCACCGGCGAGCCGCATGAAGCCATGCCCATTACCTGCAAGGCAGCGACTCACCTGCCCATGCTCGCTTTCCCAACCGCAAACCCCCTGGTGATGGACCCGAAGCGCACCTTCCTGGAAAAGGCGGCGGCGATTCATCTCGCCTGCCGCAAAGGCAGCTGGGGCAGCGGCGAAGGCGAGCGCTACTCCCGGCACTGGTACGACATCTATCGCCTGGCCAGTGCAGGCATCGCAGAAACGGCAATAGGCGACCGGAAACTCGCAATTGAGGTGGCCCAGCACAAGGAGGACTTCTGGCGGAAGCCGCCGATCGACTACTTCCAAGCGCTCAGCGGAGATCTGCAGTTGGTGCCAACCGGTAACGGCCGGAAGGCGCTGGAAGCGGACTACGCAGCCATGACCACCTCTGGAATGCTGCGCGGCCAAGTGCCGACATTCAGCGAGCTGATGGAGCGCATGGTTCTGCTGGAGCAGCAGTGCAATGCCATCGCCCAATCTCTCTGCTGACAGAGGGATGATGTCCAGCAGTGGTGCCAGGGGAGCGTCGTCGCCGTTTGGCCCACCACTGCGGTGCTGCTTCGGCTCGGAGCCGAGCGGATCGGTCGGTCGCGACTCGAGCTTGCCCCTACCCAATTTCCATAACAGTTTGCCTAACGCGAGAAGACAGCCAGGCCGCTTTCCCGAGGATCCTCTTCCTTAAGAGCCCTTGCTGAATCAGGGGGCTTGGACAACGGGGCTGGCGGGACTCGAACCCACGACCTACGGTTTAGGAAACCGTCGCTCTATCCGGCTGAGCTACAGCCCCCCGCGGAAATCCCCAGGGGGACCCGCAGCGGCATTATGGAACGTGAAAGCAGGTGAGGTGATCGCGATCAGGGTCTAACCGCCTCTTCGGAGCGGCTCGGGCGCCTGGTTGAGGAAAGTCCGGGCTCCCCAATGGCCAGGCTTGCTGGGTAACGCCCAGTGCGGGTGACCGTGAGGACAGTGCCACAGAAACACACCGCCGATGGCAGGGGGCTCGCCCCCCGCACAGGCAAGGGTGCAAAGGTGCGGTAAGAGCGCACCAGCAGCATCGAGAGGTGCTGGCTCGGTAAACCCCGGCTGGGAGCAAGGCCCAGGGACAACGGTTGGCCATGACACCCGTCCCGATTCAAGTGCGCCGCTCGAGGCCGCCGGTAACGGCGGTCCCAGACAGATGATCACCCCCCACCAGCTTGCTGATGGGAGAACAGAACCCGGCTTACGACCTGCTTTCACCCCCTTCCCCCAAGCCAGCCATGCGGCCCGAACGCCACCAGCAACTGGTTGCCTTCCTCCGGTCGTTGGGCCTGGAGTGCGGCGACCGCGACCTGACCCCGATCGAGGAAGCTCTCACCCACACCTCGGCGGGACGGGCCCACAACCACGAGCGCCTGGAGTTTCTGGGCGATGCCGTGCTGCGGCTGGCCGCAGCCGAATTTCTGCAACGGCACCACCCAGGCCTGGGCGTGGGCCGCTGGTCAGCCCTGCGGGCCCAGCTCGTGAGCGACCGCTGGCTGGCTGAAATCGCCGAGCGCTGCTGCATCGAATCGGTTCTGCTGCTTGGGCCGATGGCCACTGGCGACAGCGCCGGACGGGCCACCGTGCGAGCGGAATGTTGCGAAGCCCTGCTGGGGGGCCTCTATGAGGCCTGGGGGGGCGGCCAGGGCGGCCTGGAGCCGGTGCACTGCTGGCTCACCCCACACTGGCAGCGCAGCGCCGCCGAATTGCTGAGCGATCCCGATCGCCATAACTGGAAATCGGCCCTGCAGGAATGGAGTCAGGGCCAGGGCCTGGGGCTGCCCCAGTACAGCTGTGCCGAACGCAGTCAGGTGCACGGCGATCCCCATCGCTTTGGCTGCACGGTGCAGATCCTTGGTCAATCCAGCCATACGGGCCTGGGCCCCTCCCGGCGCAGCGCCGAACAGGCGGCGGCCCGGGCTGCCCTGGCGACTATCAAGCCTGCTCGAGGGTCTTGATCGGCATGGTCACCAACTTGTCCCAGTTACCGCCCTCGAACAGCACGGCGGCCCGCTGACCGCTGATCCGCTGCACAAAGCCCCGGTAGCCGTTGTAGATGGAGCGGCCATCACGCACCACCACGGTGGAGCCAGGCAGGATCGGCAGGTCGGCCATGGTTGGGGCGAGGCGTGGGGCGAGGCGTCCGGCCATTATCGATGGCAAAGGCACTCTGACGGTTATCCAAGCAGTTATGGAACCAGCCACAGAACCAGCTACGGACCTGATGGTGGTGGGCAAGCTGGTGGCCGCCCAGGGCTTGAAGGGGGAGCTGCGCGTCCTGCCCATGAGCGATTTCCCGGAGCGCTTCACCCAGGCCGGTCGCCGCTGGCTGCAGCTCAAGGGGCAAACCCCGCAGGAGGTGGCCCTGCTCGGCGGCCGCCAGCTGCCGGGCAGGGAGCTGTTTGTGGTCAGCCTGGCCGCCGTTGACAGCCGCGTCGCGGCTGAGGCCCTGGTGGGGGCCGAACTGCTGGTGCGCTCCGATGACCGGCCCAAGCTGGCCCAGGGCGAATTTCACCTGCTCGATCTGGTGGGAACCGAGGTGCGCCTGCTGGAGGGACAGCGGCCGATCGGCCGGGTGTGCAACCTGATCCATGCCGGCAACGACCTGCTGGAGGTGGAGCAGGACACCCCGACCGGTTCCCGCCGCCTGCTGATCCCCTTCGTGACCGCGATCGTGCCGGAGGTGCACCTGGCGGAGGGCTGGATTGGCATCACCCCACCGCCAGGGCTACTGGACCTCTGAGCTGGCCCGAAGCGGCTGAATGGCCTTGAATGGGTCCACCTCAGGCACTCCCATGCCAGTCAGCACCCTGGTTCCGGTGATCCTCTGCGGCGGCACGGGCACGAGGCTGTGGCCCCTCTCGCGCGCCAGCTATCCCAAGCAATATTGGCCCCTGGCCGGCGGCGGCGAGGAAACCCTGCTGCAGCAGACCCAGCAGCGACTGGAGGGCCTCGAGGGGCTGGCAGCGCCATTGCTGATCTGCAATGAAGATCACCGCTTCATCGTGGCCGAGCAGATGCGCCAGATCGGCATAGAACCGGCTGGGATCCTGCTGGAGCCGGTAGGCCGCAACACGGCCCCGGCGGTGGCGGTGGCGGCATTGCAGGCCACGGCCCAGGGCGATGACCCCCTGCTGCTGGTCCTGGCGGCGGACCACGCCATTCGCAACGCCGCGGTCTTCCGCGACACGATCACGGCCGGCGCGGCGGCAGCGGAGGCGGGCCAGCTGGTGACCTTCGGGATCGTGCCCACCGCGGCTGAAACTGGCTACGGCTACATCGAGGCAGCCGAGCCCCTCGGGGAGGTCAACAGGCCAGTGCCGATCGCCCGGTTTGTGGAGAAGCCCGATCGGGCCACCGCCGAGCAGTTCCTGGCCACCGGCCGCTTCACCTGGAACAGCGGCATGTTCCTCTTTAAGGCCAGCGCCATCCTGGCGGAGCTCGAACGGCTGGTGCCTGAGGTGGTCAGCGCCTGCAGGCTGGCCCTGGAACAGGACAGTGCCGACCTCAACTTCCTGCGGCTGGAGCGGGAAGCCTTTGCCGCCTGCCCCAACGTGGCCCTCGACGTGGCCGTCATGGAGCGCACCGACCGGGGCGCCGTGCTGCCCCTGGAGGCGGGCTGGAGTGATGTGGGCAGCTGGAGCGCCCTCTGGGAAACCGCCGACCAGGATGATCAGGGCAACGTGCTGCGGGGCCGGGTGATCCACGAAGACTCCCGCAACTGCTACCTGCGCAGCGAGCACCGCCTGGTGGTGGGGCTTGGCGTCGAAGACCTGGTGGTGGTGGAAACCGACGATGTGGTGCTGGTGGCCCACCGCAACCGAGCCCAGGACATCAAGGGGATCGTGAGCCTGCTGGAGCGCCAGGGGGCCCCGGAGAGCAAGGCCCACCGCAAGATCTATCGCCCCTGGGGCTCCTATGACGGCGTCACCGAGGGATCCCGCTGGCAGGTGAAGCGGATCGTGGTCAACCCCGGCGCCAGCCTTTCGCTGCAGATGCACCACCACCGGGCCGAACACTGGGTCGTGGTGCAGGGCTCGGCGCTGGTGGAAAAGGATGGCCAGCAGGAGCTGGTCAGCGAAAACCAGAGCACCTACATCCCCCTGGGCTGCCGGCACCGGCTCACCAACCCGGGCAAGATCCCTGTAGAGATGATTGAGGTGCAGAGCGGCCCCTACCTGGGCGAAGACGACATCGTGCGCTTTGACGATCGCTACGGTCGCACCGACCAAATCAGTTCGAATGCTACGGAGTAGAAAGGGGCAGATCAGTAATCAGCGGCTCAGTAATCAGCCGACCAGTAACTAGCAGTTCAGTAATCAACCATTCAGCTCTCACTCCACGGTGACGCTCTTGGCCAGGTTGCGCGGCTGATCCACATCCAGGCCCCGGTGGGCCGCGATGTGATAGCTCAACAGCTGCATTGGAATCACCGTGAGCAGCGGGCTCAGCAGTTCATCCACCACCGGCACCGGCAGCAGCAGATCAAATAACTCCGCATCAGGGCAGTTGGGGGCGACACCGATCAGCTGGGCGTCCCGGGCCTTGGCCTCCTGGGCATTGCTGAGCACCTTGTCAAACACCTTGCCCGGCATGGCGATCGACACCACCGGCACCTTGGCATCGAGCAGGGCAATGGGGCCGTGCTTCATCTCCCCCGCCGGATACCCCTCGGCATGGATGTAGCTGATCTCCTTGAGCTTGAGGGCACCCTCCAGGGCAATTGGATAGTTGATGCCCCTGCCGAGGAAGATCACATCCTGGGTGCCCTCAAACCGGTGGGCCAGGCCAGCGCAGCGCTGGTCGTGATCGGCCACCAGGGCCTCGAGCTGCTGGGGCAATTGCCGCAACTGGGCCACCAGGGCTTCCAGGCCGGCGCGGCTGCAGCCCGAACTGGCGCCATGCTGCTCTTTGCCCAGCCGGCGCTCGGCAAAGGCCAGGGCCAGGCCATAGAAAGCCAGCAACTGGGCCAGGAAGGTTTTGGTGGCTGCCACCCCCACCTCAATGCCCGCTCCGATATCGAGGATGTGATCCACCATCCGGGCCAGGGAGCTCTCCGCCCGGTTGGTGATCCCCAGCAACCTGGGGGCAAAGGCTGGATCAGGGATCAACTGGCGCCGCTCCTGCTCCATAGCCAGGGCCGCCAGGGTGTCTGCCGTCTCCCCTGACTGGGTCACGCCGATCGTGAGGGTGTGGGCGGAGAGCGGCGGCGGCGAGTAGCGGAATTCACTGGCATAGAAAACGCTGGTTGGAATTCCTGCCAGCTGTTCCAGCAGGTAGGCCCCCACCTGGGCCGCATGGCGACTGGTGCCGCAGGCCAGGATCTGGATCCGCTCCACCCCCTCAAACACCTCCGCAGGCAGGGGCAGGGCCACCAACGGGCCGGTCTCGCCGGGCAGCGTCTGCGGCAGGTGCCTGGCCACCCAGAGCGCCGCCGTTTCCGGCTGCTCGTGGATCTCCTTGAGCATGAAGTGGCGAAAGCTGCGCTTATCGGCCACGTGCTCGGTGCCGCTCAGCAGGCTGGGGCTGCGCTCTACCCGCCCCCCGGCCTGGTCGTATAGCTCTATACCCAGCGGAGTGAGCAGGGCCACCTCGCCGTCCTCCATCGGCAGAATCGTGCGGGTGAAGCCAGCCAGGGCTGGGGTGTCGCTGGCGCAGAGGAATTCCCCCTCCCCCAGGCCGATCAACAGCGGTGCCGCCCGGCGCGCCACCAGCAGGGCCCCGGGGGCCTCGGCCCACACCACCGCCAGGGCATAGGCCCCCTGCAGCAGGGGCAACACCTGCTGCACCGCATCCAGCAGCAGTGCCCCGCTGGGCTTGCGACCCGCCGCCGTGAACCTTGCCAGCTGCCGCGCCAGCAGATGGGGGATCACCTCGGTGTCCGTCTCGGAGCGGAACAGCACCCCTTCGGCCTGCAACTCCTCCCGCAGGCTGCGGTAGTTCTCGATGATGCCGTTCTGCACCACCGCCAGCTGGCCGCTGCCATCGAGGTGGGGGTGGGCGTTGCGCTCTTCAGGCTTGCCGTGGGTGGCCCAGCGGGTATGGCCGATGCCGCAGTGGCCCGGGGCGCCCTCGGCCTCAAAGCGGGCCGTGAGATTGACCAGCTTGCCCTCGGCCTTGAGGCAGTGGAGCCCCGCCCCATCCACGCTGGCGATACCAGCTGAGTCGTAGCCGCGGTATTCCAGCTGGCGCAGACCTTCCAGCAACTGGGGAGCCGCCTCCCGGGATCCAATCAGGGCAACGATGCCGCACATAGGGCTGGGCCAGCGAAGAGCGCAACAAAAAAGCCCGGCAAAGGGCCGGGCTTGAGCCTATGGGCCCTGGAGCCAGGGCAAAGCTGGCTCAGTAGGAAAGGCCCATCGAGCGACTGGTTTCATCGCCGAGATAGACGCGGATGCTGAGGAAGTCGGTAGGGCAGGCGGTTTCGCAGCGCTTGCAACCCACGCAGTCTTCGGTGCGGGGCGAGGAGGCGATCTGACCGGCCTTGCAGCCATCCCAGGGCACCATCTCGAGCACATCGAGAGGGCAGGCACGCACGCACTGGGTGCAGCCGATGCAGGTGTCGTAGATCTTGACGGCGTGGGACATGGCCCGGTGAAGGACGGCTTGACGCCCAACGTACCCACAGCCCCAGGCAAGCCAGCGGCGGCCCCCCGACCCCGTCACCCTTGTTCATACGGCGGCGGATGCCCTGCAGAGCGACCCGTAGAGTGCGTCGACTCTCAAAGCAGCCATGTCCCAGGAAGCGATCTTCGAGAAAGTGCGCTCGATCGTTGCGGAGCAGCTCAGCGTTGATTCCGGGGACGTGAAGCCCGAATCCAACTTTCAGAACGATCTCGGTGCTGACTCCCTCGACACCGTCGAACTGGTGATGGCCCTGGAAGAAGCCTTCGACATCGAGATTCCCGACGAAGCTGCCGAAGGCATCACCACCGTGGGTGATGCCGTCAAGTTCATCCAGGACAAGCAGGCCTGAGCCATTCCATGGTGCAGGGACTCCAGCGCGTCGTCGTCACCGGCCTGGGCGCGGTTACGCCGCTTGGCAACGATGTCAAAACCTATTGGGAAGGTCTGTGTTCCGCCCGCAATGGCGTGGCACCGATCACCCTGTTTGATGCCAGTCGCCATGCCTGCCGCTTTGCAGCGGAGGTCAAAAATTTTGATCCTTCCGGCTGGCTGGAGCCGAAGGAGTCCAAGCGCTGGGATCGCTTCTGCCAGTTTGCAGTGGTGGCCGCCAAACAGGCCGTGGGCCACGCGGGCCTGACCATCGACGCCAGCAACCAGAATCGGGTCGGCACCGCCATCGGTTCCGGCGTGGGTGGCCTGCTGATGATGGAAACCCAGGCCCATGTGCTGGCAGACCGGGGGCCCGATCGGGTCAGTCCGTTCTGCGTGCCGATGATGATCCCCAATATGGCCACTGGCCTGACGGCGATCGCCCTGGCGGCGAGGGGGCCCAGCAGTGCGGTGTCGACAGCCTGCGCGGCCGGCTCAAACGCCATCGGCGACGCCTACCGCCTGATCCAGCTGGGCCTAGCTGACGCCATGGTTTGCGGCGGGGCGGAATCGGCGATCACTCCCCTCGGCGTGGCGGGTTTTGCCAGCGCCAAGGCGCTTTCATTCCGCAACGACGATCCGGCCACCGCCAGCCGTCCCTTCGACGCCAAGCGCAATGGCTTTGTGATCGGCGAAGGGGCCGGCATTCTGGTGCTGGAAAGCCTGGACCATGCCCGTTTACGCGGTGCCCAGATCCTGGCCGAGGTGGTGGGCTACGGCATGACCTGTGATGCCCATCACATCACCTCGCCCACCCCCGGTGGCATCGGCGGGGCCGAAGCCATGCGGCTTGCCCTCAAAGATGCCCAACTCGAGCCCGAGGCCGTCGACTACGTCAACGCCCACGGCACCAGCACCCAGGCCAACGACAGCAACGAAACCGCTGCCATCAAGAGCGCCCTCGGCGACTGGGCCTACCGGATTCCGGTTAGCTCCACCAAGTCGATGACGGGCCACCTGCTCGGCGGCAGTGGCGGCATCGAAGCCGTCGCGGCCGTGCTGGCCATAGGGCACAACCTGGTGCCGCCTACGATCAATTACCAAAATCCAGATCCGGCTTGTGATCTGGATGTGGTTCCCAACCAGGCCAGGGAACACACCCTCAACGTGGTGCTCTCCAATTCCTTCGGATTTGGCGGTCACAACGTCTGCCTGGCCTTCCGCCGCATGGCGTGAGCACCCTCCCCTCCACACCACACCAGTCCTAGCCATGGTCGCCGCCCCCCCTACCTCCCTCGAGTCGCTCTGCGTCAACAGCATCCGCTTCCTGGCGATCGACGCGGTCAACAAATCGAATTCCGGTCACCCGGGGCTGCCCATGGGCTGTGCACCGATGGCGTTCGCCCTGTGGGACAAGGTGCTCAAGCACAACCCCAGGAACCCCAAGTGGTTCAACCGCGACCGCTTCGTGCTCTCGGCCGGTCACGGCTGCATGCTGCTCTACGCCCTGCTGCACCTCACCGGCTACGACTCGGTGAGCATCGAAGACATCAAGCAATTCCGCCAATGGGAGTCCCGGACCCCCGGCCACCCGGAAACCTTTGAGACCCCCGGGGTGGAGGTCACCACCGGACCCCTGGGCCAGGGCATCTCCAACGCCGTCGGCCTGGCGATCGCCGAAGCCCACCTGGCCGCCAAGTTCAACAAGCCCGGTTGCGAGCTGGTGGACCACTACACCTACGTGATCATGGGTGATGGCTGCAACCAGGAGGGTGTGAGCAGCGAGGCCGCTTCCCTGGCCGGCCACCTGGGCCTGGGCAAGCTGATTGCCCTCTACGACGACAACCACATCACCATCGACGGCAACACCGCCGTGTCCTTCACCGAGGACGTGCTGAAGCGCTATGAGGCCTACGGCTGGCATGTGCAGCATGTGGCCGAGGGCAACACCGATGTGGCCGGCATCGCCCGGGCGATTGAGGCCGCCAAGGCCGTCACCGACAAGCCCAGCCTGATCAAGGTGACCACCACGATCGGCTACGGCTCGCCCAACAAGGCCAACACCGCCGGCATCCACGGCGCGGCCATCGGAGCCGATGAGGCCGAGCTCACCCGCAAGGCCCTCGACTGGAATTACGGGCTCTTCGAAGTACCCCAGGACGCTTACGACCACTGGCGCCAGGCGATCAGCCGCGGTGAAGCCCTCGAAGCCGCCTGGAACGCCAGCCTGGCCACCTACCGCAGCCAGTACCCCACTGAAGCGGCCGAATTCGAGCGCCAGCTGCGCGGCGAACTGCCCCAAGGTTGGGATTCGACCCTGCCGAGCTTCAGCCCCGAAGACAAGGGTTTGGCCACCCGCATGCACTCCTATAACGCCCTGAACGCCTTCGGCCCCAACCTGCCCGAGCTGATCGGCGGCTCCGCCGACCTCACCCACTCCAACCTCACCGATATCAAGGGCGAAGCCAGCTTCCAGAAGGGTGGTGAGGCCAACCGCTATCTGCACTTCGGTGTGCGCGAGCACGCCATGGCAGCGATCATGAATGGCATCGCTTACCACGGCAGCGGCCTAATCCCCTACGGCGGCACCTTCCTGGTGTTCGCTGGCTACATGATCGGCGCCATGCGCCTTTCGGCCCTGAGCGAGCTGGGCGTGATCTACGTGCTCACCCACGACTCGATCGGACTGGGCGAAGACGGCCCCACCCACCAGCCGGTGGAAACCCTCGCCAACTTGCGCGCCATCCCCAACCTGCTGGTGATCCGCCCCGGCGACGGCAACGAAACCATGGGGGGCTACCAAGTGGCCGTCACCAACCGCAAGCGCCCCACGGTGCTGGCCCTCAGCCGCCAGGCCATGGCCAACCAACCCGGTTCGGCTGCAGCCCATGTGGCCAAGGGCGGTTACATCCTCGAAGACAGCAACGGCAGCCCCGAGCTGATCCTGATCGGCACCGGTACTGAACTGGAGCTCTGCACCAAGGCCGCAGCCCAGCTGCGCGCCGAAGGCAAGAACGTGCGCGTGGTGTCCATGCCCTGCGTGGAGCTGTTCGAAGAGCAGGGCGCGGCCTACCGCGAAAGCGTGCTGCCCGCCGCCTGCCGCAAGCGCATCGTGGTGGAAGCCTCCAGCAGCTTCGGCTGGCACAAGTACAGCGGCTTCGACGGTGACACCGTGTCGATCGACCGCTTCGGCGCCTCCGCCCCAGGGCCGGTTTGCCTGGAGAAGTTCGGCTTCACCGTCGACAACGTGGTGGCCAAGGCCAAAGCGCTGGGCTGATCACAGCCCCAAGCTAAATACCAGATACCGCCCATGGCAGCCGCCATGGGCTTTTCATTTGCACAAGTTGAAACCCACAAAGCCGTGCAAAGTGACGCAAGCATTCAGCAGACGAAAGCAACGATCGTTCTGCCCACCTATAACGAAAAAGACACCATATGCCCCCTCATAGGGCAGCTCATTGGGCTCAAGAATAATTTCAGTCTGGAAATACTGGTTGTAGACGACGACTCATCAGACGGCACCGCTGAGCTGGTCCGCCAACTAGCTCGCGAAGAACCATGCATACGACTAATCCGCAGGCTGGGGCGCTCTGGCCTGGCAAGTGCGATCAAGGAAGGGCTGATGGATGCCACCGGTGACGTGGCCCTCGTAATGGACAGCGATGGACAGCACGAGCCAGCTTCTGTCTACCAGGCCCTCCATACCCTGATCAGGGGGGATCTGGATCTTGTGATCGGAAGCCGCTTTGCCGCTAAAGCACAAATCATTGGGCTAAGCAACCGGCGCACCATGGGCTCAAGCTGGGCAAACAAATGGGCCCGCCTGAGCCTGCCCGAGGCCTACGCCAATCTCACTGACTATATGAGTGGCTTTTTTGCCCTGCGCCTAGATACAATAATTCCGGTGATTCGCGCCGTAGACGTAAATGGCTTCAAATTCCTATATGAACTTCTTGCAGTGAGTCGGGGCCGGTTGAAGACCGCGGAAATACCCTTGCAGTTCCAACCACGCCACCACGGCGAGTCAAAACTGGATCTGGCCGTTTTCTGGGATTTTCTGATCTCAATACTACATAGCCTAAGTCTGAGGATTATACCCCGAAGGGCTATTAGCTTTGCCTTGGTTGGGGCCAGTGGAGTGGCTGTTCAACTCCTAACAACCCAGCTACTGGTGGGCGGATTTGGGATGCTGTTTGAGCAAGCCCTGCCCTTTGCAGTGATGACATCGGCGTGCTCTAACTATCTAATCAACAATACGCTCACCTTCCACTTCCAGCGCCTTAAAGGGGCGGCCCTTTTTAAGGGGCTGCTAAAATTCTCACTAGTGGCGTCTCTTCCCGCAATTGCAAACGTAGGGTTGGCCTCTGGTTACTACAATCTTATCGCCAAAGATGCCCTATTTGCCCAGCTGGCCGGAATCCTGGTTGTCTTCGTATGGAACTACGCCGCCAGCAGCCGCTTCGTGTGGAATACTCCATAAAGGTAGCAAAACCAAAGGGCGCAAATGACAAAGAAAGCGGCTTTTCTTCTATTTAGTTTCACGGCCCTAAGGCTCCTGCTTGCATTTGTGTGGCCAGCAGGAATAGATGAGGCCTATGCGATCTCCATCTCACCAGACTGGTCCCTTTCCTACTTCGACCATCCTCCGGCAGTCTTTACGATCGCAGGCCTTGCCCATTTGGCAAGCGGCAGCAATTCAGCCAGCATTTTACGGATTCCATTTGTGCTACTTGGAACGGCAAGTGCTTGGCTTATATACGATATAACCCGGAGGGCCTACGACAGCTCTACCGCTTTTTGGGCCCTGGCCTGGTATTCAATCGCTCCATTCTTCCTGATCTCAGCTGGCCTATTTGTAGTGCCAGATGGGCCCCTTAATTTCGGCCTATTGGCGACCCTATGGATGCTGCTGCCAGGCATACTTGAGCCAAAATACAAACTAGAACCATTTCGATATGGGGCGGGAGGCATATTTTTAGCGATTAGCCTGGCATCTAAATACCAGGCAGTCGCCTTCGTGGCCTCAATCGGTATTTTTACCCTTTTAAACAAAAAGAACAGGGCATGGCTCCGCTCTCCAGCAATATTTACAACCATAATCATTGGCCTGGCCGGCCTAATCCCAGTACTCATTTGGAATGGCTCCCACGATTGGATATCCTTTGGCTTTCAATCAGGCAGGGCTGGCAACACCGGTCTCCAGCTTTTCCCACTGAACTTTCTTACGATCCTGGTCGGCCAGATGGCCTATCTGTTGCCGGGCACTTGGATCGTGGCAATGGCTTGCTCACTAAAAGGGGTTTCCAAAGCTAAGTCGTCTGCCGATTCCCTATTCAGCTGGTTGACCATAGTTTTGCCCCTGGCGTTCCTGTTAATCGCGCTGGTGAGCGAGCGCTCCCTGCCCCATTGGTCGATGGGGGGCTTTCTTTTCGGCTTCCCGCTTGTAGGCCAATGGACCTCAAGACAAGCTCAAACCCATCTCATTATTATTAAAAAAGTGTGGGCAAGCGCCGCCCTACTTCTCTCGATTGCGGCCATAGGTGTAGGTCTTCAATTCAAGGATGCGATCTTTACAAGAGCCATATTTAAGGAGCCCCCATCCATAGATCGCAACTGGCAGCTACAAGACTGGGGTTCCCTGCCCAAGCTCTGGAATGATTTCGGCAAGCCAGCCAACATTGTCACTCGCAGCTGGATGGTTGGAGCAAAGGCTGGCTACACCTTGGGGCCAAGCGCAAAGATCCTCCCCCTTAACGACCCCCGCCATTACCAATTCATGGCCGCCCCCAACCAATCAGGATATTTAGCAATCGAACCAATTGATCCACGGATCAACGAGAAAGAGGCGATTAAGGCCTTCTCAGATTTACTTGCATCAAATGGCTGGGTGCCCCAGGGAGAGCCCGCAATCGTCGTACAAAGAAGCCAGAACTACTCCCGCTTTAAAATAATAGGAATAGGTGTTCGCAGGGCCGCTGGTAGCCAAGGCCAAGGAGCGGCCCTATATCCCAACGGCTGATCAATGCGACTTAGGCTCCAAATCCACCTCGCCCCCTCACTCAGACAGCCGCGGCCTCGCCTGCTTTTTGCTCTGCCAGCACCTGTTCAAGCCCAGCTAGATCCTCGTCGGTGATCTTGGTCTGCATCGGGCAGTGCTTGGGGCCGCACATCGAACAGAACTCTGCCTGTTTATAGATATCGGCGGGCAGAGTTTCGTCGTGGTATTCGCGAGCCCGATCGGGGTCGAGGGACAGGTCGAATTGCTTGTTCCAGTCGAAGGCGTAGCGGGCGCGGCTGAGTTCGTCGTCGCGGTCGCGGGCCCCCGGGCGATGGCGGGCGATGTCGGCGGCGTGGGCCGCGATCTTGTAGGCGATCAGGCCCTCGCGCACATCCTCGGCATTGGGCAGGCCCAGGTGCTCCTTGGGGGTCACATAGCAGAGCATGGCCGTGCCATACCAGCCGGCCATCGCCGCGCCGATGGCGCTGGTGATGTGGTCGTAGCCGGGGGCGATGTCGGTAACCAACGGACCGAGCACATAGAAGGGCGCTTCACTGCACTCCTCCATCTGCTTTTTGACGTTGAATTCGATCTGATCCATCGGCACATGGCCCGGACCCTCCACCATCACCTGGATGTCGTGCTCCCAGGCGCGGCGGGTGAGCTGGCCGAGGGTTTTGAGCTCAGCCAGCTGGGCGGCGTCGGAAGCGTCGTGCTGGCAACCGGGCCGCAGGGAGTCGCCAAGGGAGAAGCTGCAGTCGTAGCGCTTGAAGATTTCGATGATGTCATCGAAACGGGTAAACAGGGGGTTCTGCTTGTGGTGATAGAGCATCCACTGGGCCAAAATCCCGCCGCCGCGGCTAACGATGCCGGTAAGGCGACCCTTCACCAGGGGCAGGTGCTCAATCAGCAGGCCTGCGTGGATCGTCTGATAGTCGACCCCCTGCTGGCAGTGCTTCTCGATGATGTGCAGGAAGTCGTCGGCGTCGAGCTTCTCGATCGAGCCATGCACGCTTTCCAGCGCCTGATAGACGGGCACCGTGCCGATCGGCACCGGCGAAGCATTGATGATCGCCGTGCGCACCTCATCGAGATTGACGCCGCCGGTGGAGAGGTCCATCACCGTGTCGGCGCCGTATTTCACCGCCAGGCGCAGCTTGGCCACCTCCTCATCGAGATCGGAGGCATTGGGGGAAGCGCCGATGTTGGCGTTGACCTTGCAGCGACTGGCGATGCCGATCGCCATCGGCTCCAAATTGAGGTGGTTGATGTTAGCCGGGATGATCATTCGCCCCCGGGCCACCTCCTCCATCACCAGCGATTCGGGCAGGTTTTCCCGCTTGGCCACATAGGCCATTTCTTCAGTCACCACGCCCTGGCGGGCATAATGCATCTGGGAATAGTTCGCGGTGCCGCGACGCTTCTCGATCCAGGCGCTACGCATGTGGGGCTGCAGATAGGGTGGGGCGCAGCCTGAGAGTGGTTTCACAATCCAGTTCCACTTCCCTGCGCCGGCATTACCCGGATCAGGTTCGGAGGGTGTGATCTCAGCCCGGTGCTGCACAGCTGATTAGGCCGGCAGCGGGGCACCCCTAGTGACATGCGAAACCTAGCAAGGCTGTAACCGGTTTAGCTCCATAACCGATTACAGCCTTGTAACCCTTTCAGGCCTGTAACCCGTTGAACGCCGCGGCCACCACCCGGTGATCGGCGTCAGTCTGGAGCTGCTGCAGCAGGGCACGGGCCTCCCCATCACCGTGCTCACGCACGAGACGGCCGAGGATCTCGGCTCCGCCCACCCGCACGGTGCCATCGGCATCGGTGATCGCCAACGAGGCCAGCTCCAGCAGCCAGGCCGGATTGATTTCAGCCTGTTCGGCCAGGGCCGAGAGGATGCTGCAGCGCACCAGCCACTGCCGATCGGCGGCAAACAGCTGAAGCACCAGGGGCCAGGCCCGTTCCAGCGAATGGCTGACCAGGGAATTGGCTGCTTCAGCCCGCACATTGGCGTCCTCGTCGTGCTGGGCGGCGCCCACTAGGGCCTGCCAGCCGGCCTCGCTCTGCTTCACCCCGAGGCCGGCGCAGCTGAGCGAGCGCACCATGAAAACCTCCTGCTCCAGACCCAACAGCAACAGGGGCACGGCCTCTTCAACCGGCATCTGCCGCAGGCCCGCCAGGGCCGGCATGGCCCGGCTGGGATCGCCGGAGGCGATCGCCTCACGCAGGGCAGCGAGATCGGGCGAAGGGGTGTTCATTGGGGGCCATCCTGGCCCAGGGCCGCCAGCAGGTTGCGGCGGCGGCGGCGCCAGCCCAGCAGACTCGTCCCCAGCAGACCCGTGCCGATCAACAGGGCGGGCAGGGCCGGCAGGCGATCGACACCGCGGCGCTGCAGCAAAACCAGCAGGGACATCAAAATCAGCAGGGGGGAAGAGAGGGCCAGCAAACCCCTAAGCAGGGGCCGGTTGCTCATGGCCGCTGCTCCATCCAACGCAGCAGGCTCAGGGCGAGCACCCGGACGCCCACCGGCAGGGCCGCCTCGTCAGGGGCAAAGGAGTTGCTGTGCAGAGGGGCACAGCCCGCCGGCCCTGCCACCCCGAGTCGAAACATGGTGCCGCGGGTGTCCTCCAGCAGCTGGGCAAAGTCTTCAGCGCCGAGGGAGGGCTGCTCGAGCCACTGCACCTGGGAGCTGCCCAGCAGTTCCACCGCCGCAGCTGCCACCAGCTGGGTGAGAGCTGGGTCGTTTTGCACCGGCGGCGAGATGCAGCGATAGCTCACCCGCGCCTCGCCACCGTGGCCCCGGCAGAGGGCCTGCACCGTGTCTTCAATCCAGCCCGGCAGCTGGGCATGCACCTCGTTATCGAGGCAGCGCACCGTACCCAGCAGGCGCACATGGTCGGCGATCACATTGAAGGCCTTGCCGCCCTCGATGCGCCCGAAGCTCACCACCACCGGATGGAGGGCATCGAGGCGGCGGCTGATCGCCTCCTGCAGGCCACTCACCACCCGGGCCGCGATCCAGATGGCATCGGTGCTCTGGTGGGGCCGGGCGCCGTGACCGCCCTCGCCCAGCACCTCCACCTCCAGCTCCCCCGCCGCCGCCGTAAGGCTGCCGCTGCGCACGCCGATCGTGCCCACCGGCAGGCTTGGGAAGACGTGCAAACCAAACAGGGCCTCCACCCCATCCATGGCCCCGTCGGCCCTCATCCAGGCCGCCCCCTGGGCCGTCTCCTCGGCGGGCTGAAACAGCAGCCGCACCCGGGCCGTGAGCAGATGGGGCTGGCGCTGCCACAGCCCCCCCAGCAGGTGGGCCACCCCCAGCCCCACCGCGGTGTGCAGGTCATGGCCACAGGCATGCATCAGGCCCTGTTGGGTGGAGGCGTAGTCGAGGCCGGTGCGCTCCTCCACCGGCAGGGCATCCATATCCACCCGCAGGGCCACCAGCGGCACCTGGGGGCCGGCGGGGCCCAGCTCCGCCAGCACGCCGGTGCGGCCTACCCCCTCGCGCACATCCCAGCCCCAACGGCGCAGCTCACCGGCAACCAGGGCGGCCGTCTGCTGCTCGTGGCCACTCAGCTCGGGATGGCGATGGATGTGTCGCCGCAGCTGAATCAGCTCCGGCAGCACCTCTGCCAGGGCTGCCTCGAGGCCGAGCTCTTGCCAATTCAACCTGCAGGGTGTAGGTGTCATACGTAGGCCGTCATGCGGGGGCCTTCATTCGGGGGCAGTCATTCAGGAGCCCAGGGCAAGGAATTGGGCAAGAGCTTCCACCGGCACGGGGGGCCAGCGCCGCGTCGATCGCAACCATTCTTGCTGCCGGTAGCGCGGATCGAGACCGGAGGCCGCAGCCCAGTTGCTCTCGGCCTCACCGCTGGCCCCCTTCTGCCACAGCAGGGCGGTGAGAGCGGCGCGGGCATCGGCAAACAGGGGGTAGCGGCGGATCAGGTTGCGCAGCTCCCGCTCGGCCCCAGCTTTGTCTCCGAGTTGGAAGGTGGCCAGGGCGGCACTGGAGCGGGCCATGGCAAAACCAGGCCGAGCCAGGGAAGCCGCCTCAAAGCAGCGGCGCGCTTCCTGCCAATCGCCCAGGGAGCCCTGCACGTTGCCGAGGTTGTAGAGGGCCGAGGCCCGCGGTTCGCCCGTATCGCTGGGGGCCCGCTCCAGGATCCAGCGGTAGTCAGCCTCGGCGGCGGCCCAATCACCCAGGGCCTCCTCGGCCGTACCCCGGTTGAGATGGGGATCGGGGCTCTCGCTATCGAGGGCGATGGCCTTGGTCTGGTCGGCAATGGCCGAGCGGGGATCGCCCAGGGCCAGCAGCACGTTGCCCCGGTTGCTCCAGGCCGCCGCATCGTTTGGGGCCACCTCCAACACCTGGTTCCAGAGGGGCAGGGCCTCGGCGAAGCGCCCCTCCCGGCTGGCACTGAGGGCCTGGTCAAAGAGCTGGGGCAGCAGCAACTGCACCCCCAACAGCAATGCCAGCAGGGTGGAGATCACGGGCGGAGCCCGCTCATGCCGCCGCTCCGGCCGGCCAGCCCAGATGGCTGCGACCCGCCAAGGTGACCAGCCGGCCCCGCGGCGTGCGCTGCAGAAAGCCCAGTTGCAGCAGGTAGGGCTCGACCACCGCTTCGAGGGTGGCGGAATCTTCGCCCAGGCCCGCCGCCAGGGTGTCGAGGCCCACGGGCCCCCCGCCATAGGCCTCCAGCATCAGGGTCAGCAAGCGCCGATCGCTGGCATCGAGGCCCCGATCGTCGACCCGATGCAGGCTGAGGGCCTCGGCCACCAGCGCCGGGCCGATGCGGCCATGGCCGCGCACCGATGCCACATCGCGCACCCGCCGCAGCAACCGATTGGCGATGCGGGGGGTGCCGCGGCAGCGGCGCGCCACCTCCAGAGCGGCGTCGGCCTCGAGCGCGATCTGGAGCAGGCCAGCGGCCCGCTCGACGATCGCCTGCAGGTCGTCGATGCCGTAAAACTCCAGCCGCTGGATCAGGCCAAAGCGATCCCGCAGCGGCGAACTCAAGGCGCCGGCCTTGGTGGTGGCCCCCACCAGGGTGAAGGGCGGCAGCTCCAGGCTGCGGGTGCGGGCGGTGGTGCCCTTGCCCACGGTGAGATCGAGGCGGCAGTCTTCCATTGCCGGGTAGAGGATCTCCTCGGCCACCCGGTTGAGCCGGTGGATCTCGTCGATGAACAGCAGCTCATGGGGCTGCAGGTTCACCAGCAGGCCAACGATGTCGCGGGGGCGCTCCAGGGCCGGCGCACTGGTGATGCGACAGCGCACCCCCAGCTCCTCGGCCAGCACCAGGGCCATGGTGGTTTTGCCCAGGCCCGGCGGGCCGTAGAGCAGCACGTGGTCGAGGGCCTCCTGGCGGGCCCGGGTGGCCTCCACGGCGATGGCCAGCACCTGCTTGAGCTCGCTCTGGCCGATGTAGTCGGCAAGGCGCTTGGGGCGCAGGCCATCTTCCCGGGCGATCGGCCCAGGCCCGGCCCCGACCTCGCCGACCACGGGAGTGGGATCCACCAGCCGCGGCTGGGAAGGCTGCGGGGATCCCGAGGAAACGATGGCCATGCAGCGAGGGTACCGGCAGCTCCCTAGGGTCGGAAGGTCCAGGGGAAGGATGCGGAGCAGCGATGGCAAAGGGCGGGGGCAAGAAAAACGCCAAGGCCCAGCGTGATGCCGCCAACAAGCTGCTGGCCGACAACCGTTTCGCCCGCCACCAGTACGAGATCCTCGAAACCCTTGAAACGGGCGTTGAACTGCTGGGCACGGAGGTGAAGTCGATCCGGGCCGGCCACTGCAACCTGCGTGACGGCTTCTGCCTGATCCGCAAGGGGGAGCTGCAGCTCCACAACGTGCACATCTCCCCCCACACCCATGCCGGGGCCTACTTCAACCACGAGCCCCTGCGGGTGCGCAAACTGCTGGCCCACCGGCGCGAGATCGAAAAACTGCGGGTGGCCCTCGATCAGAAGGGCCTCACCCTGATCCCCCTCAACCTGCACCTCAAGGGGTCCTGGATCAAGCTCACCATCGGCCTGGCCAAGGGCCGCAAGCTGCACGACAAACGCCACGAGGAACGGCGCAAGCAGGACATCAAGGACGCCAAGGCGGCCATCGCCCGGCTCTGAGTCGGGGCGCGGCCTGCCCGACTGGAGTCACCACCCCGACTGGAGTCAATTGACTGGCGGTTGCACCGGCGGCGGCGGGGCGACGGCAGGCGGAGCGGGGGCCGGCCCGGTCTGGACCTGGGGCCTCTCCAGCTGGTCCGGCGGCGCCGGGGGTGAGGGCTCGGGGCCGGCGGTCGGCGGGGCCACCTGGGGCAGGGGCGGATCCGCCCGCAGGGAGAGGGTGATCAGGGCCGGGGCCACACCCTCGTTTGTGACCAGCAGCTGGACCGGGGAGCGTTTCTGCACCCCCAGGCTCACCACCCGCAGGGGCCCCTTGGCCTCCAGCAGGTCGCCATCGGGGCCGAAGACACTCATCTGCATCAGCGGCGAGCCATTCACCCCCAGCACCAGCCGATAGCCGGCGGGCAGCCGCACGGGGAAGAGGCGGGCCCCCCCGGCCTCCACCTGGGCCGAAAGCACCCGGGTTTCCAGGGGCTGGGCCTGGATCGCCTCGATCTGCACATTGGCCAGACCCTGCTCGGCTGCGGCGTACCAGAGCTGCCGGAAGGGTTCAGCGGGAATGTCGGCGCCGGGCCTGCCCGGCAGCAGGTTCTGGGCACTGCCCGAAACCAGCTGGCGCAGCACCGCGGGGCTGAGCCCCTGGCTCACCAGGGACTGCTGGCGCCGCTCCCAATCCCCATTGGTGTAGCTGCCGAGGCGGCGGCGGATGTCGAGGGGAAGTTGCTCCACCCTGGCCAACCACTCCTCGGCAAGCTCGTTCCACACCTTGCGCAGGGGGGCTTCCTCGAGGGAATCGCCCGGCAGGCGACCACCCCGCTCAGGAAACTGGGCGAGCAGGCTGGCATCCACCAGTTTGAGAAACCAGCCCCGGTCAATCTGCAGGGCCCGTAACCGGTTGAGCAGCTGCTGGCGCTGGTCGACCTCCGCCGGCGGCAGGCTGGTGGGCAACTGCAGGGCCGCATCGGGGGTGGTCAGGGCCACCCGACCGCGGCTCAGCCACCACCAACCCAAGGCAGTGCCGACCACGGCCGAGAGCACCAGGGCGATCACCACCGGCCAGATACCGCCCTCGGCGGCCTCCTCCCGCTCCTCGAGCCGGGTGCGCGGGGCTGGGACTGGGACCGGTTCGGGCTGGGGCGGCGGCGCGACCAGCACAGGCAGCACCGGCGCCGGCGCAGCTGGGCGTTCGGTCACCGGTGGCGGCACCAGGGCAACGGTGCTGTCGGCCCGGGGCACCGGGCCCGTGCTCTCAGGCATGGCCAGGGCCTGGAAAGCTGCCAGAGCCTTGGCCGCGGAGGCAAAACGCTCCCCCGGCTGGCGCAGCAGCAGGCGGCTGATCTGGGCCTGCAGCTCGGGTTGGCCGGCCAGGGTGGCAGGCCAGCGCCAGGCAAGGCTGACCGGATCCAACAGCCTGGCGGGCCCCTCACCACTCAGCAGCACCAAAGCCACCACACCAAGGGCATGCAGATCCATCCACGGCTCGCTCTGTAGCAGGTGGGTGCGCTCCGGCGGGGCATAGCCAGGGGTGGCCTGGGCCGCACCAGCCACCGAGCCGAAATCAATCAGCACCGGCAGGCCATCGCTGTCGCGGCGCAGCAGGTTGGCGGGGCTGAGGTCGCCGTGCACCAGCTCCTGGCTGTGCAGCACCGCCAGCACCGGCAGCAGCTGGCGCAGCAGCAGCAACACCTCGCCGGCACCAAACACCAGCTGCCGTGCGGCCCGGGCCTCGAGCAGCTGCTGGTAGGTGCGGCCTGCCTGCCATTCGCGCACCAGCCACAGCCCCTCGGCGGCCTCGATCGCCGCCCCCATACGCGGCACCTGGGGATGGAGCACCCCCTGCAACCGGCCCCAGCGCTGACGCGCCATGGTCAGATCGATTTCCCGCCCCAGTAGGCGCAGGGCCATCGACGCCTCTGCCGCCAGCAGGTCGCTGGCCCGCCACAACTCCCCCTGGACTTCAGCCCCGCTGCCCAGGCTGAGGCGCTCCTCCAACCGATAACGCTCGCCGATCAGCTGACCCTGCTGCGCCGCCATCAGCCCACTCCTGCAAGGCAGCGCTCAGGTTGACGCAGACCCTTGGCCGCGAGCCAGTCGGCTTCATAGAGCCGCGACCGGTAGCGGTCGCCGCTGTCACACAACACGGTGACGATCGTGTGGCCGGGGCCCAGACGCCGGGCCGTCTCCACCGCCGCGGCCACATTGATGCCCACCGAGCCGCCCAGGAATAGGCCTTCGCGCCAGAGCAGCCCGTAGATCGTGTCGAGGGCGGCCTGGTCATCGATGCGCACGGCATCATCAACGGGGGATCCCTCCAGGTTGGCGGTGACGCGGCTGTTGCCAATCCCCTCGGTGATCGAACTGCCCTCGCTCACGAGCACTCCATCGGTGGCCCAGCTGTAGAGGGCACTGCCATGGGGATCGGCCAGGACGCAGCGCACCGCCGGGTTCTGCTCCTTGAGGTAGAGGGCCACGCCGGCGTAGGTGCCGCCGGTGCCGGTAGCCGCCACCCAGGCATCCAGCCGACCGCCGCTCTGCTGCCAGATCTCCGGCCCGGTGGAGTTGTAGTGGGCGCGGCGGTTGGCCAGGTTGTCGAACTGGTTGGCCCAGACGGCGCCGGGGGTCTCCGCGGCGATGCGGCCCGAAAGCCTCACGTAGTTGTTGGGGTCGCGGTAGGGCACCGCCGGCACCGTGCGCACCTCGGCGCCCAGGCTGCGCAGCAGGCCGATCTTCTCCGCCGACTGGGTGTCGGGAATCACGATCAGGGCCCGGTAACCGCGGGCATTGCAGATGTGGGTGAGGCCGATGCCGGTGTTGCCGGCCGTGCCCTCCACCACCGTGCCGCCGGGCCGCAGCAGCCCCTGCTCCTCCGCCTCCAGCAGAATGCCCAGGGCAGCGCGGTCCTTGACCGAGCCCCCGGGGTTCATGAACTCGGCCTTGCCGAGGATCTCGCAGCCGGTGAGCTCACTGGGGCCCCTGAGCCGGATCAGGGGCGTGTTGCCGACGGCGCCCACGAACCCTGAAGTGATGCCGGCCATGCCCACGTGCTGTGCGTGGCGAGATCGTAGGCAAGCCCTCTAGGGTCAGACCTGATTTCAGCCCGAATTGGCGGCAGCGGGATGGGACAAGAGCTGGCGGCGCGGTACATACGGGTGCGCCAGCAGAGCCTGGCCCTGGTGGCCCCCCTGCAGCCAGAGGACCTCTGCCTCCAGGGGATGGCCGACGCCAGCCCGCCCAAGTGGCACCTGGGCCACAGCACCTGGTTCTTTGAGCAGTTTGTGCTGCGGCCCCAGCTGGAAGCTGGCCTTACGGGGGCCTATCAACCAGCTCCCGAGACCTGGAGCTTTATTTTCAACAGCTACTACGACGCCGTAGGCGCCCGCCACCCCCGGCCCCAGCGGGGCCTGCTGAGCCGCCCGCCCCTAGCCGAGGTGCTGGCCTGGCGGGCGGAGGTGGATGGGGCCGTGCTGGCCCTGCTGGCTCAGCTCGATCAGGGCGCCCCCCAGCTGGAGCTGGTGGAGCTGGGCCTGCAGCACGAGCAGCAGCACCAGGAGCTGCTGCTGATGGACCTGCTCGATGGCTTCAGCCGCAACCCCCTGGAGCCGGCCTATGGCCGCGAGCCGGAGGGCGCCAGCCCCTGCCTAGCCGGGGAGCCCGAGCCCCCCTGGCTGGAGCACGGCGGCGGCCTGGTCGAGATCGGCCACTCCGGCGGCAGCCTTCATTTCGACAACGGCTTTCATTTCGACAACGAGGCGCCCCGCCACCGCCAGTGGCTGGAGCCTTTCGCCATCGGTAGCCAGCTGGTGAACAACGGCGCCTATGGGAACTTCATTTCCGACGGCGGCTACCGCAGGGCCGAGCTGTGGATGAGCGAGGGCTGGGCCGTGGTGCAGGAGCGGGGCTGGCAGGCGCCGCGCTACTGGCGTGGGGAAGATGAATTTGGCCTGGCAGGCCGCCAGCCGCGGCGGGCGGAGCAACCGGTGCGCCACCTGAGCTGGTTTGAAGCCGACGCCTTCGCCCGCTGGGCCGGGGCCCGGCTACCCAGCGAGGCCGAATGGGAATTTGCCGCCACCAAGGGGGGCCTGCCGCAGGCCTTCGGCCTGCTCTGGCAGTGGACCGCCAGCCCCTACCGGCCCTATCCGGGGTTCGTGCCGGCCGCCGGTGCCGTGGGGGAATACAACGGCAAGTTCATGAGCTCCCAGATGGTGCTCCGCGGCAGCTGCTTCCTCACCCCCAGCGGCCACGAACGACCCACCTACCGCAACTTCTATCCGCCGGCGAGCCGCTGGATGGCGGCGGGTCTGCGCCTGGCCCGTGATCTCACCTGATATTTCGCCAGATATGCCTCCAGGGAACCTCGAAAAATCAAGAATCTTACACCTACAGAAGCTTACAAAAAAACGCCTTGCGGCGCCAAAGGGTCTAATAAATTGTACATCAAAATGACTGAATTGACTCAAGCAGCTTCGTACTAATTATTGCTCATGCG
>JAHLYQ010000030.1 GCA_025127975.1 Synechococcus sp. CS-1331 | reverse complement strand
GTCCGCATCTTGAATTCCAGTCGGAAGTGCGCTCATCACAGGCGGTCTCTACCTGGGATGCAACCGGAAATCAAACTGCCGTCAAGGGTTCAGCAGGGCCGATGCTCGCCGCAAGCTGTCACGCCCCCTGAACGGATACATATTTTTAAATCAATCAAATTCTTCTTTTTTGCCCCTGATACCGCGAAAGTCGCCAACACAGCTCTTGCCAGCGTGGTATCCGGGATCGACTTCTACCTAATCGGCGTCGCGTTCCTGATCTTTGGCTACGGCCTTTATGAGCTATTAATTTCCGAGATCGATGTCTATCGCGCCGGCTCTGATACAGATAACAGCGGCGGCCTCCTCGATATTCGCAGCCTCGATCACCTCAAGGAAAAGCTAGTAAAAGTGCTGGTAGTTGCATTAATAGTTTCCGCGTTTAAGTCGATGATCACGATCCCACTGACAGACGTCAAGAGCATGATTTACTTCTGCCTTTGCGTTTTAATCCTGGCTTTAAGTGGCTTTCTGATGACCTACAAACCAGCCAGCAAGTCTTAGATTTGAAAACGATCTTACCGTTGCAGCCGGATAGCTAAGGGGATAGCTAAAGGGAGCTCTATCGGTCACGCCATCGGCGCGAACGGATTGATCAGGCTGATGGTGGTGTCGCTGAAGTGGCGCCTGTTGCGCGTGGCAAGTTGGGCCTCGTGCGCCAGGGCGATGCCGGCAATCAGGGTGTCGCGCAGATCCACGGGCCGGCCCTGCCTCTTGCGCTGCGCCGCCGAGATGGCTTCCACCCCGCGCCACTCGCTGATCGGTTCTTCCAGCCCGGCATCGGCGAAGAGGGCTGCCATGCGACTGCCAAGCCCTGCGGCGCCCGGACTGGACTCCTCGTCGCTAGTTAAAGCTTAGGCCAGGATCAGCCGAGCCTCTTCTTCCATGCTGCGGCCTCACTTGCCTCGCCGAATTCCAACACGGGCCCGGGTATCTCAACCGAGCAACGCTGAATAACGAAGCCCAGGGGTCTCGTCTCATCTTCCGCCAGAGCTCACCCGGGCGGGCCACCACATCGGAATCGCTCGTAGAGGGGGGTGTGGGGTCAGTCGTGGAAAAAAGAAAGTGGGTCAGGCCAGCCGTTGAACTAGCCGAAAAGGCTCCTGGTGCACCAGCGCCACCTGTGGCATGGCCGGGCTCAGCGGGATCCAGGCCAAGCGGCGAGGTTGAGACTTCTGCGCCGGGCAGCAGCGAGCGGATTAGGTCGGGGGCGCTCTGGAAGACGCGGTAATACCAGCGGTAGTTATGTGGCCTCCGGCCGACTTCGTCTACAACGATTTCGTACGCTGGCTGGCGGCAGGCAGGCGTGGGAAAAGGAGGGGCTGCAGCCCGTGCGGAGCCTGGTGGCGCCGGTGTTGCTGGGGTGCGGCGGCCTCGGGGTTCGTTCCGGCTGGGCAGCTTGGCGGCCCAGGGGGAAGCGCGCCAGAACACCGCCTAGCATGAAGGCATGAAAGCCGGGTCAGCATGAAAACCATCAAGCAGGTTGGGGCCAGCGGCCAGATCTCGTTGGGCAAGGAGTTCGCTGGTCGCACCGTTGTGGTCGACATCCGCGAGCCCGGGGTCTGGGTGATCAAAACGGCCCAGACCATCCCCGACAGCGAGCTCTGGCTGTACCAACCGGAAGCCGCCGCTCGTCTCGATCGGGCCATGGCCGCCATGGACCAACAGCCCCGCACCGCGGATCTCGAGGCCCTGGAGCAGCACTTGGGAATACCGTGATCGAGATGCTGTGATTCAGCTCGACCTCAACAACCCTGAGTTTCAGGCCAATCTGCTGGCCTTGGAAAAGTCAGACGCCTGGGCCGTTCTCAAGACCCTGCGCCTGCTTCAGGCGATGACCTGGGAGCAGCTGCAAAGCAGCAAGGGGCTGCGCTGGGAGCTGATCCAGAGCCGCCAGGGCTCTGCAGGTGAACGCTTTTACTCCCTAAGGATCAGCCGCACCTGCCGAGCTGTGGCCTGGCGCGATGGCCCCTGGCTGCGGCTGCTCTCGCTCCACCCTGATCACGACTCAGCCTATTGAGCGGCCTTTGGCGGCTCAGGGGGGAGTCCCTCCGGCGCGCAAAGCTGGGTGACCAGTCCGCAGACTGGCCTGATCTGGATCGTCCTGCACCAGCGCCCGCACCAGCACGTTGGTGTCGGCCGTGATCTTCACAGGTTTGCGCTTCCGCGAGGGCGCGGGTGTCGGCGCCGGTGTTGCGGTGGGCGTAGGCCGCTCCATCCTCACGGAAAACTGCCCTAGAGACAGCCCAAGATTGTGCGCACGATCGGTGTATGCAGCCTTTTCTGTGGGTGTCATCAACACGGCCACCCGCTAAGTGGCTCGCTCAGTGGCCTGTGCATGGTCAGCACATACCAAGGGAGCTCGTCCAGAGCGGGACGATGGTCGCGGGGTTGCAGGGGCTGGCGGCCTCGGGGTTCGTTCCGGCTGGGGCGCCTCCCTGAGTCTGTACAGCTGTACAGACTCCTGCACAGTTGCAAATCAGAGGGGGGAACGAGGCGTTGCGCATAGAGAAGGGCAGGTTGCGACTGCCGGGATACACCGAGCATCTGGCCGCGTTTGAGGGCTGGGTCGTAGTAGGAATTGAGATTGTCGATACACACCAGCTGCTCGCCCCGGCAGGAGCAGGGAGTTGGGCGGCTCAGTTATTGGCGGCCAGCGGGGGCGCTAGGTCGGCCGGGCCCTGGAAGTCGAGTAGGGCCTGGTCTGGGGGTGGTGGCACCTGTGAGGGGGCCGCAGCGGCGGTTGAGTTGGCGGAGGGTCGCCATGGTTTCGCCGAGTGCTTCTCCAAACCCAAAGATCTGCCGGTAGACGACGCTGTTGCTGAAATCGTCAATGGCCAGACCAGTCGTGATGCAGACGCTGCACTCCGGGGCCCTAGGTCCTGCATGCCATACCAGAACGAACGAATGAGGCTGCCGCAGAACCGCTTGCTTACGTTCTCCACTTTGACTAGAACGTCGCCCATCTCAGGCAGGTCATGGTGAGGTGTGAGAAGGTGTCGGTTAGGGGGCAGGTTCAGTAAGGAATCGTGTGGAGCCCAAGCAGGCCATCGCCCTGAACTTCCAGAAAACGGTTAAATTGCGCTTTCAAAACCGCACAACCTGCAGACCCATGCTCATGGCGGCATCAGCCATAACTCCATCGGCAGTCGCGAGAATAGAAACTCCCAGATCAGCCGCCATCGTGAGATGCAGGGCATCCAGTGTGCGTAGGGGATGTTCCGGATAACGCGCGATCAGATTTGTTGCTTCGGCAAAACGTGCATCATCCAGCGGATAGCGTTGCAGTCAACCTCGATCGATATCGTCGAGAAGGGCTGCAAACAGCACAGACTCGAGTTCAACCGAAAGATCCCCCATGCGCCGCCGCCGGCTCAGCAAGGAACGCATCTCAGCCACTATGAGCCTACTGATCACAGCCGAACCGAGCCCCTGCAGAAAAGCGACAAAGGACTCAGAACCAGGCTCGTTGCTCAGCGCTCATCACGCTCAACGCGGATCAGATCCGCTGAAGCAGTCTCCAGCAACGGCAATACGTTGGCGAAGGTCGGCATGGTCGGCTCGCCTCGGCAACCAACTCGGCCAGCTGCCCGAGACTGGCACTCATCTCACGAATGTTGAGCTCCTTCACCCGCGCCTCTCGTTGTGCTGAAATTTTTGCCGATGCTGCACATGCTCCGCAGCTGATATGGCAGGGACAACGGTTCAGCGAAGAGTGTGTTGGTCGGTTGGGTACAACTTGATCACTTTGGCGACGCTCACCCCCCCAGCATTTGGTTGAGGATCTGATTAGCCAGCTTCGGATCCACCTTGCCGCCAGTGCGCTTCATCAGCTGGCCCACAAAGAAGCCCTGGAGCTTGGTTTTGCCGCCCCGGAAGGCTTCCACCTCCGCGGGGTGGGCGGCCAGCAACTCCGCCACAACCGCCGTGATCGCTGCCGGATCGCTGATCATACCCAGGCCGCGCTGCTCCACGATCGCCTTGGCAGATCCGCCCTGCTCCAGCAGCTCCGGCAGGATCTCCTTGGCGATCTTGCCGCTGATCACACCAGCCTCAATCAGCTGCACCAGCTCGGCCAGCTGCTCAGGCCGCAAGGGCAGATCGGTGTAGGAGAGCCGGTTGGCGTTCACATGGGCGGCGATATCGCCGCTGATCCAGTTTGCGGCGGCCTTGGCATCGGCTCCAGCGGCCACAGCAGCCTCGAAATAGGCAGCCATCGGCAGCTCTTCAGTGAGCACCCGGGCGTCATAGATAGATAGGCCCAGCTGCTCGGCATAGCGGTGGCGCTTGGCGGCCGGCAACTCCGGCAGCTCGGCCCGCCAGCCCTCGCGCTGCTCGGCGCCCACCTCAATCGGCCCTAGGTCTGGATCGGGGAAATAGCGGTAGTCGCTGGCACCTTCCTTAGTGCGCATGCTGCGGGTGAGCTGCTTGCCCTCGTCCCAGAGGCGCGTTTCCTGCACCACCGGCTCGCCGGCCTCGTAGGCCTTGATCTGGCGCTGGATCTCGTGATCAATCGCCCGCTGGATGGCGGAAAAGGAGTTCATGTTCTTGATCTCCACCTTCGTGCCGAAGGGCTCCTCGGGGCCACGCCGCACCGAGATATTCACGTCACAGCGCAGGGAACCCTCTTGCATGTTGCCGTCGCTCACGCCCAAGTAGCGCATAATTCGGCGAATCTCGGCGGCATATTCGGCCGCTTCACGGCCGGTGCGCAGATCGGGCTTGCTGACAATTTCAGCTAGGGCCACGCCGGCACGGTTGTAGTCCACCAGGGAGTGGGTGGAGCCGGCCAGGCGATCGCTGCCGGCATGCACCAACTTGCCAGCGTCCTCCTCCATGTGCAGGCGCTCGATGCCAATTGTCTTGAGGTAGGTGTCCTTACCCTTTTCGGCCACCTCCACCTCGATCCAGCCGTCTTCGGCGATTGGTTCGTCGTATTGGGAGATCTGGTAGTTCTTAGGTAGGTCGGGATAGAAGTATTGCTTGCGATCAAATTTGCTGTGCTCAGCAACATGCAGGTTGAGGGCCAGCGCCGCCTTCACCGCATACTCGAGCACCTTCTGATTGAGCACCGGCAACGTGCCCGGCAGCCCGCACACCACCGGATCGATGTGGGTGTTGGGCTCGTCGCCGAAGTTGGTGGAGGCGCTGGTGAAGATCTTGCTGGCGGTGCCCAGCTGCACGTGGGTTTCCAGGCCGATCACGGCTTCCCACTCGCCTTGCCCTGTCGCCATTGATGCCCGGGTCCCTAGAGGGTCAATCCTATGGAACGGCGCCGGGCTCAGGCACCGGGGCCGCCGAACCAGCGGGCCTCGAGCAGATCGAGGGCAGGCTGCTCCCCGCCCTCGCGGGCTTCGCGGACGTCTGCCACCGCCAGGCAGGTGGCGAAAAGTTCGGCCAGCAGCCCCCCTTCAGCTGCCGCCAGGGCCTCGACCGCAGCCCCAAACTCCTGGGCTGATGGCCGCTTCAGCCAGGCCAGCTGGCTTGCCAGTTGGGGGGGCCTGAGGGCTTCGCCAGGCGGCAGCTCCCCCTGGCGGCTGCACAGGTAGGTGGCGATCAACTCCTTCTCCCGCTGCTGGAAGAGGCCATCGGCCTGGCCCATGCTGAGCAACACGGTGAGCTCGGCTTCAAACTGGCGGCGCAGGTTCTCGAGACGCCCCGCCCGGCTCTGGGCGTAGCGACTGCGCGCCAGGGCCGCAATATCAGCCACCTGTTCACCACTGGCCAGGTCGAGGCAGCTCTCGATCCGGTCGGTGGCGAAATCCTGGAAACTGCCGCTCAGGCTGCAGTGGGCCGAAAACAGGGCCGGGTTGCCAGCGGCGTCGAGTTGCACTGCCTTGACGGTGATCCGGCGGCAGCTGGAGCTGCCCTCTCCATCTAAATCGCCATCGCGGTAGTGGATTTCGAGCTCGAGGTGGAGCGCCCAACTGGCCATCGCTGATGGAGCTGCAACGGCCTGCCATCATCCCTGAAGCCGCGGGCACCAGCGATGACCGGCTCCCCCAACCGGCCTAAAAACCGCGAACCGGTGCTGATCCTGGGCGGCGGCCTGATCGGCCTGGCGATCGCCCACCAGCTGGCCCGCCGGGGCCGCTGCGTACAGGTGCTCAGCCGGCGCCGCAGCGAAGCGGCCGGCTTCGTGGCGGCCGGCATGCTCGCCCCCCATGCGGAGGGCCTCAGTGGCAACCTGCTGGCCCTGGCCCAAACCAGCCTGGAGCGGATCCCCGCCTGGGTGGCGCAGATCGAGGCGGACAGCGCTCTGGCCTGCGGCCTGAGGCCCTGCGGCATCGTGGTGCCCTTCCGCAGCAGCGCCGAACGGGACGCATACCCCACGGCCGCCTGGGGCGAGCCCCTGGGGAGAGCGGCCCTGGAGCGGGAAATCGCCGGCATCGGCCCGAGCTGGCGAGCGGGGCTGCTGTTTAGCCAGGACGGTCAGATCGACAACCGCCGCCAGCTGATGCGGGCCCTGGAGCGGGCCTGCGTAGCCCTGGGGGTGGGCTTCCAGGAAGGTGCAGAAGTGCTGGCAATCGAGTGCGGCGGCGACGGGGGCCTGGCGGCCATAAGGTTGCGCACGGCGGCAGGGGAGCAGCAGCGGCTGCCATGCGCCGAGGCGGTACTGGCCTGCGGGGCCTGGAGCGCCCAGCTGCTGCCCCAACTGCCGGTATTTCCGCTCAAGGGCCAGATGCTGTCGCTGCAGGCACCGCGCCAGGCGCTCAAGCGGGTGATCTTCGGGCCCGGGACCTATCTGGTGCCACGGGCCGATGGCCTGCTGGTGGTGGGGGCCACCAGCGAGCCGGAAGCGGGTTTCGGCGAAGGGCTGACGCCTGCGGGCCAGCGCCAACTGCAGGAGGGCCTCGAAGCCCTGCTGCCAGAGGCTGCCGGCTGGCCGCCGATGGAGCGCTGGTGGGGCTTCCGGCCCTGCACCCCAGACCAGGGGCCGCTGCTGGGGCAAAGCGGGATCCGGGGGCTATGGCTGGCGACCGGCCACCACCGCAACGGCGTGCTGCTGGCAGCAATCACAGCCGAACTGGTGGCAGGAGTGATCTGCGACGCCGGCAAGGCGGAGGACAGGGCCCTGCTGGAGCCCTGGGGCTGGGGACGGTTCCAGATCTGAGTTGTTCAGGTTGAGATATTCGGGCTGAGCCCAGCTGGTATTCGTTGACATCGTCATGGGCGCAAACATGTGAGCCACAGGTGGCGCGTGATCCCGAGGAGCTGGGGCGGAGTTCTCCGCAGCAGATTGCAGAAACCGCGGAAACACGGAGGGCCGGCTGACAGTACTGACGTACTATGAAGTGATCGCACCTAGCGGGCCCTCGTTACGCTGATGCAATCTGAAAGCCTCTCAGCGCTGCCTGGTTTGACGCCGCGGCCCCGGCTGCTGGATCGCCAGGGCTGGTCAACGCTTCTGGCCGGTGCGCTGCTGCTGCTGATCTCATTCACTTCGAACTACGGCGATGAAAACCTCCTCCGCTTCAGCCGTCTCAAAACAGCTGACCAGATCGGAATATGTCTCCACCTTGCCGCCCTGGCAGCGCTTGCTGGCGATGTTGAACTGGCGACCCGTCTACGACATCGAGCAAGAAACCGAGCGCTTGAGGGTCAGATCGCTCGAAAGCGAGAAACGGCTGCTCGAGAGCGAGGAACTACTGCTAGAGAGCGAGAAGCGCTTGAAGCAATTGCAAGAGAGCAACGCCAGAATCGCGCGCTTCGAGCAGGAGCTCTTTTCCTCCTCGAACCCAACACCCTCCACCGGCGATTCCTCGCCTACATAGCCACCGAACTGGCAGGGCCACCGCAAAACGGACAGGAGTGCTGAGGCAAGGTTCTCCGCCAGCTGAGGCCGGAGCACTCATAGGGCTGGAGGGATTCCTGATTGAGCCGTTCCCAGCAGGAGGTTTGGCGCCGGCACCAAGTCGTTGCTTGTGGTTGCTCCTGGGTCCTGCGTAAGTTGGTGGGTTTCCCTGCTTCCGGCCATGGGGCAAGGCCGCCAGTTGGTTTGGAGCCTTCTTACCCCTCACCATTAGGGGGCTCAATCTCTGTTTGACCCTTGTAATGGCTCCTACTTCAACGCCAAAAGCCACTTCCAGCGGGGGTTTGTTGGGCATTAGCCATGATCAAAACTCAGATAGATGTCCTATCTGCCCTACCGCTGCTGCTGCCCCAATACCGAAAGGGCTCTGGATTGGCAGTGGCATTTTGACTGGACTCAGCATTGTTGCCCTGTGGCATACCGGCACACAGCCAATCGTTTTCCTTGTCAGCTAGCCGGAAACCTTGAAATACTTCACAGATTGATCCCTAACCCTAACAGGAATATTTACCGCATTAACGACAGGCAGATTGGGCTCTTTCAAAATTGTTTCGATCGGCATTCTTGTCGCTGCTGCCCAAGCACTTACCTAGCACTCAAGCAAGCAAAATTAATCCGCAAGCTGTGGGCTCGGTCCGCGCAAGCCAGCATTTCGATGAAAGTTGCTGGAATCAGCGCCATTGCGGGAGGAACGCTCTTTTACCATGGCTATTGCGACAACATTATGCCCTATCTAGCGCTACTTTGTTGTTAGCTTATTACTTTTAAGCGCCCCACGCTCGGCAATGTCATTCTCGGGACATTAATCACGGCTAGTCTATCTACTCCGATGTCCCTATTTCTCGGGCTTCCTGGTTATCAAATGCTCCAAGTACCGACATGGCTAACAGCGGGAATGGCACTGCTCTTGCGCATTGCATCTGGCCAAGCAGCTTCTTCCCCGCTTGCGAGAGGGTCCTGGGCGCCTCAGCCCTCAACGCGCCAGATCTGATCGGCGGGGATCCAGTCGCTCAGTTCGGCGGGGGTGAACCAGAGGCCGATCTCGAATTCGGCGGTTTCAGGGGCATCGGAGCCGTGGATCACATTGCGGCCGATGTTCACGGCAAGGTCGCCGCGGATCGTGCCGGGCTCGGCCTCGAGGGGCTTGGTGGCGCCGATCAGCTTGCGGCCGCTGGCGATAACCCCATCGCCCTCCCACACCATCGCCACCACCGGGCCGCTGGTGATGAAGTCCACCAGGCCGGCGAAGAAGGGGCGCTCACGGTGCACGCCGTAGTGGCTCTCAGCCAACTCGCGACTGGGGGTGAGCTGCTTGAGGCCCACCAGCTTGAAGCCCTTGCGCTCGAAGCGGCCGAGGATCTCCCCCACCAGCCCCCGCTGCACCCCGTCGGGCTTGATGGCGATGAAGGAGCGTTCGGCGGACATGAAGATCAAAACAACTAGCTAGCCCATCGTGAGCGCCGGCCCCGCCGCTTGGCAAGCACGCCAAAAGGCACTGGCCACTAGGGCCCGGTGCTGTGGGCCATTCAGGGGCCGCCATGCTCCGCCCAGAACTCCGCGGGGGTGCTAATGGGGTAGCGATCCCGCAAGGCAAGCAGGGCTTTGTCGCCCGTCACCAGGGTCTGGGCCGAGCCGAGCCGCAGAGCCGCCACCAGGGAGTCGATCAAATCATCGATGGCAGGAAGCGTCAGTCCATGACGGTGGAACAACCTGGGCAGGGTGCGGCGCAGCTCAGCAAGGATGAAATCCGACAGCAGCACCAGATCCAGCGCCCCGAAGCGCCAGGCAGCGATAAGCCGGCCACGGACATTGGCCGGGTAAGCGAGGCCGGAGAGCAGCACGTTGGTGTCGAGTACCACGCCCAGACTGGCCATTGTCAGCGCCCGGCCCGGCTGGCCGCCACGGCAGCATCAATCTCCGCCAGTCCCTCCGCTTCCGGCACTTCGGCATAGCCCGCCTCGATGCGCTCAAAAAGACGGGCATCCACCAGGTCCGCTACGGCTTTGCCATCGCGCTTGATCACGATGCTGTCGTGGCGGTATTGCACCTGATTGAGCATGTCGCTGAGGTTTTGGCGGAAGCTCACAGCACTGGCTTCGCTGATCATGACAGCACGTGAGAGCAATCTGATCAGCATGGTCAGAGCACGCGCCACCACGGCACAGCCAGCACATCGGGGGTGAGCCATTCGACGCTGCTGCCTGTGTGCAGCAAGAGGCCCGCTCGGGCCTTGTTGCCGTACTCCGCGCGGAAGGTGCGCAGGTGGGCGCAGTCCGCCAGCCGCGGCGAGGCCGTCGCCTTGACTTCGATCGGCAGCAGCTTGTTCCCTGCCTCAATCACGAAATCCACCTCCTCGCCGATGGTCGTGCGCCAGTACCCCAGCTCCGCCCGGGCGACGCGCGCGTCGCGCCACACCAGCAGGTCTTGCAGCACCAGGTTTTCGAGATGGGAACCTTGCGGCTGCGATCCGGCCAGGTGCAGAGCGATGCCGGTGTCGCCCCAGTAGAGCTTTGGGGCCTTGATCAGCCGCTTGGTGCGATTCACGGCATAGGCCGGCAGGCGCACCAGCAGGTAAGAGGTTTCCAGCAGGTTCAACCAGCGGTGCACCGTGGGTTGCGGCAGCGCCACGTCGCGCCCCAGCTCGGTCTGGTTGAGGAGCTGCCCCAGGCGCAGGCAAGCCGCCTGCATCAGCCGGCGGAAATCCGGCAGTGAGCTGATCGCGGCGAGGTCCTGCAGGTCGCGCTCGAGATAGGTGCGCACGTAACCGTCGAACCAGATGGCGCGCTCAGCCGGACTGGCAAGCTCGATGGCCGGTGTGGGAAAGCCGCCCCGATACGCCAGCGCACGCCAGTCCTCCTCGTGCCCATCCCCGACGGCGAGCAGGTCGCGCCATTCTTCATCGGGCGTTTCGAGGAGCTCCTCCCAGCGGCCGGCGTGCCCACGCCCGAGCTGCTCACGACGGGTCATCGGCCAGAGGGTGAGATAACTGGCGCGGCCGGCGAGCGATTCGGAAACTTGCCGCATCAGGAGCAGATTCGCCGAACCGGTTAGCAGGAAGCGACCAGCGCTGCGGTTCCGGTCGATGGCCCGCTTCACGGAGCTGAGCAGACCTGGCTCGCGCTGCACCTCGTCGAGTGTTATTGGCCCATGGCCTCCCACCAGCGCCTCTGGATCGCGCCTGGCGGCATCGAGCACGTCGAAGTCGTCGAGCGTCCGGTAGAGCCTTTCACCTTGAACGAGCTGTTCAACCAGGGTGCTCTTACCGGTCTGCCGCGCACCCGTGACGACCACCGCCGGCATCACCGCCAACCGATCGGCGAGGGCGCCGCTGACCAGACGGGGAAGAGAATTCACGCAGTGGATGGATTTCATTCATTGCATGAATGATAAGTGAGCGGCCGATAGCTGCGGCGTCCTTGCCTCCCCGAGCTGCAACAGTCGGGAGTTGCTGATCGCCCAGGGGCGCGGTGGGATCTGCGGCCACCACTGACTAGATTCCAGCCACGCAACCCGCCACAAACCAGGGCCCGATGGTGCTCGCCAATCCCACCGGCACCTGGACCGCCGCCGACGGCGCCGCCCTCTACGGCCTCGAGCGCTGGGGGGATCCCTACTTCTGCGTCAGCGAGCGGGGCCATGTGATGGTGCAACCCCGCGGCGACCGGGGCGGCTCCCTCGATTTGGTGGAGCTGGTGCAGGAGCTGCAGGGCCGCGACCTGTCGCTGCCACTGCTGATCCGCTTCGACGACATTCTCGAAGACCGGCTGGAGCGCCTGCATGGCGCCTTTGAGCGGGCCATCGCCCAGTACGGCTACGGCGGCCGCTACCAGGGCGTATTCCCTGTCAAGTGCAACCAGCAGCGCCACGTGGTGGAGCAGCTGGTGGAGAGCGGCCGCCGCTGGCACTTCGGCCTGGAGGCCGGCAGCAAGGCAGAGCTGCTGATCGCCCTCTCCCTGTTGGAAGACCCTGAGGCCCTGCTGATCTGCAACGGCTATAAAGACCAGCGCTACATCGAAACGGCGATCCTGGCCCGGCGCCTGGGCCGTCAGCCGGTGGTGGTGATCGAGCAGGCCGATGAGGTGGGGCGGATCATCGCCGCCAGCGGCGAACTCGGTGCCGCCCCCCTGCTTGGCATCCGCGCCAAGCTCTCGGCCCGCAGTACGGGGCGCTGGGGCAGCTCGGTGGGGGAGCGGGCCAAGTTTGGGCTCTCGGTGCCGGATCTGCTCGCCAGCGTGGAGGCCCTGCGGGCCGCCGACCTGCTCGGTGAGCTACGCCTGCTGCACTTCCACATCGGCAGCCAGATCAACGACATCGCCGTGCTCAAAGACGCCCTGCAGGAGGCTGGCCAGATCTACGCCGAACTGACCCGCCTGGGGGCGCCGATGGGCTATCTCGACGTGGGGGGCGGCCTGGGCATCGACTACGACGGCAGCCGCACCGCCAGTGCCGCGTCCACCAACTACTCCCTGCAGAACTACGCCAACGACGTGGTAGCAACGGTGAAGGAGTGCTGCGAGCCCCACGGCATCGCCGTGCCCACCCTGGTGAGCGAGAGCGGCCGGGCCCTCGCCAGCCACTTCTCAGTGCTGGTGTTCGACGTGCTCGGGGCCGGCACCCTGCCGGGCGCCGTGCCGCCCGCCCAGGAGGGCGAAGCCCTGATCCTGCGCAACCTGCGCGACACCCACGCCGCCATCGAGGCGCCGGATGGGGGCGCCGACGCCCTACAGGAGGCCTGGAACGATGCCCTCAAGTTCAAGCAAGACGCCCTGGCAGCCTTCCGTTTGGGCTATCTGAGCCTGCCCGAACGGGGCCTGGCCGAGCAGCTCACCTGGGCCTGCTGCCAGGCAATCGCCGCCCGCCTAGGGGCGCTCCCCGCCGGCAGCGCCATTCCCCAGGAGCTGCAGGCCCTGCCGGCCGCCCTGGCCTCTACTTACTACGCCAACCTCTCGGTGTTCCGCTCGGCCCCAGACACCTGGGCAATCGACCAGCTGTTTCCGGTCATGCCAATCCAACGGCTGCAGGAGCGCCCCGATGGCCTGGGTAGCTTCGCCGACCTCACCTGCGATTCCGATGGCAAAATTGCCCGCTTCATCGACAGCGGCCAGGTGAAACCGCTGCTGGAGCTCCACAACCTGCGGCCCGGTGAGCCCTACCTAATCGGCCTGTTCCTCGGCGGGGCCTACCAGGAGGTGATGGGCAACCTGCACAACCTCTTCGGCAGCACCAATGCCGTGCACCTGCGCCTCAAGGCCAGCGGCGGCTACCAGATCGACCATGTGGTGCGGGGCGACACCAATGCCGAAGTGTTAGAAGCAATGGAACACGACCCCCAGCTGCTGTTGGAGCGGCTGCGGATGGCCAGCGAGGCGGCGATCGGCCGGGGCCAGCTGGGAATCAGCGACGCCCGCAGGCTGATGGCCCACCTGGAAGCCAGCCTGCGCCAAACCACCTATCTACAGCCCTGGGCTTGATCAAATGGATTGGACCCTGCCAGAGCTGGTACTGATGCTGGCCTTTGCCCATTGCCTCTGCGACTTTCCCCTGCAGTCAGACAAGATGGCCATTGGCAAATGCCCCGGCTGCGGCCAGGTGGGTGTGGCCTGGGGCTACTGGATGGCCAGCCATTGCGGCACCCACGCCCTGGCGGTGGCCCTGATCACGGGGATGCCCTGGCTGGGGGCTGCAGAATTTGCTGCCCATTTCCTCATCGACCTGCTCAAATGCCGCAAGCTGATCAATCTGGCCACAGACCAAAGCCTCCATTTGCTCTGTAAAGTTACTTGGGCAATCTGCAGCCAGGCGCTGATCCCATAACCATGGCCGGCTGAAATGCTCAATCTGGGAGTCCTGATGACAGCCCTGGGCCTGGTGATCCTGCTGGTAGCCCTATGGCTGATCTGCAGGCGCACGAAGCTGGCCCCGGTGCCCCTACGCCTGCCAGGCCTGGCAATCCTGATCTGGATTGTGCACGCCAGCCTGCCGGCAAGCATTGCAGCATCTGAAAATAAACTCTGGCTCGATTTAACCCTGCATCTGGGCCAAAGTTATGCGGCCCTGCAACTGGCGTTCTGGCTAACGCTGGAGTTGCCGGCTCCGATCAGCTGGTGGCCCCATCCGCCCAAGATCCTGCGTGACCTCGGCGCCCTAACCATCGGCGCCGCCCTCACCCTGATCGTGCTGCAGAGGGCGGCCGATATCAACGTGGTCGGCCTGGTGACCACATCAGCAATTTTAACGGCCGTTATCGGCCTGGCGGCCCAGGAAGCCCTCAAGGACCTGTTTGCTGGAATCATGCTGCGGGTCGACAGCCCATTTGAAGAAGGCGATTACCTAGAGCTCGGCGATAACGTAAACGGTTGGGTAGTTTCCCTGACCCTGCTGAGCACACGCCTGCGCCATGTTCACGGCGCCCTGATCACGCTGCCAAACAGCATGATGTGGCAGAAAAACATGCGGCGCTTCAGCCCCAAGGGCCCGATCGCCCGGGAACTGCACATCAATCTCGACAGGGAACTGCCGCCCAACCAGGCGACGGAACTGCTGCTAAAGGTAGCTGAAAGCTGCCCGAGTGTGCTGAAAAACCCAGCGCCAGAGGCGATTGTCTATGCCTATCACGACTACGCCAACACCTACGAACTTGAGGTGTGGCAGGAAGATCCCACCGATCTGGGCTACGACGAACTGAGGGGGGAGGTGCTCAGCCAGATCTGGTATGCCCTCGAGCGCATAGACCAACGGGTGCCCTATCCGATTACGGAATTTAAAAGGCGTCTAGGGAGCTCAGGACCGGAGAGCCCCGTCCAATATGATCTGCAAGATCGCATTGCAATCCTGGCCAAGAGCCCCTTATTTGGCCAACTCACCGAAAGCCAGCTTGGCGGCATCTCTAAACTGACACGCTGCATCCGCTTTGGCCAGGGGGAGAGAATAATCGTGGAAGGCAATGAAGGCAACACTCTCTACCAAATTGTGAGCGGCGAAGTTGCGGTTATAAAGAAAATGCAGGACAGTGAATTGCGGGAACTTGCCCGCCTCAGTGCCCCGGCAATTATCGGCGAGATGAGTGTTTTCAACGAGGAGCCCCGCAGTGCCACAATTGAAGCATTGGGGCCCTGTGTTGTGCTGGAAGTTGAACGCGACGACCTGCGCCCACTCCTGCAGCATGAGCCGAAGGTGCTGGAGATGCTTGCTGCTGTGATTAGCCAGAGGAGGGCCGAATTACTGAAGCTCAGCTCTGAAACCAAGCTCCAACAGGAGGGATCCCTGCTCAGCAAGATGAGAATAATGTTCTTAGGCCTATAAGGGTATTTGAGCGGCATGGGCCCTGATTGCCGTGGCAAGCAAAACCCGTTATAACAAGGAAAATGATAAGGTCACGAAGCACGCCCACGGGCGATATTCGTGCTGATTGGTGCTGCCCATGGCCCTGCTGGATGAGTCAACGGAGGAGCTGCTGCAGGAGATTGCCCTTGAGCTCGCCTTTGTTCAATCAGGCGGCCAAAGCAGCATTGCTGCGCTGATCTCCTCCCTAGGCAAACTCAAGCAAATCGCAGCCGCCCAGGGAAGGGAAAAGGCGCTGCAATTGAGTGAGGAACTGGGTGGCTGGCTTGTTGAGCTTGGATCCCGTGGTACTGCCCTAGATGCAGGGGAACTAGAGACTCTCCAGCAAAAATACCAGCCGCTTGAGAAGGCACTCTATGCCGAAGCGAATATAACAGAAGCTGGATTTACGATCAATCTGGAAAGCCAGGACGACCTCGAACTGCTCAATGAATTCTGCAATGAGGGCAAAGACCTGCTCTCACAGGTAGAACAAGGTGTGCTGGTATTGGAAGAGGATCCCGCCCATAGGGAAACCCTCAACCAGGTGTTTCGCGCCTTTCACACCTTCAAGGGCGGTGCTGGATTCCTGGGGCTCGAGCCGATCAAAGACCTAGCCCATAACCTGGAATCCCTGCTTGATGCGGCAAGGCAAAATAGCCTGGTCATTGACAGACATGTCATCAACCTGATCCTGGCTGGGGGGGATACCCTGCGCAAGTTTATGGATGGAATAGAGCAAACAATCCGCAGCGACAACAAAACAGCTCCAATCATCGTGCCGACAAGGGAGCTGATCGAAAGGGTGAGGAGCACCCTAGATGGCAATCCTGGTGAGGTGACGGTCGAAAAACCAAACGAAACAAGCGTGCCAGCAAGTGTGCCCGCCGACGAAGCCAAAATCACTGTACCAATTGCCAAAATTAATAAGCCAATCCCTACCTTACCCAAGGAAATAGAGGAGCCACAGCCAAAGCCAAGCCCTAAACCAAAGGCGACTAATCTCAGCAACTTTGTCAAAATTGATACCCAAAAACTAGATGCCCTGATCGATCTGGTGGGTGAACTGGTGATTGCTAAATCGATGGTGGTAGAGCACCCGGTGGTGGCTGGACAGCAATCGGAGGAGCTATCGCGGGAACTGCGGCAGCTTTCACGGATTGCCGCCGACCTCCAGCGCAATGCGATGTCGTTGCGGATGGTGCCGATCCGCACCACCTTCCAAAAGATGAACCGCCTGGTTCGCGATTTAGCAAATAGCCAAAACAAGCAAATCACCCTGGTTACCAAGGGTGAAGATACTGAGTTAGATCGCAACATCGTCGAAGCCCTTGCCGAGCCGATGATTCACATGTTGCGCAATTCAATTGACCATGGCATCGAACGCCCCGCAGAAAGAGAAGGCCTGGGCAAATCAGCTGAAGGAAAGATTGAAATTGAAGCCTGTCACCAGGCCGGTGGAATCTTGATCAGAATTGAAGATGATGGTCGCGGCATTGATCCCGCTCGGGTGCTGGCAAAGGCAAGGGAAAGGGGCATTATCGACAGCGATTTCAATGGCAACACCCATGAAATACTTAGCCTGATCTTCGAACCCGGCTTCTCTACGGCTGAAACAGTAACCGATGTTTCCGGCAGGGGCGTTGGCATGGATGTGGTGAGGGGAAGTATCTCCAGGCTGCGCGGAAGGATCGACGTGCAATCGGTGGTGGGGAAAAGCACAACCTTCAGCATTTATTTACCCCTGACACTTGCCATCATCGACGGTATGCTAGTGGGAGCTGGCAACCAACGCTTTATCATCCCGACCCTTTCGATTCAGGAATCGTTCAAGCCCACAGCTGGCATGTTGTCGACGCTGAAGGGGCGGGGGCAGCTTGTAAATTTGCGCGGCAGATTGATACCCATGATCAGTCTTTGCGAAAAGCTAAAAATCGACAACGGCCCAGTCGACCCCTCTGAGGGCATTATCTTGATCATCAACTCTGGCGGTCAAGCCAAAGGCCTACTCGTAGACCATCTCATTAGCAAACAAGAGGTTGTCATCAAACCGATGGGCGACACCCTGCAAAGCCAACCCGTTTACTCCGGGGCGGCAATCATGGGAGATGGGCGGGTGGCGCTAATACTCGATCCGGATGCCCTGGGTCGCACCGATAGCCCTAGACCAGAATCTAAAACTTCAAGCAATTAACATGAATTTGAATGTCAAGTTTTTAATCAAGGCCAACGCTGCCCTGCTGACCGTGGCCCTAGTAGGTGAGGTGGCGCTATTGACTATCCTGACTCGGCCCATGTGGATCAACCAGCAGCTATATAAGAACATTGTTGACCACCACGACCTAGCAGGAGATCTTCAGCCTTCACCATTTGTGCTCCAAAGCCTACGAGGCGAGGTAGCGCGGGCCCTTCTATCAATCAAAAACTCAGGGCAAACTGAGCCAGCTCAGATTGCCACAAACCCGGCGATCAGAATCCTGGAGCAGTATTACGGCAAAAATGTCACTAAGTTCAGAGATCGACAGCAGCTCTGGCTTGAAAATCCAAACTTCGCGCCAGATCTGCAGAATAAGTTTCGCAGCTGGACTAGTGGACCCAGCCAGGAATACCTGAATGCCATCGGCAACAACCTTATCCCCGCCCTGCAAGCAGGAAATCTAAAACGGGCTACAGAAATCGACCGGAATCTAGACGCTATATATCAAGAACACCTCTCCGGCCTCGCCAGTGTAACCGATGCTAACAAGGCCGAGATTCAGGAACACGAAACCGAAGCAGATGATGGCATCAGGGCCGCCACCCTCTGGATCATATTTAGCACCCTGGCCCTACTGGGCCTTGGCTATTTTACCCTCTACCTTATGCAAAAAGTGGCCGTAACTCCACTGAGTAAAATTGCAGGCGAGCTGGGCGACGGCGCCGACCAATTCATAGAGGCCACCAGCAGTGTGGCAAATGCAAGCTATGAAATTGCAACTGGGGCCAGGCAGGTGGCAAATTCCAGCCAGCAGATGGCCCAGGGTGCCTCAGAGCAGGCCGCTGCTATTGAAGAAACAAGTGCCTCACTTGAGCAGATGTCGAGCATGATCCATTCCTCCGCCAGAAATGCCGATCACGCCAAAACCCTGGCGGGTGAAGCCCAGGCAAGCGCCAGCCTGGGTAACACCAGTCTTGAGGCGATGGCGGTGGCCATGGGGGCAATTGAGAAATCAAGCAACGAAGTGGGCAAGATTGTAAAAAGTATCGACGAGATTGCCTTCCAAACCAATATCCTTGCCCTCAACGCAGCCGTGGAGGCGGCACGGGCTGGCGAGGCAGGCTCGGGCTTTGCCGTCGTGGCAGAGGAAGTAAGGTCTTTGGCGCAAAGGAGTGCGGCCGCCGCCCACGAATCCTCACAGAAAATTGAGGCTTCAATATTAAGCAGCAGGGAAGGGGCGCGCTGCCTAGACGGGGTGGGCGATTCCTTCGCCAAAATTAGTGACAAAGTGAAGCATACCGATTCCCTCGTATCTGAAATTAGCCTGGCAACCAAAGAGCAAGCCCAAGGCATTGAGCACATCACCACGGCCCTACAGGAAATGAGCAAGGTTGCCCAAGACAACTTGTCATCCATTGAAGAGATGAAAAGGGCTGCCGAACAGAGTGCAGGTGCAAGTCAGCAGATTGTTGGTGCAGCCGAGCAAATGCGCAGCCAGGCCATGAGACAACACGAAATAACGGCAGACCTGAAAACCGTAATTGATGGCAGCACCAGCTCCCCATCTAGCCATGGCGAACACACCCACCCAAACCAAGCCAAACCACGCCGGGTTCTGGGGTCGCAGCAGCCATCCGCGCTGCATCAGGGGCAAACCCCAGCGGAATCAAACTATGATGAGCACTTCAGTGATTACTAAGGCAGGGGAGATGGCGATCGACGACATAGCCGTATACAACGATCTTCCCGAGGCGGGAAAGTACCTTAACTTCCAGCTGGGCCAAGAACGCTACAGCCTCGCCGTAGCAGAGGTGCGGGAGATTATTCGGCTTTGCCCGATCACCCCGGTGCCGCGAATGCCTGAACATTTTCTCGGGGTAATTAATCTCCGCGGCAAGATTGTGCCCGTAATTGATTTGCGCCAACGCCTCCATCTGCCCAGCTCGGAAGCAAAAGAGCGGGCCTGCATCATCGTTGTGCATCACCACACCGCCGCAAGCCCAGACCAATTAGTCGGACTGCAGGTAGACCTAGTAGACGAGGTGGTATTCATTGAACAAAGCGCCATCGAACCCGTACCAGACTTTTGCGACACGGTTGACGGCAAATTCATTCAAGCGATGGCCAAATATAAAGATTCAGTTCTAGCAATTCTCAGCGTCGCTGAACTGCTCAAAGATGCCGGCAACCTCCAAACCAATACCGCCCTGGCACCGGAGCAAGACCAATGAAGCTCAATCTAAAAGTTCTAATTCGGGCCAATGCTGCCCTGGCAACTGTGGCATTAGTTGGCGAATTAATAGCTAGCACCATTCTCAGCAGAACCACCGCGATCAACAGCCCTGCCTACGAAAAAATTATTGCCAGCAAGGATTTAATAGCGGACATAATGCCGCCGCCAAATTATATTATAGAACTGCACTATTACGTTACCCGGGCCATGCTGGATGCCAGCAATGTCAGCAGCGACAATGGCAAGTCCAGAGCCGGATCAGCGAACATCTCAAGACTGAGCAGTGCCCTGCCAAGACTTCAGCAGGTCTATGAGGAAAGGATCAGATATTGGGTCGCCAACAAAAATATCACCGAAGAAGAACGTTTTCTGTTGACCAAAGACTCAAACGCCCTGGCCAGTAATTACATAGACTTAGTCAGCTCGAGTCTGCTGCCAGCGCTGACTTCAGGCAATAGGCAGGCTGCAGCAGCGGCGTTTAAGGAGTTAGACAGACTATTCTATGAGCACCGCGATAAGGTCGTTAAGCTGATCGAGATTGCCAACCGCGAAATCATTGCAAGCGAGCAGGAAGCCGCCGCCAGCGCCCAGCGGGCAAACCAAATCCTGCTGCTGATCACACTTCTGTTGCTGGCAACAGCCTATGCAGTTCTTTACCTCATGCAAAGGGATTTTGCCAGCCCCTTAGATAGGATTGTCAGTGATCTTGGCAAGGGCTCAGGGCGCTTTCTCCAAGTTTCCAATCAGATTGCCGACTCCAGCAATCAGCTGGCCCAGGGCGCAAGTGAGCAGGCCAGTGCCATTGAAGAAACCAGTGCCTCCCTGGAGGAGATGTCAAGCATGATCCACTCCTCAGCCCGCAATGCTGATCACGCTAGAACTTTAGCCAGCGAATCCCAGGTAAGTGCAAGCGAAGGCATGGCCAGCATGAAGGAGATGACCGAAGCCATGGCCGCAATAGAGCGCTCAAGCAATGAGGTTGTCAAAATTGTTAAAAGCATTGATGAGATCGCCTTTCAAACAAACATTCTTGCCCTCAATGCTGCCGTAGAAGCGGCCAGGGCTGGGGATGCCGGTGCGGGCTTTGCGGTAGTTGCCGAGGAAGTTCGCTCCCTGGCCCAGCGCAGTGCGGCCGCAGCCAACGAATCAGAAACCAAGATCGAGGCCTCGATCAAAAGCAGTCGCCAAGGGTCCCAATGTTTGACTGGAGTGGGAGAATCATTCAGCCGAATTGGCAGCAAAGTTCAGGAGACTCACAACCTTGTTTCCGAAATTGCCCTGGCAACCAAAGAGCAAGCGCAAGGCATTGAGCAAGTCACTATTGCTATTCAGGAAATGAGCAAAGTTGCCCAATCCAGCGCCATCAATACAGAGCAAATCGCCAGCGCAGCCGAAGAAATGCGCCAGCAAGCATCGATGCAGCAGCAAACCGCTGGGGCGTTGCGCCAGGTGATAGATGGCTCCTCAAACAAACAAGCAAGTGAGCTGGATGGCAAAGATAGCTCGGCAAAACCGGAACCATCCGGCCCGCAAGATCGGCCAGATTCAAATTTAGATGAGCATTTTAGCAACTACTGATGGTTGTTAGCAGCACAGCAAGGCAGGGGCCATCTGAGCAGCCCATATCTAACTCAGTCTACCAGGGCATCTGTGAACTGGTTCACAAGCATAGCTCCATCAAGCTGGGCGACAACAAGCAAACGATGCTAACCAGCCGGCTCAAAGCCAGGCTGCTGCAACTAGGGCTCAAATCCTGGGACGAGTATTATCGCTATATCAGCCAAAGCCAGAACAATGCGGAGATCCATACCCTGATCGACCTTGTTGCGATCAACCACACCCAGTTTTTCCGTGAACGGCAGCACTTTGATCGACTTAGCTCCGAAATACTAGATCAGATTTTGGCGGAATGCCCGGGTGCTGCCAGCAAATTATTAGCCTGGTCTGCCGCTAGTTCTACAGGTGAAGAGGCCTATTCGCTGGCAATCACCATCAGCGAGCACCTGGCCAAGCAGGCAGGCCCCAAACCTGACTGGCTGGTATATGCCAGTGATATTTCCAGCAAAGCCATAAAAGTGGCCACAACGGCTATTTATCAGGAAGCGAGCTTAAACCTACCCCAGCCTCAATTTCTGCAGCGCTACTTCAAGCGGGGCCGCGATATCTATGAAAGTAAATGCAGGGTCAAGCCAGAAATTCTCGACCATGTCAAAATTGAAAGAATTAATCTGTTCCAGGAAACCTATCCCCTGCCGGCACAACTTCATCTTATTTTCTGTCGTAATGTGCTCATTTACTTTGCCCAAGACTCCCAATCCCAGCTGGTTTCCAGATTGCATCGCATGCTCACACCGGGCGGCTTTCTGGTGATAGGGCACTGCGATAGCCTGGCCTGCTTCAAGCATGATTTCCAATCCCTTGGTGGCGGTGTCTACCGCAAAAGCTCTTAGTCGCTTGCTTCCTTACTCCCCATGACCAGAAAAATCCGAGTCTTGGTGATTGACGACTCTGCGCTCGTTCGCAAGACCATCACCGACACCCTGCAGATGGATCCTGATATTGAGGTTGTCGGCGTTGCCAACGATCCCCTGATCGCCATGGACAAAATTCCGAAACTCCATCCCGATGTGCTGACGCTGGACATGGAGATGCCACGCATGGATGGCCTTACCTTTTTGCGCCAGCTCAAGCAGGAGAACTCGCCCCTACCCGTAGTGGTGATCAGCTCCCTGACCCAGCAAGGCTCCAAGCTGGCCCTCGATGCCATGGAGGCGGGAGCCAAGGAGGTGCTTGCCAAACCCGACGGCAGCAGCTCCATCGGCGCCCTGGCTGGCAAACTGGCTTTTCACATCAAGGCAGCCGCCAGGGCCCGCAGGGATCTTGCACCCCTGCCCACAACCAAAATCCAGCCCAGCCTGCCCAGCCGTCCCCGAGCCCCTGCGGGAATGGATCGCCGCCTGGTGGTGATCGGCTCCTCAACTGGCGGCGTCGAGGCCTTGCGTTACATCCTGCCCGCCCTGCCCGCCGATCTGCCGCCCATTGCCATCGTGCAGCACATCCCGGCCTACTTTTCCAAGGCCGTGGCCGAACGCATCAACGGCCTCAGTGCCATGGAGGTGCGGGAAGCCGCCGACAATGATCCACTGCTGCCGGGCGTCTGCCTGATTGCCCCGGGGGACTATCACATGATGATCGTCAAGCAGGATCAATACCGGGTGCGCCTGGTGCAAACCCCGCCAGTTCACCACTGCCGGCCGGCAGTAGATGTGCTGTTCCGCTCCGCAGCGGCAGTCGCCGGAGCACACACCCTGGGGGTGGTGCTCACCGGGATGGGGCGCGATGGGGCCCGCGGCCTGGGATCGATCAAGGAGGCGGGCGGCTGCTCCCTGGCCCAAAACGAAGCCAGCAGCGTGATCTACGGCATGCCCAGGGCCGCCGTTGAACTGGGTGTGGTCGACCGCAGCGTCCACCTGCAGGCCATGCCCCAGGCCATTGTGGAAACCCTCAACACCATCAAACCCTGAGCCCCTGGCATGGACGAATCTGAACGGCCTGGCGCCGAGCTGCTCAGCGCTGCCCGCATCCTCGTGGTGGACGACAGCAAAATGCTGCGCATGGGCATTGCCCGCTCCCTGCGTCAACTGGGAATTGGGCAGATTGAGGAGGCCGTCGATGGCCAGCATGCCCTGGAGCGCCTCAAGCAGGAGGAATTTGATCTGATGCTGCTGGATATGGAGATGCCCCAGATGAATGGGCTCGCCGTTCTTGCTCGCATGCAGGCCAATTCGGAGCTCAGAAGCCTGCCCGTAATCGTGATATCTGGCGGCGAATCAATAGACGAAGTGGTGGCCTGCATTGAGATGGGTGCCGAGGACTACCTGCCCAAACCCTTCAGCCAGGTGCTACTTAGGGCCCGACTGACCTCATCACTGGAGAAAAAGAGGCTGCGCGATCTGGAAATCATCCAGCGAAAACAGCTGGAATCCCAACACCTCAGGCTGATTCAGGAACAGGAAAAATCAGAGCTGCTGCTGCTCAATATTCTGCCGGTTGCAATTTCAGAACGGCTCAAGGGTGGCGAACAACGTTGCGCCGACAGCCACGCCAATGTTTCTGTCTTATTTGCCGACCTGGTGGGCTTTACCAGGCTCTCCCAGGGCATGACCGCCAAGCAATTAGTTGAAGTGCTCCATAGCCTCTTCTCCAAATTTGACCAGTTGGTGGAGGATGCCGGCCTCGAAAAAATCAAAACCATCGGCGACTGCTACATGCTGGTGGGAGGCCTGCCCGAAGCCCGCGACGACCATGCCAGGGCTGTGGTCTCCACGGCAGTGAACATGCTGGAGGCAATGGCGCAGTTCAACCAGGCCAACCAAACAGACCTAAACATGCGAATTGGCATCCACAGCGGCCCGGTGGTGGCAGGGGTGATTGGCAAAAACAAATTCACCTATGACCTCTGGGGCAATACGGTGAATGTGGCGAGCCGGATGGAATCGAGCGGCACCCCGGGGCGGGTACAGATTTCTACCCAGACGGCCGAATTGCTGGATGACACCTTTGCCCTGGAATCCCGCGGACTGGTCCAGGCCAAGGGCCTGGGCGAGGTTGCCACCTTCTATGTCAACGGGCGCAGAAGCGCACCTGCAGACTGAGTCGATCCACAGGCGCAGCCAGCTCGGCCGGATCAAAAGGGGCTGCCTCCGCCGCCATCACCATCTTTAGCCCAGGCCTGGAGCCCCCTTCCAGCAACACCTCAATGGGCTTGAGCACCCCCTTGAGCCCCATGGCACCCGCTAGATCCAATCCCTGCTGCAGGGCGTCCTGGTAGGCGGCCCGCAGCAGGGTGGCGCGGGCGGCCCGATCCCCCGGCCGATCGGCCTCGGTCGCCACCGGGGCGAGCCGAACCCCAGGCAACCCACCCACCCCCCGCACCAGGTCCTGCAGCCTGGCCGGCGCCAGCTGGCCAGACACCTGAAGACCAGCCACCACCCGCTCAGGGCTAGGGCGACTGGCGGGCCGTTGCCAGGTGGTGGGGGAGGTGACCTCCAGGTCAACCACCTGGAGATTTTTCAAGGTGGTGCGCACCACGGCAAGGCGCCCCTGCAGGCTGGCCAGCGCGGCCTCGCTGCTGGCAGCCTCCGCTTCCAGGGCCAGGGAAAAGCGCAGGTTTGCGGTGATTCGCTTGAGTTCGGCGCTGCCCCGGGCCTCCAACAGGGTGCCGCTGCAGGCGAGCTGCACCTGGCTCTGGGCCAAACCGGCCGCGGGAAGCAAGGGCAACAGCAGGGGCACAACCCAAGCCAGTCTCAAAGTGTGGTGTCGAGTCAAAATGTGGAGTTGGCTCAAAATATAAACTTACTCAAAATATGGCATTACTCAAAATATCGAGCCGATCAGATGAAGCCCAACCCCAAGGAACGGCTCCTGAGATTGAAGATGGTGGCAGGTGGCTGGCGACCCCAGAGCGCCAGCTTGTCCGATTCGCCACCGCAGGCGGACGATTACTACCGGCAGCACATCAAGTTGAACCTTCGCGCCGAGATTGGGAAGCCCGAGGCCGCGATCAGGGCCCGAACGCCCCCACCGGCACCACCACAACCCCATCATCACGTCGATAGCCATAGCCCTTGCCGCAGATCACAGCAAGGAAACTCGGCGGGCCGGTTCGGCTTGTGTCGATCTGGCGGGCGAAGTGAAGCAGGCCAGCGGCTGCCTGCTCCACCTGGCCTTCGCCCAGCTTGATTTCAATCGCTCCCCAGCGGCCGTCGCGCAGCTGCACGATCGCATCAACCTCCACACCGTAGTGATCGCGGTAATGGAGCACCTCCCCATCCAACGGCTGGCTAGATACCCGCAGATCCCTGATCACCAGGGATTCGAACAGCAGGCCCAACAACTCCAGATCCGCCAGCAGCCGCTCCGGGCCAGCTCCCAGCGCTGCCACAGCCAGTGAGGGATCCACGTAATGCCGTTTCGGTGCCTTACGCAGCCTTGCTCTGGAGCGCAGGTGGGGGGCCCAGGCGGGTTGATCCTCGATCACCATCAGCCGCTCCAGCGCCTGCAGGTAGTCGGACACGGTGCGCTCATCAAGTGCCGCGCCCCCACCCACCGCATCGGCGGCCAGAGTGGCCAGGCGCGCCTCCGTGGCCGAATGCCGCCCAAGGGCCCGCAGCAGATACCCAACCTTGACGGGATCACGTCGATGCTCCCCCACCCGGCTGATGTCAACTTGCCGCACCTGTTCCAGGTAGTCGCGGGCGGCCCGCAGCGCCGCCTTCACCGGCCGGCCCTGTTGTGCCGGCCATCCGCCGATGCTGATTAGATCGCAGAGATTCTGCACCGTGAGGCCGGGATCGGCCGATCGTGGGGCCTCACCCGCGAACAGCTGCCGCAACGACACCCCACCCACGGAGACACCTGCTTCGAACAGGGTCATCGGACGCATCCGCAGGAAGGAGAACCGCCCAGCGCCGGTGTGGCGATCAGCGTCATCGGCCGGCACCGACGATCCAGTCAGCAGAAACTGGCCTGGCTGATCCGCGGCATCCACGGCCCGCCTCACCTGATTCCACAGCCCAGGTTCCACCTGCCATTCATCCAGCAGCCGGGGCCTGGCGCCTGCCAGGACCAGCGCTGGATCAACGGCCAGTGCCTGCCGAGCCGCGAGGTCTACGTCCAACAGCACCCTGGAGGCCGCCTGCTGGGTTGCCGTCATGGTCTTGCCGCAGGCCTTCGGTCCCTCGATCACGACAGCCCCTGCGGACTGGAGCTGATCCAGCAGCTCGGCATCGACGATTCGGGGGCGATACGCCGGCATCCCTGCGCCTTGATGGGGTGGTTGCCGACAGCTTACTGCTGCTTTTGCCGCCTCTTTGATGCTGCTTTTGCCGGCATTCTCCTGCGGAGTTCACCGTCCCCTCCATGGGGGGTTCGCCGAATCCGATTTCGATCAGATGCGCAGCCCGCGGCGGAAGTCCTCCAGCGGGCCATCGAGTTCCGGGATGTTGAGGGTGTTGATCCACTCCTGAATGTCGCTGATCAGGAAGGCCTTTTCATCGCTGGGGTCAGCGTAACGGGGCCGGATCTGGCGCTCAAACCAATGCTCCACGCTCAGCGCCATCCTTCTCCACAGACGCCCTGAAATCTGCCCAGATCCCAGTGGCAGCAATGTATCTGGGCAAGAGAATGGGGCATGGTCAAGCCCAAGTCCTTCCGACCCTGGAACCCCGAGCAGACGCTGCTGCTGCTGCCATCACCAGTGGACTGGTTGCCAGAGAACCACCTGGTGTTCTTTTTGCTGGATCTGGCCGGCGAGCTGGATCTTGAGGAAATCCACGCCGTCTACTGGCAGCAGGATCCCCACGGAGAGAAGGCCTGCTGGGAAGGCACCACCTTCCGGGTTCTCACCGGCAATCAGCAGCCTGACCACAGCCGGATCAGCGATTTCCGCCGCCGACACCTGCCTGCCCCACGAAGCAGATTGGTTCCCTTCATTTTTTTGTTGGTGGTCTTTGCGATCAAGCTGGCTCAGAGATTCGGCCCACCACAGGTAGTGTCCGCCGTCCACAGGGTGTATGCCGGCCACTAGCAGGGTCTGACTTGAGGAACGCGGGGCATCACCCTGGCGGGACAGGCCCGCCGACTCACCCCTCCAGCAGGCTCATCCTCAACTCCTCCCGCGCCTGCACCAGCGCCCCATCCAGGGCCGCCCCATCGCGCCCGCCCGCCTGGGCCAGGTTGGGCCGGCCGCCACCGCCGCCGCCGCAGGCTTTTGCCACGCCGCCGATGAAGGCCCCGGCCTTGGGGCCGGCCGCGACCACCGCCGCCCCGAAGGCCGCCACCAGGATCACCTTGGCCAGATCGGCCGGATCGGGCAGGCCGCCCAGCACCACCGCAGCCCCGTCGCCCAGCTGGTCGGCCAGGCCCTGGGCGGCGTTCTGCAAGCCAGCGCCGTCGACGCCATCGAGCCGCGCCACCAGCAACCGGAAGTCGCCGAGGGGCTCGGCCTTGTGCACCAGGGCGCCGGCCTTGGCGCTCGCCAGCTCGCTGCGGGCCACCGCTAAGGCTTTTTGCGTGGCCTTGAGCTCATCGGCCAGTGCCACCACCCGCTCCACGATCTCGCCGGGCTGGGCCTTGAAGCGCTCGGCCAGGGGTTTCACCACCGCCTCGCGCTCCTTGAGGTAGGCCAGCACCGCCGGGCCAGCCACCGCCTCGATGCGGCGGATGCCGGCAGCCACACCGCTCTCGCTCACGATCTTGAACAGGCCGATCTCAGCGGTGTTGGCCACGTGGGTGCCGCCGCAGAGCTCCATCGAAACGCCTGGCACATCCACCACCCGCACCACATCGGCGTACTTCTCGCCAAACATCGCCACCGCACCAGCCGCCTTGGCCTGCTCGATCGCCATCTCTGCCACCTGCAGGGTGTGGGCCTCGCTGATCCAGCCGTTGATCAGGGCCTCGATCTGCTCGAGCTCCGCCGGGGTCACGGCCCGGGGGCAGTGGAAGTCGAAGCGCAGTCGATCGAAATCCACCAGGGAGCCGGCCTGGCCGATGGCCGGATCGACAATTTGTTTGAGCGCGGCCTGCAGCAGGTGGGTGGCCGTGTGGTTTGCCTGGGCGCGGCGGCGGCAGGCGGCATCCACCCGAGCCGTAACCAGGGCCCCGATCGCCAAACTGCCGCGCTCAATCTGGCCGCTGTGCACGAACACGCTGCGGTTGCGGCTCACACCCTCGATCGCCACGATCACGCCATCGCCTGAAAGCACACCCCGGTCACCCACCTGGCCGCCGCCTTCGCCATAGAAGGGGGTGGAGTCGAGCACCAGTTGCACGCTGTCGCCGGCGCCGGCGCGCTCGGCCGGCTCGCCATTGGCCACCAGGGCCAGCACGCAACAGGGGTGCTCCAGCTGCTCGTAGCCCTTGAAGGCCGTGGCCTCGGCGGCGGCCGCCATCTGCTCAATCGCCCCCTGCAGGGTGAGGTCGATGCTCACGGCCGCGGCCTTGGCCCGCTGGCGCTGGGCCTCCATCGCCGCCTCAAAGCCGGCCAGATCCACCGTGAGTCCGTGCTCTTCGGCGATCTCCTCGGTGAGCTCCAGGGGGAAGCCATAGGTGTCGTAAAGCTCGAAGGCCTGCTCGCCGCTGATCTGGCTGGGCTTGGCCGCCAGCACCTCGGCCAGCAGCTTCTCGCCCCGCTCCAGGGTTTCCAGGAAGCGGGCCTCCTCGCGCTCTAGCTCCGCCAGGATCACCTCGCGGCGCTCCAGCAGCTGGGGGTAAGCCGCTGCCATCAGCGTGATCGACGCTTCACCCATCGCCGCCAGAAATGGCCTGTCGATGCCGAGGAGCCGTCCGTGGCGCACCACCCGGCGCAGGAGACGCCTGAGGATGTAGCCGCGGCCCAAATTGCTGGCCGTGACGCCATCGCAGATCAGCTGGGTGATGGCACGGCTGTGGTCGCCGATCACCTTGAGACTGGTTTTGCCCTTGGTGTCGAGAGCCCTGTAGTCGACCCCCGCCAGCTGGGCCGCCGTTTCAATCAGCGGGTAGATCAGGTCGGTTTCGTAGTTGTTGGGCACGCCCTGCAGGATCTGGGCCATGCGCTCGAGGCCCAGGCCGGTGTCGATGTTGCGGGCCGCCAGCGGCGTGAGGGTGCCGCCGGCGTCGCGGTTGGACTGCATGAACACCAGGTTGTAGAACTCGATGAAGCGCGAGTCATCCTCCAGATCGATGCCGTCGTCGCCGAGTTCGGGCTTGAAGTCGTAGTAGATCTCCGAGCAGGGGCCGCAGGGGCCGGTGGGGCCCGAGGCCCAGAAGTTGTCGGCCTCATCCAGGCGGATGATGCGCTTGGGGTTCACCCCCACCCGATCGCGCCAGATGGCTTCCGCTTCGTCGTCTTCGCGGAAGACGCTCACCACAAGGTTGTTGGGCGAGAGGCCGAACACCTCGGTGGAGAGCTCCCAGGCCCAGGTGATCGCCTGCTCCTTGAAGTAGTCGCCGAAGGAGAAGTTGCCGAGCATCTCAAAAAATGTGTGATGCCGCGCCGTGCGGCCCACGTTTTCGATGTCGTTGGTGCGGATGCACTTCTGGGAGCTGGTGGCCCGCGGCGCCGGCGCCGGCGCCTGGCCAAGAAACACCGGCTTGAAGGGCAACATGCCGGCGATCGTTAGCAGCACCGTCGGGTCGTCCGGGATCAGCGAAGCGCTCGCCATCGCCTTGTGGCCCCGCTGCTCGTAGAAGTCGAGGAAGGCCGCGCGGATCTCGGCGCCAGTGCGGGGGCAGGCACGGCGGGGGGCAGCGGCCATGGGGGAGCAGAAGAAGCCTGTACCAGGCATAATCGCCCAACATTGGCCGGCGCCCGATCAACTGTGATGATGGTGCCGATCCGCGGGTGGCTGCCGCTTTGGCTGCCGCTGATCGGCAGCACCTTGGTGCTGCATTCAGCGCAGCGCCTGGCCCCACGCCTCCTGCCCGCCCGACGGCCGTAAGGCCGGGTTCATGAGCCTGCTGCACGCCACCTGGCTGTTTCCCCCCGAAGGTTCGGGTGGTCGCCTATTTCTGTGGGCCGACACCTGGCGGGTGGCCACGCCGGCGGTGCCGAAGTTGGAGGCCCCCGAGCACCCCCTGGCCCTCAACGAAGACGATCTGGCCACCTGGCTCGACGACAACGGCCTCTGGAGCGAGGCCCTGCGCCCAGCCAGCGCCACCCTGAGCCTGCCCAGCCGCAGCCAGGCCGCCAAGGGGCGCCGCACCAGCGCCAGCAGCTGGAGCGGCCTGCCCCTCCAGGCCGGTGAACCGATCCCCAAGCAACTGGAGTGGTGGCCCTGGCAGGTGCAGGGCTGGGCCCTGGATTCGGCCAACGCGGGCGAATGGCTCAGCCAGCTGCCCCTGGCCGGCGAGCACCCGGAGATGGCCGATGAGCTGCGCTGGTGGAGCCACCTGCAGCGCTGGGCCCTGAGCCTGATAGCTAGGGGGCGCTGGTTGCCCCAGCTCGAAGAGGGCAAGGCCCGCTGGCTGCCCCTGCTCAACCGGGAAGACGACCGCCGCCGCCTCGAAGACCTGGCCAGCGGCCTGCCCCAGGTCGCAACCTGCGCCCTGGCCGCCGGCCCCCTGGGCGATCCCTCCCTGGCCTGCCGCCGCCCCGGCAGCGGCCGCCTGCGGGTGGCCAGCCTGCTCGAGGCCCTGCTCGATGGCCAGCTGCGGGCGGGCTTCAGCCCCAGCGCAGGCGGGCTCGATCCCCTGCTGGCGGCCTGGCAGAAGGCCCTGGGCAAGGGCGATGGCAGCCTCAATCTGAACGAGGAGGAGCTCGAGCGGCTCAGCATCGCCACCCACCACTGGCGAGAGGGCGTGGCGGGCAAGGTGGAGCCAGCCCGCACCTGTCTGGAGCTGTTCACCCCAGCCGAGGGCGAGGAGCTCTGGGAGCTGCGCTTCGGGCTCCAGGCCGAAGCCGACCCCAGCCTGCGGGTGCCAGCCGCGGCCGTGTGGGCGGCGGGCGATCGGGGCCTCCAGATGGGGGAGATTGCCGTGCCCCAACCCAGCGAGCTGCTGCTCGAGGGCATGGGCCGGGCCCTCACAGTGTTTGAGCCGATCGAGCGGGGCCTGGATTCGGCCACCCCGGAGGCAATGCAGCTCACCCCGGCCGAGGCATTTGTGCTGGTGCGCACCGGCGCCCACCAGCTGCGGGATGTGGGCGTGGGCGTGGTGCTGCCCGCCAGCCTCTCCGGGGGCCTGGCCAGCCGGCTGGGCCTGTCGATCAAGGCCGAGCTGCCGGAGAAATCGCGCGGCTTCACCCTGGGCGAAACGCTCACCTGGGAATGGGAATTCATGATCGGCGGGGTCACCTTGACCCTGCGCGACCTGGAGCGTCTGCAGGCCAAACGCAGCCCGCTGGTGCAGCACAAGGGGGCCTGGATCGAGCTGCGGCCCCTCGATCTCAAGAACGCCGAGAAATTCAGCGTTGCCGATCCGGGCCTCAGCCTCGACGACGCCCTGCGGCTCACCGCCAGCGAAGGCGACACCTTCTACCGGCTGCCCGCCCACCACTTCGATGCTGGCCCCCGGCTGCAGGCGGTGCTGGAGCAATACCACCAGCAGAAGGCCCCCGACCCCCTGCCTGCCCCACCTGGCTTCTCCGGCCAGCTGCGGCCCTACCAGGAGCGGGGCCTGGGCTGGCTGGCCTTCCTGCACCGCTTCGACCAGGGCGCCTGCCTGGCCGACGACATGGGCCTGGGCAAAACGATCCAGCTGCTGGCCTTCCTCCAGCACCTCAAGGCCGAAGACGAACTCAAGCGCCCGGTGCTGCTGGTGGCGCCCACCTCGGTGCTCACCAACTGGAAACGGGAAGCCCACGGCTTCACCCCCGAGCTGGGGGTGAAGGAGCACTACGGCCCGCGCCGGCCGAGCAGCCCCGAGGCCCTCAAAAAAGCCCTTAAGGGCGTGGATCTGGTGCTCACCAGCTATGGCCTGCTGCAGCGAGACAGCGAGCTGCTCGAAAGCATCGACTGGCAGGGGATGGTGATAGACGAAGCCCAGGCGATCAAAAATCCCAGCGCCAAGCAGAGCCAGGCGGCACGAGACCTGGCCCGCCCCAGCCGGTTCAGCAAGGGGGGCAGCCGTTTCCGGATTGCCCTGACGGGCACGCCGGTGGAAAACCGGGTCAGCGAGCTGTGGGCCCTGATGGACTTCCTCAACCCCAAGGTGCTCGGCGATGAGCCCTTCTTCCGCCAGCGCTACCGGCTGCCGATCGAGCGCTACGGCGACATGGCCTCGATGCGCGATCTCAAGGCCCGGGTGGGGCCCTTCATCCTGCGGCGGCTCAAAACCGACAAGTCGATCATCTCCGACCTGCCGGAGAAGGTGGAGCTCAACGAGTGGGTGGGCCTGGCTCCAGAGCAGAAAAAGCTCTACAACAAAACAGTCGAAGAGAGCCTCGATGCGATCGCCCGGGCCCCCCTGGGCCAGAAGCACGGCCAGGTGCTGGCCCTGCTCACCAAACTCAAGCAGATCTGCAACCACCCGGCCCTGGCCCTCAAGGAAAAGGCCGACACCGTGCTCGCCGGCGGCAACGGCAGCTTCAGCAATCGCAGCGCCAAGCTGCAGCGACTCGAGGAGATCCTCGAAGAGGTGATCGAAGCGGGCGATCGGGCCCTGCTGTTCACCCAGTTCGCCGAATGGGGCCTGCTGCTCCAGGCCCACCTGCAGCGCAAGTGGCGCCAGGAGGTGCCGTTCCTCTACGGCAGCACCAGCAAAACCGAGCGCCAGGCCATGGTCGATCGCTTCCAGGACGACCCCCGCGGCCCCCAGCTATTTCTGCTGTCGCTCAAGGCCGGTGGCGTCGGCCTCAACCTCACCCGCGCCAGCCACGTGTTCCACATCGACCGCTGGTGGAACCCGGCCGTGGAAAACCAGGCCACCGACCGCGCCTACCGCATCGGCCAACAAAACCGGGTGCTGGTGCACAAGTTCATCACCAGCGGTTCGGTGGAAGAAAGGATCGACCGGATGATCAAGGAAAAATCCAAGCTGGCCGAAGACATCGTCGGCTCCGGCGAAGATTGGCTGGGCGGCTTCGATGTGGGCCAGCTCAAAGATCTGGTCAGCCTCAGTGATGAGGATTGAGGGAATGGCAGCGCTACCTCCACCGGCGCAATCAGACATCCGCTGGAAACAGCGCTTCGACAACCTCCAGCGTGCCTACCAGCGCTTGCGCTGGGCATTGGAAATCCACCAGCAGGATCCAGACAACGATCTGATCCGCATGGCCGTGATCAAGGCCTATGAATTCACCTTTGAACTGAGCTGGAAAACCCTCAAGGATTTCCTCGCCTATAATGGTATCGATGCCAAGCTGCCCCGCGAAGTACTCAAACAGGCCTTCGCGACGGGTCTGGTCATTGATGGCCAGCTCTGGATCGACATGCTGGAAGAGCGCAACTTGATGGCCCACACCTACGACGACGCCAGAGCCCGCAAAGCCGTAGATCAGATCCAGGAGCGCTATCTCAGTGGGCTGCAGCAACTGCACGACCTACTGGCAAGCAAACGGCAGGAGGCCCCATGAGTGCGCCAGCCACCAGCTCTGCCCCTGCCGCCACCAACCACGGCATCCCCGAGCGCACCGTGGCTGAGATCCGCTCCTGCCTGAAGCGCTTCCCCCAGATCCACTGGCTGAAGCTCTATGGCTCACGGGCGATGGGCCGCCACTGGAGTGGCTCCGATATCGATCTGGCCTACAGCGCCGACGAGGATTGCAGCGCCGCCCTGCGCGAAGCTCTCGACCAACTGCCCACCCCCTATCTCTTTGATGTGACGCACTGGGAATCGCTCCGCTACGCCCCCCTGCGCGAACACATCGAACGCGTCGGCATCCCCTTCCCATGACCCTCACCCCCACCACCTACGCCAGCGCCATCAACACCCAGCTCGGCGACCAGGGCCTGGCCCAGCAGCCCTGGTGGGTGGAGCAGTGGATGGAGCTGATCAACGGCTACCGCTTCAAGAAGCGACTGGAGCGGGCCTGGGAATATGCCCGCAGCGGCAATGTCACCTCGATCCGCTTCGAGGGCCGCCGGGTGCATGCCCGAGTGCAGGGCAGCGGCGAGGAGCCCTACAAGGTGAAGCTCTGGCTCGACGTGCTCAGCGACGACGACTGGGGCTACGTGCTCGATGCCCTAACCCAGAAGGCCCGCTGGTCGGCCCAGCTGCTGGCCGGCGTCATGCCCCAGGACATCGAACGGGCCTTCGCCGCCAGCGGCAAGCGCCTGTTTCCATTCAAGTTGCAGGAGGTGCGCAGCGAGTGCAGCTGCGCCGACAAGGCCAACCCCTGCAAGCACGTCAGCGCCGTCTTCTATCTGATGGGGGATCGCTTCAGCGAAGACCCCTTCGTACTGTTCCAGATGCGTGGCCGCACCAGGGGTCAGCTGCTGGCCGACCTGGCCAAACGCCGCCGCCGGGCCTTGGCACGGCAGGCTAAAAAGGCTGCCGCCGCCAAGGGCTCGCAGCCAGTCGCCGAGGCCGCTCCCCACCCGGTGCATCCCGCCATCAAGAACCCAAACCGGTGGTGGCGCTACGACGCGGCCCTCGATTCGGATCTGGTGGTGATCACTCCAGCCCTCGAGGGCGACACGGGCCTCGATGCCGCCGGGCCCCTGCCCCTGGCAGAGGAACCCCGCTTCCCCGAAGCCAACCAGCACTTCCTCGAGCACCTCCAGACCCACGGCCAGCAGCTGGCCGCCCTGGCCATGGCCAAGGCCATGGGGCCGGTCAACGGCGATGACAGCTGACTGGCTGGGCCCGCCCCCCTGGCTGAGCCCAGAAGCCCTGGCCCTGGCCGGCCAGCTGCTGAGCAGCCACCAGCAGGCCTTCGGCAAGCCCCTGCTCGCCGGCCTGGCCGCCGATGCCTCCCCCGGGCTGATCGCCCAGGAGCTGTTCGCCGCCGAGGTGGTGGTGTTGGCCCACGACGGCGCCGATCCCAGCAGCGAGCCAGGCCCCCGCTTGATCTACGCCAACCGCGCCGCCCTGCGCCTATGGCGGCGGCCCTGGGAGGCGATGGTGGGAATGCCCTCGCGGCTCACCGCCGAGCCGGCCGAGCGGGCCAGCCGCCGCCAGGCCCTGCTGGCCGCCCAGGCCCAGGAATGCCTCAGGGGCTACCGGGGCATCCGCATCGACAGCACCGGCCGCCGCTTCGCGATCGAAGGCGCTTGCCTCTGGAGCCTGCGCGATGGCACCGGTCGGCCCTGCGGCCAGGCCGCCCGCTTCAGCAGCTGGTGGCTCTTGGGTGTGAATGCCGAACCAAGCCGTGGGGGCCGTACCGCCAAGGGCGGTCTGCACCCTGTTGGCTACTGGGCGGCGCCTGCAGATTGATGGAGTCCCGGAGACCTTCCGATGCTTACCCTGCGCCAATCCCCCTTCGATCTGATCCGCGGCGACCTGCTCGAATCCGATCTGTTCAAGAAGCTCGAGCAGCAACTGCACAGCGCCGAAACGCAAAAGGCTGAGCGAGTTCCCGCCGCCGAAGTGCATGAAACACCCGAGGCCTACACGATCGCCCTGGAACTCCCAGGCGTCGACAAAGGCTCCATCGACGTCAAGGCCACCGACCGCACCCTGGTAATCAGCGCTGAGCGGCGCTCTGGCGTCGAGGCCGGCGAGCCCGCCGCCCTGATCAGCGAGATCCGCTACGGCACCTGGAGCCGCAGCTTCCGCTTCCCCAGCGGCATCAACCGCGATGGCCTCGAGGCCCACTACCGCGACGGCGTGCTCAGCGTCACCGCTCCCAAGGCCCAAACGATGACCACGGTGCAAGTGCAGGTGGGAAGCTGAGCGCCACGCCCGTCAGGAGACACGAGAGAGAAGAGAACCCTCCCAGGCCCGGCCCAGCGCCGGGCTTTTTTTGCAATGCTGGCTTCGACAACTGGTGGTGCTGAAGCCGCTCAGCGGGTTGCCAATCCCACCAATCAAGATAGGGTGAAACCAAGGCAGGATGAAACGGAATCGTTCTGGCAGACGATGGACCTAGAACCGGCAAGCCCAAGGGACCCAACATTTCTGGCCATCGCCTCGGAGCAGCCTTGATCTCCTGGTTCAACCGTTGGCCTGAGCGACAGGCTCGCCTCGCCCGCTGGGGCCTACTGCTCGCCTGGCTTGGCCTGATCGCCCTGTTGCTGAAGCCGGAACTGGGCCCCGCCTACGGCTCCATCGTCTGCCGGGAGTCGACCATCTGCCGTCCCGGCATCGGCAACGACCTCTTCTGGAATATCGGCCTGCCGCTGGTGATCCTGGTGGTGTACCTCAGCCATGAACTCTGGCGGCGCATCTGCCCGCTGTCATTTGTCTCCCAGCTGTTCCGGGCCCTGGGCTGGCAGCGCACGGTGCTGAACCGCGCCGGCAAACCCCAGGTGGCGGCCATCTCGGAGTCGTCCTGGCTGGCGCGCCACCACATCCAGCTGCAGTGGGGTCTGCTGATCGCCGGCCTGAGCCTGCGGCTGCTGATCGCCAACAGCAACGGACTGGTCCTGGCCCTGCTGTTTGCTGCCTCCCTGCTGGCCGCCCTGATCAGCGGCTGGGCCTACGGCGGAAAAACCTTCTGCCAATACCTCTGTCCGTTCGCTCCGGCCCAGCAGATCCTCAGCGGACCGCGCAGCCTGCTCAGCTCCCAGGCCCACCTCGGCGGCAGCAGCAAGACGACCCAGTCGATGTGCCGCACGGTGGGAGCCCAGGGCCAGGACATCAGCACCTGCGTGGCCTGCGCCAAACCCTGCTTCGACATCGACGCCGAACGCACCTACTGGCAGAGCCTGAGCGGCAAGCGGGGCATGGCCTGGGCCTGGTACTCCTATCCAGGCCTAATCCTGGCGTTCTTTCTGCTGATCCAGAGCTACGCCCCGGCCGGGGCCAGCGACCATGGAATCGATTACCTGACGAGCAATCTGTTCACCTACGACGGCCGCCTGGCAGCCATGGCCTGGCAATCCCTGCTGCCGGCAGGCTGGCCCCAACTGCCGCGGATCCTGGCCATCCCAGCCCTGCTCAGCGCGGGGGGTGTGGCATCGGAACGGCTGTTCCACCAGATCGAACGGCTGCAACAACACCAGCTCAGGGCCGCCAGCCCGGAACCGGCTAAGGAACGGGCGATCCACCGCACCCGGCTGCTGGCCAGCTTTGCGGCAATCAACATCTACTTTTACTTCAAGCGAAATTTGTTTGACAGCGGCGACAGCCTGGGGTGGGTGGAGCTGCAGCTGCTCATCGTGGCGATCAGCTCCGTTTGGCTCTATCGCAGCTGGGATCGCGACCGCAGCCTCTACGAACGGGAGAACACCAGCACCAGCCTGCGCAAACGCCTGGCCAAGCTCGGGGCGAAATTACAACCCCTGCTGGCCGGGCGCCAACTGGAGGATCTCAGCCCGGGTGAGGTGTTCGTACTGGCCAACGCCCTGCCGGTGCAGGAAACATCCCAGCGCCAGAGCATCTATCTCGATGTGCTGCGCGATCTGCTCAGCTCGGGGCGCCTGGATCGCACCGCCTCCCTCAAGACCCTGGTCGACCTGCGCACCAGCCTGAGGCTCGCTGATGCCGACCACCAAAGCGCCCTGGAGATCCTCACCAGCGAGGACCCACGGCTAACCAGCCTGAGCCCCGAAGATCTGGCCGGCCTGAGCCTCTGCCGCAACGCTGCCGCCCAGGAGATCGAAGATCTGCTGCTGCTGAGCGGATCCACGGTGCTGCACCTCGATCGCCTCGATGCCTACGGCCGCGGGCGGCTCAACCGCATCCAGATCGAGAGTGGTCTCGATGAGGCCAGCTGGGCCCAGCTGCTGAACGAATTCGGCCCCGGATCGCAGTACGGCGAACGGCAGCTAAGCCAGCGATTGCAGCTCGTGAACCAGGCCATGGCCCGCAGGGAGAGCCTGGCCGAACTGAGCCGGCGGCTGCCCCTGGCCGCGCCGCTGGTGCTCAGCCTCGACCGCCAGATCGCCCGTTTCCTCCCCGACCTGGTGGCCCTGATCCGCAGCGGCCTTACTGCCCCAGGGGAGCAACGGCCAGATGAAGCCTGCCTGGCCCTGCTGCGCAGCCTCTCACCCAACGTGCTGGCCTGCCTCGCCAGTGAGGATGACACCACCACGGCGATCACCGCCTGGCTCGATGGGATCGAAACGAAATTAGCCAGGATCTCCCCCCTGCCGGAAGCGGCCGAGGTGCTTGAGGGGCTCTGGCTGGATACGGACCCAAGCGTGGCGCTCTGGGCCCTGATGGTGCTGCGCCAGGTGGATAACAGGCAGGCCGAACGACTACTTCAAACGCCCCGCACCGGGCTGCCGTCCAGCAAGACGCTGAAGGGCTTTCTTGAGGGTGAACAGCTGGCGAGCATCGAGATCCTTGCCGCGATCGCCGACCAGCCCCTGATCCTGCGCCTCGAACCCGGCGCCCTAGTGGGCCTAGATCGCCTTTGCAACCTGCGGCAGTGGCGCCAGGGAGATCCGATCGAGCGCCCTGCCGGTGGGGTACTTATTCTTCTCGCTGGCAGCTGCGAGCAACGCCAGAGCCTGGTGCCGGGGTCAGCGCCAAAAACAATCGCCGAACATGGCAGCGGCACGATCTTGGGGCTGGCCGATTATTTCGGTGAGCACAAGAGCGGCTCCCAGGCCAGGCTTGTAGCCAGCCCGGATGGCTGCAGCGCCCTGATGTTCAGCCGCACAGGCTTCGGCAACCTGCTCGACATCTCGCCGATCTTTGAGCAGTCGCTGATCCGCGAACTGGCTATCAGCTGCGAATCCCTGCAGCGCTCGTTGCAGGCCAAACAGCAGCAGCAGCAGCACCAGCGCATGCGGCGCATGAGCACCGAAAGTTAGCCAGAGCGTTGGCGGCCCTCCCTAGAGTTGGTTCCATCGCCAGATGTCCCATGACAGCCAGCGCAACGGCCAGCGGCATCCCCGTCTCCGCGACTCCGCGCCTGAGCCTGCAGTGCGAGCCGATCGGGCCAGACACCACCGCGATCCGCTCACTCGACTGGGACCGCAGCCGCTTTGACATCGAATTCGGCCTGCGCAACGGCACCACTTACAACAGCTTCCTGGTGCGGGGCGAGCGCACCGCCCTGATCGACACCAGCCATCTCAAATTTGCAAGCACCTGGCTGCCCCTGCTGCAGGAGCAGATCGACCCCAAAGCGATCGATCACCTGATCGTCTCCCACACCGAGCCCGACCACTCCGGCCTGATCGGCCACCTGCTCGACCTCAACCCCGAGCTCGAGATCGTGGCCTCCAAGGTGGCGATCGCCTATCTGGCCGACCAGCTGCACCGGCCCTTCAAAAGCCGGGCGGTTAAAAGCGGCGAGCAGCTCGATCTGGGCACCAATCCCGCAAGCGGAGTTCAACACCGGTTCGAGTTCCTGAGCGCGCCGAACCTGCACTGGCCAGACACGATCTTTTCCTTTGACCACGGCAGCGGCATTCTCTACACCTGCGATGCCTTCGGTCTGCACTACTGCTCAGACGACCTGTTCGACAGCGACCCCGGCGCCATCGCCCCCGATTTTCGCTTCTATTACGACTGCCTGATGGGCCCCAATGCCCGCAGCGTGCTGCAGGCGCTCAAGCGCATGGACGCCCTGCCGCCGATCAGCACGGTGGCGGTGGGCCATGGCCCCCTGCTGCGCCACCACCTGGGCCTCTGGCTGGATGACTACCGCACTTGGAGCAGCGAGCGCAGCACGGGCGAGGCCTACGCGGCGGTTTGCTACGTGAGCCAGTACGGCTTCTGCGACCGGCTCAGCCAGGCGATCGCCCGCGGCATCGGCAAGGCCGGCGCCGCCGTGCAGCTGGTGGATCTGCGCGCCAGCGACGCCCAGGAGCTCTCCGCCCTGATCGGTGAGGCCAGTGCCGTGGTGGTGCCCACCTGGCCCGCCAGCGCCGATGCCGAGCTGCAGGCCTCGATCGGCACCCTGCTGGCGGCCCTCAAACCCAAGCAGTGGGTGGGCTGCTACGACGCCTTCGGCGGCGACGATGAACCGATCGACACGGTCGCCAGCCAGCTGCGCGGCCTCGGCCAGAAAACCGCCTTTGAACCCCTGCGCGTGCGCCAGGTGCCGGGCGGCGGCGACTACCAGCGCTGCGAGGAGGCCGGCACCGACTTGGGCCAGCTGCTCACCAAGGAAAAAACCATCGCGGCGATGAAGGCCCTCGATGCCGACCTCGACAAGGCCCTCGGCCGCCTCGCCGGCGGGCTGTACGTGGTGACGGCCCGGCAGGAGACCGCCGAGGGGACGCGCAGCTCGGCCATGGTGGCCAGCTGGGTGAGTCAGGCCAGCTTCGAGCCCCCCGGCCTCACGGTGGCGGTGGCAAAAGACCGGGCGATCGAAGCCCTGCTGCAGGTAGACGATCGCTTCGTGCTCAACATCCTGCGAGAGGACAACCACCAGGAGCTGCTGCGCCATTTCCTCAAGCGCTTCCCGCCCGGCGCCGACCGCTTCGCCGGGGTGAGCACCCTCGAGGGCGCCGCCACCGGCGGACCGGTACTCGGCGATGCCCTGGCCTACCTGGGCTGCCGCGTGGTGCAGCGGCTCGAAGGCCCCGACCATTGGATCATCTACGCCGAAGTGGAGCAGGGCAACGTGGCCGACACCGAGGCCAGCACCGCCGTGCACCGCCGCAAAGTGGGGAACCACTACTGATGGGCAGTCCTGCCGACCCCAGCAGCGCCCGCCGCGTCATCCAGCTGCCCCTGGAACCGGGGCTGATCTGCCTCAAGGGCCTCAGCCCCAGCCGGCTGCGCTTCGAGGTGGAATACGGCCTGGAGCGTGGCACGACTGCCAACAGCTTCCTGTTCACAGCTGGGCCCTTGCTGGTGCACCCGCCCGGGGCCTCCTTTGCCGAGCCCTTCCTGGCCGAGCTGGCGACCCTGGTGCCCGCCGATGCAGCCTTGAAGGTCGTGGTCGGCCACGTCAACCCCAACCGGGTGGCCCTGCTACGCCAGCTGGCGAGCCGCTGGCCCCAGCTGCAACTGGTGAGCTCCAACCCCGGCGCCCGCCTGCTGACGGAGCTCTGGAGCCAGCAGAAACCCAGCCCCGCGGGCAGCGAGCTGGCCCAGGTTCCGATCCCACCCCTGCCGCCGATTGAGGTGGTCAAACAGGAAACCAGCAGCAGCTTGGCTGATGGCCACGCCCTGCGCCTGATCCCGACACCCACCCCGCGCTGGCCCGATGGCTTGATGGTCTTCGAGGAAACAGGCGGCCTGCTGATCAGCGGCAAGTTCTTCGCCGCCCACCTCTGCAGCGAGAGCTTCGCCGAGGCCAACCGCAGCAGCACCGAAGAAGACCGCCGCTACTTCTACGACTGCCTGATGGCACCAATGGCCCGCCAGGTGGAGGCTGTAGTTGAGCGCATCGAAGAGCTCGACCTGCGCACCATTGCCCCCGGCCATGGCCCGGCGATCAGCGAGAGCTGGCGCAGCCTGCTGCGGGACTACCACCGCTGGGGCGCAACCCAGGAGCGCTCGCGCCTGTCGGTGGCCCTGCTATTTGCCAGCGCCTACGGCAACACCGCCGCCATCGCCGATGGGCTGGCCCAGGGGGTGGCTCGCACCGGCGTGCGGGTGGAGAGCATCAATTGCGAATTCAGTGAGCCCGACCAGCTGCTCGCCGCAATCCGCAGCTGTGACGCGATCCTGATCGGCTCGCCCACCCTGGGCGGCCATGCCCCCACCCCGATTGTTTCGGCCCTGGGCACGGTGCTGGCCGAAGGCGACCGGGCCAAACCGGTGGGGGTCTTCGGCAGTTTCGGCTGGAGCGGCGAAGCCCTTGATCTGCTCGAGAGCAAGCTGCGTGATGGCGGCTTCCAGTTCGCCTTTGATCCGATCAAGGTGAAGTTCAGCCCCGATGCGGCCAGCCTCAAAGCCATCGAGGAAACGGGCACGGCCCTGGGCCGCCGCCTGCTCAACGAGCAACGGCAGAGCCTGAAGCGCAGTGCGGCCGGCGGCCTCAGCGACAGCCGCAGCAACCCGGCCGTGCAGGCCCTGGGCCGGGTGGTGGGCTCCCTCTGCGTGCTCACCACCAGCAAAGGAGAGGGCCAGAGCCGCCTGGGCGGAGCCATGGTGGCCAGCTGGGTGAGCCAGGCCAGCTTCACGCCACCGGGGCTCACCGTGGCGGTCGCGAAAGACAGGTCGGTGGAGACCCTGCTCCACAGCGGCGATCACTTCGCCCTCAACGTGCTGGCGGCCGGCCGCGAATCAGGACCAATGAAGCAGTTCCTCAAGCCCTTTGCCCCCGGCGCCGATCGTTTCGCCGGCCTCAACCTGGAGCAGAGCCCGGGGGGGCAACCGATCCTGCCGGAGGCCCTCGCCTGGCTAGAGGCCACGGTGCGGCAGCGGATGGAATGTGGCGACCACTGGCTGCTCTATGCCGAAGTGATCCGGGGAGGCGTCCTCGATGCCAGCGCCAGCACGGCCGTGCACCAGCGCCGCAGCGGCGCCAACTACTGACAGGCCTCCTAGGCCACGCTGGGTAGGGCCTGCTCCATCCTCGGCCATACTTCGATCACTGCCCAGGGCATGGATGGGTTTGGGTTGCCGCTTGTCCATATCGCTCTCCCTCCTATTGGCGGGTGGAGTTCTGGCCGGGTGTAACGGTTCCCAAAATCCGCCCCAGTCTGAGCTGGCGCTCCTGCCCAGACAGATTTCCGCCATCGGGCGCATTGAGCCCCTCGGAGGCATCAGCAAGGTCTCCGTTCCAGTAAGCGTTCAGGGGGCGGGATTACCCGCCGCTCGAATGCGCGCTTAATCGCTTATCCCTGAGTGGGCAAAGATGCGGTGCCCCCCTTTCTTCTGCCCTCAGGGATCGCTCAGCAGTGACGGCATCACCCCACCGCGGTG
>JAHLYQ010000029.1 GCA_025127975.1 Synechococcus sp. CS-1331 | reverse complement strand
GTCCGCTTCTGGAATTCCAGCAGGAAGTGCGCTCATCACAGGCGGTCTCTACCTGAGATGCAACCGGAAATCAAACTGCCGTCAAGGGTTCAGCAGGGCCGATGTTCGCCGCGAGCTGTCACGCCCCCTGAACGGATACAGCCAGTCAAAGCTGACGGAGCCCGAACCTGGTGCTTTGATTGTGTAGTTTATGAAACTTGGGCCTTGAAGGTTGTTGGGCCCTGTGATTGTGATGTCGGTGGGTGCATTGCTGGTATCAACTGAGCCATCGCTTGCTGGGCTCAGGGTTGTATCCCAATTGGAAGGATCGTAGTCACCGCTGAATCCCACCGCAACTGCAGGCATGGGCGCCGAAGCCAATGCGGCGGCGATTAATGCCCCTACGGGTAGGCTCAGCAGCAGTTTGTGCGCAGAGTGGTGCTCGACGCCACTGGTCTGCTTGCGGCTGGCGAGGCATAGCTGCGTTCTGAGCTGTGGCATGGTTATTCGTGTCGTTGGTAAGGCTAGTTGGCCCCAATGCGACAAGCCCGATTCAATATACAGCACTAACGGTTGAGTTTGAAGGCTGCTTGTCCAAGTGCTCTCCTGCATTAGGCTTGGTCACTTGCTCTTCCCCTCCCCCACCTCCCCATGCGCTTTTCGATCCCCTCCCGCCAGCTGCTCCCCCTGGCCCTTGCATTTGGCCTGGGCCTGGCCCAGCCGGCAGCCATCGCCGCACCCACCTGCACCTTCCTCCAGCCGGTGGGTGGAGACGGTACCTCGCCGATCGTTTCAAAGTCGGTGGGTCGGGGCAAGTTGATCGGCAAGACCAACTGGAACACCGACTTTTTTGTGACCAAGCCCTACACCAGTTATAAGTTCTTTTTCACCGCCAATTCATCCGATGCCAATGCCCAGTATCCGGTGGAGGGCTATATGAAGTTCAGCGATGGTTCCAGCCTGCAGCTGTTCAATACCCTGATGAACCCGCCCATGGGCACCGGCAAGATGTTTGGCCCCTTCCCAGCGGTGCCCGGCAAGCAGACCTCCCAGATCAACTTCAAGGTGGGAGCCAGCAACGACCCCGCTGCCCTGGGCTTCAGCTATCGGATCTCTGCACAGGGCTGCCGTTGAGTGCAGGGCTGCCGTTGAGCCTGGCTGGGCTAGCGGCGTTTGCGTGAATCGATCTGCAGCAGGTCTCGCACCTGCTGCACCTGGCGTGAAAGGGCAGGATCACTGTTGAGCTTGAGGTCGATCTGCTCAACGGCGTACATCACCGTGGAGTGGTCCTTGCCGCCAAAGGCCTCGCCGATGCGCGGCAAGCTCAGGTTTGTGCTCTGGCGCATCAGGTACATGCCCACCTGACGGGCCCTGCTGACGGCCCGTTTGCGACTGGCGCTGAGCATTTCCTCGATGCCGACACCGAAAACCTCCGCCACCTTTTCGATCACCTGGATCGGTTTGACCTCCACATCGCCACCGGCTGGATCGAGCATCGGTGCCACCGATTCCACCGTCATCGGCAGGCCTGTGATGGAAGCGAAGGCCACCGCCCGGGTCAGGGCCCCCTCCAGCTCGCGGATATTGGAGGTGAAGCGGCCGGCGATGAACTGGATCAGGTCGCGGGGCAGCACCATCTGCTCCTGTTCGGCCTTCTTGTGCAGGATGGCCATGCGGGTTTCCAGGTCTGGCGCCTGGATGTCGGCGATCAGTCCCATCGAGAAGCGGGAGATCAGCCGCTCCTGCAGCTTCGGGATCTGGTTTGGGGGGCGATCGGAAGCGATCACGATCTGGCGACCCGCCTCATGGAGGGCATTGAAGGTGTGGAAAAACTCTTCTTGGGTGTACTCCTTGCCCTCGATGAACTGGATGTCATCCACCAGGATCAGGTCGGCGGCGCGGTAGCGGTCGCGAAAGGCCTGCATGCTGTCTTTGCGGATCGCCTGAATCAGGTCATTGGTGAAGGATTCGCTACTCACGTAGAACACCCGCGCCTCCGGGTTTATTTCCAGCCGGTAGTGGCCGATCGCCTGCATTAGGTGGGTTTTGCCCAGCCCCACCCCGCCGCAGAGAAAGAGGGGGTTGAATTCCCTCCCGGGCGCCTCCGCCACCGCCAGGGAGGCGGCGTGGGCCATGCGGCTATTGGGCCCCACCACAAAGCGGTTGAACACATAGCGGGGGTTCAGCCCCGGAGCGACCTTGCGGGGGGTCTCACCGGTGGCTTTGGCTGGCGCTGGCTGGTCGGCAATGGGCTTGGCGGCGCCATTGCCCGAGCCAGGGCCGGCTGGGGCGATCAGGACATCCTCGTCGCTGGCCGCACTCACCAGCACCTGCACCCGCCTGCCGGCGATCTCGCTGGCGACAGCCTCGATTGTGCCGAGATAGTTCTTGCTCAGCCAGCCGCAGGCGAAGTTGTTGGGGGCTTCCAGCCGCAGCTGGTCTGCACTGAAGCCCCTGCACCGGGCTGGGCGGATCCAGGTTTCGAAGGTGGGTTTGCTGAGGTTGGCCTGGAGGGCCTGCTGAACCTGGTGCCACAGCTCATCTCCCTGCTGCACCAACTGCTCCACCTATCGCTTCCGCTCGTGAGAAACGAATCTACGCGTGGTTCCGCAGCTGGGCCGTCTTAAATGAAACGGATTCCGACCTGGCCCAGGCCGCTTCCATGCCACCCCTTTCCCCCCGCTGCCGAGCAGCGCTGCTCGCCCCCGCCGCGTTGCTGTTGGTGGGATGCGGCCAGGGGCTGCCCGGCCTGCCAGGTCGCTCCAGCACCCAGACTCCCATCAGCGACGCGGCCCCCAGCCCGCCCCTGCAGCAGGGCAGCACCCTGATCGTCGATGCGGTGGCCAAGGTTGGCCCAGCAGTGGTGCGGATCGACACCGTCAAGCGCATGGTGAACTCCCTGGGCGGGTTATTTGGGCGGGGCCCCACGATTGAGCAACAGCAGGGCCAGGGATCGGGCTTCATCACCCGCTCTGATGGGGTGCTGCTGACCAATGCCCATGTGGTGGAGGGGGCCAGCGAGGTGACCGTGACCCTGCCCGATGGCCGCAGCTTCAACGGCAAGGTGCTCGGCAGTGACCCCCTCACCGATGTGGCCGTGGTCAAGGTGGTGGCCTCGAAACTGCCGGTGGCCCCCCTGGGGGATTCCACCAGGGTGCGCCCAGGCGAAGTGGCGATTGCCATCGGCAATCCCCTCGGTCTGGACAACACGGTGACCGCAGGGATCATCAGTGCCATTCAGCGCACCAATGCGGTGGGTGAGGGCCAGCGGGTGCCCTACATCCAAACCGACGCCGCCGTTAATCCAGGTAACAGCGGCGGCCCGCTGATCAACGATCGCGGCCAGGTGATCGGCATCAATACCGCTATCCGCCAGGCACCGGGGGCGGGCCTCAGTTTTGCGATCCCGATCAATGTGGCCCGCCAGATCGCTGCCCAGATCCTGGAGCGCGGTTCGGCCAGCCATCCCTACATCGGTGTTCGCCTCCAGGCCCTCACTCCCCAACTGGCCCGGGAGATCAACGCCAGCACCGATGAATGCCGCCTACCGGAGGTGAACGGGGTGGTGGTGGTGGAGGTGATGGCGGGCAGCCCCGCCGCCACCGGTGGTCTCAAGCCCTGCGACCTGATCGAGCAGGTTGGCGGCAAGGCGGTGCGGAACCCCTCCGAGGTGCAGCTGGCGGTGGACCAGGGCACGGTGGGCCAGCCCCTGGCCGTGGCGCTGCGGCGCGGTGAGCAGCGCCTCAACCTGGAGCTCAAGCCCAAGGAATTGCCGCGCCGCGGTTGAGCCGCTCGGTTGCCAGCCAGCTGATCGTGATGGCCCGCTGGCCGGCGCCGGGCCGCTGCAAGCGGCGGTTGGCCTCCAGCCTCGGGGCTGAGGCGGCGGCGCGGGTCCAGGCCCGGCTCACCGGCCACACCCTGGCGCTGGCGCTCCAGCTGGCCCGCCAGCTGGGCATTGAGCTGGTGCTGGCGGTCGATGGGCTCGCCCCCCGGGCTGCCCGGCGCCTGGGCGACCAGCTTGGGGTGGGCCGCATCGTGCTGCAGGGGCGAGGGGGGCTCGGGGTGCGCATGCAGCGCCAGTTCCAGCGGGCGGCCACCGAACGGGCCCGGCGGGTGGTGTTGATCGGCAGTGACCTGCCCCAGCTGGAGCGGGCCGATCTGGCCTCGGCCTTTGCGGCGTTGGATCACCAGCAAGCGGTGCTCGGCCCCGCCTGCGACGGGGGCTACTGGCTGATCGGTTTGCGCAGGCCCGAGCCGGCCCTGATGGAAGGGATCGCCTGGGGCAGCGAGCAGGTGCTGGAGCAAACCCTCGCCGCCCTGGCGCGCCGGGGTCTGGAGCCGGCCCTGCTGCCCTGGCGCAGGGACTTGGATAGGGGGGAGGATCTGGGGCCATGGCGCTGAGCCCGGCTGGGATTTCGGTGGTGATCGCGGCCCGCAATGAGGCGGCGCGGCTGCCGCTGCTGCTGGCCGATCTGGCGACGGCGCCCCAGCTGGTGGCCGAGGTGCTGGTGGTGGATGGGGCCAGTGGCGATGGCACACCTCGGCTGGCGGCCCTGGCGGGAGCACGGGTGCTGGCCTGCAGGCCGGGCCGGGGTCGGCAGCTGGCCCTAGGGGTATCCCGCAGCAGTGGGCCCTGGCTGCTGCTGCTCCACGCCGATGCCCGCCTGGGGGCCGGCTGGCAGGCGGCCCTGGCCACCGCCCTGGGGCGCCCGTCAGCAGCCTGGTATTTCAACCTGGCGATCGACGCCCCCAGCCCCGCCCTACGGCTGGTGGAGCTGGGGGTGGCGCTGCGCAGCCGCTGGCGCCAGCTTCCCTATGGCGACCAGGGGTTGCTGCTGCCCCGCAGCCTGCTGGCCCTCGCCGGGGGTGTGGCGCCCATACCCCTGATGGAAGACCTGGAACTGGTGCAGCGCCTGCGCCAGCACACCCGTTTGCGTTCGCTGGGGGCAACGCTGCTGGTGGATGGGCGCCGCTGGCGGGCCCTGGGCATCTGGCAGACAACCCTGGCCAATGCCCGCCTGCGGCGTGCCTGGCGGCGGGGCCACAGCGCTGAGCAGCTGGCTGCGGCCTATTACGGCATCGAGCAGACTCGCCGCCATGGAATCTGCTTCCTTGCCCCCTCGCCTGGCCCGGCGTCAGATCCCTCGCGTTCTGAGCCAGCTGGTGCTGCGCATGAAGCTGGATCTGCTGCTTGTCGCCCTCCTGTGCGGCATCACCCTTGCCCTTGAACCGCGGGGGGTGATCAAGCGGATCGACATCATCGATGTGGGAGGGCTGGCGATCATGGGCACGGCCGTATCCATCCTGCTGGCCTTCCGCAATACCCAGGCGATCAGCCGGTGGTGGGAGGCCCGCACCCTCTGGGGAGCAGTCACCAATGTGAGTCGTCACTGGCGCGATTGTCTGCACACCCTGCTCTGCAGTGACAGTGTCTGGCGGGGAGAAGAGAATCGCCTGGTGGCCCTGCAGGTATTGCAGGTTTGGCTGCTGAATTTCGAGCTGCGTGGCTACTGGCGCCAGGATGCCCGCGAAGCGGTTAACCGCCTCTGCGCAAGCCTTGGTTTGCCAGCGGAGACCACCCTGAATCATTCCTACCGGGCTCGGGCTGCTGCGATCGGCCGCCTGCGCCAGCGCCGGGCCATTAGCCCCTGGGGCCGGGATGTGCTGCTGCGCTGCGTCGAATCCTTCACCGATGCGGTTGGGGGGTTGGAGAAGGTTCGCAATACACCACTGCCTCCGGTTTATGATGTCTTCATCAGGCTGCTCAGTTGGATATTTGGTTACGCCATCTTCCTGGATTTCAGCTCCAACCAGTCGGCGATTACGGGAATTCTGTTGTTCCTGGCCTTTTTGGTAGCTGAACGCGTCGGTGCCTACGTGGAGGGACCATTTGATCGTGACGGCAGCAGTTTCAGCTTGCCGTTGGACCTGATCTGCGCTCGTATCAGCTCCGATCTACTGGGCCCTGACCATCCCTTGGCCCGCCTGCCGCTCTCGCAGGATCCCAGCCTCTGGACCTAGGGCGCATACCAGAAGGCGCAGCGCCGCTGTTGGGGTTCGAGCTCCCAGCCCTGGGCGGCGTAGAACTTCACCACTTCGGGGTCGGCGAACAGGCTCACCCGATCCACCTCCATCGCCCGCAGCTGGTCGAGCACGTAGACCATCAGCTGCTTGCCCAGTCCCGCCCCTTGGTAGAGGGGATGGACTGCCACATCCCAAACGGTGGCCTCCACAATGCCGTCGCCGGTGCAGCGGGCGAAGCCCACCAGCTTGGGCAGGCGTGGGTCGTGGCGCCACAGGCCCACCCGCAGCAGGCTGTGCTCCAGTGCCTTGCGCACCCGGCGCAGGGGCCGGCGGCTCCAGCCCACCGCATCGCAGAGCTGCTCGAGTTCGATCAGGTCGATGGCCCGGTCGCAGCTGAGCACCAGGCTCAGCTGGGGATTGGGCGTCGGGCAAAGCCGGTGCCGTTCCCCGTAGAGGCTGGTGAGGAGCTCGGCGGTGGCCACGACTGCCGCGTGCGACGCAATCAAACGATCCTGCCCGATGGCCGCTTCGAGCTGGCTCAGAGGGCCGCCAGCCCCCGCTCCTGCAGGTCGGCCAGCTGGGCGTAGACACCCCCCTGCTGACGCAGCTGGCTGTGGGTGCCCTGCTCGATCAGGTGACCCTTGCGCAACACCAGGATGCGGTCCGAGGCCTCCACCGTTGCCAGGCGGTGGGCAATCACGATCGCGGTGCGGCCGTGCAGCAGCTTGTCGAGGTCGCGCTGCAGGGTGGCCTCGGTGGAGGGATCCATGAAGGCGGTGGCCTCATCCATGACCAGCACCGACGGATCGCGGATTGCCACCCGCGCCACCGAGAGCAACTGCCGCTCGCCGGAGGAGAGGTTGCCGCCCCGCTCCCGCAGCTGGGTGGCCAGGCCATCGGGCAGGCGGCGCAGCAGGGGATCGAGGCCCAGCTCGGCGCAGAGCCCTTGCAGCTGGTCGCTGCTGATCGGCGCATCGAGGCGCAGGTTATCGGCCACGTTGCCGCTGAACAGGAAGGTGTCCTGCAGCACCACGCCCAGGCGCTGCCGCAGGGTGGGAATGGGCAATTGGCGGATGTCGATGCCATCCAGCAGGATGCGCCCTTGCTGGGGTTCATAGAGCCGGCAGAGCAGACGGATCACGGTGGTTTTGCCGGAGCCGGTCGGCCCAACCAGGGCCACGTGCTCGCCCGGGGCGATGCGGAAGGAGAGGTCGCTGAGGATCGGGTCGTCCGGGCGGTAGGAGAAGCTGACCTGCTCAAAAATCACCTCGCCGGCACTGGCCCGCTCACTGCCGCTGCGAATGGCGGCGGCAGTGCGATCACCGGCGGGCAGATCTGCGATTTCGATCGGCTGCTCGAGAAGTTCGCCGATGCGCTCAACGGCGGTGAGGCCGCCCTGGATCTGGGTGAAGCGTTCAGCCAGTTGGCGCAGGGGATCGAACAGCCGCTGGGAATAGAGGATGAAGGTGGTGAGGGTGCCGAGCCCCATGGTGCTGCCGAGCACCATCCAGCCCCCTAGGGCCAGCACCACGGCGATGGCGCTGAGGGCAACCCACTCGATCAAGGCCGAGATCGAGCTTTCGTAGAGGATCGTGCCGGTCACGGCCTCCCGGTAGGCATTGGTTACTTGGGCGAAGCGGGCACTGTTTGTAGCCTCGCGCCGGAACATCTGCACCACCTCCAGCCCCTGGAGGTTCTCCTGGAGGTCGGCATTGAGCTGGCTGAGCTCTTCCCTCACCCGGTAGTTGGCCTTGCGATAGCGCCCCTGCAGCCAGAGGATGCCGAACACCACCGGCACCTGGCTGACCAGCAGCAGCAGGCCCAGGCGCCACTCGATCGAGATCATCGTGACCGCGATCACCAGCAGGGTCACCAGGTCGGCCAGCACCCCCACGGCCCCACTGCCGAAGACCTCGGCCAGGGCATCGACATCGCTGGTAAGCCGGGTGAGCAGCTTGCCCACGGGCGTGCGGTCATGGAAGCGCAGCGACAGGGCCATCGCATGGGCGAACAGGTCGTTGCGGATGCGGGCGGTGAGCCGTTGGCCGACGGCCTGGACGTTGAAGGTCTGGATGCCCTGCAGCCCCAGCCGCAGCATTACGGCCAGCAGCAGCAGCAGCACCAGCAGGCGCAGGGCGGCGGCCACGGGCATGCCGTCGAGCCAGCCCAAGGTCGGCTCGCGCCGCAGCACGGAGATCGCCTGGCCCACCAGCAGGGGTTGCACCGCCGCGGCAAAGGCCACCGGAATCAGCAGCAGCAGGGTGAGGCCGAGGCGGCGGCGGTCCTTGCCCAGGTAGGGCAGCAGGCGGGCTAAGCGTTGCCGGTCGAGGCGGGCCATCAGCGGCCCCGCTGCGGCACGGCTACCCCGAGCCGATCGATGGTCCTCTGAAGTGAACCGTCGTCGAGCCGCAGGGCCAGGGGGTGACCCACCAGCCGGGCGGTGCTCAGAAATAGATCCTCGATGGCAACCAGGCCGTTCTCTTCCAGGGTGCGGCCGGTGGCCACCAGGTCCACGATCGCCTCACTCATGCCGGTGATCGGCCCCAGTTCCACAGAGCCGGCCAGATGGATCAGCTCCACGGGTAGGTCGAGGGCATTGAAAAAGGCCTGGGCGCAGCCGGTGAACTTGCTTGCCACCCGGCAGTGGGCAGGCAGGTCAGCCGCCCGCCGGTAGCCGCTGCTGGCCTTGACGGCCACGCTCATGCGGCAGCTGCCGAAGCCGAGATCCAGCAACTGGGCCACCGGCAACTGGTGCTCGCGGATCACGTCGTAGCCCACCACACCCAACTGGGCCTGCCCATAGGCCACGTACACCGGCACATCGGCATTGCGCACCAGCAGTGCCCTGGCCTGGCCACAGGCACTGGGCACCATCAGCTGGCGGTTGTCGGGGTCCAGCAGGGCTGAAAAGTCGAAACCGGCGGCGGCGAAGCGGGCCACCGAATCCTTCAGGAGCGCGCCTTTGGCCAGGGCGACGGTGATCATGGTTGTGCGCCTCAAGCTGGACTTTAACGATGCAGCAACTCAGCGTTGAACTGGTTCCGCTCCTGCGGGATAACTACGTCTTTGTGTTGCACCGCCAGGGCCTGGCGGCGGTGGTGGATCCGGCCCTTGCCGAGCCGGTGATCGCGGCGCTGGAGCGGCAGGGGCTGGAGCTGGTGGCGATCCTGCATACCCACCACCACAGCGACCACATCGGTGGTACGCCGGGTCTGCTGGCCCGTTGGCCCGGTGCGGCGGTGCTGGCCAGCCGTGAGGACCGGGCGCGCATTCCCCTGCAAACCAGGGGCGTTGCCGGTGGCGATCGCTTTGAGCTGCTGGGGGAGACGGTGCAGGTGATCGACGTGCCGGGCCACACCCGCGCCCACATCGCCTACTACCTGCCGGCTTCGGGCCACCTCTTCTGCGGCGACACGCTATTTGCCGGGGGCTGCGGGCGCCTGTTTGAGGGCAGTGCGGCCCAGATGCGGGCTTCGCTGCAGCGGCTGGCCGAGCTGCCTCCTGCCACCCAGGTGTGGTGCGCCCACGAATACACCGAGGCCAACCTGCGCTGGGCTGCCGCCACCGTGGATGCTGAGGATGGCGCCGCTGGGCCGATTCGGGAGCGCCTCGCGGCTGTGATCTCCACCCGCGCCCGGGGTGCCGCCACGATTCCCAGCACGGTTGGGATGGAGCGGGCCACCAACCTGTTTGTGCGGGCGACCAATTCGGAGCAGCTGGCCGTGCTGCGCCGCAGCAAGGACCATTGGCAGGGCTAGCTGGAACAGGGAGGCAGTTGGCAGGAGGAAGCGAGCTCAGCCCAGGGCCTGGAGCGGTTGGCGGGATGGGAAGAGCATCGCCGGGGCTCCGGGCCGCAGCTGCAGCTGGCAGCGCTGGCCCCGGCCGTATTCGGCTTCCAGTGGTAGGCGCAGTCTCAACTTGAGTTCGCCCAGCTGCACCTGGTAGAGCCACTCCCGACCCAGAAATTCCCGGCCCTGGAGCCAGGCTTCCCCTTGGGGATCGAGCTGGAGCTCGATCCCATCCGGGCTCACCAGCACCTCCAGCGGCTCGCTTTCGGCGGGGCCCGGGGGGTTAGGTGGGGCAGGGTTGGCAGCGTTGGCAAGCGGAGCTGCTAGGCAGTCCAGGCTGCCGAGCGGGGTTTCGATCCGGTTGCCCTTGCGCTTGGCTGGCAACAGGTTGCCTTGCAAAACGAAGCGTCCCACAAAGGCGGTGGCGGGCTGCTGCACCAACTGGCGCGGTCTGGCGCACTGGTGCAGCACCCCCTGCCGCAAAACAGCTACCCGGTCGCAGATTGCCAGGGCCTCCTCGGGGTCGTGGGTGACGATCAGACCGCTGGCGCCGCAGCGGGAGAGCACGGCCGGCAGCTCGCTGCGCAGGCGCAGGCGGACCTCCACATCGAGGTTGGAGAAGGGTTCATCCAGCAGTACTACCGAGGGGCCAGGGGCCAGGGCCCGGGCTAGGGCGAGGCGCTGGCGCTGGCCGCCTGAGAGTTCATGGGGGTAACGGCGTTCGAGGCCCTTCAGCCCGAGCAGCTCCAGCAACCAGCTAGCCCGACTGGTGTCCTGTCCCCTCCCCAGCCCGAAGCAGGTGTTTTGCCAGGCATTGAGGTGGGGGAACAGGGCGTAGTCCTGGAACACCATGCCCACGCCCCGGCGTTCTGGTTCCAGCCAGCGGCCTTCGCCGGCCACCAGGCGGCCGTCGATCAGCACCGAGCCCCGCTCGGGCCGCTCAAAGCCGGCGATCAGGCGCAGCAGGGTGGTTTTGCCGCAGCCGGAGGGGCCGAGGAGCCCCACCAGCTCGCCTTGATGCAGGGCCAGATCGATTCCCTCCAGGGTCCATTCGCCTGGCGCGGCGTTGGCGTAACGGTGCCAGAGGCCCCTGAGCTGCACATGCTCGCGCAGCGGCAACTCGGCAGGCAATAGCTCGGTAAGGGTGCTGGCGATCGGCAAGGGCCATAAGCTCAACCCCCATCCTGACCTGATACGAGTCGAGCAATGCAGCTGGAAGCCGTCATCACCGCCGCCGCTCCGGCTCCCGTGGGGCCCTACAGCCAGGCGGTGAAGGCTGGCGGGGTGCTCTATTGCTCCGGACAGATCGCCCTGGATCCGCAGACGGGGGCCATGGTCGGAGCCGGCGATGTGGAGGCCGAAACCCGCCAGGTGCTCAGCAATCTCAAGGCGGTGCTGGAGGCCGGTGGCAGCAGCCCTAGCCAAGTGCTGCGCACCACGGTTTTCCTGGCCGACCTGGGCGATTTCGCCCTGGTCAATGGGATCTACGCGGAGGTATTTGGGGAGGGGGTCTCGCCCGCCCGGGCCTGCGTGGAGGTGGCGGCTCTTCCCAAGGGGGCGCGGGTGGAAATCGACTGCATTGCGCTGGCGGCTGAGGCTTAGTCCAGCGGCAGGGGCTGGAACAGGTCGCCCTGCACCAGGGTGCGGGCGCGTCGCTTTCTGCCGGCCGCAGGCTTGGTGGCGGGCATGGCTGCGATGGGCATGACGCTGATGGGTAGCCATTCTTCAGCTCGGAAGACGGCGTAGGGAGAGGAGACGGGCATCGGGCACAACCGAGTCACTTGGCGTACACCTGTACTAATTGGGAAAGTTGGTGGTGTCAAGTCTTTGGCGGCGGCCCTCGCCCGCTGGCGGAGTTCGCCGGTACCAGCTGCCCCCTAAAGTCCTAATGACGGGGCGTGGCGCAGCTTGGTAGCGCGGGTGCTTTGGGAGCACTAGGTCGCAGGTTCGAATCCTGTCGCCCCGACTAGTCACCGCAAGGGTTCTCGGCAATACCGGGAATCCTTTTTTCTTGTCTGCAAGAGAAAGTGCAAGAGAACAAGGGGTCTCAGGCCTTGCGTTGCTCACGTGCGGACATGGGTCGGTGGTGGCTGGAGTCAGGACCATCCGGCATGAGATGGGCCAGAGCCCGAGTTTCTCTTGCATCTCTTGCAAACCATCGCCAATGCGCAGCCGTGCGGCAGAACAGCAAGCTCCGCAGGGCTACGGCCGGCAGCGGCAGTCCTTCAGCGTGCCACGGCTGGGCCGTGGCGTGCATCGGCCAGCCGCCGCCAGCCTCCGCTCCGGGGCCGGTGATTAGGGGGTGGCAGGCACGGCCACTTCCCCGCGGGTGCGGTGGCCGGGCATTCGCCCGCGCTGATGAGGAAGGGGAAGGCCCCAGGTCTCCTCGCGCGGCTGCGCGGCCGGTTGGCTATTAAGAGCTGAATCTGGTGGGCCTGCTTATCAATTGCAGATCCATCCGAGCATGGCCAGGTTTTGCATAGATCCGTTGCCCTGCAATGGCTCTAGCAGTCCATAAGTGCACTTGTACTGCTAGAATAAGGGCTGCGCCAAAGGCCCCGAGCCCATCGCCTGCGGTAATCCAATTCCCTGATCTCGCCATCACTGATCTATTGCTTTAAGCAGCTGTGATGCCCCGATCAGTTGTCACATCTGGCAGCTGATTCATGGATCTTCATCTCTCGTCTAGCCCTGCAATAGGTCCCTCCCGTTCTTTGGTGATAGCGGCCGGAGGCGGTCGTGATCTGGCCTGGCCCCAGCAGCGCATCGCCGCTGAGCTGCTTGCCCGCAGCGGTGGCCGCCTTGTTCACCTGTTGCTCCACGGCGGTGCCCGTGGCGCTGATTCCGCCATTGGCCGCGCTGCCCAGCAGCTGGGTTGGTCAGCACTGGTTATGCCGGCCCAATGGCAGCTTCATGGTCGGGCCGCTGGGCCGATACGTAATCGCAAGCTGCTGGAGCAGGCCATTGCCCGGGCGGTGGCTCACACCTTCCCTGGCTCCATTGCTTCGGTTCTGGTGGTGGCTTTTCCCGGCGGCGCCGGCACTGCCTCGCTGGTGCAGCAGGCCCGCCGTATGGCCTCCCGCTCCCCGGTGCCTATCTCAGTCGCGGAGGTCAGTCCTTCGGCCGGGCTCTGGGCCGTTCCTGCCTCCGCTCGCTCCTGATCCTTCCGCGCCATCGGCGCCCCGTTCCTTTTATCCCCCTTCATCGTCATGACCGTTCTCACCCCCATCCCCCAGTCCCAGCTCGCTGATCAGGTCGAGCCCGGGGTCACTGGTGCCAGCTGCTCCCTCCAGAGGACCGGTTCGCTCTGGCAGCTGGGCATCGAGGCCCAGGAGCTCACCACCGCCGTTAGTCAGCTGGCCGAGCAGTTGGAGAGCGACGACGCCGAGGTCCGCGCCCAGGCCCTGGCCGAGCTGGAGGCCGCCCTGCTCGCGGAAGAAAGCAACAAGGCGGCGCTGGCGGCCAAGGCCGATGCCACCTGCTGGGTGATCGAGCACCTGCGTGGTCAGGCCGCCTACCGCCAGCAGCAGGCCAAACGGCTCAATGCCCTGGCCAGTTGCGACGCCAGCCGGGCCGATTTGTTGGAGGAGTCGCTGGTATTTGTTCTTACCCAGCTGCAGCCGGCAGCCACCCGCTTCTCCTTCCCCAATCACGAGCTCACCTCGCGCAAGTCCTCAGCCGTGGTGATCGACGACGAGGAGGCCCTCGATCCGAAATGGCTTGCCGTCAAAACCACCAGTCAGCCCGATAAGGCCGCCATCAAAGAGGCACTCAAAGCCGGCCGGCAGATCGAAGGTGCCCAGCTCCTCTCCCGCCGCTCCTGGCGCATCTGCTGACGGCCACAGACCGCGGGGCCAGAAGCCCCTCACACATGGGATTCCGGTGCTGCAGCCGGGGCCCCTCCCCTCCTCACACCATTGCTTCCATCGCCATGACCGTCGCCGCTCCTTCTGCCAACGGGACAAGCGCCACTCGCCCAGCTCCTCCTCGAGCAAGCCAAAGGCCGCCATCGGCCCTGGAGCTGCTCCGCTCAACTGACCGCGCCGAGGCGCTCCCTCCAGCCGCGCCCGAATCCGCGTCGGCCGCCGTCTCGGTTCAGCCCCCTGGCTTCTCCCCCGAGCAGCTCGCTGCCCTCTCTGCCCCACTCGAGCGGGCCAACGTCCGACAGCGGGAGCAGGGCCGCGGCAAGGTCGCGTATGTCGAGGGGTGGTTTGCCGTGGCCGAGGCGAACCGCATCTTTGGCTTCGATGGCTGGCAGCGGCAGACCGTCGCCGTCCGCTGTGTCGCCCAGGCCGATCGGACCATCGGCCGGGACCAGAAGCCCGGCTGGGGCGTCACCTACACCGCCCGCGTGCGCGTCACCGTCACCGCTGGTGGGCTGCCGCCCCTGATCCGTGAAGGCAGTGGTGCCGGCCACGGCATCGACGTGGATCTGGGGCAGGCCCATGAGTCGGCCCTCAAGGAGGCGGAGACCGACGCCATGAAGCGGGCGCTGATGACCTTTGGGAATCCCTTCGGGCTGGCGCTTTATGACAAGGCGCAGCGTCAGGTCAGCGACGCAACGGGGCAGGGTGAGGGAGCCCAGCGGCAAGGCGGGCAGCGGCCTCCCGTGAGCCGGCCGGCAGCTAGCGCTCCTGCTGGCCCCGGAACATCCCCGGCACAAGGCCGCACCCAGGCCGCGGCCTCAACTCCACAGCCATCAGCCCCGGCTGACCCCGGCCAGCAGTCCCTCGATGGCGAAACGATCCGGCACCTACACAACAGCCTGCGGGCCCTCCCCCGGCCCCAGCTGGAGAGCCTCACCCGGGCCTTCCGCAAACGGTTCCAGGTTCCCGAGGAGGCGGTTACGATCGCCGATCGGATCAACCAGAAGTGCCACCACGACTGGATTGAGGCCTTCCTTGTCCAGGTCGAGTAGGTGGCGGGGTAGTCCACGATTGCTACGACCTCATCAGGTCGCCGGGCCTCTTAGGGGTGCGTTGTGCTCCGGTGGGCACCGGCGCCTGTCCGAGACGCCGTCATGCCGAATTCGGAAGGTGGACCCACATGACGGTGGGTAGTTCAAACTCCCGGGCCAGGCGAGCCACAGTGGTGGCTACTTCTTGAACGGTTGGCGTTGTGCAGGTGCCCATGGGGGAGGGCGCCCCGACAAGGTCTGTCTCGGAGGGGAAAAAGACAGAGTCGGGATTCAAGACCGACCGATCTTCCAGCAGGCCTTGGTCACGTCCCGAATCGACTGAGTCATCCGGATCAGGGATGACCTGCTCAGCGATCGGCCTGAGCTGCAGCCCTGTGGGGGTCACCTGCACGCTCACCTCAGCACCCTCGTAGGCATGCAGCTCATTGAGGTCGCCGAAGCATCTGCTGAAGGCCTTGGCCTTGCAGGTTCCGCCCTGTGGATGGATCAGCAATACGTCGGCATAGGGGTCACCCGTTGCGGAGACCCCGTACGACTCGACCCTGTTCAGCAGATAGCGGTTTGGCTGGGGCGCAGGCATCACCGGCACCCCCTTTCTGTAGTGGCCGAACGCAGTCCAGACGCGCTGGAGCAGCCTTCCGAACCAGCCACGGCACACATCGAGCAGCTCGATGCAGGAACTGTCAAGGCTCCATAGGCCATTGACGAGTTATGTACGCCGGACTCGCTGTCCGGCTTCTGATGAGTCACCATTAGGCAGCTCTTAACGAAGGAGCACCCCTCAAGGGTTGGCTCAGGGAGGTAGTAGCCCCTGGGCCTTTCCTTTTGGAAAAACCAGGGCTCCCTGCCCGGAAGACCGAGTGGAGCCAGTCCCTTTCGAGGTGAAGACAGTTTGGCAGCACCAATGGAGGGTGCAAGGAGTCACCACCACCACCGGTAGCGGAAGGCTAGTTATTGCTGCGAAATGTTGCATAAATTTGGCGGATGTGCTTAGAATCGCCCCTCGTGGTTGCGTGTTACGAGAGTTATTAAGGCTGGGCACCACGGGCCCGTATAACCAAAAATAGCCCCAAAACCTGAGATCCATTGCGGCGCAAGGGATCTTAAAATTGTCCAGCTAGACCAGCATTGCGACGCTGTGACAATCCGGGAACTGTCTGCATGACTGCCGGAGCTCGCATTTAGCTTCCCCGTCGACGTCGTTTCAATGCAGGAACTGCATTGATCCCCTCGCTGGGCGTAGTCCAGAAGGCAGCTCGGGCTTCTAGCGAAAAGGCATCGGATTGATGGATTGCAGGGCCCTGGCGCTGGCGATCACGCCACCCGGCCTGCCCCGGCTTGGGCGCCCCGCAAGGGCTGTCGCGAGTCGCTGCGAGCCCTTGAGCCGCCAAGGCGCGACGGCTGTGTCGTTCGCCCCAGCCGTGGCCGCCACCCTCCTTCCCCTGCCGCTGGCCTTTCCTGCGTCAGCTATCTGGTGATCATTGCCCAGCAGGCCAAGCTGGTGGTGGGTTATATGCAGCCATGGCCCAGCAGAACAATGGATGCGGCATCGGTTGCGGTGGCCTGCTGGCTTTGCTGGCCCTGGGGTTTGTACTGGCCTACTGGCATTTCTTTCTGATTGCGGCCGTGCTGGTGGCAGCCATCGCAGCGGTGGTCTATGCCGCTCTGCTCTACAACCAGCAACAGCTCAAGCTGGTCATGCAACAGGTGGAACAACGTGTTCGCCATGACCCCTGCATGGTTCAACAGCGGTTTGGGGCAATCGACTCCCTCAACGTAGCCGGCGATCTCTACACCCCCAGGATCAATGTGGTGTGCCGCACGGTTGACTCAGATAGCAACAAACGCCATTCCAGCGTTATCTCCACCAGCATCAGCCCGCCGGTGGAGCGCAGCCGGTTGCGGGCAGCCAGCGGTGTTACCACCTGGCTGCAGAGTGCTGGGATCACCCTGCTCGATGACCTCTCGGTGGAGGCCAAGGCGGTGCGCGCTTCCATGGCTTGCCTCAAGGAGCGCCATTGGACTGCCGATGCGCTCACCAAGCTGGCTGGGCTGACGTCAGCGCTAGTGGAAACACTGGAGAAAGCCGAGGGCAATGAACTGCTCGAATCGGCGATTCCTCAGTTGCAGCAGGCGCTGACTGCCTTTGAGGCGGAGGAGTACAAGCTGCGGCAGGCCCACGCCAGCGCTGCCGAGATGCTGCGCAAGCTCAATGACTTCCTCAGCGTGCCGGCCAGCATCCGGCCGATTCTCAGCTTCGATCTCGATCAGCTGTTTGACCCCCAGCGTTTCTCTGACCTCGAGCAGTCGTTCTCCGAGGTGGTGTTGCTGAACGATGCCTTCCGCCAGCTATCAGAAAAGCGCCTGGCCTAAGCCGTCAGCGCAACCAGCCCCTGGACATCGCCAGCCGTGAGGCCTCCTGCGCCGCCTCGATGCAGCGGTGGGCGCGGCGCTTGGCATCGTCCTGCCCCTGGGCCCGCAATACATATGCCTCCATCGCCTCCGGCGTTTCGATCAGAGCCAGCAGGCCAGCGGTTCGTGCAGCTAAGGAGCCAGCAGCCCCCGGTTTCAGGAAAGATGTCACCCCTTTGAACCATCCATCCGGGGGCTTGAGGACATGACCAATGCGCCGATACAGCGAGGCCGTTAAGGCTGATGTGAGGAGACGGATGCACCCGCCCCACAGGCAGAGCGTGGCGC
>JAHLYQ010000002.1 GCA_025127975.1 Synechococcus sp. CS-1331 | reverse complement strand
TTTTTAGTTTTGAGCTTGTCAACCCTCTGCTGCTCGTCCCAGAAGCCTCTTTGGCCCATACCAGGGATGCAATTAACTATCCAAATTATAAGCTATTGCCGCCTCAACGCAAGGGCTGATCGTATTTTTCGAGGTGCCCTGAAGAGAACCATAGGCAACCGCCTTCTTTCTGACGCCCTTATTCAGCGGTTTAGTTGCGCCGCAGCTGCAGCCACACCTGCCCCCATGCTGCCCTTGTGCAGGCCCAGATCCGCCAGGGTGGCCTCGATGGCGGCCACGGCCGTGAGCACGTCGCGGTCGCACACAAAGCCCAGGTGGCCGATGCGGAACACCTTGCCTTTGAGGTGGTCCTGGCCGCCGGCCAGCAGGATGTCGAACTTCTCCTTGACCGCCTTGCGCAGGGCCTCCGCGTCGATGCCCTCGGGGGCTACCGCGGTGATGGCGGGGCTGCCATGGCCCTCTGCCGCATAGAGGGGCAGGCCCATGGCCTCCATTCCGGCCTGGGCGGCGGCGCGGTGGCGGGCATGGCGGGCAAAGATCGCCTCCAGGCCCTCGGCCTGCATCATCTCCAGGGCCGCCTCGAGGGCGAAGTAGAGGTTGATGGCCGGGGTGAAGGGGTTGCTGTCGGCCCGGGCCGATTTCCGGTATTTGCCCAGATCCAGATAGAACTTGGGCAGGTCGGAGCGCCCATAGGCCTCCCAAGCCCGCTCGCTCATTGCCACGAAGGCCAGACCCGGCGGCATCATGTAGCCCTTCTGGGAGCCGGAGCCGATCACATCGAGGCCCCACTCATCCATCGGCACGTTGCAGGCGCCGAGGCTGGTGACGCAGTCGGCAATGGTGAGGGCGGTGCCGTGGGCACGGGCGTGTTTGGCGATCGTTTCCAGATCGTTGATCACTCCCGTGGAGGTTTCCGAGTGGGTGAGGATCACGGCCTTGATCGCCTTGGCCGTGTCCGCTTCCAAGGCGGTGCGGAAGGCCTCGGGATCGAGGGGCTGGCCCCACTCGGCCTGGATTACCTGTACGTCGAGGCCATAGGCCCTGGCCAGCTTCACCCAGCGCTCCCCAAACTTGCCGTTGTCGCCGCAGAGCACCTTCTCGCCCTTGCTGAGCACGTTGATGATCCCGGCCTCCATAGCCGCGGTGCCGCTGCCGGTGATGGCCAGCACATCGCCAGTGGTTTGGTGCAGCCACTGCAGCTGCTTGGTGGTGCGCTTGACGATCTTCTGAAAGTCGGCGCTGCGGTGGCCGATCGGGTGGCGGCCCATCGCCTGCAGGACGGTTTCCGGCACCGGGGTGGGGCCGGGGATCATCAGGCTGAGTTTGTCCTGCATGGTTAGGGAGGTAGGGCTGGCGGCATCGGGCCGCCCAATCCACCACCATAAAAAACAGTCCCGCCCCTGTCCTCCCCCGTGGCCCAGCCGACCCAGCCCCAGGGCTACACCGTGCCGGTTTGGCTGACGGCGGCGGCGCGGGCGGCCCTGCTGACCCTGCGGGCTGAGCCCTGGCAGCGGCTCCAGCCCCTTTGGCTCGATCCCAACAACTCCAACCCGGAGGACGGGCCTCCGCCCGCTTTGGTGCCGGTGGAAGCGGCCGCCCCCCTGGCCGATGGCTGGGTGCTGGCCATGGCCCACTGCGATCCGGGGCCGGAGGTGCTCGATCTCACCCGGGGCCTGGCTCTGTGGGTATTGCTGCGGTGGCGGCAGGGCCCTGGCGATTGGCTTGAGCTGCGGGCCGGCGAGGGGGTGGGGGTGCTGCAGGCCAGCGGCGAGCCCTGCCTGTCGGCCTATGCCCGCCAGCTGCTGGAGTGCAATCTCCGGCCCCTGCTGCCCGAGGGCCGTTGCCTCGAGCTGGTGGTGGTGATCCCCCAGGGGCGGCGCTTGGCCGAGCGCACCAGCAACGCCGCCTTTGGGGTGGTGGACGGGCTGGCCCTGATCGGTACCCAGGCCGAGGTGCAGCGCAGTGCGGCCCCAGATCAGCTGGGCCTGGCCTTGGCCGAGCTGCGTGAGCGCTGCGGGGCCGAGGATTTTGGCGGCGCTCTGGTGCTGGTGATCGGCGCCAATGGGCTGGACCTGGCCCAGCAGCTGGGGGTGCCGCCCCAGCTGCTGCTGAAGGCCGGCAACTGGCTTGGGCCCCTGCTGGTGGCGGCAGCGGAGGCCGGCGTTCAGCGCTTGCTGCTGTTTGGCTACCAGGGCAAGTTGATCAAGTTGGCCGGGGGGATTTTCCATACCCACCACCACCTGGCCGATGGCCGGGCCGAGGTGCTCACGGCGCTGGCAGCCCTGGCGGGCCTGGGGGGTGCCGCGCTGCAGGCCCTGCACGATGCCCCGACGGTGGAGGAGGCGCTGGCCCAGCTGGATCGGCTCGATGGCCCCAGGGCTGAGCAGCTGCGCCAGCACATCGCGGCGGCGGTGGAGCGGCGCAGCCTGGCCTATCTGGCCCGCTACGGCCAGGAGCAGATGGCGGTGGGGGCGGTGCTCTTTGACCGTTCCCGCCGGATCTGCGCCGCTGGGCCCGCGGGCCTGGAGCAGCTCATGGCCATGGGAGTGCGGCCCTAGTTAGGCAGCCGCCCCTAGGCTGGCCCGAATGCCCCGGGCCTAGCGCTGTTAATGTCCCAAGTCGCATCCCCCACCGCCCTGTCGCCCCAGATCAACTTGTCGCCCCAGATAGACGCCACCTCCCAGTCGAGCCGGTACCCGGCGATCGTGATCCTGGATTTCGGTTCCCAGTATTCCGAGCTGATCGCCCGGCGGGTGCGGGAAACCGAGGTGTTCTCCCTGGTGATGGCTTACACCACCAGCGCCGAGGAGCTGGCGGCCCTGGCGCCCAAGGGCATCATCCTCAGCGGCGGCCCCAATTCCGTGTACGAGGCCGGGGCGCCGGTGTGTGATCCGGCCATCTGGGGGCTGGGCATTCCGGTGCTGGGGGTTTGCTACGGCATGCAGTTGATGGTGCAGCAGCTGGGCGGGGCGGTGGTGGCCGCCGGTCGGGCCGAATACGGCAAGGCGCCATTGCACGTGGACGACCCGATCGACCTGCTCACCAACGTGGAATCGGGCTCCACGATGTGGATGAGCCATGGCGATTCGGTGCAGCGCCTGCCGGATGGCTTTGCGCGTCTGGCCCACACCGACAACACCCCGGAAGCGGCCGTTGCCGACCACCAGCGGCGCCTCTACGGCGTGCAGTTCCATCCCGAGGTGGTGCACTCCAGCTGCGGAATGGCCCTGATCCGCAATTTCGTCTACCACATCTGCGGCTGTGAGGCCGACTGGACCACCGCCGCCTTCATCGACGAGGCCGTGGCCGACGTGCGCGCCCAGGTGGGCGATAAGAAGGTCTTGCTGGCTCTCTCGGGAGGCGTTGATTCCTCCACCCTCGCCTTTTTGCTGCACAAGGCGATTGGTGACCAGCTCACCTGCATGTTTATCGACCAGGGCTTCATGCGCAAAGGGGAGCCTGAGTTTCTGGTGGAGTTTTTCGACAAGCGCTTCCACATCAATGTGGAATACATCAATGCCCGGGAGCGGTTCATCAACAAGCTCGATGGCATCACCGACCCGGAGGAGAAGCGCAAGCTGATCGGCACGGAATTCATCCGGGTGTTCGAAGAGGAGAGCAAGCGGCTCGGCCCTTTCGACTACCTGGCCCAGGGCACCCTCTATCCCGACGTGATCGAAAGTGCCGGCACGGGCATCGATCCCAAAACCGGCGAGCGGGTGGCGGTGAAGATCAAGAGCCACCACAACGTGGGCGGCCTGCCCAAGGATCTCCAGTTCAAGCTGGTGGAGCCCCTGCGCCGCCTGTTCAAGGACGAAGTGCGCAAGGTGGGCCGCAGCCTGGGCCTGCCCCAGGAGATCGTGGGTCGTCACCCCTTCCCCGGGCCGGGCCTGGCGATCCGCATCCTGGGAGAGGTCACCAGCGAGAAGCTCAATATCCTGCGCGATGCCGATCTGATCGTGCGCGAGGAAGTGAGTGAGGCCGGCCTTTATAACGAGATCTGGCAGGCCTTTGCCGTGCTGCTGCCGGTGCGCAGCGTGGGGGTGATGGGCGACAAGCGCACCTATGCCTTCCCGATCGTGGTGCGCTGCGTCTCCTCGGAAGACGGCATGACGGCTGACTGGTCGCGTTTGCCCTACGACCTGCTGGAGACGATCTCCAACCGCATCGTCAACGAGGTCAAGGGTGTCAACCGGGTGGTGCTCGACATCACCAGCAAGCCCCCCGGCACGATCGAGTGGGAGTAGCCCCGGCCCCGCAGCTTCGATACCATCGGCTCCCAGCCCTGCCGTTGTGACTGCTGCCACCGTGCCCTCCGGCTCGACAACCCCTGATTCCGACAGGCAGCGCAGGCTGCAGCAGGACAGCATCCAGTTCGGGTCTAAGACCGTCTACCTCAACCCCTTTCTCTATTGGCGCCGCTTCGATGCCAATACCGACCGTTGGTTGCGGGAGCCCGGCCAGTTAATGGAGGAGCAGATCCTCACCAACCGGGCCCGGTTCTACCCCGAAGTCAACTGGGATCTGCTCGATAAGGACGAGCGCGATGCCAAGGATGGGGCCGTGGAGATGTTCATCAAGAGTTTGGAGCTGATCAGCACGTTCAATCCCGAGCTCACCGCCGGCCAGCTGCTCGAGGTGGAGCGCAAGATGGCGGTTACCAAGAAGCAGTCCTTTGAACGCTGGGTGGCCCGGGCCCTGAAGCGGCGCCTGAATGAGGAGCACAAGGCCCGGCGGCGCTTCGACCGGGAGCGCAGCTGGCTCGCCTGGATGGAGTGGATTTCCCTCGATGTGACCCGCCAGGCTCTGGTGCCCCTGGCCTCCTTGCTGGTGATTGCGGTGGCTGGGGGTTGGTGGTGGGGCAGTCAGCAAAATTGTCGCCAGGTGATCGTCAATCCGGGCATCCAGCGCCTAGCCCCCTGATCCGGGGCCCCAGGCAGGTCAGACTGGCAATCTTGAGCCAGGACTGCCGCAATGGCCACTGACCCATTTGATGCCCTGCGGCTCACCCTGATGCAGGACCTATTGCCCGTCGGCCTGGCGGTGGTTGACCGCGCTCGCAAGGGCGGTCCCCAGGCGGTGCTGGCTGCCTTTGATGGCCGCTCAGAGGATCCGCTCGGCAGCCTGCGCCAGGAGGGGGAACCGGCCGCGAGTCAGCTGCGCCAGGGGTTGGACCGGGTCAGCCCCGGCCTGGGCAATCCCGTGATGAAGGTGGAGGTGCACGACGTGGCGGCCGAAGCGGCTGATCCCCAGGACGCCCTGGAGTTGCAACAGGGTCTGGCCCGCATAGCTGAGCGGCTGGAGCTGCTGGAGCAGCGGCTCGAATCCGACTGACCATGGCCTTTGGTCCAGGGGCTTCGCGCCATTGCGGCATCGGCCGGCAGCCCGCCTGGTTGCTGGCGGTGGTGCTGCTGTTCAGCGGGGCGATGGTGGCGCGGCTGGCCTGGCTGCAGCTGGTGCACGGCGCTGAGAATCGGGCCAGGGCCGATGAAAATCGAATCCGGCTGATGCCCCGTAATCCGATCCGGGGCCGGCTGTTGGATCGCCATGGCCAGGTGCTGGCCAGCAGCCGCCTCACCTACAACCTCTACATCCAGCCCCGGGAGGTGGGCGAGACCCAGTGGCCCGCCCTGCGGGATCGGCTGGCGGCGGTGCTGGCAGTGGGGGCTGGCGAGTTGGATGCCAAGCGTCGCAGCGGTGCCAATGCGGAGGGATTTCGGATTGAGTTGGCCAGGGGGCTCAGCTCTGAGCAGGTGCTGCGCTTCAAGGAGCAGGCCGCCGGCCTGACCGGCGCCGAGGTGGATGTGGACATCCTGCGCAGCTATCCCCACGGTCGACTGGCGGCCCACGTGCTCGGCTACACCAGCGGCATCACCGAGGAGGAATACGACCAGCTCCAGCCCAAGGGCTACCGAATCCGCGATCGAGTGGGCCGCAGTGGCGTCGAGAAGCAATTCGAGGGCCACCTGCGGGGCGAGTGGGGCGGCCAGCAGGTGGAGGTCAATGCGGCAGGTGAGGTGCAGCGAATCCTGGGCGAAAAACCCGCCAGGGCGGGGAAGGACCTACGCCTCACCCTGGATCTGGATTTGCAGCAGGCGGCGGAGCGGGCCCTCGATGGGGTTCGCAAGGGGGCGATCGTGGCCCTCGATCCCCAGACCGGAGCCATCCGGGCCCTCGCCAGTCGGCCCACGTTTGATCCCAATGTGTTTTCCCCCGCTCCGAGCACGAGCCAGTGGGCCAGCCTCAACACCCCGGATGCCCCCCTGCTCAATCGCGCCTTCCAGGGCTTCCCCCCGGCAAGCACCTTCAAGATCGTCACCACCATCGCGGGCCTTGAATCGGGCCTCTATGCGGCCGACTCGAAGGTGATGACGATGAACTCGTTCTGCTACGCGGGCCTCTGCTACGGCGACCATGGCGCCCACGGGGCGATCGGCTTTCCCCTTGCCCTGGCGGTGAGCAGCAACACCTTCTACTACCAGGTGGGGCTCAAGGTGGGCCCCGATGAGCTGTTCAAGGCCGCCCGCCGGATGGGCTACGGCCAGGTCACCGGCATCGAGTTGAAGGGGGAGGAAACGCCGGGCCTGCTGGGTGACCAGGCCTGGAAAAGGGAGGCGCTGGGGGAGGAATGGACGCCCGTGGACACAATCACCTCGGCCATCGGCCAGGGGGCCCTGCAGGTGACACCGATCCAGATGGCCCGGCTCTATGCCGCGGTGGCCAATGGGGGCTGGCTGGTGACACCCCACCTGGTGGAGCGCCCCACCGAGCGCACCTGGATCGGGCTCAAGCCGGCCACCTTGAAAATCCTGCGCGACGGCCTGCGTCAGGTGGTGACCAACGGCACCGCCACCCTGCTCAACGACCCCAACCTGCCGGCCGTGGCTGGTAAGACCGGCACCGGTGAGGATCCACCCCGGCCCGACCATGCCTGGTTTGGGGGCTATGCCCCAGCTGGAAAGCCCACCCTGGTGATCATCGCCTTCGGCGAAAACTCTGGGGGCTATGGCGGCACCGTGGCAGCACCAATGGTGAAGGCGCTGATGACCACCTGGTTTCGGGGCGCTCTGGCCGCTGCCCCCGCCCGCCCCTGACTTAGGCGACCAGCTGCAGCTCGGGATGGGCCAGCAGGCGTTTGTAGTAGCCGCGCAGTTGCTCGGTGGCGCCAGCCCAGCCCCAGCGCTCCGCTTCCTGGCGAGCGTTCTGGCGCAGCTGGGCCCGCTGGCTGGCATCGCCCAGCAGGCGCTCGACGGCCGCGGCCAGGCTGCCCTCCTGGTCTGGTTCGTAGAGGCAGCCGTTCAACCCATCGCTGACGATGTCGGGGATGCCACCGCGGTTGGCGCCAACCACAGGGCAGCCGGCTGCCATCGCTTCGAGCAGCACCAGGCCCAGGGTTTCGGTGCTGGAGGGGAACAGAAAGGCGTCGCCGCTGGCATAGGCCGAGGCCAGCTCTTCTCCGGCCAGGTAACCCACAAAGTGGGTGGGGGTGCCGGCAAAGACCTTCTCGAGTTGCTGGCGATAGGGCCCGTCCCCCACCAGGGCCAGCCGGGCCTCCGGCAGGGCATCGAGCACGGGCCGGATCCGCTCGATCTGCTTTTCGGCCGACAGCCGGCCGATGTAGAGCAGCAATTTGTCGGTGTCGCTGTGGCCGTTGAGCAGCCGCTCCCGCATGGCCTGGGAACGCAGGGAGGGTCTGAACAGCTCCGTATCCACACCGCGCTGCCAGAGGGCGGTGTTTTGGATGCCCTTTTCACTCAGTTCCTGCACCATCGCCGTTGAGGTGCAGAGGTTGAGCCGGGCCTGGTTGTGGGCGGCTTTGAGCAATTCCCACAGCAGGGGCTCGAGCATGCCCATGCCGTAGTGCTCCAGGTATTTGGGCAGGTGGGTGTGGTAGCTGGCCACCAGCGGGTAGGCCTTGGTTTTGGCCAGCCAGATGCCGCCCAGGCCCAGCACTGCCGGGTTGACCACGTGCACCAGGTCGGGTTGGAAGAGGTCGAGGGCTTCGGCCACCGCGGGCCGCGGCAGGGCCAGCTTGAGCTCGGGGTAGAGGGGCAGCGGCATGGCCGGCACCCCCACCACCCTGGCCCCCATGTATCTGGAAGGCGCGCCCTCCGGGCAGAAGATCAACACCTCGTCGCCGGCCGCCACCAGGTGCTGAACCGTCTTGGTTAGCCGGGTGACGATCCCGTCGACCTTGGGCAGGAAGGTTTCGGTGAAGAAGGCGATTTTCAAGGGTTCAGGTCCCGCCTCAGGCCATTTGAATCGCCTGGGCCTGGGTGCGGGTCCAGGCCGAGATGCAGGGGATGCGGCTGCGGTCGCAGCGGTCGGCCCAGCGGCGGGCCACATCCACCACCTCGGCCAGCAGGCCGTCATCGAGGGTGGTGGGGTTGAGGCCCAGCTCGATGAAGCAGCGGTTGTCCACGATCAGGTCGTTCTCAACGGCCTCGTTGCGGGGGTTGGGCAGGTAGTTGATCTCGGCGCCGGTGAGGGCGGCCACCTTGCGGGCCAGTTCGCCCACCTGGTGGCTCTCGGTCATCTGGTTGAAGATCTTGACGCGCTCGCCCCGGTCAGGGGGGTTTTCCAGGGCCAGTTGGACGCACTTGACCGAGTCGCGGATGTGGATGAAGGCGCGGGTCTGGCCGCCGGTGCCATGCACGGTGAGCGGATAGCCGATCGCCGCCTGCATCAGGAAGCGGTTGAGCACGGTGCCGTAGTCACCGTCGTAGTCGAAGCGGTTGGTGAGCCGCGGGTCCCGCTCGGTGGCCTCGGTGTTGGTGCCCCAGACGATGCCTTGGTGCAGGTCGGTGATGCGGACCCGGTCGTTTTTGTTGTAGTAGAGGAAGAGCAACTGGTCGAGCGTCTTGGTCATGTGATAGACGCTGCCCGGACTGGCCGGGTGCAGGATCTCCTCCTCAAAGCGGCTGCCGTCGGGCTGGGGCACCTCCACCTTGAGGTAACCCTCGGGGATGGTGGCGCCGCGGTGGGAGCCGTAGCCGTAGACGCCCATCGTGCCCAGGTGGACGATGTGGATGTCGAGGCCGCTCTCCACGATCGCGGCGAGCAGGTTGTGGGTGCCGTTGACGTTGTTGTCGACCGTGTAGCGCTTGGTGGCGCTGCTCTTCATTGAGTAGGGCGCGGCCCGCTGCTCGGCGAAGTGGACGACTGCATCAGGACGCTCCGCCAGAAGGAGATCTACCAGACGCTGGTACTCATGGGCCAGGTCGAGGTGGAGGAAGCTCATCGGCTTACCGCCCACCTGCTCCCAGGCCCGCAGCCGCTCACCCATGGTGGCGATCGGGGTGAGCGACTCCACCTCCAGATCGATGTCGATCTTGCGGCGGCTGAGGTTGTCGACGATGACCACCTCGTGGCCCGCATCCGCCAGGTTCACCGCGCAGGGCCAACCGCAGAAGCCGTCGCCACCCAGAACGAAGACCTTCATCCCAACCCCCATTCTGAAAAAACCCAGACCCCCGCAGGTCGAGCAGATGCTCCGCTGGGCAAGCTACTACAGGCGTTCGGCGTCGGACTGGCCAGGCCTGCTTCAGCTGCCCACCAGGCCGGTTCCCGGGGAGCTGGCCCTGGCCTCAGCTCTGATCGGCAGGCGTCCGGCATGGAAGGCGCTGCGTCCAGCTTCCGTAGCCAGGGCCATGGCCCTGGCCATCACCACCGGATTGCCAGCCAGGGCGATGGCGCTGTTGATTAGCAGGGCATCGGCGCCCATTTCCATCGCCTGGGCGGCCTCGCTGGGCACGCCGATGCCGGCGTCAACCACCACTGGCACCCGGGCGTTTTCGATGATCAGGGCGATGTTGGCGGCGTTGCGAATGCCCTGGCCGGAACCGATCGGCGAGCCCAGCGGCATCACGGTGGCGCAGCCCACCTCCTCCATCCGTTTGGCGAGCAGCGGATCGGCATTTATGTAGGGCAACACTGTGAAGCCTTCCTTCACCAATTGCTCGGCGGCCTCCAGGGTGCCGAAGGGATCGGGCAGCAGATGTTTGGTGTCGGGGATCACCTCCAGCTTCACGAAGGTGTTGTCCTCCTGGCCGGCGAGCTTGGCCAATTCCCTGCCCAGCCGTGCCACCCGCACTGCCTCCTCTGCAGTGGCGCAGCCGGCCGTATTGGGCAGCATCCAGATGCGGGTCCAGTCGATGGCCTCGATCAGGCCCCCATGGCCGGCAGCCCGGCTCTGGACCCGCCGCACCGCCACGGTGACGATTTCGCAGGCACTGGCACTAAGGCTGGCCTGCATCGCCTCGAGGCTGGGGTATTTGCCGGTGCCGGTCATCAGGCGGCTGCTGAAACTGCGGCCAGCAATCACCAGCGGGTCGCTGGGGGCAGGGGTGGGGGCGGCGGTGGTGACCACGGAGCAGGGCCGAAGCTTGGCAACGGTCCTAGCCTCCCACTAGCTGGTTCCTCCCACCGTGTCCCTGGCCATTCTTCGCCCGCTCCCCTGGCTTGCCGCTGCCCCCTTGGCCCTGCTGGCCCTGGTGGCCTCGCCGGCAGGGGCGTCCACCCCCTTGGCGGTTGGCTCCGTCGGAGCCGAAACCTTCGAGCCCGTGGCCCGCGCCCAGCTGCTGGCCACCCAGATGGCCCGCACCTGGAGTGGCGGGTACCAATCCTTTGGCATCGGCCAGAGCGGCCCCAGCCAGAGCATCCCGGCCGAGCTGCGGCTGGCCAGCGTGACGCCGATGGGGCAGATGATTGACCTGCGCGGAGAACTCACCCTCGGCGGGGTCACAACCCCGGTGCAGGGCAACCTGAACGCCGAGTCTGACCAGCTCGATCTGGTGATGCTCTGCCAGTGCGAGGTGGCGGGCCTGGAGATGGGTGGCGTCTTCTCGGGGCTGGAGGGGCTGCAGCTATCCGGCTGGCAGTCGCCCCGGCTCACCAACCCCGGGGGCCGCTTGGATCTGAAGCCCCTGGGCTCCAGTCCAGCTGCTGGCGGGCTGTGAAGAGCTGGATTTAGGCGCTCTGGTCCAATCCGGCCTTACGGGCCAGCAATTTGAGCCGTTTGAGGGCGGTTTTGTTGCTGGCATCGAGGGCCATCACCTGCTCATAGGCCTCTTTGGCCTCCTCGAGCTTCAGTTGCTTCTCGAGGGCGTAGGCCAGGTTGTTGAGGGCAACCGGGTAGGCAGGTTTGGCGGCGAGCGCCAGGCGGTAGTGGCGGATGGCGCTCTTGTAGTTGTTCTGGGCGGCCAGGGCAAAGCCCAGGGCGTTCTCAATCACGGCCTGGGCTTCGGCGGGCTCCTTGGCGGCCTCGGCTTTTTTCAGGGCCTGCTTGAGCGATTCGGCGGCCTGGCCATACAGGCGCTTGCGCAACTGCACCGAGCCCAGCTCATAGAGGGTGGCTGCATCGGAGGGCTGGTTGCCATCCTTCTGCTCCAATTTGGCCAGGGTGACCTCATCGGCGCGCACCCGCCAGAGCTGGCGCCCAACCACTACGGCGGCCACGCCCAGAAGAACGATCAGCCCAATCAGGTAGGTCTGCGGAAGGAGGGCGTCCAAGGGGACCTACCAGGGGATTTCAGGTTTGGGCGGCACCCACCACGCTGCTGAAGCTGGCCGGGTCAACCACGGCCAGCTGGGCCAGCATCTTGCGGTTCAAGCGCACGTCAGCTCTTTTGAGGCCACCGAGCAGACGGCTGTAGGTGAGGCCGTTGAGGCGGGCCGCGGCGTTGATCCGGGCGATCCAGAGGCGGCGGAAGTCGCGCTTACGGCGACGGCGATCCCGATAGGCGTTACACAGCGCCTTCATCACCCGCTGGTTGGCGGTGCGGAAGAGGGAGCCGTTGCCACCGCGGAAGCCCCGGGCTAGGCGCAGAACTTTGTTACGGCGTTTGCGGGCAACGTTGCCCCTCTTGACGCGTGACATGGCGGTGAATCAGGGGTGAATCAGGAAAGAAAAAGTTAAAGAGTTGGGGCCAAAACCCCGTCAGGCGTAGGGGAGCATGGCGCTGACGTTGTCCGCATCACGCTCGTCAACCAGCGCCATAGTGCCCAGATAACGCTTGCGTTTCGGGCTCTTGTGATCGAGCAGGTGGCTGCGGAAGGCCCGGCGACGCATGAACTTGCCGGTGCCGGTGGCCTTGAACCGCTTGGCGGCCGCTTTGCGGGTCTTGAGCTTCGGCATGTCTCGCGTCGCGGCGGGCACAAACAAGCAGAGTACGACGTGGCCCCACCCTCCTCCAAGCCACCCGCCTGCTGCGATGTTCCGGTTCCCCCTCCCCCCGGCCCCACCAGTGCTGCAAGCAGGGATCTGGGCCAGTGCGCTGTTGTTGAGCGGGGGGTGTAACGCGGCATCCCTGAAGGCGGCAGCCCTGCATTGGCAGGTGCCGCCGCCACCGCCCGTCTCCGCCGCTGCGCCCGTGCTCTGGGTTGCCCTGGCGGCCCAGCTCCAGCCGCCTACACCCCTGCGACTGCGCAGTGCCACAGGCAACCTGCGGCTGGAGACCTCCAGGGGCGAGCGGTTTGCCGCCCCGGAGTTCCTGCTCCAGTGGCGTTCCGTTCCCCTGGCCGAACCCCTCACCCTGCGGCGCCAGGTGTGGGGCCCCTTCGCCAGCCATGAAAGTGCCGAGGAGGCTGCCGCCCGCTGGCGCCAGGCCGGGGCGGAGGTGGTGATTGCCCATCCGGCCGAGTGGGAGGTGTGGGCCGCGCTGGAGGCGCCGGTTCCGGCGGGGGTGACGCCGCGGCGGCTGGAGCAGGTCCAGCGCCAGCGCCTGGCATTGGAATTACGCCGGCCCGGCAGGGGCGCCGTGCTGCTCGAGGGCCCCCTGCGGCTGGAGGCGCCCGGCGGGTTGCGCTGGCAGGGAGGGGTGTTCGCCGGGCCCTTCCGGCTGCAGGGCGATGCCTACGGCAGCTGGACCCTGGTGGAGGAGGTGCCCCTGGAGCGCTATCTGCTGGGCGTGGTGCCCCATGAGATCGGTGCAGGGGCCCCGCCGGCCGCCCTCGCGGCCCAGGCGGTGCTGGCCCGCACCTGGGCCCTGCGCAACCAGGGGCGCTTTGCGGTGGATGGCTACCACCTCTGCGCCGACACCCAGTGCCAGGTGTATGCCGATCCCCGCCAGGCGGGGCCGGCGGTGCGCCGGGCGATCGGGGTGACCCGCCACCAGGTGTTGGCCTGGCAGGGGGCGCCGATTCATGGGGTGTATCACGCCACCAATGGGGGCATTTCGGCCGGTTTCGAGGAGGTGTGGAGTGGTTCCGCCCTCCCCTATCTGCGGCCCTGGGTGGATGGCCCCGGGGCTATCCAGGCCAAGGTGACCCTGCCCCTGGAGCCGGCCGGGGTGGCGGCTGCCCTGGCAGCCACCTCCCGGGCCTATGGCTTCGATCACCCCCGCTTCCGCTGGACCCGCCTGCTGGATGGGGCCCAGATCCAGCGGGCCCTGGCCAAGACGGCCCCCCAGCTCGGCACCCCAACCCGCTTGACCGTGCTGGAGCGGGGCCCCAGTGGCCGGGTGCTGGCCCTGGCCATCGACGCCAGGGGCCCGGCCGGAGAGCCCCAGAGCGTCGTGCTGAGGCGCGATGCCATTCGCCGCAATTTGCGCCAGTTGCCCAGCACCCTGTTTGTGCTGCGTCAGGAAGGTTCGGGTCGCTGGCGATTTGATGGGGGCGGTTTTGGCCACGGCGCCGGGTTGTCCCAGGCGGGCGCCATCGATCTGGCCCGCAGGGGCTGGAGCCTGGCGCAAATCCTTGGGCACTACTACCCAGGCACCAGCCTGGAGCCCCTGGTCGCCCTGCCCAGGGACCCAGGGTCTGCGGCCGGTTCCCCCTAGGATTCACCCACTTCTGGGATCGCCATGGCTGCGGGTGGCAGTTCCACCGATCACCGTCGTCGCAAGTCGGGGCTGTTCCTGGTCGCCTGTGGCGGGGCCGGGCTAGCCCCCCACTGGCTGCCCGAACCCCTGCGGTTGATCCCAGCCCTCATCCTGGCCGTGGTGCTGGGTGGCTACAGCCTCCGCACCCTGCTGCTGCAGGCTTTCCGCCCCTACACCCCCACCCCGGCCTCGGCCTTGCCGCCGGCCCCGCTGCCGGCGGTGGATGTGGTGGTGGCGGCCCGCGATGAACAGGCCGTGATCGGCAGGCTGGTGGAGCGCATTGCCCAGCTGAGTTATCCGCAAGGGCAGCTTCGGCTTTGGGTGATTGACGACGCCAGCCGCGACCGCACTCCCCAGCTGCTGGCCGAGCTTCAGCAGCGGTATCCCTTCCTGCAGGTGTTGCGGCGGGAAGCCGATGCCGGCGGCGGCAAGTCGGGGGCCCTCAACCTGGTGTTGCAGCAGTTGCAGGGCCGCTGGATGTTTGTGCTCGATGCCGATGCCGATCTCCAGAGCGACACCCTGGAGCGGCTGATCCCCTTTGCTGAAACAGGCGGCTGGTCGGCCGTCCAGCTGCGCAAGGCCGAGGTCAATGCCAGTGTCAACTGGCTCACCCGGGCCCAGGCCATGGAGATGGCCCTCGATGCGGTGATCCAGCAGGGCCGGCTGGCGGCAGGTGGGATCGTGGAACTGCGGGGCAACGGCCAGCTGCTGCGCCGGGATGCCCTGCTCAGGAGTGGGGGCTTCAACGAGGCGACGGTCACCGACGACCTGGATCTCAGTTTCCGCTTGCTGCTTGAGGGCGAGCCGATCGGGCTGCTCTGGGATCCGCCCGTGCAGGAGGAGGCGGTGCTCGGCCTGGCTGCCCTCTGGCGCCAGCGCCAGCGCTGGGCCGAAGGGGGCCTGCAACGATTTTTCGACTACCTCCCGGGCCTGCTTTCGGAGCGGCTCAGTGGGGTACAAAAGCTCGATTTGGTTTGCTTTTTCCTGCTCCAGTACGGCCTGCCGGTGGTGGCGATCGCCGACCTCTTCGGTGCGGCGATCACCCGCACCCCGCCCACCCTCTGGCCCCTCTCCTTTGTGGCCTTCGGGCTCTCCGGGGGCGCGATCATGGCCGGCTGTAGCCGACCCCGGGAAGGCCCGGCCCTGCCGGCGATGAATCCCTGGAACCTGGCCCTGGGCATTGCCTATATGGGCCATTGGTTTGTGGTTATTCCCTGGACCAGCCTGCGCATGGCCCTGAGGCCCAAGACCCTGGTGTGGGCCAAGACCATGCACCTCGGCGAAGAGGAGGAGCCTGCGCTTGAGGATCCGGCGGCTGCCTGATTTTCACGGCCTGATCCCCAAGCCCTGATCCTCAAGCAGCGGCGTCGTCTGGGCCTATTCCTTCGAGGGGCCCATCTAGATCAACCACTTCGCCGTTGAAAAACTCGGCCAAGCGCCGGGCTTTCTCATCGAGGGGCGCCATGGGGGGTGGGGGTTTGCTGGCCGGATTCAGCTCCGCCGCCGGTTGTGGTTGTGCTGCCTGGACGGGAGGCTTGCTCTGGACTGGGCTCTGGATTGGAGCCTGTACTGGAGCCTGAACGGGGCTCTGGACTGGGCTAGCAGCAGGTTGGGGCGCTGGGGCGGCGGGGGCTGGCGGCGGTGAATGGGCGCCACCCCCCTCCAGCAAGAGCTGGCGCGGGCTGCCCAGGGCATTGGTGACGGCCGTTTCCAGCAGGGGTAGACGGCTCTGCACCATGGCCATCCAGTTGCCGGCCACCTGCACCACGGCTCGACGCTCATCCAGCCGCACCAGCTGGGCCTGCTGGGAGAGCAACATGCGGGTGGAGGGCAGCTCCAGGCCCGCCAGGATCTGTTGCCAAAGCTCGGCAAGGTTTGGCGACCCAGCGGTCGCTGTGGCTTGGGGTATCGGGTCTGGTTGGGGCGCTGGGTCTGGTTGGACCGGGGTTTGGGGCAGGGGCGCTGGCTGGGGGGCTGGAGCTGGCTGGGGCGCCGGAGCGGACTGGACCGGTGCTGGGGTTACCGCTGCTGGGGTTGCTGGTGCTGGGGTTGCCGGCGCTGGGCTTACCGCAGCGGGTTTGGCCGGGGCGAGAACCACCGCTTCGGCCAGCAGGCCCAGCAACAGCACCTCCAGCCAGAGGCGTGGGTTGACGCTGTGGCGCAGCTGCTGCTCGCTGCCCTTGAGCTGGGCCTGCCACTGCAGCAGCCGGGCCTTGCCGATGGTCCGGGCCAGCTCGGGAAGTTCGCCGCGAAATTGGGCTGAGACGCCGGTGAGCTCGAGCCGGTCGGGGGCGGCGCCTGCCAGCACCAGATCCCGCAGCAAGCTCACCAGCCCCTGCAGCACGGCGCCGGGTTCCCGGCCCCGTTCCAGCAGCTCCCGGCAGCCCTCCAACAGCCCCAGGGGCTCGGCCCCGGCCAGGGCCCGGGCCAGGGCCAGCAGTTCCTGCTCCGGCACGGCACCCAGCAGCTCCCACACGGCCGTGGCCTCGATTGGAGCTGGCAGCAGGCTGAGCTGGTCCAGCAGGCTCTCGGCGTCGCGCAGGCCCCCCTGGGCCCGCTGGGCCACCACGTGCAGGGCCTCGGGGGTGATGCCGATCGACTCGCGCTCGGCGATCCAGCCCAGGTGCTGTTCGAGGGCCTGCAGGGGAATGCGGCGGAAATCAAAGCGCTGGCAGCGGCTCAGGATCGTGGCCAGCACCCGTTGGGGGTCGGTGGTGGCCAGCACGAACACCACCCGTGGCGGCGGCTCCTCCAGCGTCTTGAGCAGGGCATTGAAGGCGGCGGTGGAGAGCATGTGGCACTCGTCCACCACGTAGACCTTCCAGCGGGCCTGCACCGGGGCGAAGCGGGAGCGCTCAATCAGCTCGCGGATGTTGTCGACGCCGGTGTTGGAGGCGGCGTCGATTTCGATCACATCGAGGGCAGCGCCGGCGGCGATGGAGGTGCACAGCTCACAGACGCCGCAGGGGTCAGGGGTGGGTGCCTCGCTGCCGATGCAGTTGAGCGAGCGCGCCAGGATGCGGGCGCTGGAGGTTTTGCCGGTGCCGCGGGGGCCGCAGAACAGGTAGGCCGGCGCGATCCGGCCGGTGAGCAGGGCGTTGGTCAGGGTGGCGGCGATCGCCTCCTGCCCCACCAGCTCCTTGAAGCGCTGGGGCCGGTACTTGTGGTGGAGGGGCTGGTAGCTGGACATCGCTGCTCGAGATTACCGGTCCTCCCCCGGTTCGAACTGGCGCCGCAGCCGCTCTTCCAGTTCTTCGACCTCCGCCAGCTGGTCGGCCAGCCTCTGGGCCGCAAGCCGCAGGGCGGCGAAGCGTTCCTCGCCCCAGCGCGCCTCCGCCTTGGCCAGCTCGGCTTCGAGCTTCTCCTGCAGGCTGAGCCGCAGCTGGTCGAGCTGGGCCAGGCTGCGCAGGGCGAGCTCCTTGCCCTTCTCCAAGTGGTTGTTCTGGCGCAGCAGCAGTCGGGCGCCGCTGAACACGGCGGCTGGCAGCCAGCTCTCAACCTGGGCGCTGCGGTGCCGGCCGGTTTTGCACCAGTGGGCGAAGTGCTCGCAGTTGTTGAAGAGCAGGTTGTAGTTCTGCTCGCCCAGCCGTCCCATGGCGCGCCTGAGGGTGACGCCAACCGGGGAGCAGCTGCCCGCCGGGTAGGGCACCTCACACACGGGTTCACCGCGGCTGAACTCCGCCAGGGGGCTGCGCAGGATTTCGCGGCCCTCGAGGTAATGGGCCACGCTGCCGTCGCCCAGGTCGATGCCGTGGTGCAGAAACAGACCGTGCTGACGGGGAACCTGCAGGTGGGCGGCGGCGGGCATTGGCGAGGAGGGCAGCAGCCTGACGCGAGAGCCTGGGCTCAGGCGCTGGCCTGCTGGGGGGCTTCCTCAATGGTGCCGGCGCTGAGGGACACCACCTTGGCCTGGCTGCGCTGCTCCACCAACTGGCGGGTCACGGTGAAGCTCTTGATGTCCGTGCGGGAGGGCAGGTCGTACATCAGATCCAGCATCAACTCCTCCACGATCCCGCGCAGGGCCCGGGCGCCCGTCTTGCGGCGGTTGGCCTCGATGGCGATGGCTGCGACGGCTCCGGGTTCGAAATCGAGCTCGACGTTGTCCATGCCCAGCAGGGTCTGGAACTGCTTGATCAGGGCATCGCGGGGTTCGGTGAGGATGGCTTCGAGGGCGATGTTGTCGAGCGGCTCCAGCACCGCGTTCACCGGCAGGCGACCGATGAATTCCGGGATCAGCCCGTAGCGCACCAGGTCTTCCGGTTGGAGGTGGCGGAGCACCTCGGCCGCATGGCGATCCTTATTGATGCGTGGCCGGCTGCTGCCATCGGCGCTGAGGAAGCCGATCGAGTTGCGACCCATCCGCTTCTGCACCAGGTCTTCAAGACCCACAAAGGCGCCGCCGCAGATGAACAGGATCTGGCTGGTGTCGATCTGGATGCAGTCTTGATGGGGGTGCTTGCGGCCACCCTGGGGCGGCACGTTGGCCACGGTGCCTTCGAGCATCTTCAACAGGGCTTGCTGCACCCCTTCCCCGGACACATCGCGGGTGATCGAGGGGTTTTCGCTCTTGCGGGCGATCTTGTCGATCTCGTCGATGTAAATGATGCCGCGCTGGGCCTGCTCCACATCCAGATCGGCCTTCTGCAGCAGCCGCAGCAGGATGTTCTCCACGTCTTCACCGACGTAGCCGGCCTCGGTGAGGGTGGTGGCATCGGCCACCGCAAAGGGCACCGCGAGCATTTCGGCCAGGGTCTGGGCCAGCAGGGTCTTGCCACAGCCGGTGGGGCCGATCAGCAGGATGTTGCTCTTGTGCAGGCGGGTGGCGGTTTGGTCCGTTTCGCCCTTGCCATCCCCCTGCCAGGCCAGGCGTTTGTAGTGGTTGTAAACGGCTACCGACAGACTCTTTTTGGCCTCTTCCTGGCCCACCACTTGGCTGTCTAGGAAGGCCTTGATCTCCTGGGGCTTGGGCACCTCGGCCAGGGTGGGGATGGGCTTGGAGATTTTTTTGGTCGCAGGCTTGCTGCGGCCGGTCTCCGGGGTGTGGCGGGCACCGCTGACGGATTGGCCATCAACCAGCTCCTCATCCAGGATCTCATTGCAGAGATCTATGCATTCGTCGCAGATGTAGACACCAGGACCGGCAATAAGTTTGCGGACCTGATCCTGCGATTTGCCGCAGAACGAGCACTTGAGGTGGGCGTCAAACTTTGGCATTGGCAGGGATGTCCTAGGTCCAGGATCGACCTTGGAACAGGGTTCCTCAGCCAATCTTTCAGGGTTAAGTCGGGGCCTTGACCGCGTTGGAGTCGGTCACAACCTGATCGATCAGGCCGTATTCAACCGCCTCAACAGGTGAAAGGAAATAGTCGCGATCAGTGTCTTCTGTGATCTTCTCGAGGGGTTGGCCTGTGTGCTCCGCCATCAGGCGGTTGAGGGTGTCCTTTAGGTAGAGGATTTCCTTGGCCTGAATTTCGATGTCCACCGCCTGGCCCTGGGCTCCGCCCAGGGGCTGGTGGATCATGATCCGGGCACTGGGCAGGGCCAGCCGTTTGCCCTTGGTGCCCCCCGAGAGCAGGAAGGCGCCCATCGAGGCGGCCAGGCCGTAGCAGATGGTCACCACATCGGGGGAAACCTGCTGCATGGTGTCGTAGATCGCCAGGCCGGCTGTCACCGAGCCACCCGGGGAGTTCACGTAGATCTGGATGTCCTTCTGGGGATCTTCCGCTTCTAGGAAAAGCAGCTGGGCCACTAGGGAATCGGCCACCTGGTCGTCGATGCCGGTGCCCAGGAAGATGATCCGCTCGCGCAGCAGCCGCGAATAGATGTCAAAGGCGCGATCGCCTTTGCCTGACTGCTCCACCACGGTGGGCAGCACCCCCGGCGAGCCACTGGGGCCCCAGTGGCTGTGAACTGGATGGCGAATGGTGGCGTCGATCACGCACGGTTAAGGCTCCTGCAAGCAATCTATGGGCTCTGCAGCAGCAGCTGGGATCAATCCTCCTGGTCGGTTGACTTGGGTTTGGCTTCGGCCTTGGTTTCGGCCTTGGCTTTGGTCTTGGCTTTGGCCTTGGGCTTGTCGGTCGTCTCAGCTGGCTCTTCCTCGGCGGCGGGGGCCTTCTCGCTGATCGTGCTGTTGGCTTCGAGCCAGTCGAGCAGCTTGTCGCGCAGCAGGTCTTCGGCGACGGCTAGCCGCAGCCGTTCCGGGTCGATGTTGGTCTGGTCGCTGAGGCCTTGGCTGATCTCCTCCAACTTGGCTTCGAGATCGCCTGCCTCCAACTCGATCTGCTCGGCAGTGGCGAGGGCCTTGAGGGCCAGGCTGCGGCGCAGGCGCTCTTCGGCCTCGGGTCGGGAAGTGTCCATCAGGCTGCGCACCAGATCGGGGGTGAACAGCTTCTTGACGTCCATGCCCTGCTGGGCGATCTGGCCGGCTGTCTGCTCCAACAGGTTGCGAATTTCCTGCTGCACCAGCGTTTCGGGTAGCTCCACCTCGAGCTCCGCCACTAGGGCGGCGAGCAGGGCGTCGTGGCGACTGGCCTTGGCCCGGCGCTCGGCATCGTCTTTGAGGCGGATTTCCAGGTCTACCCGCAGTTCTGCCAGGGTGGCCTTGTCGCTGGCCTGCTGGGCGAAGGCGTCATCGAGGGCCGGCAGCTCGCGGCACTTGAGATCCTTCAAACCGATTTCAAAACGGGCCTGGCGGCCGGCGGCCTCCTCCTGCTGGTAGCTGTCGGGGAAGCGGCACTCGATGGTTTTTTCGTCGCCGATGGCCATGCCGATCACGCCCTCCACGAAGCCCGGGATCATGCGGCCCTCCTCCAGTTCCACCTCCATGGCATCGCTGTTGCCACCACTGATCGGCTCGCCGCTATCGAGGTAGGTGCCGCTGAAACTGACCACCGCCACATCGCCGCTGGCGGCAGGCCGGCCCTCCACGGGCACCAGGGTGGCCAGCTGCTTGCGGGATTGGTCGATCAGTTCGTCGATGCGGGCGGGGTCGTAGCTGATCGTTTCGGCTTCGGCCTTGAGGCCCTTGGTGGCCTTGAGGGTGGGGGTGGGCTCGACGTCCAGTTCGAGGGTGATGGTGAGGGCGCTGCCGGGCTCAAAGCGCGCCAGGACGGCCTCAAACCCTTCACTCAGCTCCGGCCGGCCGAGCGCCGCCAGGGGCTCCTGTTCGAGGGCGTCGCGACAGGCCGCTTCCACCAGGTCTTCCAGGGCGGTGGCGCGGATGCGCAGGGGGCCGATCTGCAGCAGCAGCACCGGGCGGGGCACCTTGCCCTTGCGGAAACCGGGCAGCTTGATGCTGCGGCTGAGCTTCTCCACGGCGGCGTCGTAGCTGGCCTGGCTGCGGCCTGCGGGGATGGCCACCTCCAGGGCCATCCGGCTGCCCGGGCGGGGGCTGGCTTTGACGGACAGGCTGGCAACTGGGGCGGCGGCAGAGCTCATGGAAAGTCGATGCAGGGCCCGATCCTAGAAAGCGGCCGTTCCGAGCCCCGTAGGCCTATTGTTCGGGAGGCGCAGAAGAAGGAAATAGTTCGGTTCAGCCCATTTGCAGGGTTGGGATTTGATCCCAGCTCCTTGCTTTGCAGCAGCATCCCGCCCCCCTGTATGCCCCGATCCGGGCCTCTCCACGTCCATCCCGGATAAACCAGCAGCTTTCGATCCCGTTCCCGCCCCCTTGACCGCCGTCCAGACCAGCCTTTCACCCAGCTCCGTGTGCCTGCCCAACCGCCCCCTTCGGGTGGCCGTTTTGGGGGCCAGTGGAGCGGTGGGCCAGGAGTTGCTCCAGCTGCTCGAGCAGCGCCGTTTCCGGGTGGCCGAGCTGCTGCCCCTGGCCTCGCCCCGCTCCGCCGGCCAGAGCCTGGGTTGGCAGGGTCGTGCGCTCACCATCCAACCCGTGGAGGCCTCGGCCTTCGAGGGCGTCGATCTGGTGCTGGCCTCGGCCGGTGGCTCGGTGTCGCGCCAGTGGGCGCCGCTGGCGGCTGCGGCTGGTGCCCTGGTAATCGACAACTCCAGTGCTTTCCGCATGGATCCGGAGGTGCCGCTGGTGGTGCCGGAGGTGAATCCCGAGGCGGCCTTTAGCCACCGGGGCATCATCGCCAACCCCAACTGCACGACGATCCTGCTCAGCCTGGCCCTGGCCCCCCTCCATGCCCGCCGGCCGATCAGGCGGGTGGTGGTGAGCACCTATCAGAGCGCCAGCGGCGCCGGCGCCCGGGCCATGGAGGAGCTGCGCAGCCTCAGTCGCACGGTGCTGGATGGGGGCGAGCCCGTCAGTGAGGTGCTGCCCCACTCCCTGGCCTTCAACCTCTTTCTGCACAACTCGCCGCTGCAGCCCAATGGCTACTGCGAGGAGGAGCTCAAGATGCTGCACGAAACGCGCAAGATCATGGGCACGCCGGAGTTGCGGCTCTCGGCCACCTGTGTGCGGGTGCCGGTGCTGCGGGCCCACTCCGAAGCCGTCAACATTGAGTTTCACGAGCCCTTCCCGGTGGAGGAGGCCCGGGCCCTGCTGGCAGCTGCCCCCGGCGTCGAGTTGCTGGACGACTTCGATGCCAATCGCTTCCCGATGCCCACGGATGTGACCGGTCGCGATCCGGTGGCGGTGGGACGCATTCGCCAGGATCTCAGTGAGCCCAATGCCCTGGAGCTCTGGCTGTGTGGGGACCAGATCCGCAAGGGTGCGGCCTTAAATGCCATCCAGATCGCTGAACTGCTGATCGAAGCTCCAGGGGCCCAGGCCGGGGGTGGCCCTTGAAAGCGATCCAGACCCCAGCTCCCCCCTTCGGACGTCTACTCACCGCGATGGTGACCCCATTCAGCGCCGACGGGGCGCTGGATCTCCCCCTGGCGGCCCGCCTGGCGGCCCACCTGGTGAACCAGGGCTCCGATGGGCTGGTGGTGTGCGGCACCACCGGCGAATCCCCCACCCTCAGTTGGGCCGAGCAGCACGCCCTGTTTGCCACGGTCAAAGGGGCCCTGGCGGGCCGGGCCAAACTGATCGCCGGCAGCGGCAGCAACTGCACCGCCGAGGCGGTGGAGGCCACCCGCGAGGCGGCTGCCCTCGGCGCCGATGGCGCCCTGGTGGTGGTGCCCTACTACAACAAGCCCCCGCAGGAAGGGCTCGAAGCCCATTTCCGGGCCGTGGCAGCGGCCGCCCCAGAGCTGCCCTTGATGCTCTACAACATTCCGGGCCGCACCGGCACCAGCCTGGAGGCAGCCACCGTGGCGCGCTTGCTTGACTGCCCCAATGTGGTGAGTTTCAAGGCCGCCAGTGGCAGCACCGAGGAGGTGAGTGCCCTGCGGGCCAGCTGTGGCGACCGTCTCGCCATCTACTGCGGCGACGATGCCCTCACCCTGCCGATGCTGGCCGTGGGGGCCGTGGGTGTGGTGAGTGTGGCCAGCCACCTGGCCGGACCCCAGATCAGCGCCCTGATCCGGGCCTTTTTCGAGGGCGATCAGGCCCGGGCCCGGGCCTTGCACGAGCAGTTGCTGCCGCTGTGCAAGGCCCTCTTCTGCACCACCAATCCCATCCCCGTCAAAGCAGCCCTGGAGCTTTGCGGCTGGCCGGTGGGTGCTCCCCGTCTTCCCCTTCTTTCCGCCAACGCCGCCGTGCGCCAACGCCTCTCCGAAACCCTGGCTGCCCTGCGTCCTACATGACGCCAAGGCTTGAGACCAGTTTTATTTAGATTAATTCAACTCGGATTAATTTTATTCAGATTAATTCAATTTAGACTAGTTTAGTTATTCCTAACAGTTAACCCTCTTTTCGTATGACGAGCTCCAACGGCACCACCCAGCTAAATCGCAACCAGGTAAACAGCAACCAGGTAAACAGCAACCAGGCAAATGGCAATCAGGCTGGCGCCAAGAAGGCCCACCTGCGGGTAATTCCCCTGGGAGGCCTGCACGAGATTGGCAAGAACACCTGCGTGTTCGAGTATGGCGACGACATCATGCTGGTGGATGCCGGATTGGCCTTCCCCAGTGATGGCATGCATGGCGTCAATGTGGTGATGCCGGATACCAGCTATCTCAAGGAAAACCAGAAGCGGATTCGCGGCATGATCGTGACCCACGGTCACGAAGATCACATCGGTGGCATTGCCCACCACCTCAAAAATTTCACCATCCCCGTGATTCACGGGCCGCGCCTGGCGCTGGCCATGCTCACCGGCAAGATGGAGGAGGCCGGGGTGATGGATCGCACCATCCTCCAAACCGTTGCGCCCCGCGATGTGGTGAAGGTGGGCCAACACTTTTCAGTGGAGTTCATCCGCAACACCCACTCGATGGCCGACAGCTTCTCGCTGGCCATCACCACTCCTGTTGGCACGGTGATCTTCACCGGTGACTTCAAATTTGACCACACGCCGGTGGATGGCGAGACCTTCGACATGGCTCGCCTGGCCCACTACGGCGACCAGGGCGTGCTGTGCCTGTTCAGCGATTCCACCAATGCCGAAGTGCCGGGCTTCTGCCCCCCTGAGCGCTCGGTGTTCCCCTGTCTGGATCGTCACATTTCCCAGGCAGAAGGCCGGGTGATCATCACAACTTTTGCCAGCTCGATTCACCGGGTGTCGATGATCCTGGAGCTGGCCATCAAGAATGGCCGCAAGGTCGGTCTGCTGGGCCGCTCCATGCTCAATGTGATTGCCAAGGCGCGGGAGTTGGGCTATATGCGCGCCCCCGATGACCTGTTCGTGCCGATCAAGCAAATTCGCGACCTGCCCGATCGGGAAACCCTGCTGCTGATGACCGGCAGCCAGGGTGAGCCCCTAGCTGCCCTCAGCCGCATCTCCCGCGGTGATCACCCCCAGGTGCAGGTCAAGAGCACCGATACGATCATCTTCTCGGCCAGCCCGATTCCGGGGAACACCATCTCGGTGGTCAACACCATCGACCGGCTGATGATGCTGGGCGCCAAGGTGGTCTACGGCAAGGGCGAGGGCATTCACGTTTCCGGCCACGGTTTCCAGGAAGATCACAAACTGATGCTGGCCCTCACCAAGCCCAAATATTTTGTGCCGGTGCACGGTGAGCACCGCATGCTCATTGCCCACAGCAAAACGGCCCAGTCGATGGGCGTGCCGGCCGACAACATCTTGATCATCGACAACGGCGATGTGGTCGAGCTCAGCCCCGACTCCATCCGCACCGGGGATCCGGTGAAGGCCGGCATTGAATTGCTCGATGCCTCCCGCAACGGCATCGTCGATGCCCGCGTGCTCAAGGAGCGCCAGCAGCTCGCCGAGGATGGGGTGATCACCCTGCTGGCGGTGATCAGCACCGACGGGGTGATGGCGGCCCCGCCCCGGGTCAACATCCGGGGGGTGGTCACGGCCGCCGATGCCCGCAAGCTGTCGATGTGGGCGGAGCGGGAAATCGGTTGGGTGCTCGAGAACCGCTGGAGCCAGCTCTGCCGCAACACCGGCGGCAAGGCCCCGGATGTCGATTGGGTCGGCGTGCAGCGCGAGGTGGAGGTGGGCCTGCAGCGCCGCCTGCGCCGCGAGTTGCAGGTGGAGCCCCTGATCATCTGCCTGGTGCAGCCCGCCCCCGCCGGCACGCCGGCCTACAAGGGCCGCTCGGAGGGGGAGAGCGACAGCCGTCCGGCGCCCCGGGGCCGGGGTGGCCGCGATTCAGGTGGGCGCGATTCAGGGGGCCGTGCTTCGGCGCCCCAGCGCCAGCTGGCGACCGTCGGCGCCCCCAGCGCTACTGCCACTGCCATTGCCACTCCCAGCGCTACCGCAGTAGCGGTTGCAGTGGCCGCCCCCGCTCCGGTTTCCGCTCCAGCAAACCTTGAGCCGGAACCCGCCGGCCGCACCAGGCGCCGCCGCTCCGCAGCGATGGGCTGAGGCCCGGCTTGACTTTGCAGCGGAGCGGACTCAGCGGATAACGACCCGCAACAGCCCCTTGGAGAGCTCGGCGATCTCCTCGGGGCTGGGTTTGGCAGCCAGGGGCAAGATGGCCAGGTCTACCGGCTCGGCAGTTCTGGGATTGGCTTGGGCCAGCTCGATAAGTTCGGGTTCCTCAATAACCTCTGCTTCGGTTAGCTCCAGCTCAGCCAGCCCCAGCGCTGGATGGGGCACTTGGCTCAGCCCCACCTCGCCCAGTTGCTCCATCCAGGGGGTGGCAGCCGTAGCAGCAGTGGAAGCCGTTGCCGCCGGGGATTGGTCAGGTATGACCTCGGCTGGAGCAACGGCGATGTCGGCCAGGTTGATGCATTGCTTCAGGCCCTGTTCGGCGATTTCCCGCAGCATCGTCTCCTCGCTGGCAGCCAGCACCCGGCTGTAAAAACCAGTGGCCGTCTGGGCATCCTGGTAGCCGTAGCAATAGGTGTGACCCAGCAACAGCTGCAGGCGCTGGCGCAGGGGATGGCTGGGGTCGTCGGGCAGTTCCACCAGCAGGGCCTCGCTGAGGCTGGCCACGTCGTCCCATTGGCGCCCGTTGTAGAAGCCTTCAATGGCCTCGTAGCGCTGTTGCAGGGATTCCGGCGAGGCGGTCACTGGGGAGGGTCGGGCTGGAGCCACAGTGTGCGCTGATCCCAGCGCAGCTGCCAACCGGCGCCCAGATCGGCCCGGCCCGGGGGCTGGCCGGCCTGCAGCCGCGACAGCAGCAGCTCGAGGGGCCGGGCCGCCAGCACCTGCTGGATCTGGCACTCCAACCAGCGGTGCAGCAGTTCCCCCTGGTTGGCGGGCGCCAGCGCCACCAGCCCTAAGCGCTCGAGGGCGGCCGCGGCTCCAGGCCCCCTGGCGCTGTTGAGGTTTTGCAGGGCCAGATCCACCATTTCGGTGCGGCATTCCAGTTCGCTGACCAGTCGTTCGGCCTGGGCGCCGATTCGCTGGGCAGCGCCGGGGTGGAGAGCTTCGAGCACCGGCAGCACCTCGGCCCTAATTCGATTGCGGCTGTAGCGGAGGTCGTGGTTGGCCGGGTCGTGCCACACCGGCAGCTCCAGTTGGCTGCAGAGGCGGGCGGTGTCGCTGCGGGAGAAGGTCAGCAGCGGCCTGCTCAGCTCGATGCTGCTGGAGTCGCGGGATTCGTCGGAGCCCTTGGCCAGGGGCCGTTGGCTGCGCAGGCTGGCCAGGCCGCGGCGGTGGCTGCCGCGGGCCAGGTGCAGCAGCAAGGTTTCGGCCCGGTCGCTGGCGGTGTGGCCGGTCACCACGTGACTGGCCCCCAGGGCCCGGGCCCTGGCCTCCAGCTGGCCATAGCGCCAGTGGCGGGCCATGGCTTCGCTGGGCGGCCCCCCTTCGCTGGGCGGCCCCCCTTCGCCGCAGCGGTCAACCACCAGGCTGAGGCCCTGCTGCAGGCACCAGGCCGCGAGTTCCTCGGCCTGGCGGGCCGATTCGGCCCGCCAGCCGTGGTCGCCGTGCCAGAGCAGCAGCGTCCAGTGGTGCAGCCGGCGCAGGTCGAGCAGCAGGGCCAGCAGGGCCATCGAGTCCTGGCCGCCGGACACCGCCAGCAGCAGGGGCGCCCCCGCCGGCAGCAGGCCGGGGTGGCGCAGCAGGTGCCGGTGCAGCCGCAGGTGGTCGGGGCTCCAGCGCTGGCTGGGGTGGGGGCCGGGGTGCAGCGTCGTAGGGGCTCCGGATGGGAGAATCACCCCACCATTTCAAAGCCAAGGGCCCATGCCTGCGATGTCGCGCTTCGAACAGCTGCCCGTTGCCCTGCAGGCCGCCCTGGCGGAGCGGCGCCTGCTGAAGGTGATCGCCGGACTCACCAACTTCGATTCGGCCGCGGTGGAGCGGATCAGTCGCGCCGCTGGCCAGGGGGGGGGCGATCTGGTGGACGTGGCCTGTGATCCGGCCCTGGTGAAGCTGGCGGCCCGGGCCAGTGGGCTGCCGATTTGCGTCAGCGCTGTGGATCCCGAGCTGTTTCCCGCTGCCGTGGCCGCCGGGGCCGCCATGGTCGAGATCGGCAACTACGACGCCTTCTATCCCCAGGGCCGCATCTTCGACGCCGCCGAGGTGCTCGAGCTCACCCGCCGCAGCCGTGCCCTGCTGGCTGGGGTGGTGCTGAGTGTCACCGTGCCCCACGTGCTGCCCCTCGACCAGCAGGAGCAGTTGGCGGTTGAGTTGGTGGCCGCCGGCGCCGACATCATCCAGACCGAGGGGGGCACCAGCGCTAGGCCCTTCAGTGCCGGCAGCCTGGGCCTGATCGAGAAGGCTGCCCCCACCCTCGCCGCGGCCCACGCCATCAGCCGCGCTCTGGCTGCCAGCCCTTCCCAGACCAGCCCTTTCCAGACTCCCGTGCTCTGCGCATCCGGTCTGTCGGCCGTCACCGTGCCCCTGGCGATTGCCGCTGGTGCCAGCGGCGTGGGGGTGGGATCGGCCGTGAACCGGCTCTCCGATCCCCTGGCCATGGTGGCGGCGGTGCGCGGCTTGCGCGATGCCCTGGGGAGGGCCCTGGTCCCATGCCTAATCTGAAGTCCTAAACACCTACCCCCTGTCATGGGTTCTCTGATCTGGCTTCTGCAGTGGCCAATCCGGGCCGTGGTGCTCTTGATCGTGGCCTGGTTGCCCCTCGGCGTGGAGGTGAGCAGCTTTCCGATTGCCCTGCTCTCGGCCGTGGTGATCGGTTTGCTCGGCACCCTGTTGATCGTGCCCCTGAAGCTGGTGCTGGGTCCGATCTGGGCGGTCACCAGCCTGGGCGGCTTGATCAGTCCGGTGAGCCTGCTGTTCAACTGGGCCATCACCGTCATCCTGTTTGGCCTGGCGGCCTGGTTGATCCAGGGCTTTCGGCTCAGGAACGGCCTGGTCAGCGCGATCCTGGGCGGGGTTGTGTACGCGGTGCTGTCGGCTGTGATCCTGCGGGTCCTCGGCCTCGACGTGGACTTCACAAGGGCCGCTGGCCTGCTGATGGCCGTACCTGCAGCCTGAGTCACAACTGATGGGCTAGGGCCCGAGAATGGGCTGATGGTTCCATTCCAGCTCCACGCCCCTTACGAGCCCAAGGGCGACCAGCCCACGGCCATTGCCGGGCTGGTGAGCGGGGTTGAGGCGGGCGAGCGCTACCAGACCCTGCTGGGGGCGACCGGCACCGGCAAGACCTTCACGATCGCCAACGTGATCGCCCAGACCGGCCGGCCGGCCCTGGTGCTGGCCCATAACAAAACCCTGGCGGCCCAGCTCTGCAATGAGCTGCGGGAGTTTTTCCCGCACAATGCCGTTGAATATTTCATCAGCTATTACGACTACTACCAGCCGGAGGCCTATGTGCCCGTCTCCGACACCTACATCGCCAAAACAGCATCGATCAACGAAGAGATCGACATGCTGCGCCACTCGGCGACGCGCTCGTTGTTTGAGCGCCGCGATGTGATCGTGGTGGCCTCGATCAGCTGCATCTACGGCCTGGGTATTCCCAGTGAATACCTCAAGGCGGCGGTGAAATTTCAGGTGGGTGAGACCCTCAACCTGCGCGGCTCTTTGCGGGAGCTGGTGAATAACCAGTACTCCCGCAACGACCTGGAGATCTCGCGCGGGCGCTTCCGGGTGCGGGGCGATGTGCTGGAAATCGGCCCCGCCTATGAAGCCCGGCTGGTGCGGATTGAGCTGTTCGGCGATGAGGTGGAGGCGATCCGCTACGTGGATCCCACCACCGGCGAAATCCTGCAGAGCTTGGAAAACATAAGTATCTATCCGGCCAAACACTTCGTGACCCCCAAGGAGCGGCTGGGGGAGGCGATCCAGGCGATTCGCACCGAGTTGCGCGAACGCTTGGAGCTGCTCAACGGCCAGGGGCGGCTGCTGGAGGCCCAGCGCCTGGAGCAGCGCACCACCTACGACCTGGAGATGCTCGAGCAGGTGGGCTACTGCAATGGGGTGGAGAACTACGCCCGCCACCTGGCCTGCCGCGAAGCGGGCACGCCGCCGGAGTGCCTGATCGACTACTTCCCCAAGGACTGGCTGCTGGTGGTTGATGAGAGCCACGTCACCTGCTCCCAGCTGCAGGCCATGTACAACGGCGACCAGTCGCGCAAACAGGTGCTGATCGAGCACGGCTTCCGTCTGCCTTCAGCTGCCGATAACCGGCCGCTGAAGGGCTCGGAGTTCTGGGAAAAGGCCCAGCAGACGATCTTCGTGAGCGCCACCCCGGGCAACTGGGAGATGGAGCAGAGCCACGGCCAGGTGGTGCAGCAGGTGATCCGGCCCACCGGCGTGCTCGATCCGATCGTGGAGGTGCGCCCCACCGAGGGTCAGGTGGATGACCTGCTGGGCGAGATCCGCACCCGTGCCGAGAAGCAGGAGCGGGTGCTGGTGACCACCCTCACCAAGCGGATGGCGGAAGATCTCACCGACTACCTGGCCGAAAACGGGGTGAGGGTGCGCTATCTGCACTCGGAGATCCATTCGCTCGAGCGGATCGAGATCATCCAAGACCTGCGTAATGGTGAATACGACGTGTTGGTGGGGGTGAACCTGCTGCGGGAGGGCCTCGACCTGCCCGAGGTGTCCCTGGTGGCGATCCTCGATGCCGACAAGGAGGGCTTCCTGCGGGCCGAGCGCTCCCTGATCCAGACCATCGGCCGGGCTGCCCGCCACATCGAGGGCGTGGCCCTGCTCTACGCCAACAACCTCACCGATTCGATGGCCAGGGCGATCTCGGAAACGGAGCGCCGCCGCGCGATTCAGCACGCCTACAACCAGAAGCACGGCATCACCCCCACCCCCGCCGGCAAGCGGGCCGGCAATTCGATCCTGGCCTCTTTGGAGCTGTCGCGCCGGCTCAACGACGACCAGCTGGAGCAGGCCACCGAGCAGGCCGAACACAACGAAGTGCCGCTCGATGCCCTGCCGGAGCTGATCCAGCAGCTGGAGGAGAAGATGAAGGGGGCCGCCAAGAATCTGGAGTTCGAGGAGGCGGCCAACCTGCGCGACAAGATCAAAAACCTGCGCCAGAAGCTGGTGGGCAGGGCTTAGCCCCTGCAAGCAGGCTTAGCGCCCGGCGGCTTTGAGGACAACTTTGATCGTTTTGGCCATGATCAGCAGATCCAGCCAGAGGCTGGCGTTGCGGAGATAAAAGAGGTCGTAGCTGAGTTTGAGCTCCGAATCTTCCACGCTGGAGGTGTAGGGCATATTCACCTGGGCCCAGCCGCTCAGGCCTGGGCGCACCCAGTGGCGAAGCCGGTAATTGGGAATCTCCGCCTCAAGCTTCACCTCGAGTTCGGGTCGTTCCGGCCGGGGGCCGATCAGGCTCATTTCACCCCGGAGCACATTGATCAGCTGGGGCAGTTCGTCGAGGCGGGTTCTGCGCAGCCAGCGACCTATCCGGGTGACGCGATCATCCCCTTCCTTGGCCCAGAGGGCGTCTTCGCCTTCCGCCTCGGGCACCATCGAGCGCAGTTTGAGCACGGCGAAGGTTTGGCCCAGCAGGCCGGTGCGTTGCTGGCGGTAGATCACCGCAGCGCCATCCTCCAACCAGATCAGCCCTGCCGCCAGGACTAACACCGGGCTGGCCAGGAGCAGCAGCACCAGGCTGAGCAGCACATCGGCGAAGCGTTTGAGTTGCTGCTCGAAATTGCTCTGCTCCCCGTCGATTCGGCTTGAGAACAGCAGCCATTGATCGCCCACCCAGCGGGGCGGAATCCGCTGGAGATACTGTTCCGCCAGGGCAGTTAGGGAGATCACGGGATGGCCCTGGCCCACCACTTTTTCGCAAAACTGCAGCACATTCGCCTCAGCGACGACGCCACTGCTAAGGGCGATGGCTGAGCTGGGCGGATCGCTGGACCAGAGCGTTGGGCTGAACTCAAGCACCAGGGGCATCGGCAGGGCACTTGGGCCGCGCCGCCATTCCTGGCCAACGGCCCCGGCCTCCTGCTCCAGCGCCACGATCTGCCAGGCCGGCTGGGTGTTGAGCAGGCGCCACTGCTTACGCAGGCCCAGGCGCACAAGGGCGCTCCAGGGCACCAGCAGGCTGAACAGCGGAATCAGGCTGCCCCGGTGCAGCAGGGTGATTGCTGGAGAGGCCCGCAACAGCCAGCCCAGCAGGGCGCTTGCCACCAGAGCTGCCCCTGCGGTGGTGGCGAGCCGCAGAAGCATGCGGCTTCTGCGCAGCCGCGCCTGTTTCAGCAGCGTGTAGGAGCCGAACAGCCAGCCCAGGCTGAGATAGATCAGCACCAGGGCCAGCAGCAGCAGCTGTTGGTTGGCCAGGTTGCTCTGGCGCAGGGCGTTGATGGCTACGGCAAGCAGCACCAATCCCGCCCCATCGAGGCTGGCGGCAACGGCCAGGGGCAGGCGAGGGCGGGCCCAGCCCATCAGCTGGGGGCCTCCATTCCCTGGGCCTCAGTAACCTGAGCCTCAGTGCCCTGGGCCCGGTGGAGCACGGCACCCCCCAGGTTGAAGGTGGCGTGCACCGCCCGCAGGGCGCGCACCCCATCGGCTTCGGCCACCACGCAGCTGGTGCGGATCTCGCTGGTGGCGATCAACTCGATGTTGATGCCCGCTTCGGCCAGGCTGCGGAACATGCGGGCGGCGGTGCCCGGGGTGCAGGGCATGCCGGCACCGACGGCGCTGATTCGGGCGATGGCAGGGCCCTGCTCGAAGCGCGCCCCGGGCCACTGGCGCAGCAGGGGCGCCATGGCTTGCTCGGCCCTGGCCAGGTCGTCGCGCTTGAGCACAAAGCTCATGTCGCGACTCGGGCCTGGATGGGTGCGCTCCGACTGCACGATCGCATCGAGGCTGATTCCTGCATCGGCCAGGGTGCGGCAGACGGCCGCGGCGGTGCCGGGTCGATCGGGCAGGCGCTGTACCGTTACCTGGGCCTGGCCGCGGTCTAGGGCGACGCCGCGCACGGCCGGATCGCCGAGCTGGCAGGGACCTGGGTTGGTACGCAGCTGCTGCTCGGGCAACTCGAAGGCCTCGCTGGCTGCCCGCAGGGCCTTCTCCCCCTGCTGCCCGTCGACAAGGCAACTCACCTTCACCTCGCTGGTGGCGATCAGCCGCAGGTTGATGCCGTAGCGGGCCAGGGTGTCGAACAGCTTGGCCGCCACGCCAGGCCGGCCCATGATTCCGGCGCCGGAAATGCTCAGCTTGGCCAGGCCCGCCTCGGCCTTGAGCTGGGCGCCGCCGGCGCCCAGGGCTGCCAGCACTTCCCGGCACACCAGCTGGGCCCGGTCGGATTCGGCCGCGGCCAGGGTGAAGGCGATGTCGTTGGAGGCGCCTTCATGGGTGGCCTGCACGATCAGGTCGATGTTGAGGCCGGCATTGCCCAGGGCCTCAAATAGCTGGGCCGCAACCCCGGGTTGGTCTGGCACATGGGAGAGGGCCAGCACGGCCTGGTTTGCTTCCAGCTCGGCGCTGTCGACCGGCTTGCTGAGTTCCAGCCCCTCGTGGCCGATCGGCCGGCCGGCGCCACTGGTGAGGCGGGTGCCGGGGGCCTCGCTCCAGCTGGAGCGCACCACCAGCGGCACCCCATAGTTGCGGGCGATCTCCACGGCCCGCGGGTGCAGCACGGAGGCACCGAGGCTGGCCAGCTCGAGCATCTCATCACAGCTGACGCTGGCCATCAGCTGGGCATCGGCCACCTGGCGGGGGTCGGTGGTGAGCACCCCGGGCACATCGGTGTAGATCTCGCAGGCGTCAGCCCCCAGCGCCGCCGCCAGGGCCACCGCCGAGGTGTCCGATCCCCCCCTGCCCAGGGTGGTGATTTCGGGGGTGCCGCCGGCGCCGCTGCTGGTGCCCTGGAAGCCCGCCACCACCACCACTTGGCCATCAGCGAGCAGGCGAAGCAGCCGGTCGGTGCGGATTTCCAGGATGCGGGCGCGGCCGTGGGCCGATTCGGTGACGATGCCGGCCTGCGTGCCGGTCATCGAGACGGCCGGCACGCCCTGCGCATGGAGGGCCATCGACAGCAGGGCGATCGACACCTGTTCACCGGTGGCCAGCAGCATGTCCATCTCCCGTTGGGGCGGATTCCTGCTGATGGCCGCGGCCAGGCTGGTGAGTTGGTCGGTGGTGTGGCCCATGGCCGACACCACGATCACCAGCTCGTGGCCCTCCTCCCGGCAGCTGGCGATGCGGCGGGCCACCGCCTGAATCCGCTCCACATCGGCCACCGAGGTGCCGCCAAACTTCTGAACCAACAGGGCCATGGCGGGGCGCGGCGGCAGGCGTAGGTAAAGGAAGGATTGATTATCCGCCTTGGTCTATGACCGTCATGGTCTTTGATCGTCATGGTCTTTGAGCGTCATGCTCTCGCCTGGAGGTGGGCTTGGCTTGGCATCTGGTTTGGCCCTGTTAGGGAGTTTGTACAGCTGTACAAACTCCAGGAGCCTTGTTTGGAGACTACTGATCAGTTCAGCCCGCCAGCAGGAAGCCGTCGCGGAAGGCGTCGCCAGCCGGGGTGCCCCGTTTGAGGGCGGCCTCCACCTCGAGCAGCTGGCCGAGTAGGCGCAGGAAGACGGCGCTCTGGCGGCCGCGGATCTGTTTGCGCATCACATAGATGCGTTTGGGGTTGCCGATGCCGGCCGCCTTGGCGATCACGGCCACGTCCTGCTCGCCGGCGCGCTCCAGCAGGCTGACCCAAAGCCAGCCACGGATCTGGCTGCTCAGGGCGGCCACGATCCGCAGGGCCGGTTCGTTGGTGGCCAGCAGGGCATCCAGCAGGGCGATGGCATCGGCGGGGCGACCCGCCAGCAGGGCATCGCCCGCCGCCAGGGAGCTGGTGGCCTGGCCCCCCACCAGGGCCTGCACGGCAGCGAGGCCGATCGTGGCACCGGAGCCGACAAACAGGCTCAGCTTCTCGAGCTCGCTGGCCAGGCGGGAGCTGTCGCTGCCGATGGCGTCGGCCAGGGCTTCGGCGGCGGCCGGCTCAAGGCTGAGCCCCAGCTCCCGGGCGGTGCGGCTCACCAGGTCCACCTGGCCGGCGCCGTCCCAGATGGCCGGCAGGGCAAAGCTCTGCTCCCGGGCCAGGCCGGCCTTCACCAGCTTCTGCAGGGCCTTGGTGGTGCGCAGGCGGGCGTCGGGTTTGCCGGGGCTGACCAACACCAGATGGCAGCCATCGGCCACCTGGGCCAGGGCGGCCTCGAAGCCCTCGGCTAGCTCGGCCGGGCACTGGCTGCAGAAGGGGCTGCGCTGCAGCAGCACCACCCGGCTGCCGGCGCCGAACGGGGGCGTGCGGGCCTCCTCGAGGGCCTGGGCCGCCTGGCCGCCGTCGTTGCCATCGAGGCGGCTGAGGTTGAGGCTGGCCCAGGTGGGATCGAGCTGCTCCTGCACCAGGGCCTCCACGGCGCGGTTGCGGGCCGCCTCGTCTTCGCCCCAGAAGAGGTGGATGGGCATCGGGTGGGGGCTGGGGGCTTGCTGCCGGTGGCGCTCAGAGGCGCAGGGCGCTGAGCACGGGGTGCTGGCCAGTTTGGGCCAGGGCGGGATGGTCGGTGACCAGCACTGCTGCATCGGCCTGGATGGCCGCTGCCGCAATGGCCGCATCAACGGGCACCAGCTGCCAGTGGACCGGATTTTCGAATGCCCTGGCGTAGCGCTGGGCCAGGGCCTCATCGCCGCAGGCCAGGGGTCCCTCGAGCACCCGGATCAGGCTCACGGAGCTCACCACCACGATCCAGTAGCCCGCGGCGATGCCCTGCATCAGGGGCTGGAGGTGCTTGCCGGCGCCCTTGGCGTCCGCCAGAAACGCCACCAGCGCTGTGCCATCGAAGGCGAGTCGGGAGCCGTGGGCCAGCAGGCGGGGGATAAAGGTGCCCTGGCGTCCGGGTTTGGTCCCTGCCTGTGCGGTAGAGCAGGCTCTTCTGGTGACTGACGACGTTGTATGGCCGCCGCCGGCGCCGACTTTGATCATCCGATTTTTTCTGAGAGCCTGCGCCTGATCCGAGACTTGCCGGGAACGGCGGCGGCGCTGGCGGCGCTCAGCACCCTGCAGCAAGACGTGTTGCTGCGGCTGATCCACAGCAGTGGCGATCCAGAGCTGGCCGGACACTTGCGGTTTGGGCCGGGGGCCTGTGAGGCGGCGCTGGTGGCCCTGGCGGCTGGGGTTCCGATCCTCACCGACACGGCCATGGCCGCGGCGGCGGTGGCGCCGATGGCGGGGCGCACCTTCGCCAATCAGGTGCGCAGCGTGCTCGAGTGGGCACCCGAGCGGGCGCCGGTGGGCTCGACGCGCACGGCCGTCGGGATGGCGGCGGCGATGGCGGTCTTGCGCCCGGGTGTGGTGCTGATTGGCAGTGCCCCCACGGCCCTGGAGGTGCTGCTGGAGCTGGTGGCGGCAAAAACCGTGCCGGTGCCGGCCCTGGTGATCGGCATGCCGGTGGGGTTTGTGGGGGTGGCCCAGAGCAAGCGTCACCTGGCTGAGAGTGGCCTGGTGCATATCCGGCTCGAGGGCTCCAAGGGCGGAGCCGGACTGGTGGCTGCGGCCTGCAACGCCCTGCTGCGCTCTGCCTGGCTTCAGGCGGCGAGTGCGCCGCCCCCTTTGATCTCCTGATCCACCTGGATGACGCTGTTGGCCTCGATGCGGCCCAGCACCTGGCGGGCCCGCAGCACCACCGCTGCCGGCACCCCGGCCAGGCGGGCGGCCTCGATGCCGTAGCTGCGGCTGGCGCCGCCGGGGGCCACCCGGTGCAGGAACACCAGGGCGTCGCCGGTTTCCTGCACCAGCACCTGGGCGTTGGCCACATTCGGGAGCTGGTCGGCCAGGGCGTTGAGCTCGTGGTAATGGGTGGCGAAGATCGAGCGGGCGCCGATGCCGCCGCGCTCGGCTGGCGTGGCCAGATGTTCGGCCACGGCCCAGGCGATCGAGAGGCCGTCGAAGGTGGCGGTGCCGCGGCCGATCTCATCGAGCAGCACCAGGGAGCGGGCGCTGGCGTGGTGAAGGATGTTGGCGGTTTCGGCCATCTCCACCATGAAGGTGGATTGGCCGCTCGCCAGGTCGTCGCCGGCTCCGACGCGGGTGAAGATGCGATCGGCGATGCCCAGGCGCGCCGAAGCCGCTGGAATCCAGCTGCCCATCTGGGCCATCAGCTGCAGCAGGCCGCTCTGGCGCAGGTAGCAGCTCTTGCCGCTGGCGTTGGGGCCGGTGAGGATGATCAGGTCGGGGCGGGGATCGGAGTCGGGGGCGGCCTCGGGAGTGCCACCTAGCACCACGCTGTTGGCGGTGAAGGGCTCCTCCACCAGCAGCTGCTCCACCACCGGGTGGCGGCCGGCTTCGATCTGCAGCAGGCGGGCCTCGGGACCGCTTGGGTCGGTGATTTCCGGGCAGCAGTAGCCGCCGGTGGCGGCCACCTCGGCCAGGGCGGCGAGGGTGTCGAGTTCGGCCACCAGGCGGGCGGCGCTGCGGATGGCGGCAGCCTGCTCGCCGACGCGGCCGCGCAGGCTGCAGAACAGCTCGTATTCGCGCTGGGCGGCGCGGGCCTTGAGCTGCTGGATGGCGCCCTCGCGGTTGCGCAGGGCCGGGGTGACGAAGCGCTCCTCGTTGGCCAGGGTCTGGCGGCGGATCCAGTGCTCCGGCACCGCTGCCGCCTTGGCCTTGGTGACGGCCAGGAAGTAGCCGAAGGTGCGGTGGTATTGGAGTTTGAGGCTGCTGATGCCGCTGAGCCGCCGCTCCTCGGCCTCCTGGCCGGCCAGCCAGGCGTCCTGGTCGTCGAGCTGGTTGCGCAGCCCATCGAGGGCCGGGTCGACGCCGTCGTGGATCAGGCCGCCCTCACTGAGGGAAAGGGGTGGGGCATCGAGCAGGGTGTGGCGCAGGTCGGCGGCCAGGGCCTCGAGCTCGGGCCAGGGCCTGGCCAGGGCCTGCAGGGGGGCGCTGCTGGCTTTGGCGAGCTGGGCGGCGAGCTGGGGCAGGCGCTCGAGACCATCGGCCAGGGCCACCAGATCCCGGGCGCCGGCGCTGCCCGCCCCGGCGCGGCCGGCCAGCCGCTCCAGGTCGCCCATGGGCCGCAGCAGCCGGCGGATCGCCAGCCGCAGGGAGCGCTGGGCCACCAGCTCGCTGACGCCCCCCTGGCGCTCCAGGATCGCGGGGCGCTCCACCAGCGGCGCCAGCAGCCAGCGGCGCAGGCAGCGGCCGCCCATGGCGGTGTGGGTGCGATCCAGCGCCCAGAGCAGGGAGCCGTGGATGCTGCCGCCCTGCTGGGTTTTGGTGAGCTCCAGGTTGCGGCGGGTGGCGGCATCGAGCACCAACTGGTCGCCGGCGTGCCAGGTGGTGGGGGGATCCAGGGGCACCTGGGCCGCCTGGAAGGTGGAGTCCAGGTAGGTCACTAGACCGCCCGCTGCCCGTAGTGCCAGCGGTGCTTCCCCCAGCCCCAGGCCAGCGAGGCTGGCCAGGCCGAAGCGCTGCTTGAGGGTGGCGGACGCTTCCGGCGCCTCAAAGGGGGTGCGGGGCAGGGGCGTCAGCCGCAGGGCCTCGGGGCACCAGGCGGGGCCGGCGCTGGGGTCTGCGGGGCTGGCGGTGGTCGGGCTGGCGGTAGTGGGGCTGGGCCAGAGCACCTCGGCGGCCTCCACCTGCAGCAGCTCCTGGTGCAGGGCATCGCTGCCTTCGCGCTCGGTGACCCGGAATTCGCCGGTGCTCACATCGGCCACCGCCAGGCCCCAGCGGCGGCCAGAACGATCCCGATCGCTGGAGCCCGCGCCCTCCAGCACCACGGCGCAGAGCCAGTTGTTGCGGCGGGCGGCCAGCAGGCCCTCCTCCAGCACCGTGCCCGGGGTGAGCACGCGGGTGATGCCCCGTTTGAGCAGTTCGCCCTTGGCTGGGGTGCTTTCTAGCTGGTCGCAGAGGGCCACACTCAGGCCGCGGCGCACCAGTTCACCGCAGTAGCGCTCGGCGGCATGGTGGGGGATGCCCGCCATCGGCACCCGGCCGAGCGCCTTGCCGGCCTCCTTGCCGGTGAGGGTCAGCTCCAGCAGGCGCGAGAGGGTGATGGCATCTTCGAAGAAGCACTCGAAGAAGTCGCCTAGGCGATAGAGCAGCACCCGGTCGGGATGGGCGCGCTTGAGCTCCACGTAGTGGCGCAGCATCGGCGGCAGCTGCTCCGGCTCCACCAGGCCGTGGTGGTGCCAGGGGGGCAGGTCGGAGTCGGGCTCGGTGGGGGAGTCGGCGCTGGCGGCCGGCGGGACTTCCGGCGCCGGGCTGGGGCTGGCCTGGCGGGTGCGGGGCCGGCCCGCGTTGGCAGGCGGCGCCAGCTCCTCGGTAGCCGGTGGGCTCTCCTCGGGCAGGCCCAGGGCGGCTGCAAGCGAAAGCTGCTGGTCGGCTTCCGCGGCCACGGCGATGGGGTTGCTCGGGGGGAGCTGATGGTAGGTGCGCTGGCCTGGTGGGCTAAGGCGGTGGCCAGAGCGTTTCAGCCATAGCGTCGACCACGCTTGCGTAGAACGTAGCTCTGGTCGATCTTCTTGGGGCTGGCATCGAGTTGTGAAGCAACGGTGCTGGAGGCCTGGTCCTGCGTGTGAGAATCCCCCAACTGACCGGCAAAGCGCCGCTGCTGATCTATGCAGATCCTCAACACCCTCACCGTTCTGGCCCTGGTGGTGCTGTCGTTTGCCCTGATCGTGGCGGTGCCGGTGCTCTACGCCAGCAGTGAGGATTCGGGCCGCTCCAACCGCCTGATTCTGCTCGGGGGCATTGCCTGGGTGGCGCTTGTGCTGGTCAACTGGGGTATGAGTCTTTTCGTGGTCTGACGATTGGCGATTTTTGAGGGCCGGTTTACGGACACGGGTGGTCTGCGCATCGCCGTGGTGGTCGCCCGCTTCAACGACCTGGTGACCGGCAAGCTGCTCAGCGGCTGCCTCGACTGCCTGGGCCGCCACGGCATCGATATTGGCTCTGGCGACGGCTCCGGCAGTGCCCAGCTGGATGTGGCCTGGGTGCCCGGCAGCTACGAGATTCCCCTGGTGGCCCAGCGACTGGCAGCCAGCGGGCGCTACCAAGTGGTAATCACCCTGGGGGCGGTGATCCGTGGCGATACGCCCCACTTCGATGTGGTGGTGGCCGAGGTGAGCAAGGGCGTGGCTGCCGTGAGCCGTGCCACCGGCGTGCCGGTGATCTTTGGCGTACTCACCACCGACACCCTGCAACAGGCCCTGGAGCGGGCCGGCATCAAGAGCAACCTGGGCTGGAATTACGCCCTCCAGGCCCTCGAGATGGGCAGCTTGATGGCGGCACTGCCGGCCTGAGCTGTCTCTGGGGGCCTGTTCCCGTGCGGGCTGCTTGTGGGAACCCTGGGGGTGTCTGCCGAGGTGCTTAGGGAGGTTGTACAGATGTACAACCTCCTGGAGAGCCCTGGATCAACCCCTAACCGATCCCGCCGCCATGACCACCGTTCCACTGGCCCAGGCTCGCCAACAGCTCTCCGGATTGGTTGATCGGGTGCGGGCCGGTGAGCCGGTGGTGATTAGCCGCCATGGCAAGCCGGTGGCGCGGCTGGTTTTTGAGCCCTCGGCAGATCCCACGGCCCAGCAGTGGCTTGAGCGCTTACGTCGCCTACACCACGAGGCAAGCCATGGAGCCGTTTGATCCCTGGCGGCGGATGGGCAGCCATGGCCGGCTGCTTGATGTCTCCTTGTTGCGGGCACTGCTGGTGCCGGGGCCTGACGGGGCTGCCGCACTGGATTGGTTGGAGCAGGTCGGCGGTGGCCTGCTGATGGTGAGTGCCTGGAGCGTGCTGGAGTTTGAGGGGGAGCTCACTGGCTTGCCGCAACGTGAGCTTCTGGATGCCTTTCTCGCCGAGCGTTGCCCGGTGGTGTGTTTCGAGCCTGACGACTTTGCGATGGTGCGTCACTGGCAGCGCTATCGACCTGGCCTGGCGGCTGGGCTTGCTGCCGGTGACCCTCAAACCTGACTTGGCAGCAGCTGCTGGCCTGATGTCTTACCCGGTGGAGGAGCTCTGTTTCACCAGCAGCTCCTGGGGGGCGGCGTCGCTGAAGCCCAGCTGCCGGTAGAAGCTGGCGCTGTTGGTGGTCATCAGGTAAGTGCGGGTCACGCCGCGCAGGGCTGGGGCCGCCAGCAGGGCCTCCACCAACTGGCGGCCCAGCCCCTGGCCCTGGAGGTCTGGCGGGATCACCACATCCCAGAGCACGGCGCGGAAGACGCCATCGCTGCTGGCCCGCCCGAATCCCACCAACCGCTTGCCGCGCCAGATGCTCACCACCGCCGCACTGCCGGCCAGCATCTGGCGCAGCTGGCCGAGGCTGCGCCCTTGGGCCCAGAAGGCGTGCTGGTTGAGGAGCCGTTGCAGCTTCCACAGCCCGCGGCTCGGCCACAGGCCCGGGCCCAGCCCCAGCCAGCGCAGGCCGGGTGCCCCTGGGGCATGGATCAGGAGTCGCGGTGCGTCCATGGCAGCATTACCCGGAGACAAAGGGCGATCGGTGCAGCAACGCAAGGGCATCATCCTGGCCGGGGGCAGTGGCACCCGGTTGCACCCGATCACCCAGGCGGTGAGCAAGCAGTTGCTGCCGGTCTTCGACAAGCCGATGGTCTACTACCCGCTCAGCACCCTGATGCTGGCGGGGATCCGGGAGGTGCTGATCATCACCACCCCCCACGACCGGGCCGCCTTTGAGCGGCTGCTCGGCGATGGCTCCGCCTGGGGCATGGCGATTGAGTACGCCGTTCAGGCCAACCCTGATGGGCTGGCCCAGGCCTTTTTGATCGGCGCTGATTTCCTCGCCGGTGCGCCGGCGGCCCTGGTGCTGGGCGACAACCTGTTCCATGGTCACGACCTCAGCCCCCAGCTGCAGGCCACCAATGGCGGCAGGGCGGGGGCCACGGTGTTTGCCTACCCGGTGCGCGATCCCGAGCGCTACGGCGTGGTGGAGTTTGCCGGCGATGGGCGGGTGCTGAGCATTGAGGAGAAGCCCGCCAAACCCCGCTCCCGCTTTGCGGTGACCGGCCTCTATTTCTACGACGACACCGTGGTGGAGCGGGCGCGGCGGGTGCTGCCCTCGGCCCGCGGCGAGCTGGAGATCACCGACCTCAACCGCCAGTATCTGGAGGAGGGGCTGCTGCAGGTGGAACTGATGGGCCGCGGCATGGCCTGGCTCGATACGGGCACCTGCGATTCCCTGCATGAGGCCGGCAGCTACATCCGCACCCTGGAACACCGCCAGGGGCTGAAGGTGGGATGCCCGGAGGAGGTGGCCTGGCGGATGGGCTGGATCAGCGGCGCCCAGCTTGAGGCCCTGGCCCTGGCGTTGCGCAAGAGCGGCTACGGCGATTATTTATTGCAGTTGCTGGAGAGTGGCGATGCGGGCTGAGTCGTTGCGGGGTTCTGGTGGGGCCGTGGTGGAGGGCCCCCTGCTGCTGACGCCCCAGGTGTTCGGCGACGATCGCGGCTTTTTTCTGGAGAGTTGGAATGGGGAGCGCTGGCAGGAGCTGCTGGCGGCCCATGGCCAGAGCCCCGTGCCCTTCGTCCAGGACAACCACTCCCGCTCGGCCCGGGGCGTGCTGCGCGGGCTGCACTGGCAGCTGCCGCCCCACCCCCAGGCCAAGTTGGTGCGTTGCGTGCTGGGGTCGATCTTTGATGTGGCAGTGGATCTGCGCCGTGGCTCGCCCAGCTTTGGCCAGTGGTTGGGGGCTGAGCTGAGCGCCGCCAATCACCAGCAGCTCTGGATCCCGGTGGGCTTCGCCCATGGCTTCCTCACCCTCAGCGAGCACGCCGAAGTGCTCTACAAGACCACCGACTTCTGGAGCCGCAGCTGTGAGCGGGCCCTGCGCTGGGACGATCCCGACCTGGCGATTGGCTGGCCCCAACTAGAGACTGCCCCCCTGCTTTCCGAGAAGGATGGGGCGGCCCCGCTGCTGGCGGAGCTGGGCGCAGCCGATCGGTTCGACTTAACAGCCATTGCGACTTATTAATGCAGAATTGGCGAAAGCCTGTTGACCCCGGCGCGGGCCTGGGCAGGGGCGGCTGGCTCTATTGCGATCGGCTGGCTGGATCGATATAACTCTGCTGATACGAGCCGCGCCGTTCCGGCAGGGGGGCTGATGATAAATAAATTCATTGCGCTGCTCGATCGCTGGATTGCGGCTTCCAGTGGTGCCGACCGCCGGGTTGAGGAGCTCGAAGCCCTGCATCGCAAGGGCCTCTATGCCATTCGCCACTCCCCTGAGGTGGATGTTGCCCCAGCTGACTACTGCGAAGCGGCCGGCCTTCCCCGCGGCACCTACTGGCCGGTGGTGGTTGCTGCCGTGCTCGATGAGGTGTCCAACAGCCAGCAGAGCCACACCGTCGAAACCCTCAGGGCCCTGGTGCAGGCAAATTTCCTCAAGCAGCAGGGGATGGAGCGCACCCTGGCATTCATGGCCAAAGCAAACCCTGTCGCCAAGACCCTGATCTTCGACCGCCGGCTGGATGCCGCCTGAGCCTGAATTTGAGATGACTGACCTGCTCCCTGCCGGTATTGATCGGGTGCTGGTGACCGGCGGCGCCGGCTTCATCGGCGGGGCGGTGGTGCGCCGCCTGCTGCGCGATACGACCGCGGCCGTGTTCAACCTCGACAAGGTCGGCTACGCCAGCGACCTGACCAGCATTGGCCCTAACCCGCGCCACCAGCTCCTGAAGGTGGACCTCGCCGACGCGGCCGCCACGGCCGAGGCCGTGCGCGTGGCTGACCCAGACCTGGTGATGCACCTGGCGGCGGAAAGCCATGTGGACCGCTCGATCGATGGGCCCGGCGCCTTCATTGAGAGCAATGTGACGGGCAGCTTCAACCTGCTGCAGGCGGTGCGGACCCACTGGGAGGCCCTGGCCAGCGAGCGACAGGAGCGCTTTCGCTTCCACCACATCAGTACCGATGAGGTGTTTGGCTCCCTGGGGCCCGAGGGTCGCTTTTCAGAAACCACCCCCTACGACCCCCGCAGCCCCTATTCGGCGAGCAAGGCGGCGAGCGATCACCTGGTGAGCGCCTGGCACCACACCTATGGCCTGCCGGTGGTGCTCACCAACTGCTCCAACAACTACGGCCCCTGGCAGTTCCCCGAGAAGCTGATCCCGGTGGTGATCCTCAAGGCGGCGGCGGGTGAGCCGATTCCGCTCTACGGCGATGGCGCCAACGTGCGCGACTGGCTCTACGTGGAAGACCACGTGGAGGCCCTGCTGCTGGCGGCGACCCGGGGACGCCTGGGCCAGAGCTACTGCGTGGGCGGGGCGGGCGACCATGGCAGCCCGAGCGAACGCACCAACAAGCAGGTGGTGGAGGCGATCTGCAGCTTGATGGATCAGCTGCGGCCCGAGGGCGCCCCCCATGGACGCCTGATTACGCCGGTGACCGATCGCCCCGGCCATGACCGGCGCTACGCGATCGATGCGGCCAAAATCACCAGCGAACTGGGCTGGCGGCCTGGCCACAGCTTCGAAGAGGGCCTTGGGGCAACGGTGCGCTGGTATCTCGACAACCTGGCCTGGTGTGGGCGGGTGCAGGCCCAGGCCGGCTACCAGGGCCAGCGGATTGGCACCAGGGCGGCGGCTTCCCATCCCTCTGCTTAGCCCCAGCCCTAGCCCCAGCCCCTCTCGTGTACCCGTACGACCTGTGAAGGTATTGCTCACCGGCGCTGCCGGCCAGCTGGGCCAGGCCCTGATCCACTCCAGGCCCGAGGGGGTAGGGCTGATTGCCTGCGGCCGGGCCGAGCTGGACCTGGCCGATCCGCAGGCCTGCGCCGCAGCGGTGTTTGAGCACAGGCCGGCCTGGGTGCTCAATGCCGGCGCCTATACGGCGGTGGATAGGGCCGAAAGCGAGCCGGAGCTTGCCCAGGCCGTCAATGGCGGCGCCCCGGCGGCCTTTGCTGAAGCGCTGGCGTCCACGGGGGGCCGGTTGCTGCAGGTGAGTACAGACTTTGTCTTCAACGGCGCCCAGGGTTCCCCCTACCGCCCCGGCCAGCCACTCGATCCGCTCGGGATGTACGGCGCCAGCAAGGCCGCCGGCGAGGTGGCGGCGCTGCAGTTGGCCGGTGCCCGGGTGCTGCGCACCAGTTGGGTGTATGGCCCGGTGGGTCAGAACTTTTGCCGCACCATGCTGCGGCTCCACCGCGAGCGGCCCCAGATCGGCGTGGTGGCCGACCAGGTGGGTTGCCCCACCAGCACCCACACCCTGGCGGCGGCCTGCTGGCGGGCGATCGGGCTGGGGGCCCCCGCCGGCGCCGACCAACCTCGCATTTTGCACTGGAGCGATGCCGGTGCGGCCAGTTGGTATGACTTCGCGGTGGCGATCGGCGAGCTTGGCGTGGCGGCTGGCCTGCTGGAGCGGGCCGCCAGCGTGCGGCCCCTCACCAGCGCCGAATACCCCACCCCGGCCCTGCGCCCCAGCTACTCCTTGCTCGAATGCAGCGCCAGCCGGGCCGCCCTCGGGCTCGAGCCCCAACATTGGCGAGCGGCCTTGGCTGAGGTGTTGGGAGTGGTGTTGGCTGAGGTGAGGCCGGCGAACTGAGCCGGGGGGCAGCCTGCTGCTTTCGTTGTGCCCATGGCCGTAATTGGTCAGGGCGAATTGCTAATCCCTTTGCCAATCCCTAGTCTTGACCATCCATTGGCTAGCCGAAGGGGGCGCCAAGCAAGCAAACAACCGGCGATGGCCGCCACTATCTATCTGCACTGGGCCGCGACGGCCTACACCTGGGTGCGCAGCGGTCTCTACCACTCGATCATCCGCGGCGATGGCCAGGTGCAGCGGCTGCATAGCTACGCGGTGGACCTGCCGGCCCACACCTGGCGGCGCAACAGCAATGCGATTGCGTTGAGCTGCGCCTGCATGGGCGGGCGCCCCGATCCCTGGACCATTCCGCCCACCCCCTTGCAGCTGGAGGCCCTCTGCCAGGAGGCCGCCGCCGTGGCCCGCAGTTGGGGCTGGGATGCAGGCGCCATCACCATCCAGCGGCTGATGACCCACGCCGAGGCCGCCGCCAACCGCGACGGGCGCCAGCCCCACGACAACTACGGCCCGGTGATCTGGGGCGGTACTGGCGAGCGCTGGGACCTTCTTCAGCTGGAGAAGGGCGGCCCGCCCACTGGCGGTGAGCAGCTGCGCCAGCGGGTGCGCCAGATCCTGCGGGGCGAGGCGGGTGCAGTGGGTGCAGCGGGTGAAGTGGGTGCAGCGGGTGCGGAGACGGCGCCTGCGCCTGAGCCTTTGCAGTTTGTGCGCAGCAGCGCCATCCAGGCGCGCGGCGAGCCCCTGGCCACCGCGATCGATGAACACGGCAGCAGTTGGGCCCTGGCCGCCGAGCTGCTGGAGCGCTACGGGCTTGGGTTTGAGTGGGATGGGCAGCGGCGTCGGATTCTCGTGGGCGCCCTCGATGTGGTGCCGCTTTTCCGGGAGGATGCGGTGCAGGCCTCGGTGGGCTGGCCGCTGGTGGAGATCACGCTGCAGCAGGCCCTGGCGCCGGTAATCCTGCGGGGGATCCTGCGCGAGGGGCGGGCCTGGTGTCGGGTGCTGGAGTTTGCCGAGGAGTTTGGGATCAGCGCCAGCTTCGATCCCTTTGCCCTGGCCGAGCGCCGCGGCGGCTGAGGGGCAATTCTGGGTTCGGAACTGGGAGCGGTCAGCTCAGGCACTGTCCGAAATTCTGTACGGGCTGTACAGATTCCTGAACAGTGTTGATCCAGATGCACCGGAGCCGTGATCAGGGTGGTGGCGGGGCGCAGCCAACGGAAGCCGGGCGGGTGCTTGGCAGAAGCTCCATGCCGTGAGAACTATGGATATACTTTGGCTATTCGGGCTGAGCTGCGGTGAAAGTGAAGGTGCAGGCCTGGGGCAACAGCCTGGGGCTGAGGATCCCCAAGGCCTATGCCGCCGAGCTGGGTGTGGGCTCCGGCAGTGAAATGGAGCTGAAGGTGGAGGCCGGTGCCTTGCTCGCCTGGCCCGCAGAGGCGATCCACCTGGAGGCCCTACTGGCTGAGATCACGGCTGAGAACCAACACAACACAACTGACTGGGGTGAGGCCAGCGGTGCGGAAGTGTGGTGAGAGCACCGGAGCGCGGAGATCTGATCTGGCTCAGCTTCACAACACAGAGTGGGCGTGAACAGGCTGGACGCCGCCCGGCATTGGTGGTGTCGCCATCGACGTACAACAGCAAGGTTGGCCTTGCCTTGGTGTGTCCCATCACCAGCAGGGTGAAGGGATACCCATTTGAAGTGGCGCTGCCGGAAGGGGGGCCGGTGCAGGGGGTGGTGCTGGCGGATCAACTGCGCAGCCTGGACTGGCGCAGCCGAGAGGCTGAGCTGATTGCC
>JAHLYQ010000028.1 GCA_025127975.1 Synechococcus sp. CS-1331 | reverse complement strand
CGCATGAGTAATAATTAGTACGAAGCCCCCTGGGTCAATTCAGTCATTTTGACCTACAATTTATTAGAACCTTTGGCGCCGCAAGGCGTTTTTTTTGTAAGCCTCTGTAGGTGTGAAATTCTTGATTTTTCGAGGTTCCCTAAAGGCTCTGGCCTTACGCATATCTGGCAGCCAGCAGGAGCTTGCATCACTATCTGCCACAGCAATGCAAGGAACCCCAGCAGTCGCTATCTTCAACTCAGGCGGAAGTTCGGCCGCTGAGTCGCTCAGGCAAGCATTCCCTTCACCTGGCTGATGATCCCGTCGGGATCAATGCCTTGGTGGGGAAATTGCTCCCATAGCCCGCCGCAGCCCTCCTTGTGGGTGCCTAGATATCCATACCGGGGGGTAAAGCCACGTTCCAGCAGCCAGGAGCCGTAGCGGCTGCCCAAGCCGGAACGCCGGTTGAACGCTTCCACCACCAGCACGAAGGGTGAGCGTCCCACCTTGGCGATCATCGCTTCATCCACCACATTGAGGGTCGCCTTGTTGATCAGACCCACGTCGATCCCCTCGGATTTCAACCGTTCCACCGCATCAAGGGCGCGGTAAAGGCTTTCGCCGTAGCTCACCACATAGCCGGCCGTGCCATCACGAACCACCTCGTCTTTGCCGCTCTCGAAGCGGTAGCCCTCACCATGCAGGTCGTTGCCAGCGGAATCAAGCAGATTCGGCACCTTCGAGCGGGTGGAGAAGATGAAGCGCAATCCGGGATCGCTAAACACAGCCTGCACGCAGGCCCGCATCTGGGCTGCATCGGCTGGGAAGTACACCCGGGTGCTCTGGTCTTCTTCTAGACCGTTGTCGGCGAATAGATTGTTGAGGCCGAAATGACAGGTGTTGTCTGCCATGTCGTCGATGCCGGCATGGGAGAAGTGGGCCAGCACATTGGCACCGTTCAACCTGGCCATGGTGATCTCGGAAATGAGCATCTCCAGAAAGGCGCTGAAGGTGGCGAAGATGCCCTGGCGGCCCGCCTCCATGCCGAACCCTGCCGCCGCCGAGAAGTTGGCCCGCTCCATGATGCCCCCACTCACGAAGATTTCGGGGTAGGCCTTGCGGATCTGGGCCAGGCCGCAGGAACCCTCAAGATCGCTGTCCACTACCAGCACCTTGTCCTTGCGAACCGGCAGCGGCATGGCCGCAAGGAGCTCCACCACCGCATCGCCGAACACGTTGCGGTTCGCCTCCAGCCGCTGACCTGAGCCCAGGAAGGTGGCGGAATTGACGGGCTTGATGATGCCCTTGAGATAGGTGGCGGCCGCATCCTGACCACGCTTCTCCAGGTAGGCGATCGCCAGATCCACCGGGATCACGTCGTGGCCGTGGGTGGAGCCCTCCAGCCCTTCGATTCCCACCGCCATCGGCCGCTTGTTGATCACCGCCACCGGGCCTTCGCTGGCCACGGCGCATTGGAGGCGGGAGTACAGATCATCGAGATCCTCACCGTCGCCGCTGAGACTAAGCAGCCCATGACCCGTCAGGGTGCGCTCCAGGTCGTAACCGGGCTGGTACTGGGAGGGATGCCCGGCAATGGTGACGTCGTTGTCATCGATCACGAGCTTCACATTCAGGCCATGGGCCACGGCAAAGCGGGCCGCCTCGGCGTCATCTCCCTCCTGCTGCGCGCCGTCGGAGCCGAGGCAAAACACGGTTCTGCCGGGATGGGCCAGAGCCACGCCGTTCACAAACGGCCAGAGGTGACCGAGTCGACCGGAACTGAACTGCACGCCGGGGGTGAGGCCGAGTTCCGGATGACCGGGCAGCCGCGAATGGGCGGCGCGGTATTGCAGCAACGCCTCGGCCGGCAGCTGCCCCCGCAGCACGCTGATCAGATACTGGGTGGCCACACGGTGGCCAGCCTCATCGAAGAACACCGGCAGGAAACGATCCGGTGCGCCGCGGAAAAAGGCATCGAGGATCATGACTTCCGGCACCGTGTCATAGGGACCGCCGCTATGACCGCCAACTCCTCGGGCCGCACCTGTGGCCGTGAAGAAAATGATTGCGTCTCGGCAGAGCTCAATGTTGGCCCGCAGGATTGCCTTTTGATCTGGACTGAGGACGGGCTGGTCTGGATCGAGGCTGAGGGGCTGAAAAGCAGCAAGGTCGATCGGGAAGGGCATGGTCACCGCAGCCATCGGCAGAGCTCAGGGCGTGTCCGAGGCTGGCCCCGCGGCAGCGCTCGACGTGGATCCAGCAATGGAAAAACATCTTTCTGCTGCCCCAGAGGCCGGTCCTCCAATCGTTCGCCCATGGCCCGCATCAGCCAGCGCCGGATCCGCGTTCGGACACTCCAGCGACGTATTGCCGTGGTGCAGCTGCTCCTGGCGGCCGATCTAGCTCCACCACTCGCACGCGCAATGGTGGGACGTCAGGTGGGTGGACTGAATCCAGGTGCTACCAAGACCCGTACGGGAGCGAGCTCCACGGTTCGGACGATGGTTATGGAACATTCTGGAGATTCGGACCAGACAAAAATCATGGACGAAAAGTTCCGTGCCATTGATCAGCTGGGCAACGACCATCAACGGCACAACATCTAGTTATCTTCCTATATTTTCTCGTACTGGCCTGGTATGCCGGAGGCGACATTGGCCTATGGCCCTTGGTGTTGATACCCGCCATTACTGTGGCCGCGTGAACGTTCGGATGGGGACGGGCGAGGTGCAAGAGTGCTTGCCGCTTGAGTACCTCACGAGAAGCGCCCAAGCGGCATCATCGTCATGCCGTATTGACCATCGTTAAGGGCTGTTTTAGAGCCCGGCGGGAGGCCACTCTCGTCGATTTGGCAACAACAACTGCATCCTTTTCGCGATCAGAAGATCCGATTGTTTCTCCGGTGGTGCGCATCAAGCCAGGCAAAAAGACAACGGCAAACACGGTGGCCGGCAGGCCAACAAATAGAGCAATCACAAAAGCATAGGAAATGAGAATTTCGGCAATTGAATGGGCCATGGTGAATGATTGCAATGAAATCTTTGAAGAGATAGCGCTTGCGGGCGAATCGTGATGGCCTCCAGGCCCATAGCGAACGCTCCAGATCAGAGTGGCAAACGCTTGCTGGCTAACGACTATTCCCTTCTCTCCATGCGCAAATTCTACGAACAAAAGAGCGGGCCAAGTGGTTCTACTTGCCATGTAGCCCTCAAGGGCGGATTCCCTCTCGCCGCCAGGTCGTCTGGCACCTGTTCCTGGCCCTCCACACAGGGGGTATCCGTATGCAGTGGAGTTTGTGTCTGGTTCGACACCCAATCCAAACGAACTGTTCAGAGCAGAACCTGGCCCAGCAATCACGCCTGGACGAGGGACCTTGTTGCCCCGGGGCGAACCAGGAGCGGTGAGCAATCGTCACTCCTCCAGCTGGGGAAGCTAATGCCGGCTGAGCTCACTTGTCTGGAAGGTCGCTGGGGCGGCACGCAGTCTGCGCGTCGCCCCAGCGTCAGGGAACCGGTCACCTGCACCAGGCTGGAGCAGCGGAGTCCAGAGCTGTTCCCACGGTTTTTCTCCAGGCGGCGGCGTGTGGAGGTGCTCTTGCGTGTTGATGACCTGCTGCTGCAGGCGTTCAGATCGAGTCGTCAGCGTTGGCGGCAAGCTGTGCCACCCGCTAGCGGTCGGTGACGAAGGCCCCATAAGGATTCTTCGCATCCATGGCCTCAAAGCGGGCAGCCAGCACCGCGTCGGAGCGGGTAAGTCCATCCACTTTGTGGGTATAGATCAACGCTTCGGCGTGCCCCCAGCCGAGGCCGAACTCGGCGTGATGTCCCTGGCTCTCGCAGATGGCGCCGGCCCGGTTGACCCAGTCGAGCGCCGAACGGAAATCGGTGAAATGCCAGGCCTTTCGCAAGTGGTGGTGATCCACAACCTCCCAGCCCGGTAGCTCCTCCAGCAGCTTGGATATTTCCTGCTCTGTGAGGGTGGGTGCCCCCTCCCGGCAGGGAAGGCAGGCCTCATTGGCAAGTCCCATGGCGTCACCAGCTGCTCCCAACATTTTGGGATGGCGAACCGCCAGCAGGCTGCCATCGGACTGGAGCTGCAGAAGGCCTTTCTGGGCAAGATGCAGCAGGCCGTGCAGGCTGCCGCCACCTCGGCCGCAAGATCTCGCCGTTGGTGCGGCGCTGAAAGGAGTTGGCTCAGCCCACAATGGGTTGCAGGAGAGCGATTGGGGAGGAACGATGCTGATCGGCCTGGACCCCTTGCTGTCGCCCGATTTGCTGCATGCGCTGGCAGCCATGGGGCATGGCGACCGGATCGTGCTGGTGGATGCCAACTATCCGGCCACGCGCGGGCGGCGGCTTATTTCGCTGCCCGGGGCGAACGTGGTGCAAACGTTGCGCGCGGTGCTGAGCCTGTTGCCATGCGACACCTTCGTGCCCGATCCCGCGGCGATCATGCAGGTGGTGGGAGATGCTGACGCGATGCCGCCGGTTGTGGGCGAGATGAACGCAGTGCTGACGTCACATGGGTGGCCGGAGGCGGTGGGGATCGAGCGCCATGCGTTCTATGACGCGGCCGAGACGGCTTATGTAATCGTGCAGACAAGCGAGCGGCGATTCTACGGCAACATGCTGCTGAGCAAGGGTGTCATTCCACCGGAGGCTGCGTGATGGGCACGTGGCATGGGCCGCTTGGGATGGGCACGGCTCCGCTGGGCAACTTGTTCACCGAAGTGGCGGAGGCGGATTCCGAGGCGTGCATGGCGGCGGCCTGGGACGCAGGGATCCGGCATTACGACACGGCGCCGCATTACGGGGCGGGACTGGCTGAGCATCGTCTGGGGCGGGCTCTAAGGGGGCGACGGCGGGAGGAGTTCACGCTGTCGAGCAAGGTCGGGCGCATCCTGCATGCCGATGACGGGGTGCCGGCGCTGAACGAGAACTTCCTGCATGCCCTGCCCTTCCGGCGCAGCTTCGACTATTCCGCGGCCGGCACTGTGCGCTCCCTGGAGGACAGCCAGCAGCGCATGGGGCTGACGAAAATCGACATCGTCTACATCCACGACTGCGCAGAGGACTCGCACGGGGCGGCGTGGACGGAGCGGTTCGCCGAGGCGATGACGGGTGCGGCGGTGCAGCTTTCCGCCATGCGCAAGCGGGGCGAGATCAGCGGCTGGGGCATGGGGCTGAACATGGTGGAGCCCGCGTTGGCCTGCCTGGAGGCGGCGCGGCCGGACCTATTCCTGATCGCCGGGCGGTACACGCTGCTCGACCATACGGCCCTAGGGAAATTGTTTCCGGCCTGCGCGGCGAAGGGTGTGAAGGTGGTACAGGGCGGGCCTTACAACTCCGGGCTGCTGGCTGGCGGGAGCACGTTTGACTACGAACCGGCCCGGAGCGAGATGGTGGCTAAAACGAAGGCGGTGCGGGCGGTGTGCGAGCGGCACGGGGTGGATATCCGCGCCGCCGCGCTGCAGTTCTGCGCGGCCCATCCGGTGGTGGCTGCGGTGATCCCGGGCCCACGGACGGCGGCAGAGGTGATGCAGAACGCGGATCTGATGGCGGCCGAGATCCCCGGCCAGTTATGGCGTGACCTACGGAGCGCGGGGCTACTGCCGGAGGCGGCGCCGACGCCGGATTGATCTCCATTTCGCTGTTGCACCCATGACGCGAGGATCAAGATCATCAGCTCGCGCCCATGGGCAGCACCAAGGCCCGCTGCCAGCCCACCCCCCGCGCCAGTAGCTCCAACGCCGGGGCTGGGGCTGAGACAGAGCAATCGTCCCCATCCGGGGGGATCGCTCTTGATCCAGCTCGCGTCATCGTGATTGTCTCCGCTCTGGAGTCAGCCATGTCCGACGGCAACCAGCCCAGCCCAGCCGGTGCGATGGCGGATGATCAGCGGGTGAGCGCTGGTTGGGATGTGATCAGCCAACTGCAGCGCACCCGGCAATGGGATGCTGAAGGCAGCCAGCTGCTGAGACCCGCAGGCTTTCACGCCTGGGCTTCTGCCGGCTGGGCAGCGCCTCAATAGAGCGCTTCTTCGGCGTGGGTTTCGATCGTGCAGTCCGAGGTGGGGAAGGCCACGCAGGTGAGCACAAAGCCAGCGGCCATCTGGTCCTCATCGAGGAAGGCCTGATCCTCTTGGTTCACGGTGCCACTGATCAACTTGCCAGCGCAAGACGAACAAGAGCCAGCGCGGCAGGACACCGGCAAATCAATGTCCTGATCCGCTGCCGCATCAAAGATCGACTGGTCGTCGGCGCAATCGATGGTGCGGTTCAGTCCCTCGTTGGCGTTGACGAGCGTGACTTTGTAGGTGGCCATGGCAGCAGGGCGGGCAAGGAGGTCCAGCCTGGACTGGTTTGCTGCTCAGCCTGCTGGATCAAGGTGCCGCAGGCCCAGTCCCCATACGGGGAGGCTTTGCCCCCGCTTGGGGGGCGCCGTCGCCAGGGCTGTTGGCAGAGAGTGGGGCGTGAGCAGGGATCCGGTCAGGCCGATGGAGAAAATGCTGAGTGAGCTTGTGTTGGTGGCCTTGTTGCTGGCCGTGGTGCTCGTCTCGGGCAAGGTCTGAGCGCGCTTCTCCTGAGTCAGCCCCCAACGGGGACAGCAAGTTCGGCTGGAAGCAGTAGGTCCTCCGCATTGATGGAGTCGAGTTGCTCGACGCCCGTGAGGCCATGGGACCAGATGTCGACGCGGCTCTGAGGTGGACAGCTAAACAGCCAGTCCTCAAACGGGAAGACCACCTTCTCCTGAAAGAAAGCCTCCGGACCGATACAACGCAGGATCACCATTTGATTGCTGGCGTTGTGATAGAGGCAGGTATCCATCAACGTGGGTTGGGTGATGGCCTTTATATAGCTGCTTTGGCTACCACACAACGGTAACGATTCGAACCTGTTAGCCGATTGTCCCCAGATGGGGGCCTGGCCAACGGGCGATCATCGCGGCTGCCAATTCCACCTCATGCAGAATTCAACCCGCAGGCCAGACATCCTCAAAGTCATCACCCGGGTCGTTGTATCTCTCGAGAGCGCCCAGCCAGTACGGCAGCTCGTCTTTGATATGCTGCTTAAGTGAGGCAAACTCATCGGGCTTGATCAGCTCTCGCTCGGCCATGAAGGCATAGAACTTCTTGATGCTGGCGGCATTGGCCTTGACTGTTGTCTTGTTGGACCACATGGCCTTGTGAATAAACCAGTCGCCAAGAAACTCGCCGACATAGCCAACCCCTTCAGCAGGCGTTAACGTATCTGCGTAGAGAAGGAAGTGATTCAAGTAAAAGTCTAGTTTGGCGCAATGGCTTCTGATCGTCGCAGCCCCAAGGCCAGCCTTTTTGAGCCAGCGGCTGAAGTCACCAAGCAGAGCAGCATTCTCCTGGCGGAGTTGTTGACACCGGATGTCGTAATCCGAATCATCGTCGAGCATCAGATTTCGCTCATCGGTGCTGGTCATCTAGATGCCGATCGCATCGGCCCTGTTATTTCACCCATGTTGCCGGCAGTGCATCGGCAACATGGGTGGGCATTGCAACAGCCTGTAAGCATGGCCCGGTGGCCCTGCGAGGAGGCATGAACAAGCCGGTCGCTGGCCAGTCCTCCGGGATGCCGGACACCACAGCCCAGCCCACTGAAGTGCTGGCCGGCTCGATTGAGCGGGTCACCTTCCACAGCGCCGAGAGCGGTTTCTGCGTGCTGCGCATAAAGGCCCGTGGCCATCGTGATCTGGTGACGGTGGTGGGGCACGCCGCCGAGATCAGCGCCGGCGAATGGGTCACCGTCAGTGGCGTCTGGGTGAACAGCCGGGAGCATGGCCAGCAGTTCAAGGCCTCCTTCCTCAAGGCCTCAGCGCCCACCACCGCTGAGGGCATCGAGAAGTACCTGGGCTCGGGGATGATCCGCGGCATCGGCCCGATCTACGCCAGCAAGCTGGTGGGCGCCTTCGGGGCGGAGGTGTTCGAGGTGATCGAGCAGAAGCCAGAGCGCCTGCGAGAGGTGCCGGGTATCGGCAAGGTGCGCGCCAGCCGTATCGCCCAGGCCTGGGCCGATCAGAAGGTGGTGCGCGAAATCATGGTGTTCCTACACAGCCACGGCGTCGGCACCGCCCGAGCGGTGCGGATCTTCAAGACGTACGGCAATGACGCCGTGCAGGTGATGGCGGAGAACCCCTATCGCCTGGCGCGCGACATCCGCGGCATCGGCTTCCGCACCGCCGATGCCATCGCCGCCCGGCTGGGCATCGAGCCCACCGCCACGATTCGCCTGCGGGCCGGCATCAATTACGCCCTGCTGGAGGCCAGCGGCGAGGGACACTGCGGCCTGCCTACCGCGGAGCTGCTCAAGCTGGCCGGAGAGCTGCTGGCAGTGGAGCAACCGGATGAAACCGGCGCCAGCCGCCGCGAGCCCCTCGAACCCGCCCTGATTCAGACGGCCCTAGACCTGGAAATCAGCGAGGGCTCCGTCGTGGCCGATGCCATGGCGGCCGACCCGGCGATCTTCCTGGCCCACCTGCACCGCGACGAGAGGCGCATCGCCGAATCACTTCAGGAGCTGGCGCAAGGGGCTCCGCCCTGGGGCGCCATCGACGCGGGCAAGGCGATCGGCTGGGTGCAGCAACGCCTGGGCTTGGAGCTGGCCGCCAGCCAGAAAGCAGCGGTGGAGCAGGCCCTGGCCAGCAAGGTGCTGGTGATCACCGGCGGGCCGGGCGTGGGTAAGACCACCTTGATCAACGCCATCCTGCAAATCCTGGCCGCAAAGAAGTTGCGCATCCAGCTGTGTGCACCCACGGGCCGGGCCGCCAAACGCATGGCCGAGGCCACCGGTCTGGAGGCCAAAACAATCCACCGGCTGCTGGAGTTTGATCCAGCTAGCTATGGCTTTAGGCGTGGTGCCGAGCTTCCGCTGGAGTGCGACCTGCTGGTGGTGGATGAAACCTCGATGGTGGATGTACCGCTCATGGCCTCGCTGCTGGCGGCCATCCCGCTAGAAGCAGGCCTGTTGCTGGTGGGCGATGTGGATCAATTGCCCTCGGTGGGTCCCGGCCAGGTGCTCGCGGATCTGATCAACAGCAGCGCCCTGGCGGTGGCCCGGCTCACGGAAGTATTCCGTCAAGCGGCCAGCAGCCGCATCATCACCACCGCCCACGCCATCAACGCCGGCAGCATCCCCGATCTACGCTCCCCACCCGAGGGCGAGAGCAGCGACTTCTACTTCCTGCCGGCCGAGACGCCCGAGCAGGCGGTAGCCCTGATCCTCAAGGTGGTGGGTGAGCGCATCCCGGCCCGCTTTGGCCTCGATCCAATTGCCCAGGTGCAGGTGCTCTGCCCGATGGCCCGGGGCGGCTGCGGCTCCCGCTCACTCAACATCGAGCTGCAGAAGTTGCTGAACCCCGATCCGGCGGAGCAGGTGGAGCGCTTTGGCTGGCGTTTCGCACCGGGCGACAAGGTGATGCAGATCGCCAATGACTACGAGAAGGAGGTGTTCAACGGTGATGTCGGCACCATCGATGCCATCGACGCTGACAACAGCGAGCTGAGCGTGCTGTTCCCCACCAGCGAGGCGGGTACGGCAGGAACCCGGGTCGTGGTTTATGGCTGGGGCGAGCTCGATCACCTGGTGCCGGCCTACGCCTGCACAATCCACAAGAGTCAGGGCAGTGAGTACCCCGCCGTGGTGATCCCTCTGCTGACGCAGCACTACGCGATGCTGCAGCGCAATCTGGTGTACACGGGCCTCACCCGCGGCAAGCAGCTGGTGGTGCTGGTGGGCCAGAAGAAGGCCCTGGCGATGGCCGTCAAAAATCACCTGGGCCGCAGGCGCTACACCAAGCTGGCGGAGTGGCTCAGCTGACCAGCAGCAGCAGCCGGTTCCCTTCCGGATCCAGCAGCCAGGCTTCCACTCCGAACGGTTCCTGACGTGGCGGTTCCGTCTGCTCCGCTCTCAGTTGTTCAGTGACCTCAAGCCAGGCATTGATCACCGCCAACCGATCTCTCCCTTCAGAGGACCGCTGGAGGCAAAGGGCCAGCCGGCCGGCCTGGAGCGGCTGCGGCCGCGTGCGCGAGGGCACATAGATCTGCAGCTGGCCGCCAGCGGGCCAGGGCACCCGCCAGTGGGATGGGTGGGCCCAAGCCGGGTGTTGCCTCGGCCTCCAGCAGGGCGGCATAGAACGCCGCGAGGGCCGCAGGATCGTCGGCAGCCAGCACGATCGTGCTGCTCAGGCCCACCACTTCCACCAGCTTCTGCTGCCCGCCGGCTTGGCGTGGCTGCCATCGCAGAGCGGGTAGCGGTGGGAGTGAGCGCAGCCACAGATCATCACCATGCTGGCTTGAGCGAGCCGCAGCTCACGCGACAGCCAGCCGGTGCCGAGGTGGGCGCCATCACAAAACCAGCCATGGCGGCTGCGGCCGCAGCGGCAGAGCTTGTACATGCCGGCTGGCAGCTCCAGGGGAATCGGACCCGCACAGTGTCGAGCGGATTCAGCCATGGCATTCACAGCCACAGCCGGCGTGGCAGGGCTCACCATTGGGGTGCCCCTTGCCGCAGGCCTCGCTGCAGAACAACAGGGGGCCGTTGCGGAACGGTGTTTCCGGTTGGACAGTGCAGTTGCATCCAGGGCAAGCGCACTGAAGCGTGGTGGGTCTCTCCAGGGTCGTGGTCATGGTCTCTCCTTGCTCAGGGCAGCTAAGCCCAGTCTGGCGGCGTCGGCGTCGGCGTCGGGGAGGCTCGGCTTGCCGTACTGACAAAGCGGACTGGCGGATCTATCAATGAATCAGAGGCCACGACCAGGGCAGCGCGAGCCCAAGCCCTGCAAGCGGCCCTAGCCCTTGGCTTCTCAATGGCCCCGATCCGGCCGTTGTTGGAGCAGCGCTTCAACACTGGCCACCTTGTCCTCCAACGTCTGGTCCCGATCGATGCGGGTGTTGACCTTCACGGTGGTGTAGGTGCGTGGACAGCCCATGGCGTGCATGGCCTGTTGGTGAGCCTCGATGGCTTGGAACGCTGGTTCCCACTCGCCCTCGATCGCTGTGCCGTTGGGGTGCAACTGGATCTTGAGGCCGGCGTCCAGCAGCACCCGTTCGCAGGCGGCGGTGTAGGGGGCCAGGTTGACGCCTACCCCGATCGGAACAACGCAGAGATCGACGATCACCTTCATTGGGCAATGGTGCGGGAATGGACCAATGGTGGGAACAGCTGCGCCCTGTGGGTGTGACGGTGATCTCCGTTCTGGTGATCGTTCATGCCCTGGCCGCCACGGTGTGGACCGGTGGGCATTTGGTGCTGGATCTGGGGGTGCTCCCCAGGGCCTTGCGAGCACAGAGAGCGAAATAGGTCCGCGCCTTCGAGGAGGTCTTTGAGCCGCTAGAGCTCACGGCCCTGGCCATTCAGGTGCTCACCGGCCCTTGGGATGGGCTATTCAGCCCGGCCAACCCGATCGGCATGTTGCTGGGCGTGAAGCTCCTGCTACGGCTGATGCCCAACCTCACCGACGCCAACCTGAGCGGCCTGGCCTGGCACATCCGCAGCATCACCACCCTGGCGATCGCCTTTGTGGTGGTGGGCGGGTTCATTCGCCTGGGTGGGCTGGGCTGACTCGCTCGATCCCCACAACAAAGCCCGGAGCGTTGGCCCCGGGCATTTGCCTACTCAGCCGTGGTGCATTCCCAAGGGGGGCGGGCGCAGTTTTTAAAGAAAACTCAGAAACAGAAGGTAAGGAACTGGGTGCGGCAGGCGGCTAAGTCAGCTGCGTTGCTGATCACCAGCAGATCGCCGCTGAGCCCCTCTGGCGCGGTCAGCACGTTTCTCCTTCAGATGCCTGCACTGACTTGAGCTGGCCTGCCGCCGCAGTTCTGCCAGGTGCTGAGCAGTCCGTTGAGCTCGGCATGGAGGGATTTCAAATCGGCAATCCGCTGCTCTATCTCGCCGGCCTTGCCTCGGATCGTGGCCTGCAGGTTGTCGCAGGTGCACATCCCCGATCGGCGGGCCTCCAGTACGGCTTTGATTGTGGTCAGCGGGAGCTCAAGCCCCCGCAGGGTGCGGATTAGTGCCAGTTCTCCGTACACCGACGCATCAAAGAGCCGGTAGTGGCCCTCACTGCGGCCTGATGGTTGCAGCAGTCCCTGATCGCAATAGAAGCGAATCGTTTTCACGGAAACGCCCGAATGGGCAGCTACCGCGCCGATCTGCTGGAGCTCCTTGGCCGTTAATTCCTCCAGCTGTCGCGCAGCCACTTGACTCTCCAGCAAGGGGAGACCCCATCGTAGTAAGACAGCCGACTTCCTGCCCATGCACCCACTCGCTGCATCGCTTTTGCTTGCTGGGATATTGACCACCCAGGCCCTGGCCCAAGGCGATCTACACCACCACCATCAGGCGGCCCCTGCTGCCGCTTCTCCCAGCCAGGCACACTCCAGCCACAGCCACGACGTCGGCCCAGCCGGCAGGACCTACGACCTGCGCTGGCTCGACGCGATGGTGCAGCACCACACCGGCGCACTGCGGATGAGTGAGTTTTTGTTCGACATCGGCGTACCCGGTGTGGGCTCGCTCGGTAAGGACATCTGGGGGGATCAGGCCCAGGAGATCAAGGCGATGGGGCAATGGCGCAAGGCCTGGTACCCCGAGGCACCGGTCTATCCCGTGGCCCTGAAGGCCGGTAGGGACCCCAACAGCATGGAGAGCCTGGAGCGCATGAGTTCCGCCCAGATTCAGGCTATGCAGATGACGGGCTCCACACCAACACGGGACAACCGAGTCACCTGGTTTCTTGAAGGGATGATCACCCACCACGGCGGTGCCTTGGTGATGGCCCACGATGCACTCAAGAAGAGCAGCAACCCCACCATTCAGCGCTTGGCGCGGCAGATCATCGTCGCCCAACGCCGCGAGATCCTCGAGTTGCGCCGCATGCTCAGGCATGACGGACTCGATAAGCCTGAGTACTACCAGTTTGATGCACTCTTCTCCTTTTAATAACAGCCAGCCTCCTGCCCATCCACAAATGATGTCTTACTTCTTCTCGCGCACCCAGATCACCTGGAACCGCAATCATTGCCTCGCTGTTGCCTTCGTGGCACTGGTCTGTGCCCTGCAGCTGCCAAATGAGGCTCTGGCCCACTCCAAGGGCATGTACCAGACCCAGGCGGAAGCCGAGAAGCGCGCTAAGGAGCTGGGCTGCAAGGGCACCCACCAAAACAACGGTCTCTGGATGCCCTGCAGCGGTGAGTCGATGCTGCATAAGGAGCTGAGGCAGGAATGATGAAGATGCCGCGTGCCCTCAGCGCCAGGTTCCGTCGGGCCCATCGTTTAGTGGTGCCCCTCGCGGCCGCGCCCCTGCTGCTTACTGCGGCCAGTGGCTCCCTCTACAGCCTGTTGCTGGAGCGGGGGATCGATGCGTTCTGGCTGATCAAAATTCACACCGGCCGCTTTGGTCCGATCAACCTGCAGCCTTACTACTCGTTGCTCCTGGGTGCTCTCACCCTGGTGGTGATCAGCTCCGGGCTGGCCATGCTCCTGTCCAGCGCCAGATCGCGGGCCTGATCCATCAAGTCCCGCACAGTGCGCATGAGCAAGCTGCCGAATTTCATGGAAGCAGCCCCATGCACCTATACGGGACAAACGCCGCGTCTATGCAACAAGATCAATACTCCTATAGTTAATGCGCGACGAGGAAGCATTTTGCAATTGGAGCTTAGGTCAAGCCAAGATTTTCCGGGCTGAATTTAGTGAAGTTTAGTGCAGTTGAATCAAGATCTATCCAGGTCGTTTTGGGAGGGCTGGCTCACATCAACCCTGGTACGATCCGCACCCTGCAGCCTTCCACTGGACGTGTTGCTGCGGGAGATCGAGGCGGTAATCCCCGATCGCTCGGCGCCGGTTGTTTTTGCTGTACTCCTCGACCACAGCTATACCACCGAGCAGACGTATCTACGCGGCCCTTGGCAGGTGCCTCAGTAAACAAAAGAGAGGTCAGCCGGCCTTGCTGGCTTGACTGCGCTTCGTGACACCTTTCGGGCAATTGAGCCATTCCTCCCTATTTGCAGTCAGAACAGTTCAGATCCGCCACACTGAAATCAATTAGGCCCTTTAGCCATGCACGCTGCAGCGGCCACATCCGGCCCGATGGCTAAAGATCCGATCTGCGGCATGGTCGTGCCCACGGCCACAGCGATCTCGGCGCAGCGGGCCGGCCGCTCCTACTACTTCTGCAGTCAGGGCTGCCGCCAAACCTTTCTGGCGCCGGAGCAGGAGCTGGGGCGCATGCGGCGGCGCATTGGCATAGCCCTGAGCGGGGTGTTGGCTCTGGCGGTATTGCGAGCGGCTGGCTTCCTAGCCCTTGCTACTGGCGTCAGCCTGCTCAGCTGGGCGCCGATAGCCCAACTGCCCTGGCTCACCTGGGGGGTGTGGTTATTCCTGCTGGCCACCCCCGTGCAGTTGGTCGGCGGCTGGAGCTTTTACACAGGAGCCTGGGCCGCCCTGCGGCGGCGGGCTCTGAACATGGATGTGCTGATCGCCCTGGGCACCTCAGTGGCCTACCTCTACAGCGTGGTGGTGGTATTCGCGCCCCAGCTACTGCCGGTGGGTGTAGACGAGCGTGGCGTCTACTTCGAGGTGTCGGCGGTGGTGATCGCCTTCGTCTTGATGGGCAAATACATGGAGGAGATCATTAAGCAGCGCTCCTCAGCGGCGGTGCGGCGGCTGCTGGATCTGCAACCAGCCACGGCCACGGTGATCCGCTCCGGCCAGGAAATGACCGTCCCCGCAGAAGCCATTCAGCGCGGCGATCTAGTGCTGGTGCGGCCGGGAGAAAAGGTGCCTGCCGATGGCGTGGTGATTGATGGTCAGTCGTCGGTGGAAGAAGCTCTGATCACCGGTGAATCCCTACCGGTGATCAAGCAGGCCGGCTCAGAGCTGATCGGCGGAACGATTAATGGCCGCGGGTTACTGCGCTTTGAGGCCACCCGGGTGGGCGCAGACACTTCCCTAGCCCAGATCATCCGCATCGTGGAGGAGGCCCAGGCCAGCTCGGCGCCGGTGCAACGCCTGGCGGATCAGGTGACGGGCTGGTTCGTGCCGGCGGTTGTGGGTGTTGCCTTTACGGCCTTTGCCGTTTGGACCCTGGCTGGCAGCTTCAGCAGCGGGCTGCTGGCCTTCATCGCCGTGCTGGTGATCTCCTGCCCCTGCGCCCTGGGCATCGCCACCCCGGCGGCGCTGATGGTGGGGGTGGGCAAGGGCGCCGAGCTAGGCATCCTGATCCGCAGCGGCGAAGTGCTGGAGCGGGTAGAGCGGCTCACCACCGTGGTGTTCGACAAGACCGGCACCCTCACCCTGGGCAAGCCTGTGCTCACGGAGGTGGTGACCCTGGGCCCCGCCACCCGGGAGCAGGTGTTGCAACGGGCCGCTGCGTTGGAATACGGCTCCGAGCACCCCCTGGCGGCAGCTGTCCTGAACGCCGCGGCGGAGCAGGAGCTGGAGCTGCTCCCCGCCACCGAGTTCGAGGCCCAGGTGGGAGAAGGGGTGCAGGCGGTTGTGGATGGCCAAACCCTGTGGCTGGGCAACCGCCGCATGGCGAGCCGGTTCGTGCCGGAGCTCAGCGAGGCCATGCAGCGCCCCCTGCAGCAGCTGGAAGCCGCCGGCAATACGGTGACGCTGCTGGGCCAGGGCGCCGAGGTGCTCGGCCTGCTCGCGGTGGCCGACACCGTGCGGCCGGAGGCCAAAGAGGCGGTGGCGCTGCTGCAGCGGCGGCGGATTCAGGTGGTGATGCTGAGCGGCGACAACCGCACCACGGCCCAGGCCATCGCGGCCCAGGTGGGCATCACCGAGGTGATCGCCGAGGTGAGGCCGGCCGACAAAGCCGACACCATCCGTGCGTTGCAACAGGCCGGCCAGGTGGTGGCCATGGTGGGCGATGGCGTCAACGACGCTCCGGCGCTAGCGGTGGCCGACATCGGCATTGCTATTGGCACCGGCTCCGATGTAGCCAAGGAAGCAGGAGATTTGCTGCTACTAGGCAACGATCTGCGCGATGTGGTGACGGCAATCGGTCTGTCGCGGGCCACGATGCGCAAGATCCGCCAGAACCTGTTCTGGGCGTTCATCTACAACAGTCTCGGTGTGCCGGTCGCCGCCCTGGGCTTGCTCAACCCGATGATCGCCGGTGCCGCCATGGCTCTCAGTTCGTTGTCGGTCATCGTCAACTCATCACTGCTGCGGAACTACGGCAAAGCCACGGTTTGAGGGCAGCAGAGTCTTTCGTATTTGAGGAGATACTTTCTTAATCACGAAACGACCAGCACCAATTTGCATTAGGTCTGCAGATCCAATGACTCAATGTCTTGAACAGAGGCGACACGACCTGGCAACAACGGGGATCTATGGGCGCCTGCGCCACCACCAATACCTGGGCCTCATCCTGGTGATGAAGGGATTCCTGCTGCAGTGGCCAACTTTTTTGACTCTGCTGATGTTCCTGGTTCTAGTAGTGATATAGGTGCGGCTGACCAAGCGAGAGGAGCGGGACGCCGTGCGGGAATTCGGGGACCGCTTCCTGCGCTACTAGGCGGAGGTGCCGGCCTGGATCCCGCAGCCCCGCAGACGACAGACTTGACTCTCCCCCTACTGGAAGCCCTAACTTAAAAGTGTGCTGATGATTGGGGTATGGCTTTTTCTCCGCGTCGCCCGTCTCTTTGGCTACTCGCGCCCATTGCTGCAGCCTCGCTTGCCGCAGCCGGACTGCTCGCCCCGGTCTTGTCCGCGCCTGGCGCCACGTCCAAGTCCCTGCCTATGGTCACGGCCTATCGCACAGCCAGCTGCGGCTGCTGCAAGGGCTGGCTGCAACACATGCGTGCCAATGGCTTCCAGGTGCGCGATGTGGTGGTGGCCGACCTTGGTGCGATTAAACGCCGCCTGGGAATTCCGGCGCAGCTGAGCTCCTGCCACACAGCCCAGGTGGCCGGCTACGCCCTGGAGGGCCACATCCCTGCCAGCGACATCAAGCAGCTCCTGCGTAAGCGACCCGCCGTGGTCGGTATTGCTCTGCCCGGCATGCCGCTCGGTTCCCCTGGAATGGAATCGGCCTATGGCAAGGAGCCCTTCACGGTGATGTCCTTCACACGAGGAGGGAGCGTTCAGCCCTTCTCGGCCCACCGCAGCTGACGAGGTCCCATGACCACCCGCCTACACCGCCGTCAGTTCCTCTTTCTGGGTATGGGCAGCATCGCCACTGTCCTGGCGGGCGGTGCGGTGGTGCGCTCCATGCAGGCCTCCTCCCGCGGTTCCAGGCCTGCCGGGGCGCCACGGCTTTCGTCCTCAGCAGGAGAGCTTGAACTCGACCTGGTGGCCGAAGCCAGGGCCGGAACCATCCCTGGTGGCCCCGCCGAAGTGCTCACCTACAACGGCCGCTCACCTGGCCCCCTGCTGGAGGTCAACCCCGGGGATCGGGTCCGTATTCACCTGCAAAACAGGCTGAATCAACCCACCAATCTGCATTTCCACGGACTGCACATCCCACCCACCGGCAGTGCCGATAACGTCTTTTTGCGTGTGGCTCCTGGGGGATCCACCACCTACGACTTCACGATCCCCAGTAATCATCAGGCTGGATTGTTCTACCTCCATCCGCATCAGCACGGTGTTTCAGCCGATCAGGTCTTCGGGGGGCTGGCGGGCACCCTGATCGTGCGTGGTGCGCTCGATCGGATTCCTGAAGTGGCTGCTGCGTCAGAGCACGTGCTGGTGCTCAAGGACTTCGCCAGCGGTTCAGGAAATCCTGGCTCTGCCATGGGGATGGGGCGGATGCTGGGCCGGGAGGGGCCACTGCTCACGGTGAATGGGACCCTCAATCCCGAGTTGTCGATTGCCAGCGGCGGCCTGTTGCGCCTGCGTTTGCTCAATGCCTCCAATGCCCGCATCTACCAGCTGGCACTGGAGGGGCACACCATGCAGCTGATCGCCACCGATGGTGGGGCGATCGCAAAGCCGGAGCCACTGGAGGAGCTGCTGCTGGCTCCCGGCGAGCGGGCCGATGTGCTGGTGCAGGGCAACCAGCGCGGGGGCAGCTACAGCCTGCAGGCTCTCCCTTACCAACCCAGCGGCCACATGGGCATGGGCGCGATGGGCAGGCCTGCCGGCAGCGGAAGCACCCTGGCCACGCTTCGCTACAGCGGGGCGGTGAAGCCACTGGCGCTGCCAATGGCACTGATCCCGGTGCCAGAGATGCCGGCGCCGGAGCGCACCCGCCGCTTTGTGATGGGCCATGCCATGGGCGGAATGGGTTCCCACGGCATGGGCATGGGATTTCAGATCAATGGTGCGTCCTTCGATCCCAACAGAATCGATACCCGCGTTGAGCTGGGAAGTACAGAAGACTGGGTGATCGTCAATAACGATGTGATGGATCATCCCTTCCATCTTCATACCAATTCCTTCCAGATTGTGAACAGTTCAGAGCAGCTGCCAGCCCAGCGCGCCTGGAAGGACACCATCCTGCTCAGAGCAGGCCAGGAAGCAACGATTCGGGTGCGCTTCCAAGACTTTCCAGGGCGCACGGTCTATCACTGCCACAACCTTGACCATGAAGATCTGGGCTTGATGGGCGTGCTGCAGATTGATGGAAAGCCATCCTGATCTTCAGCGGCAGGTTCTGCCCTGGAGCTGGGCCCTCGCGGCAACAATCGCCCTATCCACTGCTGCATCGCCCGCTGCCGGCAGGGTCCAATTCACTCCAGCAGGATTAGTGGATCATCTGGAAGCCGCTGCCAGCGGCCGAGGTGCTGGCTGCGATCCAATCGCAGCAGCACTGGGGCTGCTGCGTACGCGCACTCGAACGGTGCAGTGCGCCGCTCCCATGTATTCGATCAGGGCCTCACGGGCCTCATGCTGCAGCTCCTCAAGAGTTGGGGCACTGATGCGGATTGGCAAGGTTTCGGCCTGGGCCTCTAGGTGGCCGAGGCGTTCACTCAGAACGCGGAAGACGACTTCACGCATGCGGGGGGTATCTCCTTCTTTCCGTCTCCATCCTTGGACTGATCAAGCGAGAGCGCAGGTGCGGCCGGATACGGGGAACCGGCTTTTTTGGCACGAGTCCTTGCCAGGTCAGGAGCGCCAGCCACGCCCAGCGGCCAGGCGAGAGCCTTCCTGCACCGCCTCAATGCAGCGCTGGGCGCGGCGTTTGGCATCGTCTTGCCCCTGGGCCCGCAGTACATATGCCTCCATCGCCTCCGGCGTTTCGATCACGGCCAGCAGGCCAGCGGTTCGTGCAGCTAAGGAGCCAGCAGCAAGCAGACGGCTCACCAAGCCCAGGTCCCATAGCTGCTCCCCGGTGGAGCCGGGCGCAAACAGCTCCTTGTGCAGCACAGCTAGAAGTGACTGCTTAAAGGCATCGAGTGGGCCTCTAATCCTCGGCCTCGATCGTCTCGCGGGCATCAGCCAGGGAGCGGACGTGCCACCAGCCCATCCTGCTGCAGATCAGGCTCGGTACCGATGCGGAGGAGGAGCAGCTGGCAACGCTTCTGCGCCTGATGGAGCTGTACTGCCTTGTGTACCAAACCCTGGCGCATCCGCCGGCGTTGTCGGTCGCTCGAAAGTGGGCAACAGGCTCAGCCCCTTGGCAAAACCCAGCCGTACGCAGGACCTCAGTAGGATTGCCAATCAAATAGCCCATGCAGACGATCACCCCGTTTCGAGGCCTCGCTTGATTCAGCAGCAGGATCACCAACGAAATCGGCAGCCGTCTGATCGGCCAGAAGCGGCTGGTAGTAATCCCGTAGCCGTTCCCAGCATCAAGGAGTTGCAGCAGGGGGATCGCCCGTTTGTGCTCGCAGATTCGCTTGGGCAGATCGTGGCGATTAACTCTGCCTTTGAACAGGCCTATGGCTGGCGCGATCAGCAGCTTCGCGGCAAGTCGCTCAGCGTGATTCTGCCGGCCGCCTTCCAGATGTCTCACCAACTTGGCTTTTCCCGTTTCCAGGCGCTGGAGATTTCCACGATCCTGGCCCACCCCCTGCGCCTGAAAACGGTCTGCGTCGATGGCAGGGAGGTGGTCTCAGAACATTTCATCGTGGCGGAGAAGATTGGAGGGGCCTGGGTGTTTGGTGCAACTCTCACGCCGTTGCCGGATCAGACGCCAACCGATGCCTGACACGCCGCCGCTGCCGCCATCCCATCCGCCCGAAGGAGAGCAGGGGCTGGTTGCCGAGTTGCGGCGCACCCTGGGGCGCCTGGATTCAGCCCTCGGCCAGATCCGTGAGGCCCTGGTGCTGGTGGATGCCGCTGGCCAGGTGATCTGGTCGAATGCGGCCTTCGATGGCCTGGTGGGCAAGAGAAGGCTTGAGATTCTCGGTGCCGGTCTGCACCGCGTTCTTCCACTCAATCACGTGGGCGAGCCGATCCTCACGATCGAGCAGACCCGGGGGGCGAACCAGAACAGCGGCATGCTCAACGCCATCCTCAGTGAGCTGCCATTACAAGCTTTGGAGGTGGAGTGGCATCCGGTTCTCACGGAAGAGCCGAATCCGCTGATGTTCTCGTTTCGGGATGTGAGCGATCGCTTGGCCCTGGCCACCCAGGCGATGAAGTGCTCGGTTACAGGGCTACTGAATCGACGCGGCTTGCTTGAGCGGATCCAAACCTCGCTGCACCACCTGCGCCGCCAGCCTGGCCTGGTGACACTGCTCTTCTGTGACCTCAACCATTTCAAGCAGGTAAACGATCTCTATGGCCATCATGTAGGGGATCGCCTGCTGAATCGAGGTAGGCCAACGTCTGCGCGCAAACATTCGCCCTGAAGATGTGGCTGGCCGCATCGGAGGCGATGAATTTGTGGTGCTGGCTATTGATATCGACAGCAAAGAGGAGGCTATCCAATGGGCCGAGCGTCTTCATACGGGGCTTACCACACCGTGGCATGACGAAGGCAAGACGATCACACCACGCCTAAGTATGGGAATCGCACTGACAGCAGATCCGGAGATATCCGTTGATGAATTGCTACGACGCTCCGATCTGGCCATGTATTCAGCCAAGGCCTCGCCGACCGCTTCGGTGGCTTTGTTTGATCCGCAGCTGGATGAGCAGGTCAAACGCGAAAGCCTGATCAGGTGCCGCTTACAAACGGTGCTTGAAGCTGATCAGTTATGCGTTGATTATCAGCCAATCGTCGATCTGGTGAATGGATCCATGATCGGGTTTGAAGCTCTGGCACGCTTTCCCGCGGAGGAGGGAGTCAGTATTTTGCCGAGTGAGTTCATCCCTGTGGCTGAAAACACGGGCCTGATTTATCGCGTGAGTGATAAAGTACTAAACCGCTGCCTGGAGAAGCTGAGCGGTCTTGGAGCGGGCCGCCAAGCCATGTCGATCTCAATCAATGTGAGCCCACTGCAGCTATCTCAGGAGGGCCTGGCGACAAAGATAATCAAAATGGCAGAAAAGCTACATGTGCCGCTCTCCTATCTTGTGCTCGAGGTAACCGAATCCCCCCTGATCGACCGGCCGCAGAATGCAATGCGTGAACTCGCCCTCCTGCGCGATTGCGGTTGTCGTGTTTATCTGGACGATTTCGGGACCGGCTACTCCAGCATGTCCTGGTTGGCGCAGTTGCCGATTGACGGCATCAAGATCGATCGCAGTTTCGTAACTGGTCTACTGACCGATCCTCGCAGCTCTCTGCTTGTTGCCACGATGGTCCGATTGGCTCGGGATCTGGAGCTGGATGTGATCGCCGAGGGGGTGGAGGAGGAAGCCCAGGTCGATGCCCTGCTGGCAATGGGTTGCACCAAGGGCCAGGGCTACCTCTTCGGGCCGCCCGCCCCGTTCCCTGAGCGATTCTCGTTCAGCAACCCTCGATGCGCAGCTGTTCCTGCCAGTTCCACCAGCAGTAGCGCTGGGAGGCCACCACCAGCTCGAGCTCGGGATTCCACCAAAAGCGATCACAGCTGAACAGCATCTGCCGCATAGAACGTTGCGGCGGCATTGGCGGAAAGTCGCTGATCCGGCAGGGCCTGTCGACGAGCCACCCCCACTGCGTATTCACGCTTAGGAGCGTCCTGAAAAACCCGCGCGCAACAAGGTAGCAAGCATTAAATCCTGGTAAGCGTTCAGGGGGCGGGATTACCCGCCGCTCGAATGCGCGCTTAATCGCTTATCCCTGAGTGGGCAAAGATGCGGTGCCCCCCTTTCTTCTGCCCTCAGGGATCGCTCAGCAGTGACGGCATCACCCCACCGCGGTG
>JAHLYQ010000027.1 GCA_025127975.1 Synechococcus sp. CS-1331 | reverse complement strand
GGCCACGCTCTGCCTGTGTGGCGGGTGCATCCGTCTCCTCACATCAGCCTTAACGGCCTCGCTGTATCGGCGCATTGGTCATGTCCTCAAACCCCCGGATGGATGGATCAAAGGGGTGACATCTTTCCTGAAACCGGGGGCTGCTTCCCCCTAAGCCAATTCTCCGGCAGGCATGGTGGTTGGGTTTTTGGCTTGGGCATGCCTGGCTGGGCTGGGCCGGATTGGTTTCCCTGCCTGCTCGGGCGGAGGTGGGAGTTGGGCCCCGCTCCATCCTGATCGGCCAGTCGGCAGCCTTCAGTGGCCCCTCCGCTCAGCAAAGCCTGGAGTTCCGCGCCGGCGCCCATGAGGTGTTCGAGCAGGTAAACGCCCGGGGAGGCATCCATGGCCGGCAGCTCGTGATGGTGTATCGAGACGACCGTTTAGAACCTGCCCTGGCTCGGCGCAACACTGAGCGCTTCATCAAGGGCGACAAAGTATTTGCCCTCTTCGGCTACCGCAGTACTCCTACGGTGCAGGCGGTGCTGCCCCTGATCGAGCAGGCCAGGGTTCCCCTGATCGCCCCCCTTTCTGGTGCCCAGCTGCTGCGCTTGCCCGTCAATCCCCTGATTTTCAATATCCGCGCCAGCTATCACCAAGAGATCGAGGCGATCGTGCGCCACCTGCTCCGCTATGGAAAAGGTGCCATCGCCGTTGTCTACCAGAACGACGCCTACGGCCGCGATGGTTTGCAGGGGGCCCGCAAGGCCCTTGCCAGCCGGGGCCTGCGGCCCCTCTTCGAGATCCCGGTGGAGCGAAACTCCCGGGATACGCGCGAGGTGGCCCGGCGGGTTGCCCTCGCCCTGCCGGATGCGGTGTTGATCGTGTCGACGTACGGCACTACTTCCAGCTTCATCCCCAACCTGCGCAAGCAGGGCAGCGACGCCCAGGTAATGACGGTGTCAGCGGTGGGCAGCGATTCTCTGATCCGCTCCCTGCCCCCCGAGCATCGCCACGGTGTAGGCATCAGCCAGGTGGTGCCCTTCCCCTGGAATCCCCGGGTGCCGGTGGTGCGCGACTACCAGAACGCCATCCGTCGCAACCGCAGTGGCATCCGCTACGGCTTCTCCAGCCTGGAGGGCTACATAGCGGCCACCCTGTTCGTGCGGGCGCTGCGGGCGGCGGGCCCAGACCTTACCCGCGCCGGCTTGATCCGCAGTATCGAGGCCATGGGCAGTGTGAATCTGGGGGGCTATCGCGTCAGCTTCAGCCCCCAGCGCCGCCAGGGGAGTGATTTTGTGGAGCTCACCTTCTCGATGGGCCGCGATGGAGCCTTCATTCACTGATGCCAGCCCTACCTCCCGGCCTTGTTGGTTTAGACGCGTTGTTGCTCCGCGGGGGAGTGCTCCTCATCTATCTGGCCTTCGTGGTGCTCACCGCTGGGGCCCTTGTTCTGGCGCGCTGGGTGAAGGCCCGCGGCAGCCTGAAGCTGCAGCCCGGCCTGCTCAGTCCGCTTGGGTCGCTGTATACCCTCACCACTGCATTTCTGCTCTCCAATGTGATCTTCCAGTTCACCATCCTGCGCACGGCCCTCACCGAGGAGGTGGTCACGATCAACAAACTCGGCGCAGTGATGTCCGTGCTGCCGGTGGCACAGCGCATCGAGGCCCGGCGGCTGCTCTACGACTACGCCGAGTCGGTTGCCCATGATGAGCCCCAGGCCATGCTCCTAGGCCAGCGCAGCGAGATCACCCAGGAACGTATTGACCGCCTGAGGGATTTTCTAGCCAGCCCCGATGCCAGTCTCCCCGAGGGGGGGGTGGTCACCCCGGAATCCGCCAGCTACATGGAAAGGGCAAGCGACTTCAGCTTCGACCTCATCGATGCCCGGGAGCGGCGCCTCTCACTGGCCCGGCAGACCCTCCCGGCGCGGCTCTGGCTGGCCATTGCCGTGATGTATTTCGCCCTGGCCCTCCTGGCCTTTCTGGTGCAGGGGGGAGCGTGGACCACCACCTGGGTCGCCACGATTCTCCTTTTGGCCGCTCCGGTGCCAGCCGTGATGCTGTTCGTCTATTCCAACCCGATCGCCAATGGCCTGATCGACATCACCGCCACCATTGAGGTGGCGCTGGAGCGCAGCCTGTGATGCCCCGTGCCTGCGCTGCTTTGGCGCTCGCTGCCCTGCTGGCAGGTTGCACGGGTGGCTCCACGGATAGCTCCACGGATGCCCCTGCGCCCCCCCCGTTGCGCGGAGCCACCAGCACCTTTGCCGCCTCGGCCTTCCTGCTTTGGTTCAACCAGCTCGCGGTTGAACCGGGCATCGTTGCCGAGCTGGAGGTGGTGGGTTCGGGGGCGAGCATCCGCTCCTTCCTGGCCGGGCAGATTGACTTCGCCGTCACCGACAGCCCGCCCTCCCTAGAAGAGATTGGCGCGGCCCCGCAGGGCCTGGTGGCCTTCCCGGTCACGGCAGGCGCCATCGCCGTCGCCTACAACCTGCCCGGTTGTGACCTGCGTCTCAAGCGTGAGCAGCTGGTGGCGATCTACCTGGCAGAGGTAACCAACTTCGCCGAGCTCGGCTGCGCCGATCAGCCGATCACCGTGCTGCATCGGGCAGATTCGTCTGGATCCACCGCCAACTTCACCGCATCCCTGGCTGCCTTCAACCCTGCCTGGCGCCAGGGGCCCGGCAGCGGGCGCGAGCTGCGCTGGCCCGTGGGCAGGGCCGTGCTCGGATCCGATGGGATGGCCACGGCCCTCAAAGAAACCCCCGGCAGCATTGGCTATGTGGAGTCTGCCTACGTGCGGGCGCCGCTGCAGGCCGCTGCCCTACAGAACGGCAAAGGCCAGCTGGTGCGCCCTAACGCGTTGGCCTCATCCCAGGCCCTTGCTGCGATCCCCCTGGATGATCGGCTGCTTGGGGGCAATCCGGATCCGCCGGTGGGCTACCCGATTGTGAGTTTCAGCTGGATGCTGGTGCCCTCCCGCAGCCTGGGAGCCCGCCTGGAACCTTTGAAAACCAGCCTGGGCTACATCCTCAGCCAGGCGGGGCAGGATGATGCTGAGCGACTGGGCTACGTGCCCCTGCCGACCGAACTGCGCGAGCGAGCCCTGCGCCAGTTCGCCCTGCTTAGCCCCGGCTCCGCGCTGGTGACGGGCTTCCAGCGCAGGGTGTTGGATTAACTGCCAAACCCGCCATCTTTTTTCACCTACTTGTTTTCACCTACTTATTTTCACCTACTTATTTGCACCTCCTTAGGCGACACTCTGCCGAGGCGGCGCCGGTAACCGGGTGCTCATCAGCCAGGCTGCCGCCACCAGCAGGGCCGAGCTCCACAGGCAGGCCTGCAGGCCGCCCACCATAAATAGGGCTCCCGAGAGCACAGTGCCCAACAGACGACCGGCGGCATTGGCCATGTAATAGAAACCCACATTGAGGCTCACATCCTCGGCTTCGGTGTAGGCCAGGATCATATAGCTGTGGATCGAGGAATTCATCGCAAACACCACCCCGAAGATCGCCAGCCCCACCACCACGGCCACACCGGGCTGGGCTACCTCACGCCACAGGGCGATGGCGATCAAGGCTGGGATGGCCGTGAGCAGGGCACTCCAGAACTCCACCGCACTCACGCCCGGCGGCCCGCTCTGGCCCCAGGCGCGCCTGAGGGCAGGCGCGGAGCCCTGCACGATCCCGTAGCCGATTACCCACAGGCCCATAAAGCCCCCCACTTCCCAGAAGCGCCAGCCGAGAGCCGTCTGCAGGAACACCGGCAGGGCCACCACAAACCACACGTCGCGGGCACCGAACAGAAAAAAGCGCGCCAGCGAGAGCACGTTGATGCCGCGGGATTTGGAGAAAAGGGCGCTGAAACCTGGTTTCTGCTTCATGCGGCCGATCTCCGCTGGCAGCCCCAGGGTGAATAAGAAGGCCCCAAATAGCCCGGCGGCCATGGCCCCCACCGCCGCGTTGAAGCCGATGGTGGTGAGCAGCACGCCGCCGAGGAAAAATCCCACACCTTTGAGGGCGTTTTTGGAGCCGGTGAGGATCGCCACCCACTTGAACAGTTTGCGTTCTCCTTGGCTGTGGTCGTCTGGGGTTTCCGGCACCACCGTCTTGATGGCGCTCTTGGCGCTCATCTTGTTGAGATCCTTGGCGATGCCGCTGATTGCCTGGGCCACCATCACGTAGGCCACGCTCCACCACTTGGGCCAAGCGTCGGCCACTGGAATCAACATCAGCAGCGCCGCCACCTGCATCAAGGTGCCGCTCCACATGGTGAGCCGCAGGCCAAAGCGGGCCCCCAGCCAGCCGCCGTAGAGGTTGGTGATGATGCCGAAAAACTCGTAGAAGAGAAATAGGAAGGCAATCTCCAGGGTGCTGTAGCCGAGCTCGTGGAAGTGGAACACCACCAGCATCCGCAGGGCGCCATCGGTGAGGGTGAAGGCCCAGTAATTGGCCGTCACGATTCCGTATTGCTGCAGGGCGCTGAGGGGTCCCCGCCTGGTCAGAGCTGCCATTACTTGGCCTCCAGGCTGGCCAGGTGGCAGGCCAGGTCGGCCATCCGGCAGCTGTAGCCCCACTCGTTGTCATACCAGGCATACACCTTGAGCTGGGTGCCGCCTGTCACCAGGGTGGAGAGGGCATCGACAATGGCGCTGCGGCTGTCGTTGACAAAGTCCACCGAAACCAGCGGCCGGGTTTCATAGCCCAGGATGGCCTTCAAGGGCCCCTTGGCTGCCGCTTCGAAGGCGGCATTGACCTCCTCAGCGCTCACGGCGCGCTCCAGTTCGAATACCGCATCGGTGAGCGAGGCATTGAGCAGGGGCACCCGCACCGCATGGCCGTTGAGCTTGCCCACCAGCTCCGGAAAGATCAGCCCGATCGCTCTGGCCGAGCCGGTGGTGGTGGGGATCAGGCTCTGCATGCAGGAGCGGGCGCGGCGCAGGTCGCTCTTGAAGCTGTCGATCACTACCTGGGTGTTGGTCACATCGTGCAGGGTGGTGATTGAGCCGTGGCGAATGCCGAAGTTCTCGTGCACCACCTGCACCACCGGCGCTAGGCAGTTGGTGGTGCAGGAGGCGGCGGTGATCACCCGGTGCCGCGCCGGATCAACCAGGCCGTGGTTGATGCCGTAGACGATGTTCAGCACCTCCTCACCGGCCACCATTCCCTTGACCGGGCAGGCCACGATCACTCGCTCCACGCCCAGATCGGTGATGTAGGGCTCGAGCGCTTCAGGAGTTTTGATCTTGCCGCTGCATTCGAGCACCAGCTCCACGCCCAGCTCTTGCCAGGCCACGGCAGCCGGATCACTGGCCTGGCTGTAGCTGATCGCCTGGGACTCCACCTGCAATCCGCCGCTGCCCACAGCCACGGCTTTATTCCAGCGGCCGTGCACCGAGTCGAATTCCAGCAGGTGGGCGGCGGTGGCGGCATCCCCCGCCCGCTCGTTGATGTGCACCAGCTCGATATCGGAGCGGCCCCAGAGGGCCCGGAAAACCAACCGCCCAATGCGGCCGAAGCCGTTGATACCCACTCTCATGCCCAGAATTGCCACTGGGCCCACTGTCCCATCAAGAACAGTTGATGGGATTTATGGCTGGGTTAAGGAGATGGGACTAGCTCTCAGCTCAGCCCCCTGCGATCGAGCGGGGGGGGGGGGGGGGGGGGC
>JAHLYQ010000026.1 GCA_025127975.1 Synechococcus sp. CS-1331 | reverse complement strand
TGCCGCGGGAATCTCGGCCAACCTTAGGGAGAGTGACTACGCGGCCACAAGGTTTCCTAAGCTGGTATGAACGCCCTACAAGCCACGGCCCCATGACGCAGCTGGAAACGCGCACGGAGCCGATGGTGGTCAACTTCGGCCCCCACCACCCCTCGATGCACGGGGTGCTGCGGCTGGTGGTGACCCTCGATGGCGAGGACGTGGTGGATTGCGAGCCGGTGATCGGCTACCTGCACCGCGGCATGGAGAAGATCGCCGAAAACCGCACGAACGTGATGTTCGTGCCCTACGTGAGCCGCATGGACTATGCGGCTGGCATGTTTTACGAGGCGATTGTGGTCAACGCCCCGGAGCGGCTGGCCGATGTGCCCGTGCCCAAGCGCGCCAGCTACATCCGGGTGCTGATGCTGGAGCTCAACCGCATCGCCAACCACCTGCTCTGGCTTGGCCCCTTCCTGGCGGACGTGGGCGCACAAACGCCATTTTTCTACATTTTCCGTGAGCGGGAAATGATTTACGACCTCTGGGAAGCGGCCACCGGTCAGCGACTGATCAACAACAACTATTTCCGCATTGGTGGTGTAGCCGCAGACCTGCCCTACGGCTGGCTGGAAAAGTGCCTCGACTTCTGCGACTGGTTTGGTCCCAAGATCGACGAATACGAGAAGCTGATCACCAATAACCCGATCTTCCGGCGGCGGATCGAGGGCCTAGGGGTAATCAGCCGGGAGATGGCGATCAACTGGAGCCTGTCAGGCCCAATGTTGCGCGCCTCGGGCGTGCCCTGGGACCTGCGCAAGGTGGATCACTACGAGTGCTACGACGACTTCGACTGGTCGGTGGTGACAGAACAGGAGGGCGATTGCTTTGCCCGCTATCGCGTTCGCGTCAAAGAAATGCGCGAATCCCTAAAGATCCTTCGCCAGGCCTGCGAGATGATCCCCGGGGGGCCCACCGAAAACCTCGAGGCCCGCAAGCTGTCAGAAGGCAAAGGTGGCCCGTCCTCGGCCTTCGATTTTCAATACGTGGCCAAAAAAGTGGCCCCTACCTTCAAGATTCCAAGCGGCGAGCTTTACACCCGGCTTGAATCGGGCAAGGGCGAAATCGGTGTGTATATCCAGGGCAACGACGACGTCACCCCCTGGCGCTTCAAGATCCGCGCCGCCGACTTCAACAACCTGCAGATCCTGCCCCACATTCTCAAGGGGGCCAAAGTGGCCGACATCATGGCGATCCTCGGCTCGATCGACGTGATCATGGGCTCGGTAGATCGCTGAATAGCCTGAACTGCTGACCCCGTTTCTGCGCCGAATTCAACAGGCAGGCTTCCTGCTGCCCGCCTGCCTCACCGGCTATCTCTGGCTCAAGGGCAGCTACTCCCACCTGCCGGGCTGGAGCTGCCCACTGCGGGCGCTCACGGCCATCCCCTGCCCCACCTGCTTTCTCACCCGGGCCACCGAGCTGGCGTTGCGGGGGGATCTGGCGGGTTCGCTGGAGCAGCACGCCTTCGGGCCGCTGGTGGCCGCGGGGCTGATCTGGTGGACCATCGCGGCGATTCGAAAGCGGCGGTTGCGGCCCCGCACTCTGCCCACCTGGCCCCTGGCCTGGGCGGCGGCGGGGCTACTGGGCTACTGGATGTTGCGCCTTGGGCTCGGAGCCTTCCCCTCGGGGTGAGGGCAGCAAGGAGGGAACAAAGGAGGGAACAGATGGGGGAACAGATTGTCTTCAGCGCTCAGGCATGGGTCAGTAAGTATTGGCCATTGCCATTGAATTCACCATCGCAGGTGGCAAAAATTGTGCCAAGCAACAACAGGTAAAATCGCCAGATGCGCCTAAACTTTGCATACTCCATGCCGTAGTCCAAGTGGCTTACAAGGTCTTGAGAAGCATCGAATCGATCGAGCCATGCGGTGAGCGTCCGATGGTAGTTGGATCCATTCATATACCAACGCTGAACGGTTTTGAGGTCGACACTGTGGCTTGGAATGGCGTCATGGTTCCAATAGCGACCGCCGGGGAAAATGTACTTATCAGTAAAACCTGAGGACATGTTATTCGAAATCCGCACGGTGATGATGTGAATCAAAGCCTTCCCCTGGGGCTGCAGTAAAGAAGCCAGTCTGGCGAAGGCCTTTGTGAGATTACCCACATGGCAAAACACCCCAACGGAGATGATCTTGCTGAATTTTTCCGGGAACACCACCTCATTAATGTCGCCCTCCACGAGGGTGAATCGCCCCGAGCTCAGCTGGCTGCGCGGATCGTTCATCTTCACTCGCATATAGGCGCATTGACCTTGGCTGAGATTTACGCCGGTACAGCGCAAATTGGGAAATTTAGAAAGAATATAGTTGGGCACACAGCCCCAGCCGCAGCCAAAGTCGAGAAGGTGGTCGCCATCCTCGATGCCCAATCGATCAATCATCTGGTCAATCATGTGTCGCTGGGATGCTTCCAGATCCTCGGCGCCATTTTCCCAGAACCCAGTGCTGTATTTGGGATAGATGGGTTCCCAGTCACCCAGCATCTGATTCAGCATCTGCTGCGGCCGGTCGTACTGAATGTCCATCAGTTCCTTGGCTGATTCGGCGATCCGATCCGACTCGTTAAGCACCCATTCGTAAGGCGCCAGCAAGGCGGGGAAGTGGCGGAACAGAATTGGCATCGAGGCATGGATCATGCCTCGATAAAGAGCATCTGGAATTTCGAGGCCGTTGATATAGGCTTCGGCCATCACCATCTGGGTGCTGTTGAAGCCCACTGCCAGGAGGCGGCTGCAGCGATAACCAAGCGATCTGGCAGAAGGCTGACGCAACACCTTGGGATCGAAACTGGAAAGGTCAGAGGACTGATCGAAGCTTGCAGTAGTCATATAAAACCTCGGGTTGATCATTTCTCGCTACATCCAGCCTCAGCCAAATTTCGATGGCCAGTGGGCAGCTGGTTACTTTCTTTACAGCTATGTGAAAGGGGTCAACCAGGCCTGGCCTGCGATTTACAGCAGCTCTGCTCCGCCCTGCCGCGCAGCGGAGATCTGAACAGGGCAGAGTTGGCTATTAAATCAAGCAAGCTCATGACCGCTGGGGCCCTTGGCATAGAGGCGGATGGCTCCGCACCAGAGAGAGTTGACCCTCGCAGCTGGTTGCTGCTCTGCCGCAGCGTGCGCTTCGGTGACACCGACGCCGCCGGCGTGATGCACTTCCACCACTTGCTGGGCTGGTGCCATGAGGCCTACGAAGAGAGCCTGGAGCGCTTCGGCATTGCAGCGGCGGAGGTGTTCCCACGCCCGGGCCATACCCCTGCCGTCGCCCTGCCGATCGTCCATTGCCAAGCCGACTTCCTGGCGCCCCTGGCCTGCGGCGATCCCCTGGCGATCAAATTGGAGCCCCGGCGGATTGATCCGGGCTGCTTTGAGCTGACCTACACCTTCCACCGCGGCAATCCCAGCGATGGCCAACCCGTGGCCCGCGGCCTCAGCCGCCACCTGGCGATCAACAGCTCCAGCAGGGCCCGTTGCCCCCTCCCCGACCCCATAGTCCGCTGGCTGGAGGCCTCTGCAGCCAGCGGCGCGATCCTCAGCCGTTCTGAGGCCTGCTGAACACCACAAACAGGGCGGCCAGTTGCAGGGGCAGCAGGCAGGCCAGCTGGGCCAGGGGATGGAAGCCGTCATGGGGAATGGCCGCCAGGCTGGCAAAACTCAGCGCCGCTGCCAGGCCCAGGCCCAGCAGGGGCCCGCGGCGCAGGGCAGCGACGGCAATGGGTGGCATCAGAACCACTCCCTCTGAGCATCGATGTACATCGCCTGGAATTCCTCCGGCGTTTTGGTGAGATAAATGATGCCTTCGATCAGGCCGATCACCCCCAGCGCAAAGCTGGCAACGCCGCAGGTCACCACTCCGCCGACCAATGACCCCACCAGCATGATCACCCCAGGCCTGGTGTAACCCAGCACAAATTTGTGCACGCCAAAGGCCCCCAGGAAGATGCCCGTCAGGCCCGCCGCCAGTTTGCGGTTGCTGAGTTCGGAATCGCTGAGTTTGGAATCGCTGAGTTTGACCATTTCCCCTACCCCGGTGGTGTCAGCCCATTGGCCTAGCTTTTAGCGAGACCAGCCACTGCTGCCAACATTGGCGCTGCCATTTGCCATCAGCCGTGGGGGCCAGCTGCCCGCAGACCACCCAGCGCTGGGGCCGCTCCGCGGGGGGCCAGGCCTGGCTACAAGCCGCCAGCTTCGCCAGCAGCGCCTCCGGATCAGCCCCGGAGTGGGGCCGCACCAGGGCGACCAGCCGCTGGCCCCACTCCGGATCGTTCACCGGCAACAGCAGCAGTGCCTGCAGGGGCAGACCTGCCAGCGCCGAAGCCGCCAGCAGGCGTTCCTCCAGCTCCTCGGGGAAGACGGTTTCAGCGCCGCTGTGGATGGCCCCATCGAGGCGGCCCCGCACCAGCAGACCATCGGGCCCCAGCTCGCCGCCATCGCCGCTGCACCACCAGCCGGCCCCGTTGCGCGGCAAGGGCTGCAGCTGGCCGGCCTCCAGCCAGCCAGGGCTGAGCCGGCTGGCCCGCACGGCGATGGCGCCGCTGGCAGCTTCGATCTGCAGCTCCACATCGACCAGGGGCTGACCGCAGCCGCTGACGCCAGCTAGGAAGAGATCCGGCGCCAGGGCACACACCATGGCGGCGGTTTCGGAGGCGCCGTAGCAGGGGGCCAGCCGCAACCCGGCGCTGCGGGCTCGCCCGGCCAGGCTGGCGGGTAGGGGAGCGCCGCCCAGCCAGATCACCGCCATCTGCCGCAACCACGCCAACCCCGACGGTGTCGCCATCAGCCGTTGAAGCTGGGTAGGCACCAGGGAGAGCAGCACGGGGCGATCGCTGGGCAGGGGCAGCGCCGCCGCCGCCACCTCCGGCTGCCGCAGCAGGGCGGGCTCCACCTGCTGCACACCGCAGCCCCACTGCCTGGAGCGCACCAGCGGCAGCAGCCCACTGACGTGGTGCAGCGGCAGGGGGTTGAGATGCAGGCAGGCCGCCGGCTCGATGCCCTGGGCTGCCAGCCAGGTGCCGGTGGCCGCCGCCGAGGCCTGCAGGTGCGAGAGGGGCTGCAGGCACCACCGGCGCCGGCCGCTGCTGCCGCCGCTGCCCACCAGCACACCCGGCCCCCACCCCTCCAGCTGCTCGAGCACCCCCGCGGGGCCAGCCGGGCCGAAGGCCGCCGCCAACTCAACCTGCTGGGCGGCAGAGGCCAGGGGCACGACCAGGCCGCAGTCCCAGGCTTGCAGCAGCTGCTGGGGCCTCATCGAACTCCTCCTCCCTCCGCGGCCTGCCACACCCTGGCCGGATCTAGGGCTGCCAGGGCCCCCTGGGGCTGCCAGCCACTAGCCAGGCCCTGTGCCACCGGGGTGGGTCCCTGGGCCTGCAGGGCCGCCAGATGGTGCAGCCAGCGCCGGCCGATGCCGGTTTCAAAGGCGGTGCTGAGCATCAGTCGCGGAGCGCCCTGCTCCAGCGCCGCCAACAGCGGCCGCGGATCTCCCTCCTGGCTGGGCCGCCGCACCTGCCAGCCCGACCAGCTCTGGCGCAACCAGGGCTGCTGCTGCAGGGATTCATCCAGGGCCACCGGTACCCGGGTGGCCAGGGCCTCCAGGCCCGCCAGGTCGGCAGAGCCCAGGGGCTGCTCCAGCCATTCCAGCCGGGGCTCGCCGGCGAGCCGCTCGGCCCAGGCCCAGGCCGTGGCCGGCTGCCAGCCCCCATTGGCATCCAGGCGCAGGCGCCCGTCTGGGGGCAGGAGCTGGAGCAACTGCTCCAGCACGGAGCGTTCCAGCCCATCGGGGTGCACAGCCACCTTCCACTTGAACACCGGCAGCTCACCCCGGGTCAGCGCCAGCCGCTCTAGGGCCGCCGGACCGGCCGGCAGCAACCGCGCCGAGGGGGGCGGCGGCAGCCAGCGCCCCTGGGGCAGGCCATCGAGCTCGGCCAGGGCCGCTCCCAGGGCGAAGCTGAGGCTGGGCGGCAAGGTGCCAGCCGCCAGGGCCCCCTCCAGCTGGGGCCGGGAGCATTGGGGCCCCAGGCCTGCAATCGCCGCCGCCAGGGGCGCCAGCTGCCCATCCAGCGGGGCGGCCTCTCCCCAGCCCACCAGCCCCTCGGGGCTGTGCAGCCGCAACAGCCAGCCGCGCTTTCCGGCGATGGGGCCCCTGGCGGTGCTGAGGGCCTGGGGCAAGCTGAGCCCAAAGGGCCGCCACGCCAGCCCTAACCAGCCAACCCCTGCCGCCATCGCTCAGCCCCACCAGCGGCCCAGGGCCAGCCCCAGGGCCAGGCCGAGCCCACTGAGCGCCTGAAAACGCAGGGCCAGAAACTTACTGCCGCCGATGCGACTGCCATCGTGGTGGTGCTGGCTCAGCAAGCCGATCAGCCGCCGGGCCGGCGGCAAACCGATCACCCCGAGCAGGGCCGTGGGCGGCCAGCGCAGGGCCGCGGGCCCAACCAGCACGGGCGCCCACTGCAGAGCCAGGCTGGCGGCCACAAACCAGGGCACCAGCCGCGCCGCCGTCGCCGTTCCCAGCCGCACCACCGGCGATCGCTTGCCGTTGGCGCCGTCCTCACCCACCTGGTGAAAGTGGGAGCAGAACAGTACCAAGGTGGTGGCCAGAGCCGGACCGCTGCCCAGTTCAAGCGCCGCTCGCCAGGGCAGCACCGCCCCGGCGCTTGGGGGCGCCAGGGCCAGCAGGGCGGCGGCGGTGGCCAGGGGGCCAAAGGCCAGCCAGCACAGGGGTTCCCCCAGGCCCCGATAACCCAGCCGAAACGGCGGGCCCTGGTAGATGTAACCGAGGCCGCAGCAGGCCAGCACCAGGCCCAACACCGCCGGGCTACTGCGCCAGGCCACCAGGGCCATCAGGGCCAATCCCCCCAGCAGGCAACCGTTGGCCAACCAGGCCACCCGGTCACGGCGGCCGGTGAGATTGACCAGCGAATGGGGTTTGCCGTGGGTGTCCACGCCGGTATCGGCGTCGAAGACATCGTTGGCCAGGTTTTCCCAGGCCAGCAGCAGCACCGCCGCCAGCAGAAACAGCAGTAACTGGTCGAGACGCACCGGCTCGGCCCGGCCGAAGCGCCAGCCCGCAGCCAGCAGCACCGGCATCACCGCCACCGCATACATCGGCCACTTGATCGCCGCCTGCCACAGCTGCCGCCGATCCGGCGGGCTGGCGTAACGGCTTGCGACGACCTTGGGCTCAGTCATGGGGGCCGCAGGCGGGAGCCGCTGCAGGGCCCATACATTTGAGCAGCTCTCTGTCGCGGCCCCGGCCCCTTCTGGTGCAGGCCTCCCATTCCTTCACCGATTCCCCAGGCGGTTCGTCTGGGAATTCGTTCACGGATCTGCTGACCGCCGCCAATGGGCAGGCCCGTCAGCTGGAGGAGGACGGCGTTCTCAGCCTGGCCCTGCCGCTGGCCGGCGGCGACCCCCTATTGCTGCTGCCTCACCTGGAGCCCAGCGGCGGGGATGGCTTCCGTTTCCTCTGGGATGGGGCTCCGGGGCTCTGCATTGCCGCCGCCGGCCGCACCAACAGCCTGGAGCTGAGTGGCCCGCGCCGCTTCGAGCTGGCCCAGCGCTTCGCCAGCGCCAGCCTCAGCCGTCTGGCCGCAACCAACGCCGGCCCACCCCTGGCCCGGCCCAGGGTGCTGCTGGCCTTTGCCTTCTTCGATGCGCCCCTGCGGAGCGAACCGGGGTCGGTGCCCGGGGTGCAGGCGGTGCTGCCGCGCTGGCAACTCAGCCGCCAGGGGCAGCACTGCTGGCTGCGGCTGCAACGGCCGATTGGCGGCGGGGTGACGCCGCGGCAGCTGGCAGAGGAACTCTGGGAGCGGGCACGCCGGCTGGAGCAACTGGTGGAGCAGGCGGAGGAACCAGGCTGGAGCGAGCTGGGCGGGATCGGCCTGCGCTGGAGCGCCCCCTGGCAAGGCAGCTATCGCTTCGCCGTGGCCGAGGCCCTGAGCAAGGTGGAGGCGGGCGAATTGAAAAAGGTGGTGCTGGCGGTGCGCCAGGAGCTCCAGCTCGACACCGCCCCGGACCCCCTGGCCCTGCTTGCCCCGCTGCGACGGCACCAGGGCGGCAGCTGCCGCTTTCTGTGGCAACAGGGGCCCGGCTCGGCCCTGATCGGCGCCTCCCCGGAGCGGTTGCTCACCGTGCGCCAGGGCCAGCTGCGCAGTGATGCCCTGGCCGGCACCGCCCCGGCGGGGGATCAGGCGGCGGCCCTGCTGCACTCCAGCAAGGACCGCCACGAACACGAGCTGGTGGTGGACACCATCACCGCCGTACTGGCCCGAGCTGGCCTCACCCCCCGCCGGCCCCGCCACCCCCGCCTGGCGCGCCATGGCCAACTGGTGCACCTGCATACGCCGATCACGGCAGCCCTGGCCCAGCACCAGCCCCTCACCATTGCCGCAGCCCTCCATCCCACCCCCGCCGTGGCGGGCCTGCCCAGGCGCGAGGCGATGGCCTGGCTGCGCAGCCTCGAACCCTTTGAACGGGGCCACTACGCCGCCCCGATCGGCTGGATCGACAGCGCCGGTGACGCCGACCTGCGGGTAGCAATCCGCAGCGGCACCTTGCGGGGGGATCGCCTCGAGCTCACCGCCGGCGCGGGGCTGGTGCGCGGCTCCACGGTGGAGCGGGAGCTGGCGGAGGTGGCCCTCAAGCTCGGCGTTCTCCAGCAACAGCTGGATCTGCCCGCTCAGGCCAGCAGCCGCTCGATCGTCTGATCCGCCAGCGGGATCCCCCCCAACCGCTCCACCTCGCGCACGCCGGTGGGGCTAGTGACGTTGATCTCGCTGAGCCGGCCGTCGATCACATCGATGCCAACGAAAAACAGGCCTTCTGCCTGGAGCGCGGGCGCCAGCTCGGCGCAGATGGCCCGCTCGGCGGCGCTGAGCTCGGTGGCCTCAGGGGCCCCGCCCAGGGCCAGATTGCTGCGGAACTCGCCGCCGGTGGGCTTGCGATTCACCGCCCCGAGCGGCTCCCCATCCACCAGCAGAATCCGCTTGTCGCCGGCGCTCACCCCGGGCAGGAAGGCCTGCACCATCACCGGCAGCCGCTCCTGGCCCGTCACCAACTCCAGCAGGGCCCGCAGGCCCGGCGTGGCCGCGGCGGCAAACACCACCCCCTGGCCGGCCCGCCCCCCCAGGGGCTTGAGCACCACCTCCCGATGCTCGGCCGTGAATGCCGCCAGGGCGTCCACCCGGCTGGCCACCAGGGTCGGCGCCATCAGGTGGCTCCAGCGCAGGGAGCTCAGCTTTTCGTTCCAGGCCCTCAGGGCCGCGGGGCGATTCAGCACTCGCACCCCCTGGCGCTCCGCCAAATCCAGCAGGTGGGTGGCATAGAGGTAGGCCTCATCCACCGGTGGGTCCTTACGCATCCACACATGGGGGAAGGCCGTAAGCGGCAGCCGCTGGGAATCGCCCAGGCCATACCAACTGGCCGCGCCATCGGGCTGGGGCTCCAGTGGCTGGGCCACCGCCCAGGCGCCATGGCCCCCGGGCCCATCGGCAGCGGCAAGATCGGCCATGGTGCAGACCCACACCTGCTCACCGGCCCGCTGGGCCGCCTGGATCAGGGCCACGCTGGAATCCTTGGCCGGGTTGAGCCGGGCAATCGGATCGATCACGAACAGCTGGGAGGCCACCGCTCAGCTCGCCAGCAGGGCATCGAGCTGGCCGGAGCGCTCGAGGGCATGCAGATCGTCGCAGCCACCCACGTGCTGGCCGTTGATGAAGGTCTGGGGCACACTGCGTCGCCCACCGCTCTTGGCGGCCATGGCCGAGCGGGCAGCCTCATCGCCGTCGATCACATATTCGCTGTAGGCGACGCCCTTGCGGTCGAGCAGGGCCTTGGCACGGATGCAGAAGGGGCAGAACCGCCAGGTGTACATCTCAACGGTGGCGGCCATCGGGGCCTTTGCACAGATGAACTGATCCTAGAAGTGGCCGCCGACGTAGCTCCTCTGAGACCATGGCCTGATGAACGATGTCGCCCGCGATGTCGCCCGCAGCGGCGAAGCCCTGGTCATCACCAAAAACGGCCAGCCCGTTGCGGAGCTTCACCCGTGCCGCGGTACTCGCCGCGCCAGTCCTTTTGGGCTGCACCTCGCCACCCGCCTCGACGGCGACGTCGTGGCGCCCCTGGACGAACCCTGGGATGTCCTGCAGTGATCCTGCTGGATACCCACGTCCTGCTTTGGCTGGCTGCCATGCTCAACCGTGGGGGCGTATCCACCTGGGCCAGGCTCCCTGGAGCGATTGGACGGGCGCCACTGATACGGTCAGGCCATCAGAAGGCCATCGCCGTGACCGCCGCCAGCACCCCCGCCACTCCGCTGCTCGACCTCACCGACTTCAAGCGCGACCTCTCCGAGCTCACCGACCGCCTGGGCCATGCCCAGGACTGTCTTTGACGTACCGGCCCTGAAAGCCCGGCAACAAGACCTGGAGCAGCTGGCCTCCCAGAGCGACTTCTGGGACGACCAAAAAGCAGCCCAGGCCAAGATGCGCCAGCTCGATGAAGTGAGGGCCCAGCTCGAGCAGCTGGCCGCCTGGCGGGCGGCGGTGGTCGATGGTGAAGCCACCCTCGAGCTCTACGGCCTCGAGCCCGATAGGGAGCTGCTGGCCGAATCGAACCAGGCCCTGCAGAAGCTACGGGCCGATCTGGATCGCTGGGAGCTGGAGCGCTTGCTTTCTGGTCCCTACGACAAGGAGGGCGCCGTGATCAGCATCAACGCCGGCGCCGGCGGCACCGACGCCCAGGACTGGGCCCTGATGCTGATGCGCATGTACACCCGCTGGGCAGAAGACCACGGCATGAAGGTGAGTGTGGACGAGCTCAGTGAAGGGGAAGAGGCGGGCATCAAGAGCTGCACGATCGAGATTGAGGGCCGCTACGCCTACGGCTACCTGCGCAACGAGAAGGGCACCCACCGGCTGGTGCGGATCAGCCCTTTTAATGCCAACGACAAGCGCCAGACGAGTTTTGCCGGTGTGGAGGTGATGCCCAACATCGAGGCGGAAGTGAAGCTCGACATCCCCGACAAAGACCTGGAGATCACCACCAGCCGCTCCGGCGGCGCCGGCGGCCAGAACGTCAACAAGGTGGAGACGGCCGTGCGCATCCTGCACATTCCAACGGGCCTGGCCGTGCGCTGCACCCAGGAGCGCTCCCAGCTGCAAAACAAAGAAAAGGCCATGGCCCTGCTGATGGCCAAGCTGTTGGTGATTGCCCAGGAACAGCGGGCTTCCGAGATTGCAGACATCCGCGGCGATATCGTGGAGGCTGCCTGGGGCAACCAGATCCGCAATTACGTGTTTCATCCCTACCAGATGGTGAAGGATCTGCGCACCCAGCAGGAAACCACCGACGTGCAGGGCGTGATGGACGGCGACCTGGACCCCTTCATCCAGAGCCTGCTGCACGCGGGTGTCGAAGTCGGAGCGGGCAGCGATGGCTGACGAAAACCCCAGTTTCATCAAGCTGGCGATGCGCAACATGGTGCGCAAGGGCCGCCAGAGCCTGTTCCACTTCGGCCTCACGGCCCTGGGGCTCTCCGGGTTCCTGGTGCTGATTGCCTGGTTGGGCCGCCCCCAGCTGCCCGGGGGCTGAGCTGTGCTGGATCTGGACCTGGCCTACTCCGCCGATCCGGATCTGGAGGTGGGGCTGCTGGCTGATACCGCGACCTGGACGAGGCACGCCGAAGGCTGGGCAGGACACATCGAGAGCTGGCTGGTCCAGCTGGCCGCCGAACTGCCGCCCGAGCTCTGCGCCCCCGCCTACAGCCTGGGCCTGAGCCTGGTGGGCGATGGGGAGATCGCAGCCCTCAACAACGATTGGCGCCAGCAGCAAGGGCCCACCGATGTGCTGGCCTTTGCCGCCCAGGAAGCGGGCCTCGACAACCTGCCTCCCCTGGCCATACCTGGCCCCCTGGAGCTGGGCGACATCGTGATCTCGGTTGAAACCGCCGCCCGTCAGGCGGCCCAGCACGGCCACAACCTGGAAGAGGAACTGCTGTTTCTGGCCAGCCATGGCCTGCTGCACCTCCTGGGCTGGGACCACCCCGATGAGGCCAAATTGGCGGCCATGCTGGCGCGCCAGGAGGAGCTCGTTAAGGTGCGGCCGGAACCATGACCAACCTGCTCCCCCTACCGCGCCAAGACCCCATGGCCGAGCGTCCTGACCGGCGCCTTCGCGCCAGCGCCTGGAAGGTGGCTGGAGACCTGCCGGCCAGCTTTCGCTATGCGGCCCAGGGCCTGGTCTACGGATTTACCAGCCAACGCAACTTCCGCATCCACGTGATCACCGGAGCTGGGGTGTTTGGTCTGGGGCTGTGGCTGCAGCTACCCACTTCCCAGCTGGCGGTGCTGGTGCTCACGGTGGCGGCCGTGCTGGTGCTGGAGCTGCTCAATACGGCCACCGAAGCGGTGGTGGATCTGGCCATCGGCCGCAAGTTCCACCCCCTGGCCCGGATCGCCAAGGACTGCGCCGCCGCGGCCGTGCTGGTGGCCTCCATCTCGTCATTGATGATCGCCATGTTGCTGCTGGTGCCGCCCCTGGTGGCCAGGCTGGGGTTCTGAAGGAACTTCCCTAAGGAACCTGCCTGATGCTCCTCGTTCTGGACAACTACGACAGCTTCACCTTCAACCTGGTGCAATATTTGGGCGAACTGGCACCAGACCATCCCATCGCCGCCGATCTGCGGGTGGAGCGCAACGACGCCCTCAGCCTGGAGCAGATCCGCGAGCTAGCCCCCGCCGCCATCTTGATATCACCGGGGCCCGGCGACCCAAATCAATCGGGAGTTTGCCTGGAAGTGCTGAGTCAGCTGAGCCCCACGGTGCCGACCCTGGGGGTATGCCTGGGTCACCAGTCGATCGCCCAGGTGTACGGCGGCAGGGTGGTGCGGGCCAGGGAGCTGATGCACGGCAAAACCTCGCCAGTTCACCACAGCGGCCAGGGGGTATTTGAGGGCCTGGCCAACCCCCTCACCGCGACCAGATACCACAGCCTGATCGCCGAACGCGAAAGCCTGCCCGACTGCCTGGAGATCACCGCCTGGCTGGATGACGGCACGATCATGGGCCTGCGCCACCGAGCTTTCCCGCACCTGCAGGGGGTGCAGTTTCACCCCGAAAGCGTGCTCACCCAGCAGGGCCACCAGCTGCTGGCCAACTTCCTGCGCCAGGCCAGCCAGCCAGCTCGCCCAGATCAGCTGGGTTAGCGTCACGGCGACTGCCGCTCCGCCATGCGTCTGCTGCCCACCATCGGCGCCCTCAGCCTGAGCACTGCCTTAATTGGCCCTGCCTTAATGGCCACTGGCCCCGCCCTGGCCTCAACGGGGGTGACCATCACCAGCTACGGCCACAGCGCCCTGCTGATCAGTGGTGGCGGTGCCAGCGTGCTGGTCAACCCCTTCAAGGCCGTGGCCTGTGCGGCTGGGCTGGCCGAACCCAGGGTGAGTGCCACCGTGGTGCTGGCCAGCAGCCGCCTGCTAGATGAGGGCGCGAATGTGGCCAAGGGCAAGATGCTGGTGGATCCTGGCTCCTACAAGGTTGGTGGCCTGAAGATCGAGGGCATCGCCGGCCCCCACGACCGTGTCGGGGGCAGGCGCTTTGGCCAGGCCACCCTCTGGCGCTGGCGCCAGGGGGGCCTTGACTTTGCCCACCTGGGCGGCACGGCGGCCCGGCTCAGCCCCTCCGACAAGGTGATGCTGGGCAGGCCCGACGTACTGATCATCGGCGTGGGGGGCGGCGCCAAGGTCTACACCGGAGCAGAGGCGGCCGAGGTGGTGCGTGAGCTGAAGCCCCGCCGGGTGATCCCGGTGCAATACGTCAGTGGCAAAACCACCCCTAAAGACTGCGACCAGGGCTCCCTGCAGCCCTTCCTCGATGCCATGGCCGGCACCCCGGTGAAGCGTCCGGGCCGCACCCTCAGCCTGCCAGCCAAGCTGGGCGAGGGCATGGTGATCGAAGTGATGCGCTAGATCGCGGGGTAGGCCGCCCAGAACTGCCCCATCTGCTCGAGGGTTCCAATACTCACCCGCAGCGAACCTGCAATTAGCGGCTTGTCCGCCATCGAGCGCACCAGGATGCCCTCCTGCCGCAGCCGCTGCTCCACCTGCTCAGGGGGCAGCTCGGGCCAGATCAGTAGGTAGTTACCGCCGCCGGCGTGGTGCCGCACGCCGGCCCCCCGCAGCTGCTGCACCAGCCAGGCGCGGGCCAGGCGCACTTCGGCCACATAGTCATCCACATAGGGCTGGTCTGCCAAAGCCGCCAGAGCAGCTGTCACCGCAAAACTGTTGATGTCATAGGGGCCGACGACCCGGCTGATGCGGTCGATCACCGCTGCCGCACCGATGGCAAAGCCGATGCGCAAACCCGCCAGACCGGCAGTTTTGGCCAGGGAGCGCAGCACCACCAGGTTGGGGGTGGCCGCAAAGTCGGCCACCGGCAGCACGCTGTCGCCGGTGAAGGCCTCGTAGAGCTCATCCACCACCACCAGGGTCTGGGCCGCCGTGGCCGCGAACTCCAGGATCCTTTCAGGCGCCAGCCGGGTGCCCGTGGGGTTGTTGGGGTTGCAGATCAGCAGCAGGCGAGGCCCCTGCCCCAGGGCGGCGCGGATCTCCTCGAGTGGGAAGGCGAAATCCGGCAGGTGATAGGGAATCGCCTCGATCGCCATGCCCTGCATCTGGGCGCAGGGGCTGTAGTAGCCGAAGGTGGGGCTGGTGGTGAGCAGGGTGTCGCCCCGGCCCCCGTAGGCGTGAAAGATGGCGTGGATCGCCGCATCCACCCCGTTGAACAGGCCGATCTGGCTGGGCGCCAAGGGCAGGGCCAGGTTCGCCAGCACCGCCTCCCGCAGGCCGTCGTATTCGGGATAGATGGCGTACTGATCCGCCGGGATCGCCCGGATCGCCGCCACCACGTGGGGGCTGGGGCCCACGGTGTTCTCATTGAAATCGAGTCGCAACAGGCCCCGCCTCCCCTCCAGCGGAGCGCTGTAGGCGCGGAGGCTTTCCACCTCCGGGCGGGCAGGGGGGGCGTCAAGGTCTGCCGAATGGGTCACGGCGCGGCAGGTCGACAGCTTTCCGCAGCGTAGGCATACCGCTGAGCGTGGCCAGCAGCAGCAACGCCGCGCTGACCAGCAGCACCAGGGTGGTCAGCACCTGGACCTGGGGGGAGATCTCCCGCTGGAAAGCACCGGCCAGATAGAGGGGCAGGGTGACCGTCTCACCGGCCATGAAGCTGCTGATCACGAAGTCGTCGAAGGACAGGGAAAAGGAGAGCAACCCGGCCGCCAGCAGCCCCGGCGCCAATAGCGGCAGGGTGACGCGGGCAAAGGCCTCAAGCGGCGGCGCGCCGAGATCCTGGGCCGCCTGCTCCAGGCTCGGATCGAAGCCCGCCAGCCGGGCCTTGAGGGTGAGGGCCGCGTAGCTGAGGCAGAACAGGCTGTGGGAGAGCAGCAGGGTGAGCGGGCCCCGGGGCAGATCGATCCCCACAAACAGATTCAGCAGGGCCGTGGCCAGCACGATCTCCGGATTGGTGAGCGGCAGGGCCACCAGCAGCCCGATTACCCGCCTGCCGCGCAGCCGCGCCCGGGCAAGGGAGAGGGCCATCAGCCCCCCGAGCAGCACCGCCAGCAGGGCAGCCGCCAGGGCCAGGGCCAAACTGGTGAGGAAGGCCTCGGTGAGGGCCGGATCGCCCAGGGGATGGCGCCAGTTGGCCAGGGTGAAGCCCTGCCACAGCAGGTTGAAGCGGCCGCGCGGGGCGTTGAAGCTGAACAGCACCGTGACGGCCACCGGCGCGTAGAGCAGGGCGAAGGTCAGGGCACTGGAGGCGGCCAGCAGCACGTTGCCGATGCGGTTCATGGCAGCGGCAGCCCGTCGAGACCACGGCCCCGCAGCTGCACCAGCACCGCCAGGGTTACCAGGGCCATCAACACCAGGGTGAGCGCCGCCGCCCGCGGCGCCTGCAGCTGCACCAAAAGCAGGTTGTCGATCGTGTTGGCGACCATCCGCTCATTCGGGCCACCGAGGAACAGGGGGTTGACCACATCGCCGGCGGCGGGGATCAGGCCCAGCAGGATGCCGGCGGCCAGGCCAGGCCGGGAAAGGGGCCACACCACCTGGGTGAAGCGCCGCCAGGCTCCGGCGTGGAGATCGGCAGCGGCCTCCAGCAGACAGGGCTGGATCCGCTCCATCGCCAGCACCAGCGGCAAGACCAGAAACGGGAGCTGGTTGGTGAGCAGCCCCAGGATCACCGCGGTGGGGGTGTTCAACAGCCGACCGTCCCGCAGCAGCCCCAGGCCGTTGAACGCCGCGGTGAGATCCAGGCTCTGCAGCAGCGCCAGCACGGGCCCGTTGTCGCCCAGCAGGCTGGTCCAGGCGATCGCCCGCACGAGGTAGGAGGTGAGCGAAGGCAACACCACCAGGCCGATCAGCAGGGGCTGCCAGCGGCCGCCGCGGAAGCGGATGGCGAAGGCGAGCGGATAGGCCAGCAGCAGGCCGATGGCGGTGGCGCTGGCGGCATAGCCAAACGAGCGCCAGAGGATCGGGCCGTAGGCCTGCAGCACCTCCAGATAGGTGGCCAGTCGACCGCGAAACACCGTCTCCAGCCCGAAGCGGCTGAGCGGCTCCGACAGCGACAGCGGCACCAGGCCCAGCAGGGGGAGCAGGTAAAGCCCCAGCAGCCACAGCAGGCCGGGCGCCAGCAGCAGCCAGGGCCAGAAGCGCCTGGCCCTGGCTGCGGCCTCAGCCCTCGGTGATGCTGGCAAAGCGCTCCTCCCAGCGGGCTTCTTCGCTCTCACTGAGCGGACCGAAGCTGTGCAGCCGCTGCTGCATCGCCCCATCCGGGAACATCAGTTCATTGGCTGCCAGGGCGGCGGTGGCCGGATCCTTGGCCAACTGCTGGCGCACCCCCACCACCGGCGAGATGTACTGCACGGCCGCGGCGATACGGGCCGCCTCCACCGGCTCATAGACCCAGTTCATCCAGGCCGCTGCCTCGCGGCGGTGCTGGGCGCCCTTCGGCATCAGCATCACGTCAGACCAGAGCACGCCGCCGCTTTCTGGCACCACGAAGCGCAGGTCGGGCTGCTCGAGGACCAGCTGGGCCACATCGCCGGACCAGCCGATGCAGGCCGCCAGGTTGCCGGCCAGCAGATCGTTTTGATAGTCGTTGCCGGTGAAGCGGCGGATCTGGCCGTCTTTGCGGGCCTGCTCCAGGCGAGCAAAGCTGGGCTGGGCAGCCGCCCAGGTGGGCTGGCTGATGTCCTGGCCGTCGGCCAGCATCAGCAGGCCCATCGTGTCGCGCATCTCCAGCAGGGCCGACACCCGCCCCCGCAGGGCCGGATCGAACAGGTCATCGATGCTGGCCAGCTCCCGGCCAGTCGCCTTGATGTTGTAGGCAATGCCGGCAATACCCGACTGCCAGGGCAGGCTGTAACGCTGTTGCGGATCCCAGGGGGGATTGGCCAGATAGGGGACCAGGTTGCGGATGTTGGGCACCTGGGCCAGGGGCAAGGGCTCCAGCCAGCCCAGGCCGATCAACCGCTGCGCCATCCAGGAGGGCAGCACCATCAGGTCCTGAACCAGGGGCCGACCTGCCGCCAGCTGGGGGCGGATCCGGGCAAAGAACTGGCGGGTGTCGTTGATGTCTTCCAGGTAGCGCAACTGGATACCGGTGTCCCGGCGGAAGCGGCTCACGCTGCCCGGGGCGCCGGGGGCATCGGGATCGATATACAGGGGGAAGGTGGAGATCACCAACTCCCCACTGCCACTGCCATTCCCACTGCCACTCCCCTTGCAGGCCTGCAGCAGGGTGGGTGCCAGCACCGCACCGGCGGCAGTGGCGGCCAGACGCTGCAGAAAGAGCCGACGGCCGCACTGGCTGGATAGAAGGGGCAACTGGGCTGGCATCAGGTCAAAGCAACGATCAGGGCGGGCAGTCAGCCAACCGATGGGTATCGGCGTGGTTCCAACGACACCAGAGCTCGGAGCCAACGCACAGATTCTCCGGCAGGTTGGCGCTGGTGTCGATGGCGATCAGGGCCAGACCATCTCTGCCAGCCAAACCATCTCTGCCGGCCAGGCGGACCTCCACCGTGGCCCCTTGGAAGGCCAGCTCCCGCACCTGGGCCCGCAGCCCGCACTCCCCCTGCTGGGGTGGCGTTTCACTCAGCCGCAGCCGCTCGGGCCGCAGCAGCCGCAGGCCCCCAGCCGAACTATCCGGCAGCAGGTTGGCGGCCCCCAGGAAGGTGGCCACCACGGCGCTGCAGGGGCGGTCATAGAGCTGGCGCGGCGTGCCCACCTGCTCCAGCCTTCCCTGGTGCAGCACCGCCAGCCGGTCGCTGAGGCTGAGGGCCTCTTCCCGGTCGTGGGTGACGAGCAGGAAGGTGATGCCCAGCTCCCGCTGGATGCGCTGCAGCTCCGAGCGCATCACGCGGCGCAGGTCGGGGTCGAGGGCCCCGAGCGGTTCATCGAGCAGCAGGGCCGCAGGGGCGTTCACCAGCGCCCGCGCCAACGCCACCCGCTGTTGCTGGCCACCGGAAAGCTCGTGGGGACGCCGGCGTGCCAGCTCCGAAAGCCGCACCACTTCGAGAATCTCCCCCACTCGGCGGCGGATCTGCGGTGCCGCCAACCGCTGGGATCGGGGGCCAAAGGCCACGTTGTCCCACACATCGAGGTGGGGGAAGAGGGCATAGTTCTGAAACACCATGTTCACGGGCCGGCGGTGCGGCGGGGCCCCGGTGAGATCCAGGCCCTGCAGGCGGATCCGCCCCCCATCGGGGTGCTCGAAGCCGGCGATCAGGCGCAGGGTGGTGGACTTACCGCTGCCGGAGGGGCCCAGCAGGGAAAAGAATTCCCCCGGGGCGATCGAGAGGCTGAGCTCCTCCACCGCGAACTGGCCTGCGAATTGGCCACCCAACTGGCCACTGAATTGGCCGCCAAAACGAAGGCTGACCTTCTCGAGCTCAATGACAGGCCTATCCCCCGGCCGCTGCAGCGGAGCTTGGCGATCGGGCTGGAGCGTGCCAGGGTTCAAGGGCAAAACTGGCGCGCAACGGCGCACCTGTTTAGCAATCCCTTGCCAGTGGCACTGTTCATCTGGGCTTCTGGGCACTTATTAAATGGGGACTGGCACGGTCGATGTGGTGGTGGTGGGCGCCGGCCTCTCCGGGCTGGTCTGCGCCCGCGACCTGCATCGGCGGGGCCTGCAGGTGCGGTTGCTGGAGGCACGGCAACGCTGCGGCGGCAGGATGTGGGGCCGCCCCAGCGCCATGGGCCTGCCGCTGGATCTGGGCGGCCAGTGGGTGGGCGCCACGCACCAGCGCCTGCTGGAGCTGCTGGGGGAGTTTGGCCTGCAGCGCTACCCCACCTATTACGCAGGCGAAGGGATTTTCCACTGGAACGGCACGGCCCATCGAGCTGGCGTTGAACACGACTTTGGCTCCAGCCTGCTGTTCTTCCGGCCGGAACAACTGGGCCTGCCGGCTGGCGAGGTGGCTGAGGCCCTGGCCCTGCAACGGCGCTTTCAGCAGCTGGTGGCCCAAGTGCCCCCAGGGCAGCCCTGGAGCGGCCCCGCTGCCGCCGAGCTCGACCAGCTCAGCATCGCTGGCTGGCTAGAGCGCCAGGGGGCCGGCCAACTGGCCCGCTACCCGCTGGCCTGGCTGGCACGGGTGGGGGGATCGGGCGGCTTTGAACCCCACGAGAGCTCGATCCTGCACCTGGCCTGGAGCCAGGCCGTTGCACCCCAGCAGGAAACGCCGGAGGCCTGGCTGGTGCATGGGGGGGCGGCCCAGGTGGCCGAGCGGCTGGCGGCCGAGCTGGGGCCGCTGATCCAGCTGGGGGCGCCGGTGGGGGCGATCGAGCAGAACGGTGGGGGCGTGCGGGTGACCTTTGGCGAGGGGGATCGGATCACGGCGGCGGCGGCGGTGGTTGCGATCCCGCCCGCGCTGCGATTGGGAATCCGCTTCAGCCCAGCGCTACCGCCGGAATGGCAGGGCCTGCTGCAGCGCTCACCGATGGGCTCGATGGTGAAGGTGCTGGCCCTTTATCCGCGGCCCTTCTGGCGCGAGCGGGGCCTCAATGGCCTCGGCATCGGCAACCTGGCCGCCCTGGAGCTCAGCGTCGACAGCTCACCCCCAGACGGCCCGGGCCAGCTGAGCTGCTTCATCGCCGGCGACCGGGCCGTGGCCTGGCAGCGCCTACCGGAAGCCGAACGGAGGCGCGTCGTCCTGCAGGATCTGGCCCTGCTATGGGGCCCGGAGGCCGCCGAACCCAGCGAGCTGGTGCTGCATAACTGGAACGAGGAGAGCTGGAGCGGCGGCGCCTTCACCAGCTTCTTGAGCCCCGGCGCCTGGAGCCGCTACGGACCGGTGTGGCAACAACCCCACGGCCGGGTGGTGTGGGCCGGCACCGAAGCTGCCAGCCGCTGGCCTGGCTATTTCGAGGGGGCAATCGAGGCGGGGCTGGCCGCCAGTGAACAGGTGCAGGAGCTGGCTGGCAAAGGCAAAGGGACAAGCCAAACCTTGGCCAAGAACCAGGATTTCGAGAGCAGCTGATGCCCGGGTACTGCGCCAGCCTGTTACGCAAGAGTGTTGCGCCACCCAATTGGATCACGCCCGGGAGGCGGCAGGGGACTCTGGCAAAATTTTCGCAAAGGAGGATCTCTGCTTGTTGAATATTGTGCCTGGCCAGTCAAAGCGTGATGCAATCGCAGCCTACCTTGGCGGGCGAGGAATCAAGTTTTTGGCCAATGGATTGCGGCCCATATTTTACCTCCACTACTGGCTATTCCCAAGTCAACGATTCCTGCTAAGAAGCTCTATCAATAAACAAATCGGCTCGGCCAGCAGCAAGGCCAAGGCCCGAGCCAAGCCTCACTCCAAGGCCATTCCAAAAATAGTTTGGCAAACCAACTACACAAATAGAGTCACCCTGCCAATCAAGGCCAGCTGGCTGTGCAATCGACTATTGAGCCCAGGCTATGACTACAAGTTTCACACCACGGAGATGCGCAAAGACTTCGTGGAGCACCACTTCCCCGGAGAAACATCGCGCCTTTACAACAGGCTGACCATTGGAGCTGCCCAGGCAGATCTCTGGCGATTGCTGGTGCTCTATAAATATGGCGGCGTTTACATGGACATCGATGCTCACCTAGTCTGGCCCTTAAACAGAATTATACCAGCCGAATCAAGCGCGCTGTTCTTGCGATACAAAGACGGCGCCGCTACAAATTACTTCATAGCAAGTAGGCCAGAAAATCCAACCATCCAGGTAATCATCAGCGAAGTTCTAGATCGCATTAAGCACAACAAAAGCAACGATGTCTATACAATTTCCGGCCCGGCCGTCTTCGAATACATATTGGGAAATATCGCCCACAGCTGGCGCTTTACCAAGCATACCTGCCTGCAAGGCAACTTTTCGAACAAGTTTTTTCAATACATAGATAAACCCGCGGGACATTGGATCAATGAGCAGGCCCATAGCCTACTCATTGCAGACACAAGCAATCAGAAAGCCAACCACAGCAAATGAGCATTCAGAAAATGAATAAAGCCGCCCCCTCTCGCCACTACAAAATAATAGACTGCTTTACTTTTTTCAATGAGCTTGAGCTGCTGCGCCTGCGCATCAACATGCTATCGGCCCATGTTGACCACTTTGTAATTGCCGAAGCTCATCAAACCCATACTGGCCTAGAGAAGGAATGCCTGCTGAACCTGGAGCACGCAGCAGACATTGTGAACCATCCCAAGGTAACGGTTAAAAAGGTGCATTTGCCGCATAATGCTACTCCCTTGGAAAGGGAAAACTTTCAGCGTGATGCGCTTTTCGAGCCAGCCCACAATCTTTCAACAAGCAATGATGACATCATTTTTCTCTCAGATATCGACGAAATCCCATCTCCCGAGGCTATTGGGAGAGCAGTTATGGCACTCCAACAAAGCGACGGAAAAAAACTAGCAGTACTTGAACAACGACTGTTTTACTTTCGACTCAATTATGAGCTTGTTTTTTCAAGGAAACTTCCCTGGCTAGGCACCACAGCCACCAAGGCTGTTCACCAAGTGCCCATGAGCCGCATGCGAACTACGGGTAGAAATCTTCGCGGCCGCAAACACCGTCACCTAAACGACGAAGACCTCCTACGCATGAGTGTGCCCTTAGGCGGCTGGCATTTTTCATACATGGGCGACAAAGAATTACTAAATCAAAAGCTGGCGAGCTTTTCACACCAAGAGGCTGCGGTACAACAAGCCAGGCTGACCAAAATTGACGAATTAATTGCTAGCAGGGCCTCCCTGTTCCCTCGGTTATCCACCCATGAAACCTGGGCGGTCGTTCCGATGGAAAGCCTGGGACTTCCTCTGGAAATATTAGCTGGCCTCCAGCATTCATCCCTGGTAACTAGTTGCCCATACACCCCCTTAGCCGAGATCGTCAAGGACGCCATAAGCAAATCATCAATTTTGAGCCTGTCAATTGGCAATATGGAAATAAGCCTACGAAAAAAGCTCCGCAATTTCTCTTAGCCGCCCAGCAAAGATCTGCCAAGCTACATTTGGCAGACCAAAAAATCACGCCTTACGCCGTGCCGTAGAATTCATTAACGAATCAATAAAGTACTCAGATGCGCCCCTTATTCGAATTAGCCAAATCCCTACCATCCCAGCCCCTTAATATATTTGCGCCCGATAAATTTATTCAGTTTAATGAATTAGGTAGCACTGGATTTGGCGACCGGCTTCGCGGAATTGCCCTAATGGCTTTTCTAGCAAGCATTTATCGCGCCAACCAAATCTGCTACAAGGAAGAAAGCAGTGATGCTTTTCCCTGGAAACTTACGAATATAATTTCCTTCGATGGGCTTGAATTTATATCAGACCAGAGAGCCAGCCAGCTGCCCCAACTCCTCGAGGTCAACCACAACTGCTCCAAGGGGACAACAATAAAGCGATTTGGCTACAAACACATGAAAAGACTGCGGCCAAGCTCTATTGATATTCGCAAAAAACTCGATTCCCTTGCGCTTGGAGCAAATTACATAGGAATTCATGTGCGCACAACCGATTCGGCACATCCTATGGAAGGCAAAGCAAGGGACAACGGCAAATCAAGTCGCTCCATCCTAGATTCGATACACTTAGCCCAGCAAAAATATGGATATTCCCATGCCTATCTGGCTTGCGATAGCCTTGTGGCGAGAGAAAACTGGGTCTCCCTACTGGCAAAACATACGGACCTCAAGTTGAGTTGGAATTCTTCAGCTAAATACGACAGTTCAATACTAAGGCAAACGGGAGCCGATGACATGCTCATTGATTTTTTTGCCCTTTCCAAGTGCGCCTATTTAATTCGATCTGTTCCATCAGAATTTTCTCGCTTTGCAGGCTTGGTTGGAGGATTAAAAATGCAATACAACCAACTTGAGGGTCTGTTGAAAAATTCGGAATCAACGCGCCTCGGTCCATAAAACTTATGCATGCTTTTGCCCAGGATTGCAATTCGGTCATCACAAACAACAATTTTTCAAGGTGCCCTTTGCTTCCAGCACTTCTTCCGGCCGAATGAATAGACTGCTCTTGATTACCCAGCTCGCTGCACGACCTTCGGACTGGCCGCACAGACCGGCACACAAATACCACTCAGATCATGGCGCACAGCATCATTCAGCCTCAGAAGGACCTCCCCTCCCTGAGTTTCTGCGTCTCTACAGCACCGTGGAGTGATGTGTAGCCCCTGGGCTTCTGCGAAGCATTCGCTGCACTGAAAAAGACTCGCAGGCCGAAGGAGTTTTCGCTGTCCGCGCTGGGGTGACCACAATCAAGGACTAGTCTATGGCAGAAGGCTCATGCGCTATCAGTGCAGCAGCTGCGGGGGGCATAGAACAAGACCCCATCGTTGCGGCCGTCCCTTCGAACCAGGCAGGGCATCCGATTCACGTCAGAACCACCGACTTAAGTGGCTTCAGCTCAGAGGCGATCGACAAGTGGGCCAATTGCCACTTCGTTCGCAACAGCCAGGTGCTCTCCAGTGGCCTGACCTGCTCCCGCGCCGTGACCGCAGCGGACTGCAACCAAAAAGCATTCTTCACCATTTAAAGCATGCCGCAGTTTAGCTGGTTAATCACTGTACTGGGCAACCTCAAGACCAGGCTCTGCGGCACCTTTCATGCCCTCAATTTTGACAAATACACCAGGCGCTTCTCGATGGTTGATGAGATGACTAATCGCGTCTACATACGCTTTTCTTCTGTATACCGTACAGAGTGCGGGAGCCCAGGATCGCGGGAGCTTATGGGCAATCAAGAGGCTACCTGGAAGTTCTGGGCGACGCTGGGTAGTCACGGGTATCGCTTTCAGTGATCGCTTATGATTGGAAGGCGATGATAAGACTGACGGCAAAATGCTAAACAAGGCTCTCGGGATTATTGGATACCATTTGACACGCAGAGACGAAGTTGAATTATATCGAAGCCTCAGTCCTTCGGCGCTTCTCTACAGTGAGCTCGACGATGAATCAAGGAGCCTAGTCGCACCTTTCCTTCCATTCTCTAGGGCGCAGCTAGCACAAGACCTTTTCGCATTAGCATGGAGTGGCTCTGCCTCTCCAAAGTTTTTTGTTGAGTTTGGAGCAACAGATGGCATCACGTTAAGCAATACTTGGCTTCTTGAAAAAAAGCTAGGCTGGAATGGAATTCTTGCCGAGCCAGCGCGAATTTGGCATGATTCATTAGCGGAAAATCGAAATTGTACAATTGATACAAGATGCGTAGCAAAGGCGACTGGGCTGAAATACAATTTTTTAGAGGTAAAGCGTGGCGAGAGGGCTTCACCAGAGCTGTCTAGCATAGAGGCTTTCGCAAATAACGGAGATTGGCTTTCAAAAATAAGACTTAAGAACGCTAGGCGTTATCAAGTTGAAACCATCTCCTTGTCTGACTTGCTGGATGCGCACAATGCTCCCGAGGAAATACAATTTCTTTCTATTGATACCGAGGGAAGCGAGTTGGAAATACTTGAAAATTACGACTTCAAAAGCAGAAAGATTAAGTCAATCTGCGTCGAGCATAATCATCAAAACAAACCGCGCTCATCGATTCGCGCCTTGCTATGCTCCCATGGCTATAAACAGGTGTTTGGGCGCATATCCAAGTGGGATGACTGGTATGTGCTTGGATGCTGAAGTCTTAAGGGCACCTCGAAAAACACGATCAGCGCTTGCATCAGGGCACCAGAAGTCTATAATTTAAATATTTAATTGCATCCCCAGCATGAGTTGGCGAGGCTTCTGGGATGAGCACCAGAAAGCAGTAAAACTCAAAAAAATGATGGTCGGCAGAGAATTTATCCGGTAATTTTCTTTAAAGTGCTAGTGCTCCAACAGCTTTTTAATCTGGTCATAGACGCAGCCTTCCGCTTGCGGTTGATGAAGTTTTACCCCAGGCAAATGACCGACATTCTTTGGGGAGTTTGTGAGCCTAGGCAGGACGAACGATATTTCCGATGCCACTAGTTCATGCTCCATTGCCAAAGGTTTTTTTGCGAAGCAGCAATAGCATTATTTCAGAGAAGTCGACCATCAGATTAAAGAAGATCCCATTCACATCCGCTCCAAGGTGGGGATCCCGAGCAGACCCAACCCCAACTTGAGGGTGCCTGTGGTGAGGAGGCAAAGGGCCAGTCGTGAGCTGCGGGCCGGCTCTTCGGCCTTGAGCACCGGCACCTGGTCGTAGAAGCGGTTGAAAACCTGGCTGAGTTCAAACAGGTAGCTGCAGAGCCGATTGGGCAGCAACTCCTCCTCCACCTCGGCGATCACCGCATCCAGCTTGAGCAGCTCCCGCACCAGGGCCCACTCCTGGGCTTCGGTGAAGGTGAGGTGAGCGGCGGCGGCAGCCTCCAGGTCGCCGCCCTTGCGGGCGATACCGGCGATCCGCACCACCGCATACAGCAGGTAGGGGGCCGTGTTACCCGTCAGGGCCAGCATGCGATCAAAACTGAACTGGTAGTTGGTGATCCGATTGGTGGAGAGGTCGGCGTACTTCACCGCCGCCAGGCCCACGGTGTGGGCCACGTGCTGGATGAAGGCCCCATCCTCTGTGCGCCCTTCCTGGTCCAGGCGCAGGCGCAGGTCGGCCTCGGCCCGCTGCACCGCCCCATCGAGCAGGTCCTTGAGGCGCACCGTGTCACCGGAGCGGGTCTTGAGCTTCTTGCCATCGTCGCCCTGCACCAGGCCAAAGGGCACATGCTCCACGCTGGCGCCCTGGGGAATCCAACCGGCGCGGCGGGCCACCTGGAACACCCCGGCGAAGTGGCTGGCCTGGCCCGCGTCAGTTACGTAAATCACGCGGCTGGCGCCATCGCCTGCCTGGGAGAAGCGATAGCGGATCGCCGCCAAATCGGTGCTGGCGTAGTTAAAGCCGCCATCACGCTTCTGCACGATCAGCGGCAGGGGCTTGCCGTCCTTACCGCTCATGCCCTCGAGGAATACGCAGCGGGCACCGTCGTCGGTGACGAGCAAAGTGGCAGCGTTGAGGTCGTCAACCACCTTCTGTAGATAGGGGTTGTAGAAAGACTCGCCGCGCTCGACAAGACGAATATCGAGGCGGTCATAGATCTGCTGGAATTCGCGCCGGCTCTGCTCACAGAGCAATCCCCAGGCCTTGAGCGACACCGGGTCGCCCCCCTGCAGCTTCACCACCTCTTCGCGCGCAGTGGCCTGGAAAGCCTCGTCAGCGTCGAAGCGGGCCTTGGCCTGGCGGTAGAAGGCCACCAGATCGCCCAGGTCCACCGCATCGGGGTGCTCGAGCGCCTCGGGCGCCACCTGCTTTAGGTGGGTAATGAGCATTCCAAACTGGGTGCCCCAGTCGCCCACATGGTTGAGGCGCAGCACCGGGTGGCCGCGGAACTCCAGCACCCGGGCCAGGCAGTCGCCAATGATCGTGGAGCGAAGGTGCCCCACATGCATCTCCTTGGCGATGTTGGGGCTGGAGAAATCCACAATCACCGGGCCCGCACTAACCCCCTGGCCGGCTCCTTGGTTGGCCCCAACCGGCACCCCCAGGCGCGGATCGGCCAGCCGGGCCCCCACCTCCGCCGCCAGCCGCTCGGGTCGCAGGGTGAGGTTGATGAAGCCGGGCCCGGCGATCACCGGCTCCAGGCACAGCTGGGCAAAGGCCGGCTCGCTGGCCAATTGCGCCACGATCGCCTGGGCGATGGCCCGGGGTGGCTGGCCCAGGGGCTTGGCCAGGGGCAGAGCCCCATTGGCCTGGAAATCGCCGAATTCCGGCTTAGAGGCAGGTGCCAGCTGGGGATCGAGGGCCTGCCCCGCCGCACTGGCCTGCTGCGCCGCCTCGGGGAAGGCCCGCTCCATCGCCGCGCGCAGTTGGCCGTTCAGGGTCTGGGCGATGCGGAGCATGGCAGCCGAACAGGGGCAGGGTGCCCATCGATCATCCCCCGCGCAGGCCACCGGATCAGGTCAGCAGTCCAAGCTCCTGCTCCAGGCCCTCCAGCACCACGTCGGCCACCAACTGGATGCGGTAGCGGCAGTGCTGGGTTTGGCTGCAATCGAAGCGGCCGTGCTCCCAATATTTGTTGCTCCCCGTACCGCCGCCGCACAGCCCGAAGTGCCCACAGCTGCTGCGACAGAGCTCCACCCCGGCGCGGATCTCCGCCTCCACCCGGCGAAACTTGGCGCTGGTGGCAAGGGCTTCGAGGCTGTCTTCCAGCACATTGCCAAACGAGAAGTCGCCGTATTCAGCTGTGGCCACCGAGAGCAACTCCGGATCAAAGGTGGAAGCATTGCCCCGGGCATCGACGTTGACGATCACAAACGGTGTGTTCATGTCGGTTTGAACCATGCGGGCCGTGCTGCAGGCAATGGTGGCGATGCCGTCGAATTCCCGAATGCGGAGGCGGCCGGGCTGCTGGCGGCTGCGCTGCCAGATACGGGCCATGAAGGCCCGGTAGCGCTGCTCCAGCAGCTCCCGCCCCAGCGGGCCCCCATCGAGGCTCGAATGGGTGTTGGCCCCCTCGGTTTCCTCCATGTTGAAGCCCACATCCCCGATGCCGTTCTGCAGGAAGAAATCGACGATGGCGTCGGCATGGTCGAGGGCATCGGCCGTGAGCACGCAGATCACCTGAAAGGGAATCCGCCGCCGGGCCAGCCAGTCGATGCCCCGCATCACGGCGGCATGGGTGGGCAGGCCGGTGCGGGTGACGCGGTGGGCGTCGTGCAGGAAGGCTGGCCCATCCATGCTCACGCCCACGTGGATGCCATTGCGCTCAAAGCAATCGCACCAGGCCCCGTCAATCGTGGTGGCATTGGTCTGCAGCGACTGCACGACCGTGCTGGCCGGCAACCCGCGCCCCTCCAGAAGCCGGCCGATCCGCTGGGTGGCCTCGTCGTAGAAGGCAATCGGCGCCATCAACGGTTCGCCCGCATGCCAGAGCAGGGTGAACTCGCCGCCGAAATAGGGGCTCTCCAGCACCCGCTCCACAGCTGCCTCGAGCACCGCCAGCGGCAAGCGGCTGCGGTCGCCCCGATCGGGCAAATAGCAGTAGTCGCAATCGAGGTTGCAGAAGGGGGTGGGCTGCACCACCAGCAACCGCACCGGCCCATAGCCCCCCGGGCCCGGGGCGTCCAGGTCAGCGGCCGGGATCTGGATCAACGCCAGTAGCGGCCGCCACCGTTAAGGAAGCCGCCATTGCGGAAGCCCCCATTGCGGAATCCACCATTACCGAAGCCGCCATTGCGAAAGCCCCCGTTGCCAAAGCCAGCATTGCCAAATCCACCGTTGTAGAAGCCCCCGTTGCGGAAACCGCCATTGCCCCAGCCCAGCCCATTGCCATTGACGAACACGTAGGAGAGCTCCCCCCCCGGGGCCTCGTCCACCCCACCCCGCTGCTGCACGGCCGCCGCAATGCGGCTGAGTCTCTCCTCAATGCTGAGGGGCGGGCTCGGCAGCGCCGCAGATCCCTGGGCATTGGCCACAGCCAGGGCCGCGGCCCCATCGACCGGCAGGGAGGCCAGCAGCAGCAGGCCAAACAGGTAGGAACGGTTAGGAATCGCCATGGGAGCTAAGGGGGAGGGGGATCAGCGCTGGGCGGTCAGAGGAGAACCCAAAACGGCAGAAGAACTTGTTGGTTGGCCGGCAGGGATGGGACGGATCGACTCCACACCCAGCAGCACCGCTTCGAAGCTGGCACGGATCACGTTCTCCGGGAGCCCGACGGCGCTGCCTGGGCCCAGCCAGCGATTCACCGCGGCAACCGTATCGGGCTGACCATCGAGATAACCCTGCAACAACCGGGCAATGGTGAGGTTGACCAGATCCCGGAAGGCGGAGTCGTTCTGGGCCATCACGCAGCTGACGGCATAGGCCTCAAAGGGGAAGTCGGGGGTGAGGGCCAGGCCCGTCAGGGCCTGTTGACGCACCAGGCCGGCAAGCACAAAGGTGTCGCCCATGACACCCTCCACCGTGCCTGCCTTCAGGGCCGCCACCGCCTCCTGGAGGTTGTTGAAGGGCACGGGAATCGCCCTTGGCTGCATGCCCCGCAGATCTGTTTCGCCAAGGGATTGGCGCACCACGCCGATCCTGCGACTCGCCAGGGCTGCCGGGGTGCCGTCAAAGCGACCAACCGGTGCCAGTAACCGCAGCCCGGAGAGCCCGATGGGCAAGGAAAAGTCCACATGGGTGTCCAGCTCCCAGCTGAACGGCAGCCCGCAGGCCAGGGCTGCCTTGCCGGCAGTAAGGCTGGTGACCAAACTGGCCGGATCAGCCACGGGCGCAAACCGCACCTTCACCGGCCGGCCCACCGCTGTGGAGAGCTCCGCCGCGATCCGATCGGCCACCAACAGCCCATAGCCGACGGATTTTCCCTGGCCATCGGCAAACACCAGGGGGGGAACATCGGCAAAACCGGTCAGTACCAATTCACCGGTTCGGGCGGCCCGCTGCACGGCCCCCTCGGCAAGGGCAGCGGCCGGGGTGGCAGCCAGCAGCCCCAGGGCCGCCAGGGCCAGTCCCAGCTGACGCCGGCAACCCCGCGCCAGCCGGCCAAGAGCAGGGGGTGGGGCGCCTGCGCCAATGGTTTGTTTCGCCACCCAGCCTCGATCCAAACTGAATCCAGTATGGAGAGGGCAGGTGCCAGTTCCCATGGGCCAGCCCCAAAGCTCAAACTTCAGCTGTCCCTGTCAAAGCGCATGCTCAGATCCAGCCAGGGGCTGCGGGTGATCGGCGCACTGGTGGAAATCAGGTCGATGCCGCTGGCTGCATAGGCCTGGATCTGGCCGGGTTGCACACCAGAGGCCTCCAGCACCAGCCCCCGCCCCTGGGCCAGGGCCCGCAGCCGGGGCACCAGCTCCACCAGCTGCGCGGGCGTGAATTCATCGAGCAGCACCCCATCGGCGCCTGCCCGCACCGCCGCTTCCGCCTCAGCCCCCGTTTCCGCCTCCACGATCACCCGGGCCGGCCAGGGCCCATTGGCCCGCACCGCCGCAATCGCCGCCTCCAAACCACCGGCCACCCCACCCGCCCAAGCCAGGTGGTTTTCCTTGAGCATCGCCGCATCGTCGAGCCCGAAGCGGTGATTCACTCCCCCCCCGCAGCGCACCGCATATTTCTCCAGCACCCGCAACCCAGGGGTGGTCTTGCGCGTATCGGCCAGCGCCACGCCCGTGCCCTCGAGCATCTTCACCAGGGCCGCGGTGGCGGTGGCGATACCGGAGAGGCGCATGGCCAGGTTGAGGGCCGTGCGCTCCCCGGCCACCAGGGCTGCGGCCGGGCCCTGGAGCTCCAGGAGCCGCTGGCCCATCCCCACGGTCTCCCCATCCGCCACCAACGGGCGCACCCGCACGGCGGGGTCGAGCAGCCGGAACAAAGGCTCCACCAGCACGCCGCCACAGAAGACCCCATCGGCCTTGGCGAGCCAGTGGGCTCGACCAGGGCGACCAGCCAGAGCCGCAGCCGTGAGGTCACCGCGGCCGATGTCTTCGTTCAGCCAGGCCCGCAGCTGGCCCTGAAGCGCAGGCGTGAACGGCAGGTTCATGGCAACAGGTGACCGGTTTGCCCATCATGCGAGCTAGTGCAGCTGGGTCAGCGCAGCAACCATGCAATTTGCCCAGGTGGTGTTCTACGGCCGGCTTGGCAGCCAGGCCCTGGCAATGTTCAACCTCGATCCGGCCCAGTGGCGCGGCGCCCGCGTGCTGGATTGCCCGGGCGGGCCGGGTTCGCTCTCGGCCCTGCTGCGGGCCGAGGGGCTGGATGTGACGGCCGTTGATCCGCTCTATGCCCTCACCGAGGCTGAGCTGGAGCAGCGGGCCCGGGCCGATCTGGAGGCCGCCATGGCCACCCTCGCCACCAGCACCGCCATCCGGCCCGATTTCAACCTGGACGCCTGCCGCCAGGAACACCTCGACGCCCTGGAGGCCTTCCTGGCGGACCGGCGCGCCCATCCCGAGCGCTACCTGGCCGCCAGCCTGCCCAATTTGCCTTTTGCCGATCAGGGTTTTGATTTGGTGCTCAGCGGCCACCTGCTGTTCAGCTACGCCCCCTGCTCAGCCGGAGGGCTGATGGAGGAGCCGGGCCTGGATCTGGACTGGCACCGCAGCGCGCTGCATGAGCTGCTGCGGGTAAGCCGCCGGGCGGTGCATCTCTATCCGGCGCACACCATGGAACTCCAAGCGCGCCGCCACCCCTACGCCGAGGCGTTGCTGGCAAAGCTACCCGCCGGTTGGCACGGCCGGTTCGCCGCCACCCGCTACGACCAGGGCCACGATGGGCTCACCGATGCCCTCGAACTGGAATGCCAGCTGGGCCCGGTGCCAACCTGAGGGCATCCGCTGATCCGGAAAATTGGCATGGGCAAACCCCGCTGGTGGACCGCCGGTGACCTCGATGGCTTCCTCGGCCTCGGGCTCGACAACCTGATCCAGATCCTGTTGATCGTGGCCCTCTGCCGCGGCGTGCTCGGCTATCCCGACAGCCTGATCTTCGGCGCCATCCTGCCTGCCACTGGCATCAGCCTGGTGGTGGGCAACCTGGCCTACGCCCGCCAGGCCTTTCAGCTCGACCAGCGCGAGGGGCGCGACGACCGCACCGCCCTCCCCTACGGGATCAACACGGTGAGCCTGTTCGCCTATGTGTTTCTGGTGATGCTGCCGGTAAAGCTGACGGCCGTGAGCCAGGGCCTGGATCCAGCCGCAGCGGTAACCCTCTCGTGGCGAGCCGGGCTGATCGCCTGCCTGGGTTCGGGCTTGATCGAGTGCTCCGGTGCCTTCATCGGCAACAGCCTGCAGCGCTGGCTGCCCCGGGCCGCCCTGCTCTCCACCCTGGCGGGCATTGCCCTGGGCTACATCGCCCTGGGCTTCCTGCTGCGCACCTACGCCCAACCGGTGGTGGGGCTGGCAGTGCTGGCCGTGATCCTGGTGGGCTATTACGCGCCGGTGCGCTGGCCGGTGCCCGCCGGCCTGGTGGCCGTGCTGCTGGGCATCGCGCTGGCCTGGGCCAATGGATTGATCGACCTCGATCCGGTGCGCTGGCAGAGCAGCACGGCCCTGATTGGGCTCCATCTACCCAAGCTGCAACTGGCAGAGCTATGGCAGGCGCGCGGCCAGCTAGTGCCCTGGTTGGGAGTGATCGTGCCGATGGGCCTTTTCAATGTGATCGGCTCGCTGCAAAACCTGGAGAGCGCCGAAGCCGCCGGCGATCGCTATCCAGTGCGCAGCTCGATGCTGATCAATGGCATCGGCACCCTGGCCGCTGCCACCTTGGGCTCCTGCTTTCCCACCACCATCTACATCGGCCACCCCGGCTGGAAGGCAATGGGCGCCCGCATCGGCTACTCCTGGCTCAATGGCGTGGTGATGGGCGCCGCCTGCCTGCTGGGCCTGTTTGGCGTGGTCGGCCAACTGGTGCCGATTGAAGCAGGCATGGCGATCGTGCTCTACATCGGCCTGGTGATCGCTGCCCAGGCCTTCCAGGCCACGCCTCCTAGCCATGCACCTGCCGTGGCCCTGGGGCTACTGCCAGGACTAGCTGGCTGGGGCGCCCTGATGCTGAAAGCGGGGCTGCGCGCCGGTGGCAGTGGCACCGCAGCCAACCCATTTGGGCCAGCCCTGCTGGCACCCCTCGCCCAGGCCGATGTGTGGGCCGCGGGGGCCTTCGCCCTGGAACAGGGCCAGATCATCACGGCGATGCTGCTGGCCTGGTTTGGTGTGATCCACGCCTGGCAGTTCACCAGCTCCGACACCGTGCTGCAGCTGGGCTGGGGCGTGGGTCGCAGCTGGGCCCTCGGCTACGGGGTGATGGCCCTGGTGTTCCTGGCGGCGCGCTGGGGCCTCCCACCTCAGCGCTGATGCTGCAGCAGGCCAAGGGTGAGGTCGTCGGGGTCAGTCTGCAGGTAGATGTAACCGCCGCCCTTGGCCAGTACTACCACCCGATAGTTGTAGTAGATGCCTTTGGAATCCCGCTGGGTCATGCGGCCGAGGCAGTTGTTGCCCAGCTGGAGGCGGCCGCTGTAGGTGACCCGATCCGGGTTGCCGGCGTAGTTCATCACCGCCAGGCCCCGCACCTCGCCGGCCTGCCACCACTCGCGCTGCACCACCGCATTGGCTTGCCAGCGGCCATCAGCCCAGCTCTGGCCCTGCTGCTGGCTGGTCACCAGGCCATCGAGCAGGGCAGGGCTGCAGGAGCCAGGCGCCTGGGAGACGTAGCGCAGCGACAAAACCTCAGTGGGTGCCAGCACCAGCGAGACCCGCGGCCGTCCCTGGCGCTCCACCAGGGCCCAGCAGGCGGCATCGGGCCTGACCCTGCCGGTGTAGCGGTCTTCGCTGAAACGGCGCCCTTCCCTCAAATAGCGCACCCCTTCGATGCGGCCATCCGGGAACCAGCGCTCCTGCATCAGCAGCGCGGTGGGTTCACCCCGGTGCTGGCCGCTGCCCAGCACCACGAAGGAGCCGGCCGCCGGGGCCTGGCACTGGGCAAGGCCGGCGGGAGCCGGGGGCGCGGCCGCCACGACAGGAGCCCCAACCGGAGCCACCACCAGCAGGGCCAAGGCAGCAAGCAGCAGGCGGAAACTGACCATCGAGCAGCAGTGTTGACTCGAGCCAGTCTGGCGGCTACTTGCCGATGCAAAACCGGGAGAAGACCCGATCCAGCACCGCCTCGCTCACCTCCTCGCCCGTGATCTCGCCGAGGGCGCGCACCGCGGCCCGCAGGTCGATCGTCCAGAAATCCCAGGGGAGATGCTGGACCGCCGCCTCCAGGGCCGCCGCCAGGCTGGCCGCGGCCGCCGCCGCCAGGTCGCGTTGGCGGGCATTGAGGGCCACCTGCAAGCCCTCGAGCGGGCCGGCGCCGCAGCGGCGCAGCAGCTCGGCCACCAGTTCTTGGCGCCCGGCGCCGGTGAGGGCGCTGAAGTGCAAAGCGGCCGGCAGCCCGGCCCCGGCCGGCACCAGCCCCACCGGCAGGCCAGCGGCATCGGCCTTATTGCCCGCCACCAGTAGCACGGCCGCCTCGGGCACCAGCTCCCGCAGGGCCTGATCTTCCGGCGTCCAGCCGGCGGCCAGATCAAACAGCAGCAGCACCACATCGGCCGCGGCCAGGGCCTGGCGGGCCCGCTCAATGCCCAGGGCCTCGACGCGATCTGTGGTGGGCCGGATGCCGGCGGTGTCGAGCAGGGTGAGCGGCACGCCTTCGAGCACCAGCTCACTTTCCAGCAGGTCGCGGGTGGTGCCGGGCAGGTCGGTCACGATCGCCTTCTGCCGCTGGCTGAGCAGGTTGAGCAGGCTGGATTTGCCCACGTTCGGCCGGCCCACGATCGCCACCCGCAGGCCCTCGCGCAGCAACTCCCCCTGGCGCGCCTCGGCCACCAGCAGCTCCAGCTCGCCGCGCACCGCCGCCAGCTCGGCCGCCACCGCATCGCCATCGAGGGGCGGCAGATCCTCCTCGAAATCCACCCGGGCCTCCAGCTCCGCCAACTGATCCAGCAGCCGCTCCCGCAGGGCCCCCAGCCGCCGCTGCAGGCCCCCGTCGAGACCGGCCATGGCCAGCTGGGCGGCGCGGCGGGAGCGGGCAGTGACCAGCTCGCCGATTGCCTCGGCCCGGGTGAGGTCAAGCCGGCCGTTGAGGAAAGCCCGCTGGCTGAATTCCCCCGGCAGGGCCCGCCGCGCCCCGGCCGCCAGCACCAGCTCCAGCACCCGCTGCACAGCGATCAGGCCGCCGTGGCAGTGGAACTCCACCACGGTTTCGCGGGTGAAGCTGCGCGGTGAGCGCATCAGCAGCAGCAGGGCCTCATCCACCCGCTCACCGTTGGCTGGATCCACCACATGGCCATAGAGCACCCGGTGGCTCTCCCACGATTGCTGGCCAGGGGCCACAAACAGCCGCCGCCCGATCGCCTCGGCCTCGGGGCCGGAGATTCGTACGATTGCCACACTGCCCTGCCCGGGCGCCACCGCCGTAGCTACCGCTGCGATGGTGCCTGAAACTTCCATGCCCCCATTCCAACCCGCCGCCGCCCTGCGCCGCCTCCTGGCCTGGCTCTGGCACCAGGAGGGCAGCCACGGGCAGCGGGCCCGGGGGCTGGCGGCGGGCCTGTTTTGTGGCTGCTATCCCTTCTTTGGCCTGCAGATCCTGCTCAGTGTGGGGCTGGCTTCACTGGTGCGCGGCAACCACCTCCTGGCGGCGGCCGGCACCTGGGTGAGCAATCCGTTCACCTACGTACCTCTTTACTGGTTCAACTACCAGCTGGGCAGCTGGCTGCTCGGGCCCGGAGCGGGCTGGCCCGGCCTTGAAAGCCTGCGGGATGGTCGCATCTGGCACAGCAGCGGTGAATTTGTCAGCCGCCTGCTGCTGGGCTCAACCCTGGTGGGCCTGGCCATGGCCCTGCTGGGGGGCTGGCTGTACTGGCACTGGCTGGAGCGGGAGCAACGCAGCCGCCGTCCCCAGGCCTGATCAGGGGTTAGCCAGCCCCGGAAACACCATCAGGTCGATGTGGCCACCTTCCGGGTGGCGCCACTCGCGAAACTCCTCTGCCAGGGCGTGCTGCTCCCGGGGGAGAGATTGGGCCTGGAGATCTTGGAGGCGCTGATGCACCAGGTCGAGGGTTTCGTCGATCAGCTGGGCCGCTTGCTCGGAGGTCATGGCTGGCTATCCCGCAGGTGGGGTGGTTGTAGGTAACTAGGTCCAAACGGGCTGTAACTACGGCAACGCCAATCAGAAACCGCTGACCAGCAAGCCATGGGCCAGCTGGTCAACCGTCCCATGGCCATGGCGGCCAACGGCTGTGAATCGCACCATCACCCCATGGATAAGCTCCTCGAGTTCAGCTCTGCCAACAAGCAGTCTGGACGGGCCCAGCGATCTCCAAACTGGTCCAAAACCGACTCCCAGGAGCTCCGCAAAGGATTGCTGTTGAGCATCGCCGGGGCAGCCGCTTTGGCAAGCCTGTTTGGTCTCGCCCACTTTGTGAAGCTCGATAGCCTGCTGGTTGCCAGCCAGGCGATCTACAACCTGATCAGCGGTGTTCACATCATGGCCAAAGGCCTGGTGCGCCTGCTGCTCGGGGTAGCCCAGATGCTCGGCTTCGCAGCCCTGGCCGTGGTGGCAGTGACAGCCGTGCTCTCACTCGCCAGTGGAGCTGTGCGGATCGGCTGGAAACTGCTTCCCCAGCTTGAATCCACCTGGGAACTGCTGGCGAATGGCCTCAACGGCATCACCGATTTGCTGATCCTGCCGCTGCGGCGCCCGAAGGCAACTCGCCAGGCCAACTCCCGCCGTGCCGCCTCCAACCAGAAAGCTGCATGATTGCGATGGAGCCCGCGGGCAGCGGCTGTATGTCTCGCCCCTGAGCTGGTGCGAAGATCAAAGGCCCTCAACAACTACCTGTGGCAGACGGCAAGGGATCCTCTGGCTCGGCACTCTCCGGCCTGCTGCTGGTGCTGGGTTCCCTGGGGGGCCTGGCCCTACTGGGCTGGCTGACGGTGGTGATGCTCGACTTGAAGCACCTCAACACCGGCGGCTTCACTTTGCCTTAAAGCTTCAATTTGCCCTTAATCCGTCCGGGCCTAGCCGATCCCGGTGCGGGCGATGTCAAGCACGTCGGCCATGGAACGGATCTGGCCGATGGTGCTGGCCAGCTGGCCGGCACTGTCGAGCTCCACCCGCAGGTCAATGCGGGCCGGCTTACCGGGAGTGGTGCGCACCCGGGCATCACTGACGTTGATGCGGTGGTCGGAGAGGCGGGTGAGGATGTCCTTGAGCACGCCAACTCGATCGAGCACCTCGATGCGCAACTGCACCGGATAACGCCGCGGGCTGGCTTGCACCGCGGGGTTCCAGCGCACCGGCAGGCGCCGTTCGGCCGGCACCTGGCCCAGGTTGGAGCAGTCCTGGCGATGGATGGTGATGCCGTGGTTGCCCAGGGCCACCGCCCCCAAGATCGGCTCGCCGGGCAGGGGGGTGCAGCACCCCCCGAGTCGATAGTCGAGTCCTTCGAGGCCCAGGATTGCACTGGTGCCCGCTGGCGACGAAGGCTGGAGATCGGGATGGGCAGCGTGAGCTGAAAGCTCGGCGGCGACCCGACCATTGCTTGAAGGAGAGCGAGGAATCCCTGAGCACCAGCAATGATCTCGAGCAAGATGCGGATCAGGATCTGATCGCGATAGCGTTCAGCGTTGCAGGAGCCTAGGAGGAATTACCTCACTCTCGCCATTCATGCGTCTACACATGGAATACGGCGATTGGCATTTGGCGCAGAGCACAGAGATGAATCAGAACCCAAGCGAGCCAGGATGGCGCGGTACAACGGCTTTTTGATGCCCTAACTCAATGGAAACAACGCAACGCTGCGCGAAAAGGTACCACCACGCTAAAATTGACAGCAGTTTAACATTGTTACACAGTGGGTTATACAGAAATCCCTAGTTCCAGCCTCCTCGACCTTCTCGGCTATCGGGTCACCAGCGCCAAAACGGTTCAGGAAGCCTATCAACTCAGCGATGAAGACATAACGCCGCTTCCAAGCGATGTCCCCCCATTAAGAGTTGCTCTCACCCTTCGGCGAGCTAATAATCCCCAGCCACTTTTAGACCTCCCCTGGGGGGAGCGCCAAAATGCACTCAAAAAACTAAACGACAGCAACACGCTGTGGAAGACATATGGCGCTTCACAGGAAGATTTCGATACCGCCGTTGACATCATTAGGAATGAACTAGAGATCACCATACTGGATGAAACCAATAGCGACCTCATCACATCAGCTGAATCCCGAACAATCTGGCTTGAACTAAAACCCGATGACTTCCAGAGATTATTCGGCTTACGCCCATTCCTATTTTTTCAAGAACAAGACTCACAATCAGGGTGGGAGGGGAATCTTAGAATCGACGAAAGAATTAACCTTGAAGGTGTCTTCATAGATTTTACAGGCCTCACCCCGCCACCAACAGAAGACTACTCGCCAGACACAATCTTTTCCCCGGCCCAAGGGCCACAAAGCATTGGCAACAGCAGTGCCGGCTTGAAAGCATCTTACCCCAACTATATTTCATCCAGATTCTACAATTTTCCGCTCAAACAAAGCCATCGCTTATCTCTTGGATCAATCGGCCTATTTGCGCCGTATATCGGCGAATTAACACTAGATCCCGAGCTAACACTTCAGGAAGCCCTTGATGGATACCTCGATACCGTTGGCGTCAGCGATCGCCCCACAATCAGCACAAGAGGCAAGGGCTGGCTGGCTACGTACGCTGTAGAACGGGACTTAGATACTTCCATAGTTGCAGCAATTAATCCCAACAGCAATATTCGCCTATATACTGGGAGCCCATTATATGAATCACCTGTACTTCCAGGAAGTTTTTCAGCCTTGCAGGCCGCAACTTGGGATGAGCCAGAACTACGCCCAAAAGTTTTATCGTCATCATTTGTCTCTACTTACTTTTTAAGCCCTGATTCGCCCTTTCAGAAGGCAGAGAAAGAGCTTTATATTGATTTCGCCTTACGTGGTATTACCTATTTTGTGGGATCTGGAGATACCGGCTCCAACACACGCAATAATTACGCAACCCTCGCGAATGGGCTCGCAAACGCATATAATAGCAATACCGCTTATGCTGTTTCCGTCGGAGGCACCACACTCTCAAGCAGATTCACAGCCAAGAATGACCCAACCTTAAGCAGCAACCAGTATGCGGTTTCCAGAAATCTTGTTGATGCCGCCAAAAATGGTGACCGCGAGACAATCTGGCGCCTGATCAAAGGCGGGCTCAAAAGCTCATGGAGAACACTAGAAGACGGCGATTTATTCATTGAAGCCGCATGGAATGAGTATTCTCTAAGCGGTAAAACTTTAGATTCGTTCTTCGGCTACTCCGCCGGTGGTGGCGGCGTGGACCCAACACAGCCGACACCTCAATATCAGCAAGACTACGGCCTAGCCCCCCCGAACAGCTGACATCACCAACTTGCCAGGGCGGGGAATACCCGATGTTTCCGCAAATGCGGGGCCGGGTAGTCCTTACATCATTTTTAACAGCACTAACAATGATTTAGATTTTTACGGCGGCACGAGTGCAACTGCGCCGCTGTGGGCAGCACTAGCAATTCAAATCAATGCTATTTTCAATGATCAAGGCCTACCCAGCTTTGGCTACATGAACGATCTCCTCTATACAGCCGCAGCCGTTGCACCAGCTTCATTTCAGGATATCACGTACGGAAATAATCGGTCTTCATACGCCAACGGCGGAAATTATACTAGCTCCAATGGTCCGATCACCCCCAAGGGATTTGGCTATGAAGCGGGTGATGATTATGACCTTGTCACAGGATTAGGTAGTCCCAATGGTGTGCTGCTTGCGCGTGCACTAACAGCACTTGCCCACCGCCAACTATCGGACATTGACACTACAGATTTTTTACAACGCAACCAAGATCAGGCTTGGATCAGCCAATCCAATCAGAGCCTCTTATTCCAACCAATCGCCCGCGACTCGGGCCAATGGCAGATCGGGCTCGGATCAGATCAAGTGAACAGCGGCAGCAGCATCGCAGATGCCTACGGCTGGACGCGACGATTGGCACAGCAAAGCCTTCAAGCTGATTTCTCAGGCGAACTTACAACGATGTTTGATGGTGAATCGCTAGGAGCCGTTTATCAACAGAATGTGAGCAAGGGCGCAGATATCAGATTAACCTGGAACGAACAAGAAAGTATACAGCCTCAGTCATCCCTCACTGCGTCAACAGGATTTGTGGATTTTGTCAACAATGGTGGCTCATCTACAATGCAAGTTGCCCTCCCAGTTGCTATCGCCATAACAGCTCAGGATGCACAGAATCAAGACGCCATCGTACGACTACGCCAGGTTGGAAGGAATGGTCTTTCACTGCGCTTCTACAGGGTCGATGACCTCACCGGAGTGATTGATGGTATTCAGCCTGGTGATGCAGATTACGAAACTGCAATCCGCCAAAGGCTGTACATAATGAGCAACGGCGAAACAGCGATTTCGGGCCCAGGCTACGGCGCCTATTCCGAAGACCGACTCGTTGGCATCAACAGTGGTGACTTGATTGCCATGAGCCTCTCCACATCACAAGGGAACACATTCAACTCGTTTGCTGCCGCCAATGAAAAGATTGGCGGCCAACATGTGAGCCATCTGCGCAACTTTGGGCTGAATACGTGGGGATGGGAGGACCTCTACGGAGGTGGCGATCAAGACTTCAATGACCTCATCGTAGGCCTTGACTTCACCTCAGCGATTGGTTCAGGTGTGCTGGCTTAAAAGCTGCGCTCTAGCGACATAACATAACAAAACTTGGCAGCAGACTAGTCACATACTAAACTAGCATACAAATAAGGAATAGCATGACGATTCTCATCGGCAACATCGACAAAAGGCCGCGTCCCTTTGCGTGGTGTAAAACTCGAGGCCCGAATTCCCTGATCAGAGGGTGAACAGGGTGGAATGACGGGCTGTCATTCCGGAGGCGCAGATGCACCTCACCTTTCCACGTTGAATCAAGGCGATTGACTTGTCAAGTCTTTCGCCCGATCGCGGATGTGTTGTGATCTGGAGTAGCTGGCACCAGCCACAGGTTGTTGCCCCGGCCCCCGGGCGGCGATCAAGGCCGCTGCGTCCTGTGGGGCGCTGCAGCCTCGATCCCCTGGGGTCTGCGTCCTGCCTCTCTCAGGCGCTGAGGGCTTGCAGGCTGGGGATGTCGCCGAGCTCCGGGATGGTCGCCATGCTCTCGGCGGAGAACATGCGGCGGCCCTCCAGCTGCCAGTGCTCGTGCTGCTCCAGCAGCACCGCCCCCACCAGGCGGGTGATCGAGGCGTCGTTGGGGAAGATTCCAACGACGCGGGTGCGTCGTTTGATTTCCTCGTTCACCCGCTCCAGCAGGTTGGTGCTCCAGATCTTGCGCCAGTGGTCCTTGGGGAAGTGGCGGAAAGCCAGCACGTCCTCTTTGGCCTCGTGCATGAGCGCAGCGGCCTTGGGGAAGCGTTCCGCCAGCGAGGCCGCCAGATCATCCCAGCGTGACTCGATCTCCTCAGCGGTTTCCTGGGCGAACACACTGCGCAGGGCAGCGGTGACCATGCCCTGGTGGGCTTTGGGAACGCACTGCAGCAGGTTGCGAGCAAAGTGGACCCGGCAGCGCTGCCAGACGCAGCCCTGCAATTGCCTGCGGATCGCCTTGGTGAGGCCGCTGTGAGCGTCGGAGATCACCAGCTTGACGCCACTCAGGCCCCGCTCTTTGAGGTGGGAGATGAACTCCGCCCAGAAGGGCTCGCTCTCGCTATCACCCACCTTGATGCCCAGCAACTCCCGGCGCCCGTCCTCGTTCACCCCCATGGCGACGACGACAGCGCGGGAGCAGACCTGTTGAGCCTTGCCCAGCCGCCCCTTGAGGTAGGTGGCGTCCAGGTAGACATAGGCGTAGCTGCTGCTCTCCAGCGACCGGCTCAAGAAGGCCTGCACCTGCTGGTCGATCTCCTGACAGATACGGCTCACCTGGGACTTGGAGATGCCGCTTTGGGAGCCCAGCGCCGCCACCAGGGCATCGACCTTCCGGGTGGAGACGCCACCGATGTAGGCCTCCATGATCACTGCGTACAGGGCCTGATCGACCCTGCGGCGGGGCTCGAGGATCGAGGGGAGAAAGCTTCCGGCCCGCAGCTTGGGGATCTGCAGCGCGAGATCCCCCACCTGGGTGGTCAGGGTGCGGGGCCGGTAACCATTGCGGTAGCCGAGTCGCTCCTGGCTGCGCTCATGGCGGTCGGCACCCAGAAAGGCAGCGACCTCCAGCTCGATCAACTGCTGCAGGCCGCGTGTAGCCAGTTCAGGGATCAGTTCACCGGCACTGCTGCCATCCAGTAGCGGCGCCAAGTCAACTGCGGCACGATAGGTCTTGGGCATGGTTCGTCTGGTTGAGGTGGTTCTCAAACCAGGGAAACGGGCCTGCCCACCCCTTGCAACTCCAGCCGCTGGGCCAGCCGCCTGGGATGC
>JAHLYQ010000001.1 GCA_025127975.1 Synechococcus sp. CS-1331 | reverse complement strand
GCATGAGCAATAATTAGTACGAAGCTGCTTGAGTCAATTCAGTCATTTTGATGTACAATTTATTAGACCCTTTGGCGCCGCAAGGCGTTTTTTTGTAAGCTTCTGTAGGTGTAAGATTCTTGATTTTTCGAGGTTCCCTTTAGATTCAGTTTGCATGAGGTATTGGTGCGGCTGTCCTCCCTGTTGGCTCTGGTTGCTCTGGTTGGCTTTGTTATCGTTGAGGTGGTGCTTCGCCCGGCCTGATCGGCAGCGACCAACACCACTGCAGCGGGTCAAAGCCCTTAGGGTCTAATACCTACCGGCCCCTATACGCCGGCCTTCACCAGCCCCCGGCAGCCATGCTGAACACCCTTGCTTTTGTGCTCGCCGGGAGCCAGGGGCTGCCCGGGGAAGACGTTGACTGGCAGCAGTTGGTCGGTGCCCAGCAGCGGGGGCCAGGGCTGGGCCGCTCGCTGCGGATCTTCCGTCTCCCGGATGGCTGGTCGGGCAGCCTCGACCAACTGGTGGGCAGCGGCAGCGCCACCATCGCCGGCGAAGACCCCCTGCCCGAGCCCTTGCCAGGTTCTGCCCCCCGTCGCGCCCTGGTCTGCGACGCCCTCGTGCCCCAATTGGAGGTGCCATCCCTGTGGGTCGGTGTCTATGCCCTCAGCGGCCTGGCCTGGCCAGAGGGGGCCCGGCCAGCCGGCGGCCCGCCGTTGCAGCTGCAGGCGGTGCAGTTGGTAGATCGCTTCGCGCTGACGGAGGCGGAGAACGAAACCTGCTGGTTCTATCCCACCGACAACGGCTCCTACCTCTGCTGGGAAAACCAGCTCAGCCTCAGTAAGTTGCCCGGCTGGCTGCCCGAGCAGGGGATCCATGGGGCGCCAATCGCCTATGACCGGGGCGAGGTGCATGTGCTCTGGTCCCTGATGGCCGACGATGCCGCCCTCACCTGTGTGGGGCTCACCTACCAGCGGCGGCGAATCGAGTGGCCCCTAACCCGGCGCACTCCAGAACCGAGGGCCACCTGGACCTGGTTTGAGGTCGACACCATGGCCGACCCCAGTTATCGGGAACACGCCAAGATCAGCGTGTTCCCCCAGTGACGCTCCTGCAGTAACTCAGCGCACGAACAGCATCTCCTGGTAGGTGGGCAGGGGCCAGAGGTTGTCGTCCACCAGGGCCTCAAGGCCATCCACCACGCCCCGCAGTTCCCCCATCAACGGCATCAGGGTGTCGGCGCTGAAGCGCATATGGGCTTCGGTGCCATGGGGTGGGTTCTCAATGGCGCCCTGCAACTGGCCGCTGATGTCCATCAGGGACTGGCACAGTTCAGCGATCTGCTTGGAGTTTTCCGGGCACACCTGGATGCCGAGGGTGCTCTGCAGTTGCAAAGATTCGGCCAGCTCGCCCAGATAGCGGATTGCCGCCGGATACACCTGGGTGCGGGCGATCTGAACGGCCAGCTTGGCCTCCACATCGATGGCCAGGATGTACTGCTCGGCGTAGACCTCAAAACGGCTCTGCAGCTCGACGGCCGAGAGCACGCCCGTGCGCTCGAACAACTCGCGGATGGCCGGCCGCTCCAGCACGGGCAGGGCATCGGCGGTGGTGCGCAGGTTTTCCAGGCCCCGCTCCGCCACTGCCATGTGGTGCCATTCTTCCGAGTAGCCGTTGCCGCCGAACACCACCGCGCCGTGGTTGGTGATCGTGGTCTTGAGCACGGCCAGGGCAGCCTCCTCGAGGCCGAAACCGCTGGAGAGCTTGGTTTCCAGTTCGCCGGCAATCCAGTTGAGCGAGTCGGCCAGGATCGTGTTGAGGGTCACCAGCGGACCCGCCACTGACTGGTTCGAGCCGACGGCGCGAAACTCGAAGCGGTTGCCCGTGAAGGCGAAGGGCGAGGTGCGGTTGCGATCGCCGGCGTCCTTGTCGAATTCCGGCAGGGTGTCCACGCCGAAGTCCATCACGCCGCCGAGGGCTGAGCCGGAGAGCCGACCCTCGCGGATCTGGTTGAACACATCTTCCAGCTGGCTGCCCAGATACACCGAGATGATTGCCGGGGGCGCTTCGTTGGCGCCGAGGCGGTGGTCGTTACTGGCGGTGGCGATTACGGCCCGCAGCAGGGGCCCGTAGAGGTGGACACCGCGGATCACCGCACCGCAGAACATCAGAAACTGCAGGTTTTTATGGGGGGTCTTGCCCGGATCGAGCAGGTTGCCCTGGGTGGCATTGCCGATCGACCAGTTGACGTGTTTGCCCGAGCCATTGATGCCGGCAAACGGCTTCTCGTGCAGCAGGCAGGCAAGCCCATGCTTCTTGGCAGTGGCACGCAGAATCGTCATGGTGAGCTGCTGGTGGTCGGTGGCCACGTTGGCCGCCTCGAAGAAGGGCGCCAGCTCAAATTGGGAGGGAGCCACTTCGTTGTGGCGGGTCTTGGCCGGGATCCCCAGGCGGTACATCTGCCGCTCCACCTCCTGCATGAACACCTGCACCCGCTCCGGGATGGCGCCGAAGTAGTGGTCATCGAATTGTTGGCCCTTGGCTGACGGGCGCCCGAACAGGGTGCGACCGGCCAGCAGCAGGTCGGGCCTCAGGGGGATATAGGCGCTGTCGATCAGGAAGTACTCCTGCTCGGCGCCGCAGCTGGAGTTGACCGGGGCGATGGTGGTTTCGCCCAGCAGGCTGAGCAGCTTGTGGGCCGCCTTGTTGACGGCGGAGTTGGAGCGCAGCAGCGGTGTCTTCTTATCCAGGGCCTCACCTGTCCAGGAGACGAAGACCGTGGGAATGCAGAGGGTGACCCCGTTAGGGGTCTGCATCAGGTAGGCGGGGCTGGTGATGTCCCAGGCGGTGTAACCGCGGGCCTCAAAGGTGGAGCGGATGCCGCCGTTGGGGAAGGAGGAGCCGTCGGGCTCACCCTGCACCAGCACCTTGCCGGTGAACTCGGTGAAGACCGTGCCGTCGCCCTGGGGGGAGATGAAGCCGTCGTGCTTCTCGGCGGTGGTGTTGGTGAGCGGGTAGAAAACGTGGGAGTAATACAGGGCACCGCGGGAGGTGGCCCACTCCTTCATCGCCTGGGCCACCACGTTGGCCACCGACACGTCGAGCTTGCTGCCCTCCTTGATCGTGCGCTGCACCGACTTGAAGGTCTCCTTCGGCAACGCCGCCTTCATCTTGTCGAGGGTGAAGACGTCACTGGCCCAGAGCTCCTCGAGCGTCTGTATCGGCGCAGTGGCAATGGGTTGGCGGCTGAGGATCTTCTCGATGGCGTCAAGGCGGGGTTGGGAGGGCATCGGTTCGCGCGGGAACATCAATAACCCCTACCCAAAGCCTTCGACCTGCCCTGAAATTGCCGCCGTTGTTACCAGTTGAGCGATTCGACCGCGAAATTGTCTGGCATTCACCACAGCGGCCCTGCCAATTCCAGCTTCCCCGTTCAGAATTTCATTTTGGGAACGATGCGGATGGCCTCTGCCGAAAGCAAGGCGCTGGTGGAATCGATGCAGCGCCATCTCTTCTTCAGTCAGGCCAAATCCGCCTCCCTGGCCACCCGCCACGACCACTACCGCTGCCTGGCGCTGGCGGTGCGGGACCGCCTGCTGCGCAACTGGGTGGATACGGCTGACACCTACACCCGCGAGCACGTGCGCACCGCCACCTACCTGTCGGCGGAATACCTGCTCGGACCCCACCTCGAAAACAACCTGGTCAACCTGGGCCTGGTGGAGGCGGCCCGGCAGGCCTGCACCAGCTTGGGCCTGAACCTCCAGGAGCTAATCGCTGAGGAGCCCGAGCCCGGCCTTGGCAATGGGGGCCTCGGCCGGCTGGCCGCCTGCTTCCAGGAGTCGATGGCAACCCTGGAGCTGCCGGCCATCGGCTACGGCATCCGCTACGAATTCGGCATCTTTCGCCAGCAGATCACACCCCATGGCCAGGTGGAGAGCACGGACCCCTGGCTGGCCCAGGGCAACCCCTGGGAGGTGATCCGGCCCGAATGGAGCTACCCGGTGCAGATCGGTGAGCACACCGTGATCGGCGTGGCCTACGACACGCCGATCCTGGGCTACGGCGTCAACACCGCCAACACCCTGCGGCTGTGGTCGGCGGTGGCACCGGAGGCCTTCGACTTCGCCTCCTTCAACGCCGGGGACTACACCCGGGCCGTGCTGCGCAAGATGCAGTCGGAAACCCTCTCCAAGGTGCTTTACCCCAACGACGAACTCGACCAGGGCAAGCGGCTGCGCCTCTCCCAGCAGATCTTCTTCGTCAGCTGCTCCCTCCAGGAAATGTTCCGCATCCTGCGGGGCCAGGGCCTGGAAGTGACCGAGTTCCACCACAAGTTTGCGGTGCAGCTCAATGACACCCATCCCGCCATCGCCGTCGCCGAGTTGATGCGGCTGCTGATGGACGTCCACGGCGTCGACTGGGATACCGCCTGGTCGATCACCACCGCCAGCATCAGCTACACCAACCACACCCTGCTGCCCGAAGCCCTGGAAACCTGGGGGGTGGAGCTGTTCGAGCAGCTGCTGCCGCGCCAGCTGGAGATCATCTACGAGATCAACTCCCGCTTCCTGCGCATGGCCCGGATTCGCTACCCCGGCGACTTCCAAATTCTGCAGCGCATCTCCCTGATCGAAGAGGGCCCCCAACGGCGGGTGCGCATGGCCAACCTGGCGGTGGTCGGCAGCCACCACGTCAATGGCGTTGCCGAGTTGCACAGCACCCTGCTCAAGCAGCACCTGTTCGCCGACCTGGCCCGGATCTGGCCGGAGCGCTTTACCAATGTCACCAACGGCGTCACCCCCCGGCGCTGGCTGGCGGTGGCCAACCCTCCCCTGGCGACCCTGCTGGACGAGGTGATCGGGGAGCGCTGGCGCACCCACCTGGAGGAGTTGGAGGGGCTGGCGCCCTATGCCGATGACCCGGCCTTCCTCGAGCGCTGGCAGGCGGTGCGGGATCTCGGCAAGCAGCGCCTGGCCCAGTACATGCGCAAGGAGTTGGGGGTGCTGGTGGACCACACCTCCCTCTTCGATGTGCAGGTGAAGCGCATCCATGAATACAAGCGCCAGCACCTGGCGGCCCTGCAGATCGTCGAGCGCTACCTGCGCATCCGTGAGGGTGAGAACCTGCCGCCGCGCACCTTCGTGTTCGGCGGCAAGGCGGCGCCGGGCTACGCCATCGCCAAGCTGATCATCCGGCTGTTGGTGGGTATCGCCGATGTGGTGAACATGGATCCGGCCATGGATGGCCGCCTCAAGGTGGTGTTCCTGCCCAATTTCAGCGTCAGCCTGGGCCAGCTGGTGTATCCGGCGGTTGACCTCTCCGAGCAGATCTCCACCGCCGGCAAGGAGGCCTCCGGCACCGGCAACATGAAGATGGCGCTCAACGGGGCCGTGACGATCGGCACCCTCGATGGGGCCAACATCGAGATCCGCGATTGCGTTGGGGCGGAAAACTTCTTCCTCTTCGGCCACACCGCTGAGCAGATCGAGCAGCTGGGCCACAGCGGTTACCACCCCATGCCCTGGATCGAGCAGGATCCGGTGGTGCGGCAGGCCCTGGAGCTGATTGGCTCGGGCTACTTCAGTGAGGGCGATGGGGAGCTGTTCCATCCGCTGCTGGCCAGCCTCACCAGCCATGACCCCTTCCGGGTGATGGCCGATGTGTCCGACTACCGTCGCGCCCAAAATGAGGTGGATGAGGCCTGGATCAACCGCAGCCGCTGGGCCCGGATGTCCCTGCACAACACGATGAAGTGCGGCTTCTTCAGCAGTGACCGCTCGATCGCCGACTATGCCGAGCGGATCTGGAAGGTGGCGCCGGTGCGGGTGCAGGCCAGTGCCGATGCGCCGGTGCCCTAGCCGGCAGCCGCTGCCACCGGTTGGTCCTGAGGGGTCTCCTTCAGGGACGGGAAGTTGGCCCCCATCCAGGCAGATAGGGCAGGGCCAACCTGGGCGCGAAAGGCGGCGGCTCCAGCCGCATCCAGCACCGGGTAGGAGCGGGCGCCCTCCGGGCGCAGGGGTTTCCAGTTGCTGCTCTCCTTTTGCTTGAGGGCCAGCAGCGGGGCGTCGAAGTCGAAGCTGAGCAGGCGGCCCTGGCTGGCGATGGCCTCGATCCAGGCCTCCCGGGCGGCCAGCAGTCCCTTGGCCTTGAGGGTGTCCGGCAGGCCGAGCACCGGTTTGAGCTGCTCGAGGGCCGCCAGCTCCGCCTCCAGCAGGATCACCCAGGCGGCCTCTTCATCGGCTGCGAGCCCCACTTCGGCGGCGCTGGCGAGCATGGCATCGCGGTAGAAGCTGAGCCAGCGGTAATGGGACTTCTCCTGGATCGTCTTCTTCAGGGAACCCTTGCCATGGGTGGCCCGCTTGGGCAGGGCGGCCTCGGCCCGGCGCAGCAACACCCGGTCCTCCGGCTCGAGGTTGATGGCCCCCCAGCGCTGGCGGTACTCCCAGAGCTCCTCGTACTGGCGCACCTCCTCGGCGGTCCAGCCCAGTTCGCGGAGTTCCTCACCCCTGCTTGCTTCGTCCTTCGCCACCAGCTCGCCTGTTGCACTGGCTCGCAGCGTAGAGGTCAGCGCACAACCAGCACCGGACAGGGGCTCTGGCAGAGCACCCGCTGGGTTTCGCTGCCCAGCAGCACCCCCTCCAGGCCGCGGCGCCCGTGGGAGGCCATCACGATCAGGTCGGCGCCAAGGCGCCCGGCGGCCTCCAGGATTGCGGCATGGGGCAGGGCATGCACCACCGTTTCGCTGCTCCAGGGCACGGCGGCGGCCTCGGCAGCCGCGCCAGCTTCGGCCAGGATTTGCTCGGCCCGGGCTCGTGCCGCCCTCACCAGGGTGTCGACCGTGTGGGGATCCACCAGCTCCCCTACGCCCACCAGGGAGATCGGGAAGTTGGTCTGCACGTGAAACAGGGTGAGCCGCGCTCCGATCGCCCCGGCCAGCTCCACGGCCTCGGCTACGGCCTGGCTGGAGAGCTCCGAGCCATCGGTGGGCACCAGCAGGTGGTGAAAGGTCATCAGCTGCGCAGGGGATCGCTGATCACCAGCGTGGAGCACTCGAGCCGGCCCAGCAACCGACTCACCCGCTCGCTGGCGGGAATCGGCAGGCCCGCCACGACGCGGCGCTGGCAGCGCAGGATCACCAGGTCATGGTGGCTGCTGGCGGCGATCAGGTCGTTCTCAACGGCCCAGCTGGGCTTCAGCATCACCTCCACCTCCACCTGCACTGGCCCTGGCTCTGGGCCAGCCCCGCCCAGCCAAGCCTGCAGCTCCTCGCCCAGCTGGCCCAGGGCCGCCGCCGGCAGGTTGGGGTCATGCAGGTGCAGCAGGGTTAGGCGGGCGCCGCAGGCGGCGGCGAGCCGTCTTGCCAGCTGGAACTGCTCCAGGGCCGCGGCGGTGAGGTGCTTGATCGGCACCAGCAGGCGTCGGATGCTGGCGGGATCGCCATGGAGGCGGGCCACCACCACCGGGCACGCGACCTGGCGGCAGGTTGCCTCCACCAGGTCGCCAAACAGCCAGCGCCCCAGCCCGGCCGCGGGTTCCAGCCCCATCACCACCAGGTCCGCATCCTGCTCAAGGGCCGCTGCGGCTATGCCGCTGGCGATATCGCTGTCCACCCGCAACAGCGGCTGGCCCAGCGCTGCGCTGCCGGAGCGTTGAAGCCACTGCCGGCCGGCGCCGCTCTGCTCGGGAGTCACCACCTTGAGCGGCATCAGCCGGCCTGGCACGGCGCCCTTGCCGTTCGCCAGCAAGCCGGCCAGCTCGATCAGCCCCCTTTCCCAGGCTGGATTGGTGATCGGCACCAGCACCGCCAGACCCCGCCGTTCCAGGGTGCCCTGGCCGTTGGGCTCCGGCCCCACTAGCAGTCGGGGCAGCAGTGGGATCGCCCGGGCCGTGAGCCAGGGCCCCAGGCTGGCCGTGACCACCATCAAGGCCAGCACCCCGTTGAGCACCTGCGCGTCGAGCAGGCCGCCGCGGAAACCCACAAAAGTGGCGGCCAGGGTGGCGGCCACCTGGGGCAGGGAGAGCGACCACATCGTCAGGATCTGGGCGCGGCCGTAGCCGTAGAAGCGGCCGGCCCACCAGGCGGCCAGCCCCTTGGTGCCGATCAGGGTGGCGATCAGCAGCAGCGCAAACGGCGAGCCCACCATGGTGCGGGCGAACACTGGTAGGTCCAGCATCAAGCCCAGGTCGATGAAGAAGACCGGGATGAACAGGCTGGCTCCCACCACGATCACCTGCTCCCTCACCCGCCCCTCCGGCAGCACCGCATTGACGGCCAGGCCGGCCAGGAAGGCGCCGACGATCTTTTCCACGCCAGCCAGTTCGGCGGCCAGGGCCGCCAGAAACACCGCCAGCAACACCGCCACAAACAGCTGGCTGTCGTTGTTGACGCTGCGCTGCACCAGGCTGCGGCCGAGACGGGTGATCACCAGCACCACCAGGGCGGCGTAGATCCCCACCCGCAGCAGCAGCCACCCCACCCCCAGGGCGCTCAGGTTGCCTTGGGCCAGGCCCATGCAGAGGGCGAGCACCACCAGGGCGGCGATGTCGGTCACAATCGTGCCGCCGATGGCCACGGTGACCGCCTCCTCCCGCATCGCTCCGTAGCTGCGCACGATCGGGTAGCCCAGGGGGGTATGGGAGGAGAGGATCGAGCCGATCAGCACCGCGCTCAGTAGGGAGTAGCCGAAGCCCAGTCCCAGCAGCAGGCCCCCCAGCATCGGCAGGGCAAAGGTGAGCAGCCCGAAGCGGAGCGAGCGCTGGCGGATCCGGGCGAATTCCGCCAGGTCGATTTCCAGGCCGGCGAGGAACAACAGATAGATCACCCCCCCATCGGAGAGCAGTTGCACCGTGGGCTGGCTCGGGTTGAGCCACTGGAGGCCGTGGGGCCCGATCAGCACCCCTGCCACCAGCAGGCCCACCAGATCGGGCATGCCCAGGCGGCGAACCAGGGGCGGCACCACCACACTCACCCCCAGCAGCAGGGCAAGCACTGCCAGCGGGTTATCGCTGAGCCAGCTTGAGATCACGCGGCCTCGGCTTCAGGCACTGCCCTTCCAGCCAGCCAGGTGGGAGGCAGCGCTGGATTTGGCCAGGGCCATGGCCCGCGACAGGGCAGGCTCGAGCTGCTCGGAGCTGAAGGGGGGTAAGGGCCGGCTGCGCAGCCAGGCTCCCCAGCGAAATTCATGGAAGGGGATCAGCGGCGCTGGCTCGATCACCCCCTCTTTTTTTAGTTTCCACACCAGGCTTCGATAGGGGTCGTCCTGGAGACCGGTCAGCTGGGCGGGCAGGGCTGAGGGCGATAGGGGCCCCAGGCCGCGGCCGTCATAGAGATACAACCAGCCCCGTTCCTGCAGGATCTCCAGCACCTGGAGCGGGTCGTCGCTGTCGAGCTCGAGCACGACGTAGCCAAAGGCGGTGGCGCCAGGGGCGATTTCGATCAGGGCCCGCAGCCGGTGGTGGCGATCCACCATCCACATCTGGCCGGCCCGGTTGCGCACCAGGGGAACCGGCTTGCTGCCCAGGTAGGAGCGGCGTTCGCCGGCATCCTCGGCGCTGAAGTCCCGCAGCCGGCTGCGCACTTCGGCCAGCCCCACGCAGAGCTGGGTTGGACGGAGCTGGGCAATGGGAATTTCCAGCAGTTCGCTGGCCGGGCCCGGGGCAGGCAGCTGCTGGTAGGGGGGGAGGCGCAGGGCCATTGCGGCTTGGGCAGCCTGAAGACCCCCTATCCTGCCGGCTGGCTTGCGGGAATAGGGTCGCAGCAGGTGTGATCTGCCATGGCTTACCCCCCCAGTCTTGACCTCAGCCAAGGCCCCCACGGACCGATTGGGGTTCTGGTGTGCGGCCACGGCAGCCGCAACCGCCTGGCGGTGGCTGAATTCGCCCAGCTGGCCCGGGGCCTGCAGGCCCAGTTGCCGACGGTGCCGGTGGAATACGGCTACCTGGAATTCGCCCGGCCGATCCTGCGTGATGGCCTCGAGGCCCTGCGGGCAAAGGGGGTGGGCCAGGTGCTGGCGGTGCCGGCCATGTTGTTTGCCGCCGGCCATGCCAAAAACGACATCCCCTCGGTGCTGAACACCTACGCAGCCGAGACGGGCCTGCGCATCGACTACGGCCGGGAGCTGGGCATCGACCTCAACATGATTCAGGCCGCCGGTGCCCGGATCCGCGAAGCCCTGGCCCAGGCCCCGGCCGATGTGCCCCTGCACGACACCCTGCTGGTGGTGGTGGGCCGGGGCTCCTCCGATCCGGATGCCAATTCCAATGTGTCCAAGGTGACCCGGATGCTCGTGGAGGGCTTTGGTTTCGGCTGGGGCGAAACCGTCTATTCCGGCGTCACCTTCCCCCTGGTGGAGCCCGGTTTGCGCCATGTGGTCAGGCTTGGCTACCGCCGTGTTGTCGTCTTTCCCTACTTCCTGTTTTCAGGGGTGTTGGTCAGCCGGATCCGGCAGCACACCGAGCGGGTGGCGGCTGACCACCCGGAGGTGGAGTTTCTGCAGGCTTCCTACCTGGCTGACCACCCCCTGGTGCTTGGCACCTTCGTCGAGCGGGTGGCCGAGGTGGTGCGGGGCGACACCCAGATGAACTGCTCCCTGTGCAAGTACCGGGCCCAGGTGCTCGGCTTTGAAAGGGAAGTGGGGGCTCCCCAGCACAGCCACCACCACCACGTTGAGGGCCTCACCGATGGCTGCGATCTCTGTGAGCGGGAGTGCACCGGCGCCTGCCAGCCCGATGGCGTTCCCCTGCCCCTAGCTGGCCATCTTCATGAGAACAGCCATCACCACGAGAACAGCCATCACCACGCCCCCTATCCCCACGCAGACCACCCCCTTGGTCCAGGCACCCTGCGCTCAGGTGGCGGGACTGGCGGGTGAGGGAATCGGGATCGATCAGGCCGTGCAAGCGTCTCGGCGCGGGACGAGTCTTGTCGGACCAGGGCACATAAGCTCTGCTAATTGATGGCGGCTTTCCCCATTCCGACCCCTTTTTCCCCAGTTTTGCAGGGGTTTTTCCACAAAAAAGCGCCCAAGGCTGCCTGTGGGGTCTTGCCGCTGGGGAAATCAGCCAAAGGTTCAGCTTGCCCTTGACAGCCCGGGGTACCGCTCCCCCACCCCGCTTCTGCGGCGGCGTCAGCTCCCGCAGGAGACCGTCAGCACAGGCAATCTCAATCCGGATTGGGATGGGTTTGGCGATGGCGGTGCGATTTGACCGCCCCCCCTTCCCTGTGGCGTACTTAAGCCACCGCAGCGGGCCCTCCCCAGCCGATGAGCACTGAACGCCTCCACCTTCAACGCTGCATGGAGAGCTGTATTGAGAGCTGCATAGAGCCCGGCATCGAGCAGGAGGCCCCCAGCGTCAGCCTGGAGGCGGAGGTGCCTGAGGTTCTGTTCGAGGGCATGAAGGAATTTCTGCTCCAGCATCCCCAGTGGGACCAATACCGGCTGATTTCTTCGGCCCTGGCCAGCTTTCTATTTCAGAACGGCTGCAGCGATCAAAACGTCGCCCAGCACTACCTAAACGGGTTTTTCCTCAACAGCTGAGCCCAAAGCCCAGCTGGCGGGCCAAAAAAAAGACGGGTCAAAAAAAGACTGGCCAAAAAAAAAGGCAGAGGGGCCAACCTCCGCCTGATTCTCCCTTGCCCGACCCGGTTAGAGGTCGCCAAGTCATTGTGCGCAGCCCGGCCGGGATCGATTGTGGCGATTGACACAGGATTGCCGAGCGGCCTGGGCTCTTGGGCCCCTAACCCCCGTGGCGCAGCCGTTCTGCGGCCGCTTCACAGGCCCGCCAGGTGATCGCCATCTCCGTGAGTGTGGGGCTCTGCCAGCCGGCCCGCGGCCAGCAGGCCCCGTCCACCACCAGCACGTTCGCCGCCCCCCAGCACTGGTTGAGCGGATTCACCACCCCCCCCTCCGCCGTGGCGGCCATGCGAGCCCCTCCCAGCTCATGGATGTAGTAGCCGGGGGGTGGGGCTCCCGGGCTCACCGCCAGGCTGGTGCGGAGCCAAGGCTCCAGCAGCGGCAGCACGAACAGCTCTTCGATCGCCCGGATCTGGCCGCCGGCGGCGGCCACAACGGCCTCCATGCGGCCGTGCATGTGGGCCAGCAGCCGGTGCTCGTTCGCGCCCCAGCGGCAGTTGATATGGACCGTGGGCAACCCCCAGGCATCGAGCTGGTTGGTGTTCAGGGTCACCTGGTTGGCCGGATCGGGCAGCACATCGCCGTGGCCGATCAGGAAGCCCACCGCCTCGCCTCGCCGCCGCTGCAGCAGCTTGGGGGGGTCGAAGCGCTGCAGGGCGCACCAGAGGCCGTAGCCGCCCTGGAAGTCGCTCTGGCTGCCCGGCTCCAGGTTGACGGTGTTGGGAATGAAGCAGCTGCCGGCTCCCGAGAGCTCCACCTCTTCCTGCGGCGGGCCCACCCCGGCAATGGAGAAGAAGCGACTGCTGGAGATGTGATCCATCAGGTGGCGCCCCAGGCTTGCCGATGGATCGACCAGCCCGCCGCTCTGGTGGGCCTCACTGGAGTGCAGCAGGATTCGGACGGTTTCGATAGTGGAGGCACACAGCACCACCAGGGGGGCGCTGAGCCGCTCCTGGGCGCCCGTGGCTCCATTCACCAGCACCACCCCCTCGGCCCGGTCGCCTCGGATCAGCAGGTGGCTCACCACTGCGTTGCTGCGCACCTGGGTGCGGCCGGTGGCCAGGGCCCTGGCCAGGGTGCTTCCCTGGCTGGCGGAGCGGGGCCAGCCCGCCTGCCGATGCAGCCTGAAGCCGCGGGAGTGGATCAGGGGCAGCCCGAGCTCGGCTGCGATGCGGCTCTGCAGGTGCCGTTCGCCCGGGGTGAAGGGCAGGGGGGGCAGGAAGTTGCCATCGGGCAACTGGCTCAGGCCATCGCAGCCACCATGCACCCCCAGCAGCTGCTCGAGCCGCCCGTAGTAGGGGTCCAGCTCCCTGCTGCCGATTGGCCAGCCCGGCCCCTGGCCAGTGCGGGCGGCAGCCTGGAATTCGTAGTCGGAGAGCCGCAGGGTGATGCCACCCCAGGTGAGACTTTTGCCGCCCACCTGGCGCCCCCGGGTCCACAGAAAGGGGGCATCGTCGGGGGTGGTGTATGGGTTGCGCCGCTCATCGACGAACAGGTTTGGATTGTGTTTCCAATACCCCGGGTGGTGGCGCTGGAGCCGTTGCTTGCCGCTGGAGATATGGGCCAGGCGCCGGGCGCTATTGAGCGGCTCGCTGCCGAGGGCCTCGCGCCAGCCCAGCTCCGGCCCCGCCTCCAGCACCAGCACCTTGAGGCCGGCTTCGGCCAGCACCATGGCCGCCACGCCGCCGGTGGCACCGGAGCCCACCACGATGGCGTCAGGTTGCAGCGCGGGGTCGGCCATGGCCTGGGGAGCGCAAGGGGGAGATCAAGGCGGCGCTAGGAGCCAGATAGGCGGCTGGGGCCCAGATAAAAGGAAACCCCGGCAGGGGGCTGCCGGGGTTTCGGGAAAGTGGTGGCGGGGGCGAGATTTGAACTCGCGACCTTCGGGTTATGAGCCCGACGAGCTACCAGACTGCTCTACCCCGCGTCGACAAAGAAACTTTATCAGTCGAAGCGCAGCTCGCCGATCACCTCCAGCCGCAGGTGGGGGGCCGGCTGGAGAAAAAGGCTGCCCAGCTCCTCGAGGGTCATGGGTGTGAGCCAGTCGAGCTGCTCAAGCAGGTGCAGCGCCACCGCATGTTTGGCCCGGCTGGAGCCGTCTTCCACCTTGATGGCCACTCCCATGCCCGCGCCGACGCGGCTGAGGCACTGGATGCCCTCGGCGCCGCCCTTGCTGACCACCTGGCCGTGGCCGCGGCGCATCAGTTCGGTGTCGAAGCGCCCCTCACCCGCCACCAGCTCCGGGTGGGCCAGCATCGCCCGGCTGAGCCGCTCCAGGTCGGCCTGGCTGCCGGCGCCCAGGTGGGCGTAGAGCAGGGCCATCTGGGCGAGCTGCAGCTGCAGGGTGGGTGCGCCGCAGTCGTCGCGGGCGGTGAGCAGTTCGGCGGCGGGCAGGGCCAGCAGATCCCCGACGCGCTTGAGCACCTCCTGCTGCAGCGGGTGGGCGATCTGCAGGTAGCTCTCGCGGCTCCAGCCCAGCTGACGGCAGGTGGCCAGGAAAGCGGCGTGCTTGCCGGAGCAGTTGTGCTCCAGGGGGCTGCTGCCGGCGGCAGGCACGGGGCACTGCAGCTGCTCGGCTTCGAGCTCGGCCCCCCAGAGCAACTTGAAGGCCTCGCGGGCGTGGATGGCCGTGCCGGCATGGCTGGCGCAGGCGATCGCCAGGCCCCGCTCGCCGCAGTTGCAGTGGTCGGCCGCGCCACTGCTGACAAAGACGCTGGCCTGGAACGGTTTGAGGGCTGAGCGCGCAAAGCTCAGCTGCTGGGGATCGCCGGCTCGCATCAGCACCCGCCCCCGGCCATCGCACACCACTGCGTGCACCCGATGCCGCGACTCCGGGATGCCGTCGCGCAGCAGCCGCACTTCCAGCGGAGGAACACCCCCACGGGCTGAGCTACCTCCGCGGGCAGAGCCACCAAAACTGGAGGACAGGGTCACAGGTGCCCGGAAGCCGCTTTCAGAGAGCCTGACAGAGGCTCGCCCCGAGCAGGGCCAGGATCACCGCCAGCATCGCTGCCTGCTGCAGCCGTCTCAGCACCGGCTGTACCTGGTGCTGGGCGACCAGTAGATCCTGTTGGCGCCAGGCCAGGGGCTTTTCCCACACCTGGCCGTCGTACCAGCCCGACTCCTCGTATTCCACCCGTTCGGAGAGCAGGCGCCGGTGCACGTAGGTCCAACCGAGCCACTGGCGCACCAGCAGCAGGATTGGCAGAGCCACCGCCGCCACCAGGCCGGCCAGCACCAGCTGGGCCGGGTGATTGCGCATCACCCAGCTGCCACTGGCCACCAGCACGGTCAGGGGTGCCAGCAGCAGCCAGCTGGTGGCCAGGGGGCGGACCAGCTCGCTGAAGTTGTGGGCGGGCCAGACAAAGAACCACGACTCCAGCAGCTGCTCGTATTCCCGCAGGGGCCGTTGCTCAGGCGGCACCGGGCACTGCATGGGACTCAGGAAATCACAGCAGGTGTGGAGCTTACGAAGCGCACCTGTTCACCGTGGCCCCAGAAGGATTCCAGGTCGTAGTAGGTGCGTTCACTGGGGGTGAGCACGTGCACGATCAACTCGCCGTAATCGAGCAGCAGCCAGCGGCCCTCCTTCTGGCCCTCCCGGCGCAGGGGCAGCCTGCCGGTGGCCGCCTCGATCTGGTCTTCCACCGAGCGGGCGATGGCGCGCACCTGCACGTCGGAGAGACCACTGGATATCACAAACCAGTCGGCCAAAGACGACACCTCATCCACCCGGATCAGGCGGATATCCACCGCCTTGCGATCGTCGCAGGCCTCGGCTGCCAGCTGGGCCAGCTGCTCGCTGGTGAGCTCTTGCCGATTGGGAGCTTCAACCATAGACATTTTCACTGGTGACGGATTGGCGGGAACCCTGTTGCTGCGCCATTTCGGCACGGGCCTTGCCGGCACTCTTGCGCAGGGCCTCGAGCCGGTCTTCATAGAAGGCCCGCTTCTTCTTCTTGCGGGTCTGCTCCACCAGCTCCTTGAGGGCGCCACCCAGACTCTTGTAGGCATTGGGCAGGGAGTAGCCAAAGCGGGTGGCCAGGTCGATCGCCCGCTCATCAGCGGAGACGGCGTCCTGCAGCCGCTTTTCAGAATTGTTCTTGAGATAGAGGCGGTAGCCGGCGAAGCCGGAGAGGCCCATGGCCATCACCAGCAGCAGGCCGTCCTGCACCCACAACTCCCCAATGGCCCCACCCAGGCCGATGGCCAGGGCCGCCATCTCCCAGCCGTCGCGGGGTACGGCGTCGTTCTGGATGCGCCCCACCTCATGCCAGAAGAGCAGGTTGCGGTGGTCGAGCGCCAGGGCGTCCCACTTCTCCAGATCGATCTGGATCTCCACTTCGTCGCGGCCGATCTCTTCGATGGTGATCAGGGGCGGATCCACGGACGCCGCAGCTTCCACAAACACCCAGCTCTGCAATTCAGGGGGCAGCAGCCCTTTCAGCCGCTGGAGTTCGCTCATCGAAAATGGACCTTGTTAAGGATCACGTTAACCATTCCAGGCCCCACTGGCAGCCCTGGCGGCCGGGTTGGGGCTGGATTCGCCCAGGGGTGAGCGTGAGAGGCTGGGCGCGTTTGGCCAGACTCCCCCCATGCCCCGCCGCACGGACCTGCGTCGCATCCTGCTGCTGGGGTCGGGTCCGATCGTGATCGGCCAGGCCTGTGAATTCGACTATTCCGGCACCCAGGCCTGTAAAGCCCTGCGGGCCGAAGGCTTTGAGGTGGTGTTGGTGAACTCCAACCCCGCTTCGATCATGACCGATCCGGACATGGCCGATCGCACCTACATCGAGCCGCTCACCCCCGAGGTGGTGGCCCGGGTGATCGAGATCGAGCGCCCCGATGCCCTGCTGCCCACCATGGGCGGCCAGACCGCCCTCAACCTGGCGGTGACCCTGGCCGAGAACGGCACCCTGGCCAAATACGGGGTTGAGTTGATCGGCGCCAACCTGGCGGCGATCCAGAAGGCGGAAGATCGGTTGCTGTTCAAGCAGGCGATGGAGCGCATCGGCGTGGCGGTGTGCCCTTCCGGCATTGCCCACACCCCGGAGCAGGCCGAGCAGGTGGGCGCAGCCATCGGCAGTTATCCCCGCATCATTCGCCCCGCCTTCACCCTGGGCGGCAGCGGTGGCGGCATCGCCTACAACCCGGAGGAGTTTCGGGCGATCTGCAAGAGCGGCCTGGAGGCCAGCCCCGTCACCCAGATCCTGATTGAGCAGTCGCTGCTGGGCTGGAAGGAATTTGAGTTGGAGGTGATGCGCGACAGCGCCGACAACGTGGTGATCGTCTGCAGCATCGAAAACCTCGATCCGATGGGGGTACACACCGGCGACTCGATCACCGTGGCGCCCGCCCAGACCCTCACTGACCGGGAATACCAGCGCCTGCGCGACCAGTCGATCGCGATCATCCGTGAAATCGGCGTAGATACGGGCGGCAGCAACATCCAATTCGCCATCAACCCCGCCAATGGCGATGTGGTGGTGATCGAAATGAATCCGCGGGTTTCGCGCAGCTCGGCGCTGGCCTCCAAGGCCACGGGTTTTCCGATCGCCAAGATCGCCGCCCGCCTGGCGGTGGGCTACACCCTCGACGAGATTGTCAATGACATCACCGGCGCCACGCCGGCCTGCTTCGAACCCACGATCGACTACGTGGTCACGAAGATCCCCCGTTTTGCCTTCGAGAAGTTCCGGGGCAGCACGCCGGTGCTCACCACCTCGATGAAGTCGGTGGGGGAGGCGATGGCAATTGGCCGCTGTTTTGAGGAGTCGTTCCAGAAGGCCCTGCGCTCCCTGGAAACGGGCCATGCCGGCTGGGGCTGTGACCGGCCCGATGCCAGCTGGGAACCCCCGGCCTTGGACCGGGCCCTGCGCACTCCCACCCCCGATCGGATCTTTGCCGTGCGCGAGGCGATGGTCGCCGGCCGCAGCGATGGGGAGATCCACCAGCTCAGTGCCATTGATCCCTGGTTCCTGGCCAAGCTGCGCCACATTCTCGAGGCCGAACAGCGGCTGCTGCAGGGCCGCAGCCTCGCTGAGCTGGAGGCGCCGGCCCTGCTGGAGCTAAAGCAGCTGGGTTTCTCCGACCGCCAGCTGGCCTGGGCCACCGGCAGCGATGAGCTGGCGGTGCGGCGCCACCGCCAGGCCCTGGGGGTTAACGCCGTGTTCAAGACCGTCGACACCTGTGCGGCGGAGTTCGCCTCCAGCACCCCATATCACTATTCCACCTATGAGCGCCCGCTGGAGCGCATCAACGCCGCTGGCGAGCTGGAGACCGTGCCCCCTGAAAATGAGGTCCAGCCGGAAACACGCCCCAAGGTGATGATCCTGGGCGGTGGCCCCAATCGCATCGGCCAGGGCATCGAATTTGACTACTGCTGCTGCCACGCCTCCTTCGCCCTGCAGGCCGAGGGCTTCGCCACGGTGATGGTGAACAGCAACCCGGAAACCGTTTCCACCGACTACGACAGCTCCGATCGCCTCTACTTCGAACCGCTCAGCCTCGAAGACGTGCTCAACGTGATCGAGGTGGAGAGGCCCGTGGGGGTGATCGTCCAGTTCGGCGGCCAGACGCCGCTCAAGCTGGCGATTCCGCTGCTGAACTGGCTGGCCTCCCCGGAGGGACTGGCCACGGGCAGCCGCATCTGGGGTACGTCGCCGCAATCGATCGACGCCGCCGAAGACCGGGAACAATTTGAAGCGATCCTGCGGCGCCTGGAGATTCGCCAGCCCCGCAATGGCCTGGCCCGCAGTGAGGCCGAGGCCCGCGCCATCGCCGCGCGCGTGGGCTATCCAGTGGTGGTGCGCCCCAGCTACGTGCTGGGCGGCCGGGCCATGGAGGTGGTCTACGACGAGGCGGAGCTCAACCGCTACATGGTGGAGGCGGTCCAGGTGGAGCCCGACCACCCGGTGTTGATCGACCAGTACTTGGACAATGCCGTGGAGGTGGATGTGGACGCCCTCTGCGATCGGGAGGGGGTAGTGGTGATCGGCGGGGTGATGGAGCACATCGAGCCGGCCGGGATCCACTCGGGTGACTCGGCCTGCTGGCTGCCGTCGGTGAGCCTCAGCGAGCCAGCCCTGGCCACGATTCGCGCCTGGAGCCGGGCCCTGGCCCTGGCCCTGGGGGTGCGCGGCCTGATCAACCTGCAGTTCGCCGTGCAGAGCGACCCCGAACTGGGCGAGCGGGTGTTCATCATTGAGGCCAACCCCCGCGCTTCCCGCACGGTGCCGTTTGTGGCCAAGGCCACCGGCGTGCCCCTGGCCAAGGTGGCCAGCCAGCTGATGGCGGGCCGCACCCTGGCCGAGCTGGGCCTCACGGCCGAGCCCCGGCCGCCCTTGCAGACCGTCAAGGAGGCCGTGCTGCCGTTCAAGCGCTTTCCCGGTTCCGACACCCTGCTGGGGCCGGAGATGCGCAGCACCGGCGAGGTGATGGGTATCGCCACCAGTGCGGGCATGGCCTACGCCAAGGCCGAGCTGGCCGCCAATGAGGCCCTGCCCACCGGTGGCACCGCCTTCCTCTCGACCCATGACCGCGACAAGCCCGCTTTGCTGCCCGTGGCCGAGCGACTGGTGGAGCTGGGTTTTGCCCTGATCGCCACCGGCGGCACCGCCAGGTCGCTGCGGGCCGCAGGCCTGATGGTGGAATCGATTCTCAAGGTGCACGAAGGCCGCCCCAACATCGAAGACGCGATCCGCTCGGCCCGCATCCAGCTGATCATCAACACGCCGATTGGCCGCCAGGCCGCCCACGACGACCAGTACCTGCGCCGCGCCGCCCTCGACTACTCCGTACCCACGGTCACGACCCTGGCCGGGGCCCGGGCGGCGGTGGAGGCGATCACCGCCCTGCAGCAGCAGACGATCGAGGTGAATGCCCTGCAGGACATCCATCCCCACCTGGCTCGTTAGGGTTGACACATCCCTTCGACCATCCCCGTGACCGTCACCCCAGAGGCACCCCCTTCCCAGCTCAGCGCCCCGATCGCCCCGGGCAGCGACTGCACGGCGGCCTTTCGGGCGGCCTACGAGAACCGCTACACCTGGGATAGCGGCTTTGCTGGTTACGCCGGCCGCTGTAGCTGGCAGCAGGGCGAGCGGACCGTGGCCGGCACTTTCCAGCTGGGCGCCGACCTCAAGGCCAGCCTGGAGGGCATCGACGACGCCGAGATCCATAAGGCCTTGGCCTCCCAGCTGTGGGAGGTGGCTATCCACCGGGTGCGTCGCAGCTTCGAGCAGACCCACGGCGCCAACAGCTTCAGCGCCGGCGACACCGATGCGGTGGGCACCGAGGTGATCGTGGGCGGCAAGGGCGAGGGCGACCGCTACCGCATCAATGGTGATGTGGTGACGATGGTGCATCGCCATATCCACGGCACCGTGGTGACGATCTTCACCGAGAGCACCACCGACACCGGTAGCGGCTACCTGAGCCGTAGCTACACCAGCCGCTACAGCGACCCAGCTACGGGTGAAGCCAAGGGGGGAATCAGCCGCTTCACCGACACCTTCGTGCCGCTTGCCGAGGCTGGCCCCTGGGTGTTGAGCGAGCGGGTGGTGGAGACCGAGGCCCACGGCGACGCGCCGGCTGGCCGCCAGGTGTTTCGGTTCGAGGATCTGGTTCCCCTGGGCTAGGTCCGCGGTCGCTCGCCCGGCAAAATGCGCCAATGCTCTCCCTCTGGCTTGGTGCCGCTGACCAGGGCCTGGCCTACGCAGGCCTGGCCCTGGGTACCTATCTGACCCTGCGGGTTCTCAACTTCCCCGATCTCACCGTTGACGGCTCCTTCGCCCTCGGCGGCGGCGCGGCGGCGGTTTTGATCAGCCAGGGCGCCCCGGTGCCGGTGGCTCTGGCCATGGCGATTCTGTTTGGCTGCCTGGCCGGTTTGGTGACCGGCCTGATCCACACCCGCCTGGGGGTCAACGACCTGTTCGCCGGCATCCTCACCACCACCGGCCTCTACTCGATCACCCTGCGGTTGATGGGGCGCTCCAACATCCCCCTGCCGGAGACCCCGGCCGGCATCCAGGCCCTGCCCGACCTGGGCCTGGGCATAGATGGCCAGTGGGCGGTGGCTCTGATCCTGGCAATGGGGGGTTTGATCCTGCTGATCAGCCTGCTGTTGGCCACCGATTTCGGTCTGTCCCTGCGGGCCCTGGGCAACAACCCCACCATGGCCCGGGCCAACGGCATCAACCAGCGCCGCGGCCTCACGGTGGGGATTGCCGCCGCCAATGGCCTGGTGGCCCTGGCCGGCGCCCTGGTGGCCAACTACCAGGGTTTCGCCGATGTGACCATGGGCATCGGCTCGCTGATCCTGGGCCTGGGCATGGTGATCATCGGCGAATCGGTGTTGCGGCCCCGCTCCGTGCCCCAGGCCTTGCTGGCGGTGGTGCTGGGGGCAATCCTGTTCCGCACCCTGATCGCCATCGCCCTGCAGCTGGGCCTCGAGCCGGTGGACCTCAAGTTGGCCACGGCCCTGCTGCTGCTTATCGCCCTGGCCTTTGGGCGGCTGCGCATCCCGGGCCTCTCCGACCAGGGGAGGCTGCAGGGATGAGCAGCGTCACCAAGGCCGCCAGCTCGAGTCTCACCGTTGCCAAACTCGGCTGGGGCCATCCCCTGCCCGGGGGGGGCTGGCGCCAGCTTTTCAGCGATTTTTCGCTCACCTGCCCGGCGGGTCAGTTTCTGGTGGTGATCGGCAGCAACGGCTCCGGCAAGAGCACCCTGCTCAACCTGGTGGCCGGCACCCTGGCCCTGGCTGATGGCCAGATCCACCTCGGCAATCGCCCCCTGCACAAGCTGCGCGACTACCAGCGAGCCCGCTGGATCGGCCGGGTGATGCAGAACCCGCTTGAAGGCACCTGCCCCGGTCTCACCGTGGCTGAGAACCTCCGGCTGGCTGAACGGCGCAGCAGGCCAGCCCGGCTGATCGGCGGCGCCCTGATCGGCATGCTCGGGGGCATCCACCCCAACGGGGCCGATCGCCGCCGCTACCGGGAGTTACTGGCCGACCTGGGCTTGCCCCTGGCCGACCGCCTCGATGAGCCCGTGGGCCAGCTCTCCGGCGGCCAGCGCCAGACCCTCAGCCTGGTGATGGCCACCCTTAGTTCGCCGGACCTGCTGCTGCTCGATGAGCACACCGCCGCCCTCGATCCCCGGGCTGAGGCCACCGTGATGGCCCTCACCGAAAGGCTGATCCGCCGCTTCGGCACCACCACCTTGATGGTGACCCACAGCCTTGACCAGGCCCTCGGCCACGGCGACCGGCTGGTGATGCTCCACGAGGGTCGCCTGATCGGGGACTGGAGCGCTGCGGAGCGGGAAGCTCTCGATCCGCCGGCATTGCGGGCGATGTACGGCACGGCCATAGTGGCGCCGCAGTCTTCCAGTGCCCCCGATGGGTCTTCAGCGTCGTGAATTTCTCAGCCTGGTGGGGGCAGGAGCTGTCAGCACGGTGGTGCTCTCGGCCTGCGGAAAACTTGGCGGCGACGCCAGGGTGAAGGGGCCCACCATCGGCATGCTGCAGATGCTGGATGCGCCGCCACCGAACAACACCCGCAAGGGCTTTGAAGCGGCCCTGGCTGAGGCCGGCTACACCCCGGGCAAAACCGCCAACTTCATCCAGAAGGATGCGGCCGGTGAACTGCCCAACACCACCTTGGTGATGAAGCAGTTCGTGGGTGACAAGGTGGACATGATCCTGGCGGTGGGCACCCCGCCCCTGCAGGCCGCCATGAAGGTGGCCCAGGAAACCACGCCGGTGATCTTCTGCTACTGCTCCAATCCCTGGGGTGCCGGCGCCGGTACCCCCCCCGGTGGCGTCGGCCAGCACCGCCCCAATGTGGTGGGCACGATCGGCACCAACCCGATGGGCAAGGAGCTCGACCTGGCCCGTCAGATCAATCCGGAGCTCAAGACCGTTGGGGTGATCTACAACCCCGGTGAGCCCAATTCCGAATATGAGGCCAAGGTGCTCAAGGAGGAGGCGGCCAAGCGCAACATCACCGTGGTGGAGCAATCGGTGGCCAACTCCGGTGAGGTGCTGCAGGCCGCCCAGGTGCTGGCTCAGAAGCAGGTGGAAGCCTTCGTGAAGATCGGCGATTACGCCACGATCCAGGGCTTTGGCTCGATCGCCAAGGTGGGCCTCGAGAAGAAGATCCCCGTGTATTCGGTGGATGCCGACGACATCAAGTTGCTCGGCTGCTTGGCCACGATCGGCTGGGCCTACTTCGATGACGGCTACGCCGCCGGCAAGTTGGCGGTGCGGGTATTGAAGGGGGAATCCCCGGCCACCATGGCCTTTGAGCCCCTCACTAAAACGGAGTTGACGTTGAGCAAGGCCACCGCCGCAGCGATTGGGGTGACCTTGCCCGAGGCCCTGCTGAAGGAGGCGAAGGAGGTGGTGGGTTAGGTCTTGCGCTTGCTCATGCGCTTGCTATGGCCTGGCCTGTTCAGGGCATGGGGGTGATGGCCTGGAGCTTGTCGTTGAGCTGGCTGGCCATCGCCTGCCTGCCCACGGCAAGCACCTTCAGGGTGTCCTCATGCATGCGCAGCTGGGCATCGGCGACCTGCATGCCCCGCACCAGCTCCTTGAGCTCATCAGGCAGGCTGTTGAGGTCGTAGCGCTTGCCCTCGAAGGTGAGCACGGGCGGCTGGCTGCCTGTGGTGTTGGGGCTGACGATGTCCACGGAAACGGAATTTGGTACCCCTCACGATAGGGGGGTGGGACCCGGCCGCTTGAAAAAAAACATCAGCAGCGGCCCCACCTGGGCTGCCTCCACCATCTCCCAGTTCTCCTTGCCGAGGGCATTGAGAAAGAACTGCAGCTGCTCGGCCGGGTGGCGTGGCTTGGTGGCAGCGGCGTCGTATTGCTGGGGGAATTCCCGCTGCAGAAATTCGGGGCTGAGCGCTCCCCCCAGCCGCTCGCTGTCTGCCTTGGGTGAGGGCGGCCCGGGCGGATTGCCGCTCTCCACATTGATGTGGATCACCCTGTACTCCCAAGTCATCAGGCTTGCAGGTGGATGAACTGGCGCTCGCAGAGGTCGCGGTAGCGGCCGCCGCTGGCCATCAGCTCATTGTGGCTGCCCTGCTCAACGATCCGCCCGCCATCGAGCACCAGGATCCGGTTGGCTCCCTGCACTGTCGCCAACCGGTGGGCGATCACCAGCACGGTGCGGCCGGCCATCGCCTGCTCCAGGCCCCGCTGCACCGCCTCCTCGGCCTCCGCATCGAGGGCACTGGTGGCCTCATCGAGCAGCAGCACCGCCGGGTTGCCGAGGACGGCGCGGGCGATCGCCAGCCTTTGCAGTTGGCCGCCGGAGAAATTGCTGCCCCGCTCCTCGATGCGGCTGGCGTAGCCCTGGGGCAGGGCCTCGATGAAGCTGGAGGCATTGGCCAGCTGGGCCGCCTTGCGGATCGCCGCCTCCGTGGCGGGCCGGCCGAAGGCGATCGCCTCGGCCACCGTGCCCGAGAACACGCTGCTCTGCTGGGGCACCAGGGCCACGGCCCGGCGCAGCTCCCGGGCCCGCAGGTCGGCCAGGTTGTGGCCATCGAGCAGCACCCGGCCCGATTGGGCGGTGTTGAAGCGCAACAGCAGCGAGAAGAGGGTGCTCTTGCCGGCGCCGGATGGCCCCACCAGGGCCACCACCTGGCCCGGTTCGACGCTCAAGTTGAGGTTGTGGAGCACCGGTCGGGCGGCGTCATAGCCGAAGAGCACCTGCTCGAGCACCAAAGCGCCGCGCACCTTGCCCAGGGGCTGGGCGCCAGGACGGTCGGGGGCCTCCACCGGCTCGGCCTCAATTGCCCGCAACCGCCTCAGCGAGGCCTGGCCCTGCTGGAACTCGTTGAAGTTGGTGGTGAGGTGGGAGATCGGATCGATCAGCATCAGCAACGCTGCCACGTAGCTGCTGAACCCCTGGCTATTGAGGCCGCCGGCCTGAATGCGGGCGGCGCCGATCAGCAGCACGGTGAGAATGCCGGCCGCTTCGAGGAAGCCCACCACCGGGTGCTGCAGGGCCAGCAGCTTGAGGGTGCGGTAGCGGGCCCGGCGGTGCAGTTCGATTTCGGTGTCGAACCGTTGCTGCAGCCAGGGTTCGGCCGCAAAGGCCCGCACCAGGGGAAGGCCGGTGATCGCCTCGCCCAGCAAGCCGGCCAACTCACTCACCTGCTTCTGGCTGCGTTCTGCCGCCGCCATCACCCGGGCGCCGAAGCTGCTCACCAGCACCACCACCACCGGGGCGAGCAGCAGGGTGGCCAGGGCCAGGGGCGGATCGAGCCACACCATGTAGCCGAGCACCACCACCAGCTGCAGGGCGCTGGGGATTGTGTCCTGGATGGTCTTGTAGATCACCTCCCCCACCCGGTCCGCATCCTCGGTGAGCCGATAGGTGAGGTCGCCAGCCGAGAGCTTTTCAAGGGCGCCGAATTCGAGCCGTTGCAGCCGGGCAAACAGCCCCCGGCGCAGCTCCTGGCTCACCCGCAGGGCCGGGCCGGCCAACAGGGTGTCCTGGCCGAATTGGGCGGCCTTTTGCACTAGAAATAATCCCAGGGCCGCGGCGATGGTGCGCGCCACCAGCGGGAAGTTGCCGGCGCCGATGGCGGGGATCAGCTGGCCGGCCAGCCAGGCCAGCAGGGGCCAGCAGGCCACAAAGATGAGCATGCACAGTCCCCCGGCGGCGAGGCGCCGGGAGTGGGGCTTCAGCAGCGGCCAGAGCTTTCGAAACCCGGCCGTGGGCGGTGCAAGCATGGCTTCACGCTATCGCCCACTCTTGCAGGCCCCTTTGCAGCCCCAGCTTTGAAACTCGACCAATTCCTCAAGTACCAGGGCCTGGTGGGCACCGGCGGGGAGGCCAAGCTGCGCATCCAGCGCGGCGATGTGCAGGTGAACGGCAGCATCGAAACCCGGCGGGGTCGTCAGCTGGCCCTGGGGGATGCGGTGACCATCAACGGTCAGGAGGTGCTGTTCATGGGAGAGCGGCCCGCGGACCATTAGGTTTTGCTGACAGTACGGAGCTGGCGCCGGTGCGTAAGGCTGTGATCGCGGGCAACTGGAAGATGCACATGACCTGCGCGGAGACGCGGGTGTTTGCAGCCGTTTTCAGGCCCCTAATCGCCGATTTGCCCAACGATCGGGAGGTGGTTATCGCGCCGCCCTTTACCTCCATCCCCACCCTCTGCCGCCACCTGGAGGGGGCCGGCGTGCAGATTGCCGGCCAGAACGTGCACTGGGAAGACCAGGGTGCCTACACCGGCATGATCTCGGCGCCGATGCTGCTGGAACATGGTGTCAGCCACGCGATCGTCGGTCACAGTGAGCCCCGCAAGTACTACAGCGAGAGCGACGAGCAGATCAACTTGCGGGCCCGCAACGCCCAGCGCCATGGGTTGATCCCGATCCTCTGCGTGGGCGAGAGCCTGGATCAGCGCGAATCAAACGAAACCGAGCGGGTGATTCATCGCCAGATTGAGCAGGGCCTCGAGGAGGTGGATCCCACCTCCCTGATCGTCGCCTACGAGCCGATCTGGGCGATCGGCACCGGTAAAACCTGCGCCGCCGAGGAGGCAAACCGCATCTGTGGGTTGATTCGCGGCTGGGTGGGCAATCCCGGCGTCACGGTGCAGTACGGGGGGTCGGTCAATCCCGCCACCATCGACGACCTGATGGCCCAGCCAGAGATCGACGGCGTGCTGGTGGGGGGGGCTGCGCTCGACCCGGTGAGCTTCGCCCGCATCGCCAACTACCAGGAGCCCGAGCGGATGTGAGGGGGCCGCTGCGGGCTGATTCCGGCTTCCGCTGGGGTCAGCGGTCGCTGTTGATGGGGGTGATGAATCTCACTCCCGACTCCTTCAGTGACGGAGGCTGCATCCATGGCGTGGACCAGGCTGTGCGCAGGGCAGGGCTGCTCCTCGCCCAGGGGGCAGATGTGCTCGACCTCGGCGGCCAGAGCACCCGTCCCGGGGCCGAGGCGGTGGGCCCCCAGCGGGAGCTGGAGCGGCTGCTGCCCGCTCTCGAGTCGATCCGGGCTGCCTATCCCCAGGCCACCCTCTCGGTGGATACTTTCCACGCTGAGGTGGCTGGGGCTGCCCTGGCTGCCGGGGCCGACTGGGTCAATGATGTGCACGGGGCCAGTGGTCTGCGCGATCCGGCCATGGCCGCGCTGGTGGCTCACTGGGCCTGCACCTACGTTCTGATGCACAGCCGGGGAGACAGCGACTCGATGGATGGCCTGGCCGTCTATGGCGATGTGGTGGTGGAGGTGCGGGCCGAGTTGGAGGACGCCACAGCTGCCCTGCTGGCTGCTGGGGTGCGGGCTGAGCAGCTTGTCTGGGATCCCGGCCTGGGCTTCGCCAAGACCACCGCGCACAATCTGGAGTTACTTAGCCGCCTGCCGGAGTTGGCGGCCGGCGGCTATCCGCTGCTCCTGGGCCCCTCGCGCAAACGCTTCATTGGCGCAGTGCTCAATGAACCGCGGCCCCGGGCGCGGCTCTGGGGCACCGCCACCGTCTGCGCCCTGGCGGTGGGCCAGGGGGTTGGGGTGCTGCGGGTCCACGATGTGGGCCCGATCGCCCAGGTGGTGCGAATGGCAGCAGCATTGGCTGGCCCCGATGGCCTGGTGTGAGCGCTGGCTGGTTGCTGTGGCGGTGTTTGCGCCGCTGCTGCTGCCTGGCCCTGCGCAGGCAACACCTCCCGGAGCCCTCGGCTCGGAGGTTGCCCACGCCTGTTCCTCCTTCAACCAGACGGCATCCAGACGCCATTGGTTCTGGGGCAGTAGTTTCGATCGACAGGCCCAGAACGATTCCGAGTTCGTGCAGCTTGTGAAGAATCACGCCAGTGTGTTGGTGCCTGAGAATGCACTCAAGTGGGCGGTGGTCAATCCCGTTCCTGGTATCCGTGATCTGTCGGACTTCACCGCGATCGAGCAACTGTTTGGGCCCGGTGGCATGCGCTTTCGCGGACACACACTGGTCTGGCATGAACAGCTGCCGGAATGGTTGGAGAAATCGACTCCCGAAACATTGCGTGAGCACCTGCGCCAGTACATCACCTGGTTGGTGGGTGTTCACCGGGGGCGCATCCACTCCTGGGATGTGGTGAATGAACCCTTGCCCATGATCGCCAGGGGCTTCGCGCCATCACGCACCTTTTTGGGCACAGTCACCTGACCTTTCGATGTCAGCGTTGCCAGCTCCGAGGTCACGGCCTGCGTGTCGAATGGGCTCCTCTATTTTGCCGTCTTACTTCCGTGTGTCCATTCGTCGCACCGGCCCCGGGTAGGCCGCCAGCTGTGGATCGGCCGTGATCAGCAACAAGCCATCGGCACTGGCCTGGGCCAGCAGCAGCCGATCTATGGGAACGCGATGCAGCGGCGGCAGGTTGGCCACGGCCAGGGCTTGGTGCGCTTCGATCGTCAGCTCCTGCCAGCCACCATCGAGTAGGGCCCTGCGCAGCACAGCCGGTTCCACATTGAAATTGGGGCGCCCCAGAGCGCGCTTGATCACCAGCTCCCACAGGCTGGCCACGCTGAACACCGGCGTGTTCAATGGGCTCTCCAGCATGGACGCCAATCCAGTGGGCAGTCGTTCTGGTGATCCCATCGCCCTGCTCAGGCTTCTTCAAACAGAGCGGCGATCTGCTCTGCTGCCATCTGGTCAAAGTTGTCGGGCACCTGGCATTGCCCTGCCAGCAGCCCCAAGCGCCGGATCTGTGCGGTGGCCCCATCGCCCTGGTCCAGCGGCGTGACGCGCACCATGGGTCGGCCCGCTTTGCACCTCGTGCATGTTCACCTGTCGCATCTGGTCTGCTGCGCGTTTGAATGCAACTTAATTAGTCGACTAAGCTGGCAAAGCCACTGGCGCGGCTCTCAGCGCTCAGCCGAAATGGCTGTAATACTGTGGATGCATGAAAAACATCACAGTTTCTGTGGCTGAGGAGGTTCATCGGCGGGCCCGCATCCATGCCGCGCGCCACGGCACGTCGGTTTCAGCGCTGGTGCGCGACTACCTCGTCTCTCTCTCGGCGGAGCCCGGCAGTGTTTCGGACGTTGATCCCCGCCGCCTAGCCCAAGACGAGCTGTTTCGCCGCCTCGATCAGCAGGGCCGTGGCCTCTCGGCCGCTGATCGTCAGCCGCGCAACCAGTTGCACAACCGGGAGCGCCAGCCTGCATGACGGCCGGCTGCTTTCTCGACACCAACGTGTTGCTCTATGCCGTGAGCACCACGCCCGCTGAGGCACTCAAGCGCCAGCTCGCCCGCTATCTGCTCAACGAGGACGACTGGACAGTGTCTGTGCAGGTTTTTCAGGAGTTCTATGTTCAGGCGACACGCGCTACTCGCGCAGACCGTCTCGCCTTGGCCGATGCGGTGGCCCTGATCGGCAGCTGGGAACGCTTCAATGTGCAGCCCGTGGATAGCGCCGTGCTTCACGGCGCCCTTGCCTTGCATCAGGCCTATCCCCTGTCCTACTGGGATGCCGCAATTCTGGCCGCTGCCCAGCAATCCGGTTGCACCCTTGTGCTCTCCGAAGACATGAGCGATGGCGAAACCTATGGCACGGTCACGGTGCGCAATCCGTTTGCTGTGATTTGTTCCTGATCGGGCGAGGTCTACCGCTCGGCTTTGTGTTCGACCAGAATGGCTCCATGACCAGCCTCGCCCTCGCTGACTGGACCACACCCCAGCCCTTTACCCTGCCGAACTTGGGGCCAGGGCTGGAGGATGGGCTTCAGCAGCGTTTGGAGGCAGCCTTGCAGCAGATTGCTGCCGATGCCACGGTTCAGTCCTTGGTGCTGTTTGGCTCCCGCGCCACGGGCACGGCCAGTCCCACGTCGGATGTGGATCTACTCGTGGTGGAGCGTACTCCCCATCTTGAGGGTGAGGCCAAGGTGGCCAGCTGGTGGCGCCATTTCCGGCCTTTGCAGCATCTCCCTATCTCGGTTGATCTGGTGTTGAGTGGCTCGGCTGATGCCGCCCGCCTGGCCGGCTCCCGCTGGCACGTGATCAGCGAGGCTGCCCGCCATGGTGTGGTGCTGGTGGTGCAGCCATGACTCCTCAAGAGGACGCCCGGGTGCTGCTTGCCCTCGTGGATCGCCATCTGCAGGCCCTGAGGCTGAACCTGGATCCCGCCTATCCCGATGAGGAGTGGGGTTTCACCGCCCAGCAGAGCGTGGAGAAGTTGCTGAAGGCTCGCATAGTGCTCGACGATCAGCGCCCTCCCTTCACGCACATGCTTCAGGAGTTGGCCCTGTTGGCGGGATTGGAACTGGATCCCGCCCTGCTCAGCCTCCAGCCCTATGCAGTGGAGGCTCGTTATGAAGAGGGTCCGTTTCCACTCCGTGATGATCGCAGCCTCATCCTTGAGCAGATCATGTTTTTGCGGAGTGATGTGGTCAAAGAGGCGTGCGGCCCGCATCAGTCGTAAAGCTCATCTCTACGCCATGTGCGGCAACCACCGCCTGCAGGCTGGTTGGCCAGTCGATTTAGGAGGGCGCGACGGGAAGCCGAGTGGGACGCGTCGGCGGTTTTAGCCGGCGCCAAGGTGGCAACCGGTCGGCCGTGGGATTCAACTGTGAAAACCCTTCCTTCTGCCACTTGCCGCAGCACCGCCCACAGCCCTACTGCTCTAGCGGCTTATGCCTTCGTAACCCCCTCAATCCGGTCTTCGATCTCCTGGTAGATCTCCTGGAGCTGGGCGATGTTTTCGTCGCTGGTTTCCCAGTAGCCGCGGCCATTGACTTCCAGCAGGGTGCCCACGATGCGGCGGAAGCTGTGGGGATTGAGCTCCATCAGCCGCTTGCGCATCTCCGGGTCATTGATGAAGGTGTCATTGGCATCCTCATATACGAAGTTGTCCACCGCGCCGCTGGTGGCACTCCAACCGAGGGTGAAGTTGAGCCGTTTGGCCACCTCCCTCACGCCCTCATACCCGCTATTGAGCATGCCCTCATACCACTTGGGGTTGAGCAGCTTGGTGCGTGAATCGAGGCGAATGGTTTCGCTCAAGGAGCGCACCTGGGCGTTAGCTGTGGTGGTGTCGGCGATGTAGCTGGCAGGAGCCTTGCCGTCGTCGCGCAGGCCCGCAATCAGCTTGGTGGGATCGGAATCGAAGTAGTGGCTCACATCGGTGAGCGAGATTTCGGCGGAATCCAGGTTTTGGAAGGTTACATCGGCCGTCTTCATGGCTGATTCGAACACTTCGCGGTTTTGATTCATCTCGCCAGGGTTGTCGGCATTGAAGGCAAAGGTTTTGCGGGAGAGATACATCTCCTGCAATTCATCCTCCTCTTCCCAGGTGCTGTTTTCCACCGCCAGGTTGACGTTGGAGCTGTAGCTGCCGCTGGCATTGGAGAAAACCCGTGTAGCCGCATCCCGCAGGGATACGCCCTGGGCCGCCGCCTGTTCAAGGGCGTGGCGGCGCACGAAGTTCATATCTAGGGGCTCATCGGCCTCAGCTGCCATCTTCACGCCCTGGTCGATCAGGCCCATCTGGTTGATGAAGAGGTCGCGGAATACCCCACTGCAGTTCACCACCACATCGATGCGGGGCCGGCCCAGCTCCTCAAGGGTGATCAGCTCCAGCTTGTTTACCCGGCCGAGGGAGTCGGCCACGGGCCGCACGCCGATAAACCAGAGGATCTGGGCCAGCGATTCGCCGTAGGTTTTGATGTTGTCGGTGCCCCAGAGCACGCAGGCGATTGTCTCGGGCCAGGCCCCCTGTTCCGCCTTCTGGCGCTCGATCAGCCGATCTACCACCACCTTGGCGGCCGCAATCGCGGCTCGGGTGGGGATCGACTGGGGATCGAGGGCGTGGATGTTTTTGCCGCTGGGCAGCACGCCGGGGTTGCGGATCGGGTCGCCGCCGGGGCCGGGCAGCACGTATTCGCCATCGAGGGCCTTGAGCAGGCTCTCCATTTCCATGTCGGCGCAGATCTGCTCGAGGCAGAAGCGCAGGTAGCCAAACAATTTGTCGAGTTCGGCCTGATCCACCCCTGGGAAGCCAGCCGCGCGGCAGGAACTCAGCCAGGGGCTGGGCAGCTGGAAACCGAAGCGCTCCAGCAGGGCAAACAGCCAGGCGAAGTTCTGGCGCAGGGTCACCCGGCCATCGGCGCCGGTGACGGCCTTCACCATCGAAGCCACCGCCGCACGGCACACCTCGGTGATGACGCGGTTGAGCTCCACATCGGCGAGTGCGCCGGCGTCATTGCCCTTGTAGATGTCGCTGATCGTGCGGCCCCGGCTCTCGGCCAGCAGGGCAGGCAGGGAACGCAGGCCGTCTTCGTCTCGCTCCAGGGCGGCGATATTGACCAGGGTTGCGATTGCCTCCTCCGCAGTGGGGGGCTTGCCGATCGTGTGCAGGCCGCAGGGCAGCAGGCGGCTTTCGATCTCCATCAGCTGGCGGTACACCGCACCCACCACGGAATCCCTGGCGTCCAGGTCTAACTGGGCAGCATCCAGCTCGGGGAGGCTTACGTCTTTGTCGAGGTTGCACTGGCGCGCCGTTTCGACGATTGCGTTGACTATCTGCACACCGCGGGAACTTTCCCTCAGCTGCTGGTAGGAGCCCACCAGTTCGCCCATCTCCTTTAGACCCCGATACAGGCCTGCGTTTTCTGCCGGTGGGGTGAGATAGCTGATCGTGGAGGCGTAGCCCCGCCGCTTGGCGATTGTTGCCTCGCTCGGGTTATTGGCCGCGTAGTAATAGAGGTTTGGCAGGGCACCGATCAGGGAATCGGGATAGCAGGTTTCGCTCATGCCCATCTGCTTGCCGGGCATGAACTCCAGCGAGCCATGGGTGCCGAAGTGGAGCACCGCATCGGCCCCCCACACCTTCTCCAGATAGGTGTAGTAGGCGGCAAAACCGTGGTGGGGGCTGGCACTGCGGGAATAGAGCAGCCGCATCGGGTCGCCCTCGTAGCCAAAGGTGGGCTGCACGCCCACAAAAACATTGCCGAAGTGGCGGCCGTAGATCAGCAGGTTGGTGCCGTCGGAGTTGAGGTTGCCCGGGGGCTTGCCCCAGTTCTCCTCCAGCCGCTCGGAATAGGGGGTGAGCCGCTCGTATTCGGCCACACTCATGCGGTGGGCGATCGAGAGCTCCGGCGCCCCTTGAAGCGCTTCGGGGTCGTTGATCACCGCTTCCATCAGGGCCTTGGCAGTGGGCGGCAGGTTTTGCACGTCGTAGCCCTTGAGCTTCATCTCCTCCAGCACCCGGTGGATCGAACCGAACACATCCAGGTAGGCGGCGGTGCCCACGTTGCCCTTGTCTGGCGGGAAGCTGAATACGGTGATGGCCAGCTTCTTTAGGGCCCGGGGCTTCACCCGCAGGGAGGCCCAGCGGATCGAGCGTTCGGCGATTGCCTCCACCCGGTCTTGCAGGGTGTGGGCCTTGCCGGTGGCGTCGTCGCGGCCGCTGAGCACGATCGGCTCAATGGCGCCATCGAGCTCGGGGATGGCGATCTGCAGGGCCACCTGCACCGGATGCAGGCCCAGGTCGCTCTCCTCCCACTCCTGGGTGGTCTGGAACACCAGCGGCAGGGCCACCATGTAGGGGCGGTTGAGCTTCTGGAGCACTTCGATCGCCTTGGGGTGGTCCTGGCGGGCCGGCCCACCCACCAGGGCAAAACCAGTGAGCGACACCACCCCATCGACCAGGGGCACATCGGGGTTGAGCGGGTCGTAGAAGAAGGCATTCACCGGCTTGGTGAAATCGAGGCCGCCGCAGAACACCGGGATCACGCGGGCGCCGCGATATTCCAGTTCCTGGATGATTGCCACGTAGTGGGCCTCATCGCCGGTAACGATGTGGCTGCGCTGCAGCACCAGGCCGATCAACGGACCCTGGAGCGCCTTTTCGCTGAGATCGGTGCGACTGGAGGTCCAGTTGAGGTATTCCTTGAGGTCTGTGAACATCCCCGGCGCCAGGGGGTGCCAGATGCCCAGGTCAGGGAACACTTCGGGCTCTGCCACCACCACGGCGGCCCGATCGCACTCAGCCCGGGGGAAGACGTATTTGTCGGCCAGCATCAACAGGAAGTTGCGCAGGTTGTCTGGCGTGCCGCCCAGCCAATACTGGAAGCTGAGCATGAAGGAGCGGGCGTCCTGGGCCTTCTCCACCGGCAGATATTTGAGAACGGTCGGCAGGGTATTGAGCAGCTTCAACATCGCGTCTTGGAAGCCGGCGCCACTGGCCTCCTTGCGCTTTTTCATGAAGCTGGCGATGGCGCTCTTGCTCTGGCCCAGCTGGGCCATCGAGAAGGTGCCGAGCTTGTTGAGTCGCATCACCTCCGGCATGGAGGGAAACACCACGGCGGCCTTGAGCCGGTCGCTGTGGGGAGCAACGGCCTCGACCACCTTCTGGGCCAGGTCTTCGATGAAAATCAGCGAGGCGATGAACACGTCCGCTGCGGCCACATCGGCCTGGAAGTCGGCGTAGTTCTGGGGGTCGCGCAGTTCCTCGATCAGGTAGCCGCTCAGCTCGATTGCCAGGGGGCCGTTCTGGTCGTTAAGTGAGTTGGCCGCCTGGGTGAGGGCGTGCTGGTACTGGGGTTCGAGCACCACATACACGGCCTTCATCACGGCCCGGCCGTTCACCTCACCGGGGCTGACGCGGCGGTTGGTGGAGCGAACCTGCGTGAACATGCGTAACTGAACTGACCCCAGGGAATCTACCGAGCCCCCCGACCTGATGCGAGCGCTGGCCAGGCCTGCGCGGCACGCATAGGCTCGATCCCACTTCCTGCGCTCGCCATGGCCCCTGCCCCTGCCCCCGCTGCGCCGATTCCCGTGGTGGTGGCCGGTGCCCTGGGCCGCATGGGCGCCGAGGTGATCAAGGCCCTCGACGCCGCGCACGACTGCCAGCTCGTGGCAGCGATCGACACCACCTCCGGCAAGGAGGGCGCCGATGTGGGCCTGGAGCTCGGCCTGGGGGAGCTCCAGGTGGCGATCACCAGCGATTTTGAGGGGGCCCTCTGCCAGGCCAGCCAGGCCGCCCGCAGCGGCGGGGCCGCCGTGCTGGTGGATTTCACCCACCCCTCGGTGGTCTACGAGCACAGCCGCGGCGCCATCGCCTACGGGGTGCACCCGGTGATCGGTACTACGGGTCTCTCGAGCGAGCAGCTGGCCGATCTGGCCGCGTTTGCCGAGAAGGCGGGGGTGGGTGGGGCCGTGATCCCCAACTTCTCAGTCGGCATGGTGCTGCTGCAGCAGGCCGCCGCCGCCGCCGCCCGCTTCTACGACTTCGCCGAGCTCACCGAACTGCACCACAACCGCAAGGCCGATGCCCCCAGCGGCACCTGCATCAAAACCGCCGAGCTGATCGAAGAGCTCGGTAAATCCTTCAACCCCCAGCAGGTGCAAGAGCACGAAACCCTGGCCGGCTGCCGTGGCGGTCAGCGCGAGAGCGGCCTGCGCCTGCACTCGATCCGCCTGCCGGGCCTGGTGGCCCACCAGGAGGTGATGTTTGGTGCTCCCGGTGAGACCTACACCCTGCGCCACGACACGATCGAGCGCTCCGCATACATGCCCGGCGTGCTGCTCACCGTGCGCAAGGTGCGCCAGCTGGGTGGGCTTGTGTATGGCCTGGAGCGGCTGATCTGATGCTGCTTCCCCTGCGCCCCGGCGAGCTCCCCCGGCTGATTCCGGCGGTGGCCACCGGCCCCCAGTTCAACGCCTGCACCGGCAATCCCCGCAAGGTGCTGCAGCGGGTGCTGATCACGGTGATCGGTGCGGTGATAACGCTGTTAATCAGCCAGACCCTGCTCTTCTCCAGCCAGTTCGGCCCGGTGTTTCTGGTGGTGGGAGTGGTGTTTGCTCTCTACATACTCTGGGGCCCGATCCTGGAGGCCGGCCAAAAGAACGCCACCCTGCGCCGCTACCCGGCAGCCGCCCTGTTTGAGGGGGAAATAGCTGATCTCTATACCCGCGAGATCGTTGAGGACCGGCGCGAACAGGCCAATAACAGCGGTCGCTTGGAGCTGGTGGAAAACCGCCGCACCTGGCTCACCCTCGAGCTGGAGGACGAGCAGGGCTATCTCGGCAAGGTGCGTTTTCCCTTTGACAAGAAGAAGCACCAGAAGATCCGCGCCGGCATGGTGGTGCGGGTGCTGGTGCTCAGTGAGCGCAAGGATTTCTCCCAGGTGGGGGCGATCAGCGATGCCTGGCTGCCCCAGTTGAAGCTGTGGGTGGGGGAATACCCCTTCCTGTTGCGCCCGGCCTTTGAGGAGCTCTGCCTCAAAAGATTTCGCTGAGGGCTTTGGGGACCGATCTGCCCAAGCTCTGCAATATTGCGTTACAATTCCGTCAGCAACCTCACATGAGCGCCCCGATGACCCAGGCCACCCCCGGAGCACCCACCCCCGCAGTCGCCGCTGCCACCATCAGGGGCGCCACCGTCACCACCGAAGATGGTGGTCGTCTCAATGCCTTCGCCACCGAGCCCCGCATGGAAGTGGTCTCCACCGAAAGCGGCTGGGGCTTCCACGAGCGGGCTGAAAAGCTCAACGGCCGCATGGCCATGCTCGGCTTCGTTGCCCTGCTGATCACCGAATTTGCCCTGGGCGGCGAATCCTTCACCCGCGGTCTGCTCGGCATCGGCTGAACCCAGCTGAATCCCTGCCCAGTCCCAGCTTGAGCCGCAGTAAATGAGCTGCGGCTTTTTTGTGCTCCCACCCGGGCTGATCAGCCTGTCGCCATGGTCCATCCCAATCCGGTTTTCCGGGCCCAGGTGCTGGGGGCCGGTCCCACCGGTGCCCTGGCGGCCCTGGCCCTTGCCCGGGCCGGCTGGCAGGTCCGCATCTGTGATCCCCTGCCGGCCTCGGCCCTGGTGGAGCGCAACCGCGCCTATGCCTTCAGCCACTCCAGCCAGCGATTGCTCTGCCAACTGGGGCTGTGGAGCTCTCTGGAGCAGGTCATGGTTCCTTTCCGCCGCCTGGAGCTGGTCGACCTCGCTGTAGAGCGCCAGGTGGGCTTCACCCCGGCTGATCTGGGCCCGGCAACCACCACCCCTTCGGCCGCTTCTTACGCCAATCTTTCATCCACCGCAGTGGGTTGGATAGCGAAGCACCAGCTGCTTCTGCCGCCCTTGCTGGCGGCCCTGGCGGCTGATCCCGCCGTGGTTCTCGAGCTGGGCTCTGCACCGGCCCAGTCGTTCCTGCCGCCGCCAGACCTGGTGGTTGCCGCCGACGGCCCCCACTCCCCCAGCCGGGCGGCCCTGGGCATCGGCGCCCTGCAGTGGGCCTACTCCCAGAATTGCCTCACCTGTCTGGTGCAGCTGCGCGGCAGCGCCAACGACCAGGCCTGGGAGCTGTTGCGGCCCGAGGGGCCCTTTGCGGTGCTGCCCCTGGGAGACGGCATATTCCAGCTGGTCTGGAGTGCGCCGGCCCGCCGCTGCCGCCAGCTGGAGAGCCTTGGCGATGGGGCTTTCCTTGACGCCCTGGCTGGCGCCCTGCCGGATGGGCTCCAGCCCGATGCCCTGCTGGATGCCCCACGGGCCTATCCGGTGGGCCTGCTGCTGGCCCACCGCCTGCATCGGGGCCGCACCGTGCTGGTGGGCGAGAGCGGCCATCGCTGCCATCCGGTAGGCGGGCAGGGGCTCAACCTCTGCTGGCGTGACGTGGCCCAGCTCCAGCGTCTGGCGGGGCAGGTGGTGGCTGGCCGCTTGGCGGTGGAGCGGCTACCTGCGGCCTATGGCCGCCGCCGCTGGCCCGACCTGCTGCTCACCCTGCTGGCTACCGACCTGTTGGTCAGGCTCTTCTCCAACCGTTCGCCCCTGCTCCTGCCCATCCGCCACCTGGCCCTGTTGCTGTTGGCCCGCCTGCCACCGCTGAGGCAGCTGGCCCTGGCGGCGATGACCCACGGACCTTGCCAGCTGTTGCGCCAATGACCAGCATGGATTGCACGTGGCCCCCGAGCCCAAGGTGATCAGCACCCCTTCCCTGCCCCCCCCCTCCCAGGAGATGGTGCGCCTGTTGCGCCATCAGTTCGGGCTGAGTGAGAGTGCCCTGGAGCTCGGGCTGCGCCAGGCCCAGCAGGAGCTGGCACCCCTGCCAGTGGTGCTCTGGCGCTACGGGCTGATCAGCCTCGAGCAATTTGACACCCTGATCGCCTGGCAGGACCAGCTGTAGGTGACCAGCTCTAGATAATCAGCTGTAGATGATCAGGGATTCGACCGGCTGCTGCTGGGGCAGCTTGCGGCGGCCCTCGAGGGCCGCCAGCTCGGCCACGAAGCCGAAGCCGCAGAGCTCGCCGCCGGCTGCCTGCACCAGTTCGGCGCAGGCGGCGGCGGTGCCGCCGGTGGCCAGCAGGTCGTCGATGATCAGCACCCTGGAGCCGTCGGCCAGGGCGTCGCTGTGGATCTCCAGGCGGTCGCTGCCGTATTCCAGGGCGTAATCGACGCCGGTGACCTTGCCGGGCAACTTGCCGGCCTTGCGCACCGGCACGAAGCCCAGGCGTACGGCGGTGGCCAGGGCGGTGCCGACGATGAAGCCCCGCGACTCAATGCCGACGATCAGCTCTGGCTGCAGCCGCTCGCACACCGCGCCCAGCTGACGGATCACCTCCTGCCAGCCATCGGGGTCGCGCATCAGTGGCGTCAGGTCGCGAAACAGGATGCCGGGCTTGGGGAAATCGGGCACATCCCGCACGAGTTCGCGCAGGTCTGGGGTCATGGACGTGACGGGGGGGGGCACTTGCTGGCATCATCGCAGCCATGCCCCTGGACCCAACCGCGCCGGAACCCAGCGCCCGGCTTCCCCGCCGCGGCCTGGAGCGCCTCGACCTGCTTCTGCTCAGCGTGGAGGCCCTCGACCTCAACGGCGGCGAGTCGATGGTGTGGATGAGCGAGCAGATGGGCTTCACCAAGCTCTTCCCCAACCGGGTGGAACTGTGGAAGCGGCGCTGCACCAATCCCCTGCGCCGCACCACCCGCCGCGATGGCCTCGACCCGGTGGAAACCGACGCCCTGATCCGCATCCTCTGTTCCCTGGCCGACCGCCTCTACCCCCTGCTGCGCGGCCTGCTCACCAGCGCCGAGCCTGCCGAGGTGCTCAGCCAGCGCTGGGACCTGTTCCGCGGCCGCCTGCTGGAGCTGATCCGCGAGCGCATGAACCCCCGCCGCGGCGGCGTGCAACTCTTGCTCGACCCCGATGCCGGCGCCCGCCAGGCCCGCCAGCTGGTACAGGCCCTTGCCCTGGGCTCGGGCGCGGGCGGGTTTGAGCGCCTGCGGGCCAGCCTCCTGGACGCCCAGCCATGAATTTGCCCAGGCCATGAAACAGACCCTTCAATACGACCAACTCAGCTGTCGCCTGCGGGTGGATGGTCTGCCGGATGTGTCCGTGGGCCAGGGCGCCGGGGCCCTCGGCATCATCACGGGCTGGAGCCTGCAGTGGGCCGGTCGCCCCGAGTTGGAGGGCCGCAAGGAGCACCTGCTAGCCCTGATGCAGGTGGTGTTGCCCTACGCCCGCTATCTGATCAGCGGTGTGCCCCGCCGCTTTGGGGCCGACCCCACGCCGGTGGAGATCGGCCCCAACCCTGGCAGGGGCCACCTGCTGCTGCTGCGCAGCAGCCAAGCTGATACGCCCCCGTTGCAGCTCGAGCTCGATGATGCCGAGCTGGCCGATCTGGTGCGGGTGCTCGATCAGTTGCGCCTCGATCCCCGCCTGCAGTTGCCGCTTGAGCTGCCCTCGCCCCTGCCCCTCAGGGCCCGGGAGTTGCTGGAACGCAGGCCCCTGGCCCAGCGCCTGGCCGCCCCGCTTGGGGGGGTGCTGGCCCTGGGGCTGGCAGCTGGATTGGGCCTGCTGCTTCCCGAACCCAAGCCTGTGGCCCCACCCACGGCCAACCCCAGCGCGGTCCAGCAGCCCCCTTCTTGACTTTGGCGCCGGCCTGGTCACACTGAAGCTGTTCCAGCCGGGTCCATGGCGAAGCTGAGTTGGTCAGAGCTACGGATTCGGGTGGCCCGGCTTGGCGCCAGCCTTGGGGTGGTGGTGCGCAGCGATCCGGAGGTCTGCGGGCTCAGCGGCGAAGACTTTCGCCTCTCCCTCCACCATGGCGGCCACGGGGATTGCACCGTGGCCGATCTTTCCCTGATCGATTGCCCCAATGAGCTGGTGCTGATTGAATTCGAGCGCTGGATGCGCGGTGCCGGCTACGTCCTAGAGGCATGAAGTCAGGCCGTCGCCACGAGCAGAAGCTTCCTGCCAGCGGCAAGCCCGCTAAGGCCAGGCGGCGGGTATTTCGGGGCCGCCAGCTCCAGGCCCGCTGGCGCCAAATCGGCACTTCCTTCCTGCTGGGCGGCACTGGGGTAGGCCTGATCCTGGCCCTGTTGCAGGTGCCGGATCGGTTTGACACCTTTTTGGTGCTCAGCACAGCCCTGGTCAATCTGATCGAAGGTGTCAAGCAGGCGCTCTGGGGCGTGCTGCAGCTGCTTTCCGTGCTTCTGCTGGTGCTGGCGGCCGTTGCGGCACTGGCTTTGGTGGTGGTGGCCCTGATTCGCTTGTTTCGGGCCTTCTGGCCCCAGCCGCCAGCTCGTCCCTGAGCGGACACCTAGCCATGCAGCCGCTGCATCCAGAAACCTGCCAGCTGGTAGGAGCTCCAGAGGAAGGCCACCAGGAACAACCAGTTCAGCCAGGCAGGCCGCTGGGGCTTCTCAGGGATCATGATCCAGTTTGGGAGATCGCTAGCCAGGATCGCAGCAACGTGTCGCTCTGGCAGGAACTTGCGGAATAGGGCCGGTGCTTGTTTAAATTACGCTCCTTAAGACTTCGGAAGGGGCCTGGCGATGGGCAACCCAATCAGTCGGGAGCTTTTCCTAGAGCGGGCCAGATTTCGCTTTGGCAATCAATATGATTACGCTGAAATCATTTACAAAAGCTACAAGACACCGGTTCGAATTCGCTGCACCACCCATCCGGTAAAGCAGATTTCGATTACCCCTGAAAAGCATCTGCAAACCACCGGTGGCTGCAAATACTGTCTGCGTGAAATGCGCATTGCCAGCCTGGAGAGGGAGTTGAATCGGGCTAGCCCCGCCAGCAGGGCACTAGTCAAACTGCTGGATCAGCCGCTTATCCAACAGCTGGACCAGCCGCCTATCCAGCAGCCGGAGCCCCAGCCCGCCCCCATATTCCATAAAGAAAAATAACAATCACGCCCTTATGTGGCCTTTGCTGCAATGGGCCTGCCCCGCAGGCGGTAGGCGTGGGCTGATTAATGCATAGTTTCCCGTGACCAATGTGGTGGCAATCCCGGCCGATGGGCAGGCCGGCAAGAAGAAAAAGGGCTTGAAAAAGAGCTTGAAAAAGAAGTTAAAAGAGGCCAAAAAGAACCCGGCTGTCCATGCCAAGGCAGGTAAATCTAAGGTTGAAAATCCGAGCGATCGCTATTTTCCCTCACCAATCTTTGATGATTTTTCTGTCAATTCGGAGGGCAGGAAAACCAGGCTCGATCGCAAGCTCTATGAAAAAGAACTGGCCCGGCTCCAGGTGGAGTTGGTCAAGATGCAGTACTGGATCAAGCACAGCGGCTATCGCATCATCCTGCTCTTTGAAGGGCGGGACGCCGCTGGCAAGGGCGGAACGATCAAGCGGATAACCGAGCCCCTTAACCCACGCGGTTGCAGGGTAGTGGCCCTGGGCACACCCTCGGATCAGCAGAAGACCCAGTGGTATTTCCAGCGCTATGTGGAGCACTTCCCCTCCGCTGGCGAGATTCTGCTCTTCGATCGCAGCTGGTATAACCGCGCCGGGGTGGAAAACGTGATGGGATTCTGCACGCCCCAGCAGGTTGAGGAGTTCAGGCAATCCTGCCCAGAATTTGAGCGCATGCTGGTGCGCAGCGGCATCACGGTATTGAAATACTGGTTCTCGGTCAGTGATGAGGAGCAGGAAGCCCGCTTCCGCTCCCGCCTTGAAGACCCAGCCCGGCGCTGGAAGCTGAGCCCGATGGATCTGGAGTCCCGTGATCGCTGGGTTGAGTTTTCCAAAGCGAAGGACGAGATGTTCGCCCACTCCAACATTCCCGAAGCGCCCTGGTTCACTGTTGAGGCTGACGACAAGCGCCGTGCTCGTCTCAACTGCATCCAGCACCTGCTCAGCAAGGTTCCCTATGTGGACATGACTCCTGAGCCGATCGAACTGCCCCCCCGCCTGGGCGGTGGCGACTACCAGAGACCCCCGCTGAATGAACAGTTTTTTGTTCCCAACTGCTACCCCTAGGCATGGCCTCCAGGCAGCAGGCGTAAAGAATCGCGAATCTGTCGCGACAGTCACAGCGCCGGCGCCGGCTAACGAGTGCAGTGGCTATCCCTCGTACCAGCCCCATGGCCAGTCCCATGGCCAGTTCTGGCCTCGCACTGATCACCCTCGAGGATGGACGCGCCTCCTACAAGGGCACTTGGAGCTTGATCCTGAATCCCGGCAAGAAGTTGGCGGCGATCCACACCACCTTCCAGTCTGGTCAGGGGCTGGGCTGTGTGATCGAGCAGCTCGACTTTCAGGCTAAGGAGACGGCAGTTGAGTTTCTGCGCCACCTACTGCTGCACAACTGGCAGCTGGGCGATGTTAAAAGTGAGGCCGAGCCCTTGTTGTTAGGCCTCGCCACCTAGTCACCCCGCCCCTAGGCCAATGAATTCGATGAGCGCCGCCGATGCGTTTGCTGCAGTAGCCCTGGCAGCTGTTTGTTGGGATGGTGTTTTATCGATGGCTGGCTCCAGATCCCTGCGCCATGCCCTCGATTACCGCAAGCCATTTCGTGATTATGACGAAGCCCAGATGATGCAATTGTTGGACTCCCTGCTCAGGCAACTGCGGGAAAAAGGAGCCCAGCATTTAATGGTTGATGGCGCTGCGATTTTAAATGCCAGGCAGCGGGGCGCCGCTTTTGCCGTGGCGGCAGAAATAATGCGCTCCGATGGCCCCCTGCAGGATGATGAACAGAATATTTTGATCAATCTCGCCGCTGTTCTGGAGCTCGATAGCGCCCTCAGCTCTGAGATCCTCAGGGTGATGGATATTCTCCATGCAGAGATTTAGGCCTGCCAACTCCATGCATGAGCCGGCAGCGGCAGCCGCCCCATACTCGCCCTCGCTGCGTTTTACCAGCAAACGTGGGCTGGATCTGCTCCGGGATCCCGCACTGAATCAGGGCACCGCTTTTGCGGCGCCCCAGCGCCTTGCCTTTGGGCTCGAGGGGCTGTTGCCGCCCCAGGTTGAGAGCCTGGCCCTGCAGGTGCAGCGCAGTTGGGCAGCCTTTTGTCAGCTGGAGGGCTCCCTGGAGCGATATGCCTTCGTGGAGGGGTTGCGCCGCAGCAACCTGGTGCTCTTTCACCGCTTCCTCAGCGACCACCTCGAAGCGGTGCTGCCGATCGTCTACACCCCCACCGTGGGGGCGGTGATTCAGGATTTCAGCCGCAGTTACCGCACCCCCATCGAGGGTCTATTTATCAGTGCCGACCAGCGGGGTCGCCTGCGCCAGGTGCTGCGCAATGGCATCAATGGCCCCATCGACCTGGTGCTCGTTACCGATTCAGAGGGGATCCTCGGCATCGGAGATCAGGGGGTGGGAGGAATCCACATCTGCCAGGGCAAGCTGGCCGTCTACACCCTTTGCGCAGGGCTCAACCCTGAGCGGGTGCTGGCGGTCGCCCTCGATGTGGGCACCAATCGGCCCAGTCTGCTGGCCGATCCCCTCTACCCCGGCCTGCACCAGCGCCGCCTGGCTGGGGCTGACTACCTGGGCTTCGTCGATGAGTTCGTCGAGGCCGTCCAGTTGGAGTGTCCCGGCGCTTGCCTGCACTGGGAAGACTTCGGCACCAGCCATGCCCGCCAGCTGCTGGAGCGCTACCGCGACCAGCTGCCGAGCTTCAATGACGACATCCAGGGCACCAGCGGCGTGGTCAGTGCGGCGGTGCTGGCGGCCTGCCAGGGGTTGGGCCAGACCCTGGCAGACCAGCGCATCGTGGTGTTCGGTGCGGGCACTGCTGGCTGCGGTATCGCCGAGGGCCTGCTGCGCCTGCTGCAGAAGGCCGGTTTGAGCCCCGGGCAGGCCTGCGAGCGGATCTGGGCGGTGGATCGGGAGGGTCTGCTGGTGCAGGGAATGGCGGGTCTCAATCCCGGCGCCGCCGCCCTGGCCCGGGATCCCCAGGAGTTAGGCGATTTTGGCCGCAATCGCGAGGGCCAGATTGATCTGGCCGCCGTGGTGGCCCAGGTGCACCCCACCGTGTTGATCGGCACTTCAACCGTGGCGGGGGCCTTCAGCCGAGAGCTGGTGGAGGAGATGGCCCGCCATTGCGCCCACCCGGTGATATTGCCCCTCTCCAACCCCACCAGCCTGGCGGAGGCCGTCCCCGCCGACCTGCTCGCCTGGACCGGTGGTCGGGCCCTGGTGGCGACTGGCAGTCCCTTTGCCCCTGTTGAGCTGCCGGGGGGGCGGCGGGTGATCGGCCAGTGCAACAACTGTTTCCTGTTTCCCGGGCTGGGCTTTGCCACGGTGGCCCTGGGCCTGCGGGCCATCAGCGACGGGATGATCGATGCGGGCCTGCAGGCCCTGGCGGAGTGGATCCCCGCCAGCCGCAACCCAATGGCCCCCCTGATGCCAGCCCTGGGCGATGGAGCGGCGGTGGCCGCAGCTGTGGCCCAGGCCGTGGCCAGCGCCGGTGTTCGGGAGGGGCTGGCCCGTGAAGGGATCAGCCAAGAGCAGGTGCCCCTGCTGCTGCTGCAGGCCCGCTGGCTGCCGATCTATCTGCCCCTGGCGAGCAACGCTGTCTAGGTACATATTCCGTAGCATTTGGCCACGCTGAGGCCTGCGATGCCCTGGACTGCTGCCGACATTCCCGACCAATCCGGTCGGCTGGCCCTGATCACCGGCGCCAGCAGCGGCCTGGGGCTGGAGACTGCCCGGGCCTTGGTGCGCCGCGGTGCCACCGTGGTGCTGGGCTGCCGCAGCCGCCAGCGATCTGAACAGGCCCGCACCTCCCTGCTGGCCGACGCGGCGGGCGGTGCGATCAATCTGCTCGATCTCGACTTGGCCGATCTGGCCTCGGTGCGGACCGCGGCCCGCGAACTGGCCGATCGCTATGGCCGACTCGACCTTCTGATCAACAACGCCGGCGTGATGGGCCTGCCCCGCAGCCTTACCAGCGATGGTTTTGAGATGCAATTTGGGGTGAACCATCTGGGCCACTTCGCCCTGACCATGGCGCTGCTGCCGCTGTTGCGAGCTCGCCCGGCGAGCCGGGTCGTGACCGTGACCTCCGGGGCCCAGTATTTCGGGCGCATCGCTTTTGACGATCCGCAGGGGGAGCGCCGCTATGACCGCTGGGCCGCCTATGGCCAGAGCAAGCTGGCCAACGTGATGTTCGCCCTGGAGCTGCAGCAGCACTTGCTGGCCGCCGGTGCCGATGTGCTTTCGCTGGCCGCCCACCCCGGCATCGCCCGCACCAACCTGCAGCCCGCTTCGGTGGCCGCCAGCGGCTCCTGGTTTGAACCCCTGGCCTATCGAGTCATGGGTCCGCTGATGCAGAGCTCCGCCATGGGGGCCCTGCCCCAGCTCTTTGCTGCCACGGCGCCCGCTGCCCGGCCCGGGGGCCATTACGGCCCCGACCAGCTGGGGGGAATGCGCGGCTACCCCAAGGAAGTGCCTGTGGCCCCTGCCGCGACCGATGGCCAGCAGCGCTTGAAGCTGTGGCAGCTGAGTGAGCAGCTCACGGAAGCCCCCACTAGCTGAGAATTGCCATGGCTGAAATAAATAACCAGGCTGTTAGTGATAACCAGGCCGTAGAAGTTGCCCTTGCCATGTTGGAGCGTGATGGCTGCTGGCTGATGCAGCTGCGCGACGACATTCCCGGCATCGTGGCCCCCGGCTGTTGGGGCCTGTTCGGGGGCCATCTGGATCCGGGTGAAACAGCGGAGCAGGCCCTGCAGCGCGAGTTGTTGGAGGAGATCTCTTGGCAGGCGGAGCTGCTCCACTACTCCATGGAGCACCGCAACCCCAGGCGCCGGGCCCATGTCTTCTGCGGCCAGCTAACAGTGCCTTTGGCGCAGCTGCAGCTGCTGGAGGGTCAGGACATGGCCCTGGTGTCGCCGCAGGAATTGCTCCGCGGCTCGATCTGGAGCCCAAGGCTGCAGGGCCACCGTCCCTTGGCCGCTGGATTGGCAGAGGTGATGCAGAGGTTTTTTGCGGCCCCAGCGGGACCGAGCCAGCCCTGACGCCCCAACCCTGAAACCCCAGCTTCGACTCCAGGGCCGGCCCCAGGGGGGAGCGGCAGGATGTCAGGGCTTTCAAATTATTGCGGCATATTGTCAAAAGTGCTGTTTTGCTGGTACCAGATTGAACCAGTGCCCGTGACCTTCCATTCAGGATCAATCATCGGTCTCCGTTCCAAGCCTGATGCGCTCTACCAGGTGGTCAACCTGGACGAGGCATCCGGTTCCGCCTGGGTCAGGCGTTGGCCTTTGAGCCGCCATCGGTTCCCCACCTTTTCGGTTCCCCACGCCGAGATCACGGCCGTCGACCAGGGCAGCCTGCGATGATCACGCCGATTTTTCTGGTGCTCACCAGGCTGATCCGTTCGGCCTGGACTGCCGCCCTCACTCTGGCCTGCATCGCAACCTGCCTCGAGTGCGCCGCCCAGCTGAGTGCCTTCAGCTAAATCCCTTCAGCTGAGCACCGGACCGGCTGAGCACCGGACCGGCCAGCATGGTTTTGGCCACGAATGGCGATGTCATCGCCCGCAGCAGGGCGCTGTAGTTCAGCCCAAAGCTGATTTCGGCCCCCACCGCAACCATTTCCCCGCCGGTATCGAGCACCAGATGGTCGCTACTGGCGCCCAGCAGCTCCATGCCGGCGGGCAGGGACAAACCGGTGGCATCTACATCCTGCAAGCCCAAGGCCAGCAGCACTCGCCAGCGTTCGCCCCGATCGCGCCGCCCAGCCACCGGCCCGAAGGCCCCCTCCCCGGCGCAGCCCCAGGCCAGGGTGGGCTTGGGCCCGGCTTCGATCACTTCCCCAACCAGTTGAAACGCATTGGTGAACAGCCCCTGGATCGGTCGCCGCCCCAGGGGCTCGCGGCCCAGCAGGATCGCCTCCCCCAGGCGCAGGTTGTTGATCCGGTCGACCCTCCCGCCCTCCAGCAGCCAGGGCAGGTTGGCGGAGTTGCCGCCTGACACCATCGGCAGGGCGATCCCAAAGGCCAGCTCCAACCCCCTGGCCAACTCGCAGAGCTGGCCCATTGAGGCATCGGAAGGCCCAATCCCGTTCTGGCAGCCCAGGTTGGTGCCCAGCCCGAGCAGGTCGAGCCCGGGCAACTGCAACAGCTCGGCCGTGATGCCATCGAGCTGCCTGGGCATGATCCCCTCGCGCAGATCCCCGAGCTCCACCATCAGCAGCACGCCGTGGCGGCAGCCCTGGTCCACCGCCGCGGCCGAAAGCAGTGCCAGTACGGCCGGTTCACTGTTCAGGCTGCAGTTGGCCGCCGCCACTACCCGCTCCACCTGGCTTGGCAGCGGTGAGCGGATCAGGGTCAGCGGCACTGAGCCGTTGCTCTGGCGCAGGGCCTCGATGGTTTCGATGCGCGACTCGCCGAGGCCCGCAACCCCGGCGGCGACCAGCACCGAGGCAATGGGCGCTGAGCCGAGGGTGGCCTTGGTGACGGCCGTGATCGAGATGCCCCTGGCCGCGAGGCGCTCGACCAGGCTGCGGGCGTTGTGGCCAAGGCGGTCGAGGCGGATGACCAGCCTCGGTGAGCTCACAGGGCGATGGCGTTAGCCATCGGCTTCAGCTCGGGGAAGGCCCGCACCACCATGTCCACTAGCCGTTGGGGTGAGCGGCTGAGCGCATCGGTCGCCGGGATGCCCAGCTCAATCTCGTAGAGAGCAATTGCGGCGGTCATTTCGGCTTCGCTCATCCCCTCGTGATTCAGGGCCATGCCGATCACTCGGGTGGCCGGCGCAAAGGTTTCGATCAGCTTGATTTCGCTGGCCGCCGTAGGCATTGGGATTTTGGGAAAATCGCTGAGCCGCTGCCGCATCGGGGCATGCTGGAGCACCACGGCTTGGGGTTGGCTGCCCCGCAGGATTGCCGTGGAGCTCAGATAGGCCGGATGGCTGAGCGCCCCCTGGCCTTCGATGACGATCACTTCGGGGCTCTCCGCCTCGAAGGCATGGACAACTGCGGCTTCTACTTCGCCGGAGCCGTACTGGCAGGGCAGGGCGTCAAGGGCGATTCCGTAGCGGGCGCCCTGCATCAGCCCGGTTTGGCCCGTGCCCACCATCACCGTCTTGATGCCCCGTTCGTTCAATGCCCGGGTCAGGATCACGGCCGTGGTGCGTTTGCCGATGGCCCCATCGGTACCCAGCACGGCGATTCGTTTGCAGCCCACCGAGGAGATGCGCCCGCTGAAAAGATGCAGATCCCCCTGGGCGGGGGGGCGGCGCACATCGACGATCCTGACGTTTTTGGCCGCCGCCGCCGCTGCAAATTCCAAGTCGTCGTTGAGGAATTCGTGCAATCCGTTGATCAGGTGCAGCCCTGCGGCGATCGCCTCCAGCAGCACTTGCCGCTCGGGCGCCTGGAGCCTGCCGCTGGCGGGTGCCATGCCAAAGATCAGCGTGTCTACGGGGCCATTGGCTGGGGCCAGGGCCTCAGCTAGATCCGCCAGGATCGGGATGCCGGTGGCGACGCCATCAAGCACTTGGCCCGCATCAAAGCCTGCCAGCTTGCTATCGATGATCGACTGAATCTTGAAGCGCTGTGAATGACGAACCAGCCCGTTGGCGGTTTTGCCGTCGATACGACCGAAATTAGCTTCGCAATAAACTACAGCCCTTGGAGTTGACGGCGAATAAATGTTATTCTGAACGGATGACACCTTACTATTTGCCTTGGTTCTTGCCTCAGAGGAAGCGACCGAATGGTCCGCTCCAGCCAGGCCGAAACGGGGATACCAGATGCCCCCACCAGGTGGGGTTTACCAATTCACCCTAGGCCCAGCTGCCAAGGGGGCGGATATCTGCAGCTCTTTGAGCCCGGCCCAATCCAGTCAGGGCCAGGCGATAAAGCTCACCGGTTCATATTTGGCGAAAGTGATGCGCCAAGCCCTGCTTACGAGACCCTGCAGACTTTCAAGCAAAACCTGTGTTTCACCCCCGGAGAGCCGTATGCGTTCAGGGGTCGGGACGCCCCGCAGCACGAATGCAAGCCTGATCACTCACCGCTGAGCGATCAGAGACTATTCCTTGCCCGTTCTTCTTCCCTCAGGGATCGCTCAGCAGTGACGGCATCACCCCACCGCGGTG